>DASWVE010000036.1:0-37689 GCA_036401315.1 Candidatus Acidiferrales bacterium
ATGACGGGATGCAGCACTCGCAAGGCCGTATCCAAAACCGCAAAAATATTGCGCCAGGCTGGCACCGCCACATCACGGTCAGTCGAACTCAGCTGCGGCTTGACCCACTCGATATACCAATCGCAGAAATCGCCCCAAAAAAAGTGATAGATCGTCTGGCACGCCTCATGAAAACGAAATTCATCCAGCGCCTTACTCACTTCAGCTGACGTCGCCGCCAGCCGCGAGAAAATCCAGCGATGCACCAACTCGCCTTCGCCCTTCACTGCGTACGGCGCAGCCGAGCGAATCTCCGGCGCCGCAAGCTCTTCCAAAGTAATTCCAGACGACGCCTCCGCCTTCTCCAAATTCATGAACAAAAATCGCGCCGCATTCCAAATCTTATTCGCAAACGCCCGCGCCCCGAGAATCCGGTCTTCAGTCAGCGCAATGTCTGTCCCCGGCGCCGCCATGCTGGCCAGCATGTACCGCAACGCATCCGTGCCGTATTGCTGCGTCAATTGCAAGGGATCGACGCCGGTACCCTTAGTCTTCGACATCTTGGCGCCTTCCGCCGTGCGTACCAGCGAATGCAAATACAAACGCCGGAAGGGAATCCGATCTTTTTCGCTCGCGCCCGGAGCCAGATGCAGCCCCACCATGATCATCCGCGCGTCCCAGAAAAATAGAATGTCGTAGCCGCTGATCAGCAGGCTGGTGGGATAGAACGTGCGCAAATCTTCGCTGTCGTCCGGCCAGCCCAGCGTCGAAAACGGCCACAGCGCCGAACTGAACCACGTATCCAGCACGTCTTTGTCTTGCGCCAGTTTTTCGCTGCCGCACTTAGGGCACTTCGCCGGAATCCCCGCAGCGCGCGCATGCCCGTCGACAATCTCCACATCTGAACTCGTCGCCGGAATCATTTCCTTGCAGCCTGCGCAATGCCAGATCGGTATTCGATGTCCCCACCAGAGCTGCCGCGATATGCACCAGTCGCGAATATTTTCAAACCACTGCAACAAAATCGTCCGCTGGTTGTCCGGCACTACTTCAATTTCCGCCGCCGGACCGAATTCCCCAGTCACCGCTTTTTTCGCCTCATCCGCCAGCGGCTTCATTTTCATAAACCACTGCGTCGAAAGCCGCGGCTCGACAATCGCTTTGCAGCGATCGCAGGTGCCGACGTTATGCGTGTGCTCGGTAATTTTCTCCATCAAGCCAAGCGCTTCCAGATCGGCAATCACTCGCCCGCGTGCCACGAAACGCTCCAGCCCCGCATATTTGCCCGCGTCGGCGTTCAGGTGCGCGTCGTCGGTCATCACATCGATTTCCGGCAGGTTGTGACGCTTACCCACTTCGAAATCGTTCGGATCGTGCGCCGGAGTAATCTTCACCACGCCGGTCCCGAATTCGCGATCGACATACGAATCCGCGATCACCGGAATCTCCCGGTTCATCAGCGGCAGCATCACTTTTTTGCCGACCAGGTGCGCGTAGCGCTCGTCCTCCGGATGCACGGCCACGGCTGTATCGCCTAGCATCGTTTCCGGACGCGTCGTAGCCACCACCAAAAATTCTTTCGAATCCGCTACCGGATAGCGAATGTGCCACAAATTTCCGGCGCGCTCGTTATGCACCACTTCCAGGTCGCTGATCGCCGTCTGGCAGCGCGGGCACCAATTCACCATGTACCGCCCGCGATAGATCAGCCCTTCGCGATGCAGCCGCAAGAACGCTTCGAGCACCGACCGGTACAGCGCCGGGTCCAGCGTAAATTTCTCGCGCGTCCAGTCGCAAGACGCCCCCAACCGAATCATCTGCTGCTTGATGACCCCGCCGCTCTCCGCCTTCCATCTCCACACGCGCCGCTCGAATTCTTCGCGGCCCAGATCTTGCCGCCTCACGCCCTCGGCGGCCAGCATGCGTTCCACTACAAATTGGGTCGCGATCCCCGCGTGGTCCATGCCCGGCAGCCAAAGAGTGCGCTCACCGCGCATACGGTGCCAGCGCACCAGCATGTCGATCTGGGTATGCTCCAGCATGTGCCCGATGTGGATCGAGCCGGTGACGTTCGGCGGAGGCAGCGCGATGGAAAAACGTGGCTGGGCGTCGCCCGCCAGCTTGGGGTTTCCCGAATTCTCGGCGCGGAACAGGTTCTCTTCGTACCAGGCCTTGGCCCAGTGCTCTTCGATTTCCTGTGGCTCGTAGGCCTTGGGTATTTCTTGGGGCATCGTTCCTCTGTGCGGAAATCTCGTGAAACCTGAATTAATGAATATAAGCGGCGGGCGCACAGCGCGTCAAATGAGCCACCGGCTCAAGGCAGGAAGAACAAGACGCCAAAAAAAAACGTCCGCCCTGTGAAGGGCGGACGCGAAAACCGGACGGAGAACCTAAACTTTTTCGTTGCGGTGAAATTCGTTCTTTAGTTCGTTCTGCAGCATGTTTTCGACCAGCGGTTTCACGCCTTGCGAGAGCAATTCGTGCAGCTGGGGCTGTAGCTTTTCAAGCACCCGGCGCACCACTTCATCCACGGCGGCAGAGTTCGCCGAGTCGTTTCCACCAGTGCCCCCCGGCTCGGCTTCCGTGCGCGGCATCAGAAACGGAATTCCCGAGAGCGCCTCACGATTCGGCGGCGGCAGCGTCGGAATCCGTTCTGCAAACTGCTCGGCGAGCGGTTGCACCGGCTGCGTTTCAAAGAGCGTTGGTTCGGGCTGATCGGCAAACGGCGTCTCGTCCAACGTCGACTCAATCGTCTGCTGATTCCACTTATCCAGAGCGGGCTCGCCGTGGAACGCTTCGATCGGTGCTGAATTGCCGTTGTGAATGTCCTCTTGCGCGGCGCGAGTCCGCAGCCACTCCGCCACGTGCGCGGGTTCTTGCTCGCTCTCGCCAGACGTCGTGGCCGACTGCTCATGCAAATCGTTGATCATCGGCTCCAGCGGCATATGACCAACGACCCCGTCGCCGTTGCTCGCCACTTCGCTCGAAGCGCGCAGCAGGTCAGACCATCTATCCTGGCCAGATTTCTGCGACGTCTCCGATGTCGCCAAATGGGGCAGGGAACTCTCGTCCGCTGCAGCATGGATCTCTTCGTGCACCGGCTCTTCCGGCGCCACTTCATCCACGACCGGCTCTGCGTCGCTTAGATTTTCAGAAACGGAGACTTGGTCCGCACCGTAAGTGGACGCCCCAGAATCGCCCGCATTCGGCTCGCTGGAGAAACTTTCGAAATGGTCGACCGGCGCGACCTCAAAGTGTTCGGCGGGCGCGGGTTCTGCATTATTTTCCAGAGCGAATGGCTGGCTCTCGCTGACCGCGGGCGTTTCAATGACCGCCGGAGCCGCGGCGGTTTCCGCTAATTCCTCGACCTCGGCCATCTTCACCGGATTTTCGACTTCCGAAACATTCAACGGCGCCACGCTTTCTGGCTCGACCGCTTTGCTCGATTCGACCGGCGACGCCAGGCTGGTCATCCAGTGCTGATCCTGCGTCTCCGCTTGGGGCTCAGCCGCTTCGTCGGAGGACGAAGACATCATGTCCATCCAACCGCGAACCCGCGCCACGAAGCTCGGACGATGCGTTTCCTTTGCGGTTTCGACCACGCTTTCGGCTGATTGCTCAGTCGCAACGCTTCCCGCTTCCGGCTGAGCCACGATCGCGCTCGAAACTTCAGCAGACTCGACCGCGCTGGCCATCACCACACTTTTTTCCGCCGCGGCGGCTTGCACCGGCTCTTCCTCGGACGCGAAAGCCTGCGGGGACGCGGCCTCCACCGTCGGCAAAGAAGCCAGCTCAACTTCGGGCTCCGTGGTCAGTTCCCAACTCGCCGAAGCGTCACTCGAAGCCTGCACCTCGGCGGTAGATTCAGCCGTAACAACTTCTTCCTGCTTCGCAATTGGTTCTTCAACGCTCGATGAGGCGTTCTGCGCTTCATCCTCAGCGCGCACATGCTTCGGCGGAACGTCCTTCTCCGATGGAAACGTAATCGGTTCGAAATTCTTCCCATACGAATAAATCGGATTCGCTTCGACGTTGTCGGGCACTTCCAGCTCAGCCGCGTTGCGCCGCCAATCGCTCGCCGTCACCGAAGCATCGAATGTGTCTTTTCCCTCGTCCTCTTCTTCCATCTGCACCACAGGAGTCTTGGGCGCCGCAGCAGCCGGCGTCTTCGATTTCTTGTCCGCTTGCGGATCTTTCAAGGATTGCGTCGACTTCGCAGATTTCTTCGAGTCGGCCTCTTCTTCTTCCGGTTCGTCTCCGTCGATCGCCCGCACGCCTTTGCCAAATCCATAAATCATCGCCGCTTCTTCGGCGCTCGGTTCAGGGAACTCAGGGAGCGGCTTGACCTCCGCCGTCATCGGACTTTCCATCACCACCGCAGGCAGCGAGGCCGCTGCCGCCACTGCTTCCTTGGCTTCTTTCGCCTTGGCCAGCTCGGCAATCACACGAGGATTCTTTTCCAACGCCGACATCACCATCGCGATCAAAGGATCGGGCGGAACGAAGGGCTTTTTGAGAACTCCATCCGCACCCACGCGGCGAGCTTCCTTTTCATCGAGGGGATCGAATGCGCCAACCAGCAGAATGACGGGGATGTGTGAGAAGCGCGTGTCCTTCTTCACGAATTCGCAGACTTCGTAACCGTTGCGAACCGGCATGAACACGTCGGCCAGAACCAGGTCGGGATTCGCGTCGGGTATGCGGCGCACTGCAGCTTCGCCATTGCCGACCGTTATGACTTCAATTCCGCGCTCCTGAAATGCGAGCACCACCATCTTTTGGATATTTGTATTGTCGTCGGCGACGAGAATCCTGGGCACTGTCTTCCCCTGGCTGGCGGGCCCGTGCTGAGACACGCCTACCCCCATTAGACCCCTATTGCAGCACCCTGAGCAGGGGGCGTCAACCGACTCAAAGTACAGGAGTGCCTGAGTTGTTAGCAGGGAGTAAACAGTAGGCGCTGCGGGCCTACCAGGGAATGATTTTCTTGATCCCTTTCTTCTTCTTGCTGGTCGATTCCTCGGACGAATCCGCTGGCGCCAGCTTCGCCGGTTTATCATCGGCGGACGCAGCCGGGGTTGTAGTCGTCGCGGGATGAGCAGTCGTTGTGGCCGGTGCGGACGCGTCAGTTGCGGAGCTGGCGGCAGCGGGAGCCGCTGCTGAACCCTCAGCGGTGGGGCTCGCAACTGGAGCATTTGTCGTTGGAGCCGGCTCCACGGTCGTGCCAGGAGTGTTCGTTTCTGGAGACGTCGAGCCCGGAGGCGCCGGCGTAGTCGCCGGAGCTGTAGCGGGCGTCGTTCCTGGACCTGTGCTGATGATTTCCACTCCGACATTCGGCGCCGGGGAATCGCCGCCCCCTGCGCCAGTCCTGGCATCCTCGGGCGTCACCACCTCCGTTCCCGTTTCCGCTCCCGTACCTTCGCCCGCGCCTCCGGCCGCTACCGTAAACGACGGTCCTTGCGCTCCCGGCCGCAAAACATCAGTCGCCGACACCACGTCATTCGGAGGATTGAGCTGCGGAGTGCCGCTGTGCGCCGCAGTCGTGAAATCCGGATTGCCCTTGATCAGGTTCATCGGCATTTTCAATGCCGCGACTTGGTGATGCTTCTGCTGGTATAGCTGTTCTTGCTTCATCCGGGCATAGGCGCCCGGATCGGGCTCCGGAATAGGACGGCCCATGGCCTTCAGTCGTTCTTTCGACTCCGGGACATGCTTCGACATCGGATAATCCCGAATGATCTTGTCGTAGCACTTCGCGGCCAGATCGCCCCAGTGATTCTTGTCGTCTTCGCTCTTCGATAGGATTTTCGCGTGACCGTACACGTCACCCAGCAGCCACAGCGCTTCGTCATTCTCGCTGTATAGAGGATAGCGATCGGTCAACTCCACCAAACGCGCGGCCGAGGCGCGATAGTCGAGCTTCGCGTAATAGAAGTAGGCCACCTTGAAATCGCCGTCCGCCAGGATCTCCTGCACGTCGCGCAAATACTGTGTCGCTTTCGGCGCCAGCGTGTTCGTCGGATATTTCAGCAGGAACGCCTGAAAGGCATCCTCCGCCGCTTCGCCCTGGGTCTTGTCCCGGTCGGCTTTTTCCATCATGTGGTAATGCGCCAAGCCGATCTGCATCTGCGCGTAGGCCGCTTCATCGAGGAACGGAAAGAACGTCTGGAAGTCGTTGTATTCCTGAATGGCTTGCGTCAGATTCGACGTCCCGCCCTCGTTGAAATAGGAATCGGCCACCGCCAGTTTCGCTTTTGCCAGATACTCGCTGTCCGGATAAGTATTGATCAGTGTTTGCAGCGCCAGGCGGCCTTCGGTGAAGCGTCCGTGCTTCAGGTCGGCCTGTGCGCGATCGTACAAAACCTTGTCGGGCTCGGCGGATGCGTCAGCCGTGGCCGTCGCTTTTGGCGCCGGTGTCGCCGCTTTCTTCTTACCTTTCTTGGTGGTCGAAGCCTTCGCCGTCGCCGCGGGTTTGGGTTTGGCGGCTGGCGCGTCAGCGCCCGTCGGAGGGGGAGGCGGCGCTTCGCCGCTACCGCCAGTCTGCGGCGTCGCCACCTGCGCGTGCGAGACGGGGCACGTTACAAAGAACAGGGCCAAGGCGGCCAGGGTGAATATAGTTCTGCTAATCAGGGATAAATAGCGATTCGAAATCAGGCGTTCATTCTTTGCGATTTTCAAGGCGGACCTTTCCTGGATTAATTTCACGCTTTTTGGCTCAGGGCTTGGGTCGCGAGCTGATTAAGTTTACGCGTCGCCGCAATCGGGTCTGGCGCGTGGAAAATTGAAGTTCCGGCAACGAAAGTATTGACCCCGGCCCGGGCCAATTCGGCGATATTCTCCGCATCCACCCCGCCGTCGACCTCGATCCGGAAGCTGGCATTATATCGCGTGCGCATCGCACCCAACTGCCGAATCTTCTCGTAAGCATTGGGAATGAATTTTTGCCCGCCGAAACCGGGGTTCACCGACATCACCAGCACCGTATCGAGTTTTGACATCACGTCGCTCAGCATCGCGACCGGCGTTGCGGGATTGATCGCGGCCCCCGCTTCCGCTCCGTGGTCCCGGATCATCGCCAGCACGCGATCCAGATGTACGGTCGCCTCTTGATGCACCAGCACGCGATTCGCCCCCGCCTTGATGAAGTCCTCGATGAAAAGTTCCGGGTTTTCGATCATGAGATGCACATCGAGTGCCAGCCGGGTTGCCTTGCGCAATGACGCCAGGATCGGAATTCCCAGCGAAATGTTCGGCACGAAGTGCCCGTCCATCACATCCACATGCAGCACTTCCGCTCCGCCCTCTTCCACCAGGCGCACTTGCTCACCCAGTTTGGCGAAGTCGGAAGCAAGAATGGATGGGGCGATCTCGATACGGGAGTAGGGCATGGTCAACGCCCCAATACTAGCATATGGCTCTAGCCTGGGGGCCGATGCGCAGGACGTCGGCGTCACTCAGCGATCTGCAGGTCGACCTGAGTGCTGGCGTCGATTCGAGCGCCGTGGACCGGCGTTTGCCCCACGACGGTCCCATGCAATCCGCCGGGAAGCGGAGTCAGGGTTAGCTTCGGCGATTTCATCCCGATCCCGGTGAGCCTCGATTCAGCTTCGGTCAGGGTTTGCCCCACGACCTCCGGCATCACATACCCCGCTGGCCGCGCACCCAAGGAAACCAGCATATCCACATGAGGACTGGTTACATTCGAAGTCCCCGGCGCCGGATCCTGCTGCAGCACCATATCGTTTTGCCCTGCAGGCAGGTAGAGGCTCGAAATTTCTCCGGCCTGCAGCCCGCTGCGTAACAATTCAATCCGCGCGGCCCGGATGCTCAGGTCGGTCAAGGTCGGAATAGTCGCCTTCTGAGGCCCCAGACTGATGATGACGTGCGCGGACTGGCCCACTTTCACCTTCATGCCTGGCGGTGGCGTCTGACGTATGACCACGTCCGCCGCGGCGGGATTGTACGTTCGATCCTCGACCAACATCCCCACGCCCCGGCCCCGCAGCATTTCCTGCGCCTCAATGACCTTCTGGCCCACTACGGCCGGCATCACCACTTCGCGGCCCTGAATGGCAAAACGCATCGCGGTAATCGCGCTCAGGAAAGCGACCGACGTCAAGATGAACGCCAGCAGGGCCATCCGGAAAATCCATTCGAGTCGTTCGCGAAATCTCATTGGTCTGAATTTCTCACCGAGCCGAGGCTAGCATGCTTCCCACGCCTCACCCAGCACCGCCCGAAGTCAGATACACAAACACAAACTGTCCCGGCAAAGTTGCGACGCATTAAGGGCGGGACTAGCCAGCACTAAGACTTGGCAATGATCGCGGCAAAAAAACCGTCCGCAGGGTGCTCGCTCGGCAACGTCCGAAAAAATCCTTCGCCGTCGAAGAAGTCCTTCGCGTTCAATCCGTCCGCCAGCCGGCCCTGAAGCGAACTCGGCCCGGCGTCGGCTCCAATCACGCGAGCGTCGCCTCGTCTTTTCAGAACTTCTCCGACCACCTGTTCGTTTTCTTCCGGCTCCATCGAACAGGTCGAATACACCAGCCGTCCTCCGGGCGCCAGGGCCTCAAACGCGTTTTCCAGCAGCGCACTTTGCAGGCGGTGGAACTCCGCCAATTGTTCGGGCAGCAGCCGCCAGCGAATCTCCGGATGCCGCGCCAGTGTTCCGGTCCCCGAACATGGCGCGTCAACCAGGATGCGGTCGAAGCGAACGCCAAAGGGCAGAGCTTGCTCCGCATCGACTTCGACTAGGCGCACCTCGCTCAGATTGAGCCGCGTGAACTGCTCGCGCATCGCCCGCAATCGGTGCGCATGCCGTTCTCCAGCCACCACCATGCCGCCGGGCCCCGCGCCGCGCACGAGTGGCGGCGTCTTTCCTCCCGGTGCAGCGCACAAATCGAGCACCCGCTCGCTGGCTTGAACCTCGAGCAGCAGCGGAACCATCTGTGAAGCTTCATCCTGAATTGAAATTTTCCCAGTCCGAAAGGCTTCGGTTCGGGCCGGGCTGCCGCCACTCACCCAAAACGCGGATTCGAGCAGGCCTCCCGGTGAAATTCGAAGCCCGGCTGCGCGCAAATCGTTGGTCACCGCGTCGCGCTGGGCCATGTCGTGAATCGCGCAACTCAGTCGCGGCGTGCGGTTATTCGCCTCCAGCAGCGCTCTGGTTCGCTCTTCGCCCCATCGCGCCAGCCAGCGTTCGACCATCCACGTCGGGTGCGAATGTAAAATCGCCAGTTGCTCCCCGTTCGAAGCAGCGGTAGCGAGTAGCTTGGCTGGCGGTTTGCGCGCTTCGCCCCCCGCGCGCCGTAAAACCGCATTGACCAGCGTTGCTGCCGAAGCTTTTCGAGCACTCTTCACCAGCTCGACCGACTCATTCACCGCCGCCCGCGCCGGAACGCGATCCAGAAATCGCAACTGGTAGATTCCGATTCGCAGCGCCAGCGCCACCGGCAAATCCAGCCGGTCGACGCTCTTCTTCATGTGTCGGTTCAGCAGAGAATCGAGCAGCCGCTGCCAGCGCAATACGCCCATAACGATTTCCGTCGCCAGCGCCGCGTCTTCCGGTTTGATTTGGGGACCTAGCTCGGAATGTAGGAGATCGCTGGCGTACGCGCCCTCGGACTCGACGCGACGCAAAATCTCATACGCGATTTTTCGTGCGGCACTGATGGCCATAAAAGAATTGCTGAATTACTCGCGGTGGAGTTCCGCTGGCGGGCCTAGCGGTTGATCATTCGCCGAAGCGTTCATGCGACTTCAGATGCGCGCCGTTCAGAAAATCCCGAGCCGCCACCCGCTTCTTGCCTTCGATGCGGAGCGATTCGATCTCGAGCGCCGATCCTTCGCCGCACACGGCAAAAAGCCGATTGCCGCGCCGCACCAGCGATCCCGGACGGCTGTCGCTCGACCCGCGCAAGCCGGCCCCAGGATTTTCGTCGCCGCCAGCTGGAACTCCCCAGATTTGGCAGGTCGCCGCTCGAAAAGTCGTGAACGTCCCCGGCCACGGTTTGAATCCACGCATCCGATTGTAAATTTTCCACGATGAAAATGACCAATCGACCCGGCCATCTTCTTTTTTCAGCGGCGGAGCAAGCGTCGCCAATGACCCATCCTGCGGAATCGGCTGTATCGAACCGGCGGCCAGTTCACGCAAAGTTTCCGCCATCAAAGGCGCGCCGGCCAGCGCCAGTCTTTCGGACAGTTCCGGAGAAGTCTCATCACGCCCGATACGCGTTTCATACTTGAGCAGCATCGGCCCGGTATCAAGCCCAGCGTCGATTTTCATCGTCGTCAGGCCCGTCAATGTCTCGCCGTTCGCCACCGCCCAATGAATCGGCGCGGCTCCGCGATATTTCGGCAGCAAAGAACCATGCAGATTGATCCATCCCAGCCGCGGAATATCGATCAGCTTCTGGGGAATAATCTGACCGTAAGCTATGATCACCACCACGTCTGGGGCCAGACGCGTGAAAAACTCCACGCCTTCTTCCGCCCGAATTTTTTCAGGCTGAAAAACGGAAACGCCCCCAGCGACCGCGGCTTCCTTTACCGCCGAGACCGATGTTTCTTGGCCGCGCCCTCTCGGACGATCCGGTTGCGTCACCACGCCCCGAATTGAAAAATCAGGTTGTTCCAGCAGGTGTCGAAACGTAGGAACGGCAAGCGCCGGCGTACCGCAAAAAACGATATTCAGCGGCACCGGATTTCTACCACTCGCCGGCTTTCTTCATCTTGCGGATTTTGCGCTTGATCATGTCGCGCTTCAACATGCTGAGGTGCGTGATGAACAGCACACCATTCAAATGATCGATCTCGTGGCAGAACGCCCGCGCCAGCAGCCCTTCGCCTTTGCGCTCGAACGTATTCCCCTGCGCGTCCTGCGCGCGCACCGTCACATACTGCGGGCGTTCCACATAACCGCGAAAACCAGGAATCGAAAGGCAGCCTTCCTCTTCCCGCTGCTGCCCATCCGCATAAATAATTTCCGGATTCGCCAACACGATTTTCGCTTCGGGAGTCTTTCCGTTCGAAACGTCGATCACCGTGACGCGCTGTCCCAAACCAATCTGCGGCGCAGCCAGACCCACGCCCGACGCCGCGTACATCGACTCAAACATGTCGTCGACCAGCTTCTGCAAATCATCGTCGAATTTTTCGACGCGCTTGGTCGGCGTCTCCAAAACCGGATCGCCATATTTCACAATCGGATGAATCATCTTTCCCGTTCGCCCCAGTCCACTAGAAACTCTTAGAAATTATCCAGCTGCTTTTGATACCCGTCGAAATTCCGCCGCGTTTCTTCCAGCGAATCGCCCCCGAATTTCTCGACGAAGGCCATAGCCAGTTCCATGGCCACCATCGCTTCGCCAATCACCCCGGCCGCCGGCACCACGCACACATCCGAACGCTCATACGCCGCCTTCACGATTTCTTTCGTATTCAAATCGGCCGATTGCAGCGCCCGCCGCAAAGTCGAAATCGGTTTCAGGTAGCCGCGCACCACGACGTCGCTGCCGTTCGTAATTCCGCCTTCCAACCCGCCCGCGCGGTTCGAAGTGTGCTCGAACCTTTTCTTCGCCGCATCGTAAACGATTTCGTCCTGCACCTGCGAGCCCAGGCTGGTCGCATTCGCCACACCGGAGCCGAACTCGACGCCCTTCACCGCCTGAATCGACATCACCGCGCGCGCAATCCGCGCGTCCAGCTTTTCATCCCATTGCACGTGCGTGCCCAGCCCCGCCGGAACGCCGTGCGCTACCACTTCAAATATCCCGCCCACCGAATCGCCGGCGCGAAGCACCTGTTCGACCTGAGCTTTCATCGATGCTTCCACGACGGGATCCACGCAGCGCAGCGGCGATTCTAGATTCTCGCATATCGCTTCGATTTCCTGCCACGCCGCATCGCGTTCCAGCCGCACCGGACCCACCGCGATCGAATGGCTCAAAACTCGCACGCTGAACTCACGCAGATACAATTTCGCAAATGCGCCGGCCGCCACCCGCGCCGCGGTTTCGCGCGCCGACGCCCGCTCCAAAATGTACCGCGCGTCGTGCAGGTTATATTTCAACGCTCCCGGCAGATCCGCATGACCCGGCCGCGGAGCGGTCAGTTTGCGCTGCGCGTCTTCCGCGCCTTCGCTGTCCTCCACTGGCAGCGCCTTCTCCCAATTTTTCCAATCGCGATTTTCGATCCGCACCGCGATTGGCGCGCCGATCGTCTTCCCATGGCGTACTCCAGAGAGAATGTCCGCCGTATCTTTCTCGATGCGCTGCCGCGCCCCGCGCCCGTAGCCAAGTTGCCGCCGGTGCATCTCCCGCTGCATGAATTCCAGATCCACCGGAACGCCCGCCGGCAGCCCGGAAATCCAGGCGATCAACGCCTGCCCGTGCGATTCGCCAGCCGTTACAAAACGCAGCATCTTCAGTTGAGCCTTAGGTGCGGAAATTAAGCACGGATTCTACCGGACACTCACCAGCGCGTAAAGCCGCGCATCGACTGCATCCAATCGAAACGCCCTGTATCGCTTGACCTTGCCCGCACCACCCGTTACGCTTTTCGGGACTCGGCGAATCCGTTCGCGCGTGCTGGCTCTCGCTACTGCGCCTTCGTCTTGCGTCACCCACGATGCCGGAATCCAGCGATACTCCATCCATTCTGTCCATCCTGACCGACGGCATCAAACGGCAAATCCTCGGCGTTCAAGACTATGCCGAGCTAGTCTTTCGTTCTCTCGCCAATCTCCTCACCGCTCCCCGCTACTGGATCGACACTCTCGAGCAAATGGATTTAATCGGAGTCGGTTCGCTGCCGATTGTAATTCTTACTGGCTTCTTCATCGGTGGTGTCATGGTGCTGCAAACGGCCGCACAATTCGAAAAGTTCGGCGAAACCGCCTTGACCGGCGACGCCGTCTCGTTGGCCCTCGTTCGCGAACTTGGCCCCGCCATCACGGCGCTGTTGGTCGCCGGCCGCAACGCTTCCGGCATCGCGTCCGAACTAGGCTCCATGGTCGTTACCGAGCAGGTCGACGCAATGCGCGCGCTAGGGACCGACCCAGTGCGCAAGTTGGTAACGCCGCGCGTAGTGGCAACTGTGCTTATGCTCCCGTTGCTAACCGTCGTCTCCGACTTCGTCGGCCTCTGCGGCGGCTTTTTTGTAGCCTATTTCACTCTGCGCTTGGGCGCCGTCCAATTCTGGACCCGCGCCGTCGATGCTCTCGCGCTCGGCGACGTAGTCCAGGGCCTGGCCAAGCCCTTCGTTTTCGGCCTGATCATCGCGACCGTGGGCTGTTACGAGGGTCTGCGCGTAAAGGGCGGCACCCAAGGTGTTGGACGCGCGACGACCACGGCGGTGGTCGTCTCCTCGGTCTTCATTCTGGTCGTCGATACCTTCATCACCAAACTCATGCTCTACATTTTCAAAGCATGAAACGGACACTCGCGGTATTGTGCGGCGACTCCGGCAGCCGTTTCCATCTATAATCCCTGCAATGACCAGCGACCTTCCGCCGCCAATTTCGTCCCGCAGCCTGGCGGATGTTGCTCGCGCCGACGGCACCTACGCCCCGCCGCGTCATCCGCTGATCGAGAAGATGATTCCGGGCCAGCCGCTCATCTCTTTCCGCGATATTTCGATCGGCTTTGAAGACCGCGAAGTCTTGCAATCCATTTCTTTCGACGTCCAGCCGGGCGAAACCAAAGTTCTCCTCGGCGAGAGCGGCACCGGAAAAACCCTGCTCATGAAGATGGCTACGGGGCTGATTCGCCCCGACTCCGGCACCGTCATGGTCATGGGCCAGGACGTCACCGCGATGTCCGAGCATGACCTCCTGAATTTTCGCCGCGAAATCGGATTCGTCTTCCAAGAAGGCGCGCTTTTCGATTCCATGACCGTCGCCGAAAACGTTTCGTATCGCTTGCACGAAGAAAATGCAGACGAAGAAGAAATCGAAGCGCGCGTCCGTGAATCGCTGCGTTTCGTCGAAATGGAACAGGCCATCGATCGCTATCCCGCCGAGCTCTCCGGAGGCATGCGTCGCCGCGTTTCGATCGCGCGCGCTCTCGCCGATCGTCCGCCCATCGTTTTTTACGATTCACCCACCGCCGGCCTCGATCCCGTCACCTCGCAAACGATCATCACGCTCATTTTGCGCGGCCGGGACCTGCAGGACGTAACCTCTCTTCTCGCCACCCACCGCGTGCAGGACGCCTTCGGCCTGGCCAACTATCGATTCGATCAAGCGACCGGCCGCGTAATGCCGCTGGTTTCCGATGCGGCCGCCGGAAAATCGAACGGGCATTCGACTCTCGCGCAGCGCGAGCAGCTCGCTGCCAGCGGTGTGGAAAAAAATCCCGAACATCCGACCACCATCCTTATTCTTCGCGATGGAAAAATCTATCTTCAAGCGCCGGCGGACGAGGTCCTGCACTCGTCAGATTCGTACATCAGGCAATTCCTGGCGTCAGCTGAGTAACAGAACTAAATCGCAATTTTTGAAACGGTTTTCGTAGTCCTCGAGGAGGGAACGTCATGGCGCAGCGCAAGCAGCTAACCTGGACCGAACTACGGGTCGGAGTCTTCGTGCTCGTAGGACTCGCCATTCTGGCGATCGGCATCTTCTATATCACCGGAGCCGGTTCGATCGGCCCGAAGTATCGCCTGATCACCTATCTCCCCGAAGTCCAGGGCGTTACGGTCGGCGCTCCCGTCAGCCTCGACGGCGTCGAGATCGGCAACGTCGAAAACATCCGGATCAATCCGTCTCCGGGTGACCGCATGCAGAATATCCAGCTGGTCCTCCGCATCAGCACCAAGTACGCCTCGGACATTCGCACCGATTCCACCGCCAGCCTGGTCACCGAAGGCTTGCTCGGCAACCGCTACGTCAATGTCACGCGCGGCCATGTTGGCCCGCAGATTCAGAACAACGGCACGCTGCCCGGCAGCGAAGAAGCCGAAATGAAAGCCATCATGGAACGCGTCGGCGGCCTCGCCGACGATTTGCGCGCAGTCGTCTCCCAGATTCGTAGTGGGCAAGGTTCGATCGGCAAACTGCTGAACGATCCCACGCTCTATAACAATTTGAACGCCACCGCCGCCCGCCTGAACCAGATGGCCGGCTCCATTCAGGAAGGCAAGGGCAGCGTCGGAAAACTTCTTAATTCGGATGAGCTGTACACCAAAGTGAATGCCACCGTTGGCAACGTAAACGATGTCGTCACCGCTGTGAAAGATCAGAAGGGAACTGCGGGCAAACTGATTTACGATCCCGCCGTCTACGACAACGCCAAAAATTTCCTGAACAACGGCAACGCCATGCTCACCGATGTTCGCGCCGGCAAAGGATCGCTGGGCAAAATCGTGAATGACGATCAGCTCTACAACAATCTCCGCGACGCTTCCGCCCAGGTGCGCGACGCCACCGCCAAACTCAACTCCAACACCGGCACCGCCGGCCGCTTGATGACCGACCCGGCGCTCTACGACAACCTGACCGGCGCAACCGCCGACTTGCGGCTGCTGCTCGGCGACTTTAGAAAAGATCCCAAGAAATTCCTGCACGTAAAGCTCTCGATTTTCTAATAACACCCAGCATCGGGGCCGCAAAAAAATACCTTGACATATGCCTGTATGGGTATATGTTTGTGTCATGTCACGCGCCGCTACTACCGCAGACGCCTTCAACGCCATCGGCGAGCCGAACCGCCGCGAGATCCTGAACTACCTCGCGCTGCAGGAGCACGCCGTCAATGACATCGTCTCGGCGCTCAGCCTGGAACAGCCGTCCGTCTCCAAGCATCTCCGCGTTCTACGTGACGTCGGCCTCGTTCACGTCCGCCGCGACGGCCGCCGCATGATGTATCGCACCAATGCCGAAGCCATCCGCCCGCTCCATGAATGGGCCGGCACCTTCGAGCGGTTTTGGCGCAATCAGTTGGCTCGCGTAAAAGAACGAGCCGAAAACGAAACATCGAAGTGACGGGGAAGCGTAACCATCGTCTAAGAATCAGATTCGCAATCTAAGGAGGAACCATGCCGGCGACAGCCAAAGCGATTGAAGATCTCACCCTCGACCTGACCCAGGAAATCCATGTGCGTGCCTCCCTCGAAACCACGTTCGCGGCGCTGCTCGACGAACTCGGCCCGCACAATCAAGGCGGCGAAGGCCAACCCATGCCCATGAAGATCGAGGCGTGGCCCGGCGGCCGCTGGTATCGCGACCTCGGCGACCATAACGGCCACTTCTGGGGAAATGTTCAAGCCATTAAGCGTCCCACGCTGCTCGAAATCACCGGGCCGCTATTTTCCTCGTCGCCACTGCTCTCGAACGTCCAATACCGCCTCGCCGAAAAAGATGGCGGGACGCTAATCACGCTGCATCACACGGCGTTCGGCTTCATGGAGGAACGTCATCGTCAAGGCGTTGGTACCGGCTGGGCCTCGATGCTCGAACGCACCCGCCAGCATGCCGAGGCCTCCGGCGCCAAAACGAATTCGCGCGTTCAGTGATCCGGGACGTGAGGAGGGAAGCACCATGTGTCCAGCATGTATCGCTGCGGCGGCCTTAATCGCCGTCAAAGTTTCCTCAGCAGGCGGTCTCGCTTCGGCCTTCGCCGGTAAGCTGGCCTCGAAGGCCGACCTGCCGAAATCTAGCCTCAAAAAAGCGTGGCTCGCCCGGAATACCAAACGCACTTAAAACAACCAAGAAATCATGTTCAAAAAAGAGGAGCACTCTTATGAGCCTTGCAGATTCGATCTTGATGGAAATGGACCAGGAATCGCACACCACCAAACGAGTTCTTGATCGCGTCCCGGAATCCAAGCTTTCCTGGAAGCCGCATCCGAAGTCTCGTTCGCTCGGCCAGTTGGCTCTCCACGTTGCTGCGTCGCCGGCGGGCGTGGCATCTCTCGCCTCTATGGATACCGCCGAGGCGCCGGCTTTTCCCGAGCCTCAGCCGGCCGATTGTCGCGAAATTCTCGAGACCTTCTCCAATAGCCTCGCGGATGCCAAGAAAACCGTAGGAAAAATGGACGACGCCCGCCTCCACTCCACCTGGACGCTGACCAAGAATGGCGAAACCATCATGGCCATGCCGCGAATCGCTTTCCTTCGTTCGGTTTTGCTCAATCACGTCTATCACCACCGCGGCCAGCTTTCCGTCTATCTGCGCCTGCTCGACGTTCCGGTGCCGTCCATTTACGGCCCCAGCGCCGACGAAAACCCGTTCGTCTAGTTTTGATAAACGATTCAGAAAACTCAATCGAGGAGGATGCCATGCAACCAGCGATGGAAAAGAAAAGAGTGGAAGGTCCGAAAGTCGTCTCGCCAATCGAGTGGCTCGCCGCTCGTACGGAATTTCTCGCCAAAGAAAAGGAATTCACGCGACTGCGCGACGAACTAAGCCGCCAGCGCCGCGAACTCCCCTGGGAAAAAGTCGAAAAGCCCTACGTTTTCGAAGGCCCCAACGGCCAGCAAACGCTCGGCGATCTCTTCGATGGCCGCGGCCAGCTCATCGTCTACCACTTCATGCTCGGTCCCGGATGGGAAGCCGGCTGCCCCAGTTGCTCCTACATCAGCGACCATTTCGATGGGATGACCGTGCACCTCGCTAACCGCGACACCACTCTCGTGGTGATCTCCCGCGCACCCATCGCCGAAATCGAAGCCTTCAAAAAGCGCATGGGTTGGAAATTCAAATGGGTCTCCTCGTTCGGCAGCGATTTCAATTACGACTATCAGGTTTCATTCACTCCGGAAGAAAAAGCCACCGGCAAGGTCTTCTACAATTACCAGCTCACCGAATTTAAACCCGACGAAGGCCCCGGAGCCAGCGTCTTCGCCAAAAACTCAGCCGGAACCGTCTTCCACACCTATTCCACCTACGCCCGCGGTCTCGACATCATGTTAGGAGCCTACAATTTTCTAGACATGACGCCCAAGGGCCGCGACGAAGATGGCTTAGCTTTTTCCATGGCGTGGATTCGCCACCACGATCGCTACGCTCAGAACTACGTCGTCGACAAAAACGCGGGGTATCAGCAGCCGAAATCGCTGATATCGATCGATAAGCCGTGCTGCTCGGGCGAGCACCACTCGTAGCCCCGAGCCTACTCCGCGCCGGGCTCTGCCGACGATTCGGGTGCGGACTTCGCTTTCGCCTGAGCCGCATCCGCCGCGGTGGCTGCAGCGTGAGCCGCCGCAATGCTCATCTCCGGCGGCGCCCCGAAGAGTTCCGGATGCAGGTAGTGTCCTTGCTCGATCGGTGGTTTCGCCTCCTCAATAGGCATGCGGTGCGCGTTGGCCCACGCATCCTGACGGATCCCGGTCACTTGCCAGGAAACTTTCACGTTGCCCTTATCGGTCCGAATACTGAATTTCCGATCGGCCATCTCGGTCGCGACAATCGCTTGCGCGAATTGCCCGATAACCGTTAGCTGGTAGCGGAAATCGCGGTTCAAAGCCTCGAACCATGCCGGCATTTCGACCACGGCCAGCCCCTCGCCATTCGTAGTCACGTTGCCGTTATAAATGTTCATCATGTCCGGCGATTCCACGAACGAATGCCGCAGATATTTCCCGCCCGGATCGATCGGATCGTCGATCTTGAAGTCGCCGCTCGATTTGCTAACAATGTCCACGGTCAATTCCCCCGGCAACTGGGCATTCCCGAAATTGTCGAGGACGAATGTGTTCATCAGGGCGCCCGCGGTATTCCTGGCCTTGAACTGGAATTCACCACCCGCACCCGAACCAATAACCAGCAACTGTGCGGCCGGAACGGACGCGGGCGGCGGCGACGGGTTGAAGTTGATCGCTACCGTCGGGCTGTTGAGGGTGTTCAAATTCGTCAGCGAAATCACCGGCGAGGGCGTGGCCACGCTGTTGCCTGCGGCCGACCTGATGTCCAGCGTCGAGGTTGGAGTCGGCGTGCCGATTCCCACGTTCACCGCGAAAGTCCCCGTCCCGCCGAGGGCGATGACATTGCTTAATCCGACCTGTGCATCCACCCCGATGGCGGTTGAGTTGTTTATGCCGTCGCCGGTGGTGCCAGAAAAGGCTCCCAGGAAAGTATTGCCGTTTCCGGTCGCGTTGTTAACTCCAGCCTGATAGCCGATCGCCGCGTTCTCGTTGCCGCTGGTATTAAAGGTCATGGCTGCGTCCCCCACGGCGGTGTTGAATTCTCCCGTCTGAGTTTGTGGCAGTGCGGCTACACCTACGCCCGTATTGCCGCTGCCGGTGTTCACCATTTGCAGAGCCTGATCGCCGACAGCGGTGTTGGTGTTCCCACTGGTGAGGGATAGTAACGCACGGTTTCCCACACCCGTGTTGTTGACGGCGAAGTTAGTGGCGGTGAACTGGCCTGCGGCGTTTCCGCCGACGAACGTGTTGGTCGAATTGCCAAAGTCGCTGAGGAATGGCACCCCGCCGACTGTGATGACGCCGGAAGAAGCGCTGGTTGAATCGGGCAAGACCAATTCGTTTACGTTCGCGGAGCTGCTGGGAAACGTCTGTCCCGCTGCGAACGTTACGATCCCGTTTGCGGCGAAAGACAACCCGGTGTCCGTGAACGGTGCATTACCGCCTGGTCCGAAGAAAAGATCTAACTTCGCCGAGGGATTCGTGGTGTTGTTGTTCAGCGGCTCGGCCCGGAAACCAAAGGCTTCGGTGTTCGACGTAGCGGTACCGCTGTTGAACGACGAAGCCTGAAACTGGAATGAATGTGATTCGAAGCCACTCGCGGCGGTCGCCGGATGCCCCGGCGGCAACTGAAACGATCCCCGGAAAATGCTGTTGCCGTTCACATCCAACGTTTCGGCGGGCGTTTGTGTGCCGATGCCGATGTTGCCGCCAGTCTGAAACAGGATCGAATCGCCCAACGCAGACGTGGACGTCCACAATGGAATGAAATTGGTGATACCACTTCCGGAAGGTGTTGCGAACGGCGAAACGGCCGCGCCCGAAGCCTGTGGCGCCGCTATGATCGTCGTGTTTCCCGGCGTCAGACTCGAAGTTGTCGACTTTGCGGTCAGACTTTGCGTTGTCACGTACGCAGCAGCCGGCAAGCCGCCGAGCGTGTCCGCATCGGCGGCCTTCAGAGCGTAGGGCACGCTCGCGAGCAGCACTCGCGGCATTTCCCTCTCACGCGCAACAGTCACGCCCAGCCAGCGTGACTGTCCGGTTCCGAAAAGTTCTGCGGGCACGCCGGAAGAAGTCGCGACTCCCAACAGAACACTAAAATGTCCATTCCCATCGGCCAGCACGTTCTGCGTTTCACTCCACAACGCCGTCCCGCCGTCCTGCTCCGCATAAATCGCAAACGTTACGCTGGCCACGCCCGCCACCGGCCGCGCCGCTGAATCCTTCAGCGTCCCACCAAACTGCACCAACCGCGGCACCGAGGCTTGAGCGCCCGTGCCACGCGTGATCGGCTCGGCAGCGCCAGTCCTGGCCGCTTCTTGCGGCCGACTTGCAGCCGAAGCCGTCAACGAAATGGCCGCGAATCCCAGCAACGTAAGCAAAGAAACGGAAAAGCGTTTCATAGATCTCTCCTCGATCGTGCGATGGCGCGGGGACTCCACTTCGGGCCGGGAACCTGCCCAGCAGCCGGACCGTTCAAGCAAATGAACAGCCCGGCCTCCCTCCAATAAATCGGACTAATCCGTCGACCCGCCTGCTTGTTTCGTTGAACCTTGTTCCGCAGCTCCCTCCGAAACCGGAGCAGCCGTTGGCGTCTCGGTCGAAGCCGCTGGCGACGCCGAGTGCCTGTGCCGTACCGCCATGATGGATTTGTCCGGGCCGGCTCCAAACAATTCGGGAGTGATGTAGTACCCCTGTTCGTTGGGAGGTTTCATCTCTTCGGTCGGAATGCGGTGAGCTTCGGCATAGGCGTCATGGCGAATTCCGGTAACCTGCCACGAAACCTTTTGGCCCTTTTTCCCACCGGCGATGGTGAAGCGGTTGTCGCGCATCTCTTCGGCGATGTGCAGCTTCGGTGCGGCCGTGCCAATCGCCGTCAGCGTGTACCGGAAATCCTGATTCAACGCCCCGAACCATTCCGGCATTTGAATTACCGCCTGCCCATGCCCGTCGAGCACCGCGTTGCCGTTATAAATGTTCATCATGTCCGGCGATTCTACGAACGAATGCGACAGATATTTCCCGGCGGGATCGATCGGATCGTCGATCTTGAACGACCCGGAGACCTTGCTCAGGGTGCCCAGGATGAAAACGTTTCCGGCGAACGTGGTTTCATCGTAACTATCGACGGAAATGACATTCTTCAGTCCATTACTGACCGAGCCCATGTTGCGGATGCCGAACGTCATGTAGGCCGAATCGTCTCCGTCGTCTTCCACCGACCATCTCGCGGCCGGAACCGTAGCGCCGGTCGCCGTCACCGGATTGAAATCGATGTTGATCGCGTCGTGGATCGTCGTGCTGTTGTTGGAGAGCGTCAGCAGCGTGTTGGGAGTCGAGCTGTTCGACGTCAATTGCAGCGAAGGCGCCGAAGTCACGCCCGCCGCGCTGAACGAAACGCCGGTGTTCTGGAAACTCGATCCACCGTTGGGAATAAAAAACAAATCCAGCACCGCCGAAGGATTCGAGGTGTTGTTGTTCAAAGGCTCGGCGCGGAACCCGAAAGATTGGGTAGTGGACTTCGCCGTGCCGCTATTAAACGAAGACGCCTGGAATTGGAACGAATGCGATTCGAATCCGCTGGCGCTGGTCGCCGGGTGCCCCGGAGGCAATTGGAACGATCCGCGGAAAATACTGTTGCCGTTCACATCCAGAGTTTCCGCCGGCGTCGTGGTGTTGATTCCCACGTTGCCGCCGGTCTGAAACAGAAGGGAATTGGCCAGCACGGAGCTCGACGTCCAGATCGGAATGAAATTCGTCGTACCACTTCCCGTCGGAGTTGCAAACGGAGTCGGTCCGCCGACTGCCACCTGCGGAGCCGCGAGAATTGGCGTACCGTTCGTCGCGCCGACCGACGACCTCGCAGCCAGACTCCTGGTCGTAACGTATTCCGAAGCAGGAAGCCCCCCCAAAGTATCGGCGTCCGCCGCCTTCAGCGCATAAGGAACGCTGGCCATCATCACCCGCGCCATCTCCGGCTGCCGCGCCACGGTAATTCCAAGCCAGCGCGACTGCCCAGTGCCGAACAATTCGGCCGGCACGCCGTTCGAGGTCGCGGAACCAAGCAACACGTTGTAATGCCCGTTGCTATCGGCCAGCACATTTTGGGTCTCGGACCACAGCGCGGTCCCGCCGTCCTGCTCCGCGTAAATCGCAAACGAAACGCTCGCTACTCCGGCCACCGGCCGCGCCGCGACATCCTTCAACGTTCCGTTGAATTGCACCAGCCGCGGCACGCTAATCGCGCCGCTCGTAGGCTGGATGGAATGTTGGGCAGTTGTGATGGTCTGCGCCGCGCTCGATTCCTGCGCGAAAGCCCTCGGAGCCATTCCTGAAAAAATTCCCGACAGCGCAATCATCGTAAAGAGCATTCGCTTCATCGTGATTCTCCTCAAAAAATTCCTCTGGCAAATGAAATCCTTGGCCGGCAAAACCTTTGTAGGTGCGAATCAAGGGGACGCTTCGCAATCCACGAAGCGTCCCCTTGACCGCCAACTTCCAAGCTAGTCCGTAGATCCTGCCGATGGCTTCGCAGTCGCTTGTTCGACCGCCGGTTGCATCGCCGGCACTGCTTCCGAATGTTGATGTCTTACCGCGGAGACGGCCTTGTCCGGACCCGCGCCGAACAATTCCGGATGGATGTAGTGGCCCTGCTCTTTCGCCGGCTTCACTTCTTCCACCGGTGTCGGGTGCGCTACCGCGTAGGCATCGTGACGAACGCCCGTCACTTGCCAGGAAATTTCTAGTCCTGGCGTTCCGCCCGCGATCTTGAAATGGTTGTCGCGAACTTTTTCCGCCACGTAAATGCCCGGACCCGGCGCGCCAATCGCCGTTAGCTGATATTGAAAGCTGCGGTTCAGCGCATCGAACCAGTCCGGCATCGTGATCACCGCTTCGCCCTTGGCGTCGAGCACCACTGTGCCGTTGTAGATGTTCATCATGTCCGGCGATTCGACGAAGGAGTGCGACAAATATTTCCCGGCCGGATCGATCGGGTCGTCGATCTTAAAAGTTCCGCTGCTCTTGCTCAGGTTGCCGGCAATAGATACGTTCCCGCTATCGTCGATTTCCATCGCCGTGAACAACGGATCGGTGACCGCGCCGGTTTGTTTGAGGTTGAAGAAGATGTAAGCCCCGGATCCACCGTCGTCCTCCACCTGAATGCGCGCCGCCGGAGGATGCGTTCCGGAGAAAACCACCGGATTGAAGTCGATAGCTATGCTGCCGGTGTTGTCCTCGGTGTTTTTAGGATTGTTCAACGTCAATAGCACGCTGGGGTCCTCGATGTCGCTGGCCGAAGTGGCGTTCAGATTCAACAACGGCGCTCCCACCGCCCCGAACGAAACGCCCGTGTTTTGGAACGTCGAACCTCCGTTAGGGATGAAGAAAAGATCCAGCACCGCCGAAGGATTCGAAGTGTTGTTGTTCAATGGCTCAGCGCGGAATCCGAACGATTGCGTGGTCGAAGCGTTCGTGCCGCTGTTAAACGACGACGCCTGAAACTGGAACGAGTGCGATTCGAATCCGCTGGCGCTGGTCGCCGGATGTCCCGGAGGCAGTTGGAACGATCCACGGAAAATGCTGTTGCCGTTCACATCCAGTGTTTCTGCCGGTGTGGTGGTGTTGATCCCGACGTTTCCGCCAGTCTGGAACATCAGTGAATTGGCCAGCGTGGTGCTCGAGGTCCAAATCGGTATGAAATTCGTGGTGCCGCTTCCCGTCGGCGTTACATCGGGCAGCAGCGCACCCGCTTCTGGCGCGCCGCCAGTAGCAATGACGGTTGAATGCGTGCCCGTCCGCCCAGCAAGGGACTGCGTGGTGACGAACGCCGAAGCTGGTAAACCGCCCAACGTGTCCGCGTCAGCGGCTTTCAACGCGTAAGGAACGCTGGCCATCAGCACCCGCGTCATCTCCGGTTGCCGCGCCACCGTAATTCCGAGCCAACGCGACTGGCCGGTGCCGAACAATTCAGCCGGTACACCCGTCGACGTAGCCGAGCCGAGCAACACGTTGTAATGGCCATTCGTGTCCGCCAGCACGTTCTGAGTTTCCGACCACAGCGCTGTTCCCCCGTCTTGCTCCGCATAAATCGCGAAGGAAACGCTAACCACGCCCGCAACCGGCCGGGCCGCGGCGTCCTTGAGCGTTCCGTTGAACTGCACCAGCCGCGGTACGCTCTCGCCCGCCACCGTTACTGGCGCGGTCCTCGCCACCGATGCCGACTGCGGCACCGCCGCCAACGCCGTACCAACCGAAAATGCTGCAGACCACAAAACCATCACTGCGAATCTCTTTTTCATCTCTCGCTCCTTGCTGCAGAGTGACTTTGGCCGGGTCCTGCGAAATTGCGGTGCACTCCCCACGAAGGGGGTGCGGCGTTCAAGCGATGCGCACCGATGAGGTGTGCAGAAAACCGCGAATTGCTCGGTGGGTCAAACCATCCCAACGTGAACTTCTTATGAACAGTTATCCGTCTCTAAATCAGGACCATACGAATGGATTTGAACTGCTGAATTTTCGTCGCCGACCGTGCTAGACTCCCGCATCCCCGCAGGATTGCGATGACGACTGCGCCTCACCCTACCCCGACCTACCGTTTTGGCCTCTTTGAGGTCTTCCCGGAGTCTGGCCAAATTTTCCACCAGGGCCATCGGACCAAGATCCAAGAGCAGCCTTTTCGCCTGCTGGTGGCGCTCCTCGAGCATCCGGGCGAAATCGTTACCCGCGAATCCTTGCGCCAGCTCCTCTGGTCCGGCGGAACCTTCGTCGAATTCGATCAAAGCCTCGGCACCGCCGTCACCAAACTCCGCCAGGCGCTAGGCGATGACGCCGATAATCCTCGTTTCATCGAAACCGTCCCCAAGCGCGGCTACCGGTTCATTGCCCCCGTCTACGCCGACCTGGAGGAACCGTCGCCGTCCGTTCAGACCAGCGAGCTCAAGATTGAATCGCTGCTTTCTGTTGCGGATGGCTCCAGCCAGTCGTTGCCCGCGAAAAATGTCGAGAAGCCTGCCGGCGTCAGCGCGGCTCCTCGCTTTCGTTTTCTGGTTGGAGCGGCCGCACTCCTCCTCCTGGCCACCGGCGCGTGGCTCTACGTCCGTCATCAGCGTCGCGTATTCCATTTCACCCCCCAGGACTCCATCGTCGTAGCCGACTTCGCCAACTCCACCGGCGAGCCCGTTTTCGACGACGCCCTAAAGCAAGGTCTCGACGTGGGGCTTGAGCAGTCCCCGATGATTCACATCACCTCGGATGAGAAGTCGTCCGCGGTCTTGACCCAAATGGGCCGCCCGGCCGATTCGCCCGTAACCGGAACAACCGCCATCGAGATTTGCCAGCGCACCGGTGGTAAAGCTACCGTCCAAGGCTCCATATCGCGTCTCGGCACGGCCTATGTGATCGGCTTAACGGCAATCCGTTGCGATAACGGCGAACCCGTGGCTCACGAGCAAGCCGAGGCGCTGCGGAAGGAAGATGTGATTGAAGCTTTGGGAAAAACGACCTCGCTGCTCCGCACCCGCCTCGGAGAATCGCTTCCGTCCATCCAGAAGTACGACGCTCCCCTCGAGCAAGCCACCACGAAATCACTCGAAGCGCTGAAAGCCTATTCGCTCGCGTTTTCCGCCCAGAACAAGCGAGGCGACGAAGCCTCGATACCACTGTTTCAAAAAGCCATCCAGCTCGATCCTGATTTCGCCATGGCCTACGGCGAACTCGCCGCCGTATACGAAAATCGCGGCGAATCCGAACTGGCCCGCGAAAACGCCGCGAAGGCTTACGAACTCCGCGGCCGCACCACTGAATTTGAAAGGCTTTCCATCGAGTCGTGGTATTACTCCGCCGTTACCGGCGACATGGAGAAAGCTGCTGAAGTCTTGGAAATGACCCGCCAGACGTACCCGTCCGATCCGCGCGCTCTCAACGACCTCGGCGCCATCTACGGAAATATGGGCGTCTTCGGCAAAGCGGCCGACATTTATCGCGAGACGATCAAACTCGATTCGTCCAGCGCGACTTCCTACGGCAACTTAGCCGTCACGCTCATGGCCATCGGCCGCGTCGATGAAGCGAACGCGACCCTCGCCGACGCCGCAAAAAAAAGTCTGCAAACCGATTATTTGTTACAGGTCAACTATTGGAGCGCGTTTCTCCGCGGCGATTCCGTCGAAATGAAACATTTGGTTTCGATTGCGCCCGGAGTTCCCGACGCCCACTCGCTGCTGCTGGCTGAACAAAGTGATACCGAAGCATATTCCGGTCACTTCGAAAAAGCGGATCGGCTTTCTCGCGCCGCTGCAGCCTCCATGGAAAGTGCAGGAGAAAAAGAGGCTGCCGGTCTGTGTCTGGCGCAGGCTGCGGTGCGTGAAGCGGAAGTAGGGAACTCCGCGAAAGCGAATGAGTTAATTGCGCAGGCCCTCAGCCGCAGCCGCGATCAGAGCGTAACAATTCTTAGTGCGCTGGTTATG
Organism: Candidatus Acidiferrales bacterium; assembly: GCA_036401315.1. GTDB lineage: Bacteria > Acidobacteriota > Terriglobia > Acidiferrales > UBA7541 > Palsa-295. The sequence continues at coordinate 26,590 of DASWVE010000036.1, forward strand.
GCCCGCACCGGAGAAATCGAGAAGGCGCGCGCCATCGCCGGCCAGTTGGATCATCAGAATCCCGCCAGCACCTTCGTCCAGAAATACTGGATCCCTACTATCCGCGCCGGCGCCAGCGTGCAAGCCCACCAGGGACCCGAAGCCGTTGCCGCGCTGGCTCTCTACGAACCTTTCGATTTCGCCACTCCCGGTGAATTCGCCAAGGGCACGCTGTATCCTGCTTACGTTCGCGGCCAGTCCTATCTCGCTGCCGGCGACGGCGCCAAAGCCGCCCAGGAATTTCAGAAACTGCTCGATCATCCCGGAATCGTTCTCAATTATCCGCTCGGCGCCTTAGCCCGCTTAGGTCGCGCCCGTGCCGAAGCCATGAATCACGACGTCGCCAAATCCCGCGAAGACTACGAATCCTTCCTGGTCCTCTGGAAAGATGCCGACGCGGACCTTCCCATCCTCGTCCAGGCCCGCCAGGAATTCCACGCGTTACGCTAGCTTCCTCAGCGTATTTCGGTAGCGCCTGATGATCTCCTCAGCCTTCCCGAATTTTTTCTCAAAAGAAGGATCACCGGGCAAAAGTTGATATGCGCCGTTCGGTTCTTCAACCAAAAACAATTGATCGCCCTCTCCCACGTTGAGGCGAATAAGCGCTTCCTTGGGAAGCACCACGCCCAGTAAATGACCGATTTTACGGACCTTCAATTTCAACCTAAACCGCTCTTCAGGACGTTTCGACTCACTCATAGTCGATCTGCCGCCTCCTGCGATTTTTCTTTCGCGATTTCATGAATCCGCCGCAGGTCCAGCTTTCCGCTACCCAGATGCGGCAGTTCCTCCACCTGAAAATATTGATTCGCCCGCGGCACCCACAAATTCGGCAAATCCGAATTTCCCAGTTTTTCGATCACCGGCTTCACCTCTTCCGGCGTCATCGTGTGCAGCACCACCAGCCGCTCGCCCTTTTTTCCATCCGGCACGCCCGTCACCACGAAAGTCTTCTCCGATGCATCCGCCAACTCATGCAGCCGCTCTTCGATCTTGATGTGCGGCACCATCTCGCCGCCAATTTTGCTGAACCTGCTCAGACGATCTGTAATCGTCAGAAACCCATCTTCATCCTCGGCCGCAATGTCGCCCGTCACATACCAGCCCTCCTTCAATACCTCCGCAGTCTTTTCCGGCTTGCCCAGATAACCCTTCATCACATTCGGCCCGCGCACCAGCAATAGACCCGGCGCATCCACCGCCAGCCGCTCCCGCGTCTCCGGATCGACGATCTTCACACTGATGCCCGGCAATGGATGCCCGATCCGCCCGCGTTTTCCTCCGACCTGCCGGAATCCCGGAGCCCGAAAATCGCGCGTGTTCACCGCAATCACCGGCGAACACTCCGTAGCCCCATAGCCTTCGAGCGGCCGTATGCCAAACCGATCTTCAAATGCCAGCGCCAGCGCGTCCGGCAATTTTTCCGCGCCCACCACCACAAATTGCAAGCTCCCGAAATCTTCCGGCAAACAGCGCCGCGTATATTGCTGCAAGAAAGTCGGCGTCGTCAGCAGAAAAGTAACCCGGTAATCGCGCACCATCTCGCTCACCGCGACCAAATCGATGGGACTCGGATGCAACGCCACTCCCACCGCCAGAAACGCCGGCAACCACAACGTCACCGTAAAACCGAAAGAATGGAAGAAGGGCAGCACCCCGAGTAGCACATCGCCCTTCCTCAACATGAATGTCTGCCCCATCTGCTCGATGTTCGAAGCGATGTTGTAATGCGTCAGCATCACCCCTTTCGGCTCGCCCGTACTTCCACTGGAAAAAATCACCGTCGCCAAATCGTCGAGCGTCTTGGTCTTCCCGCCGCTCAGCGCCTTTTCCAGAATCTTGCCCGGCAGAAACCACATCAACAGCGCAATAAATCGTTCCTCGACGCGCGGTGCAGCCGCCACCTCTTCAATCAGAATCGTCCGCCCCGGAACCGTCAGCGGAATTTTCTCCAGCAGCAGCTTGGTGGTAATGACGGTCTGAAGCTTGCACTGCTCCGCGCACGACGCCAGCGTCTCGCTCGACGCCGTGTAATTCAGATTTACCGGAATCTTCCCGCTGATCGAAGCAGCGTAATTCACCAGCGCCCCCGGCACCGATGGCGGCAGCAGAATCCCCACCATTTCCTGCCCTTCCCAAGTTTTGCGCAGCCGCCGCGCCAAAAAAATCGCGCTCAGCAGCGCCCCGCCCCAGCTCATCCGCGGCCGCCGCTTATCTCCCATCGCAAATCGAAATGGATAGTGGTGCGCCGTGCGCATGAACGATTCCGGCAGCGTATGCATTCGCGCCCAATGAAATCGGAACGCCTCGGTCTGCAATTCCTGCACCGCCGCACGCACTTCGAAGGATCCTGCCGTCGAAGCCAGAGGCTTCCCGAAACTGATCGTCACCGGATACGGAATCCGATGCGGCAGCTTCCACAAAAACCTTCCTCGCTCGTAGCTGAAAATGCTGCCCCAGACGCCATCCAGATGCACCGGAATGATCGGCGCGTCAACGCCTTTCATGATGCGTTCCAGTCCGCGCCGGAAGGGAAGCATCTGCCCGATGCGCGTGATCTGGCCTTCGGCAAAGATGCAAACGATCTCGCCTTTGCGGATCGAATCGCTCGCTTCGCGCAACGAATGGATCATGTCCCGCGGCCGCAGCTGCGAGGAAATCGGAATCGCCCGAATCATTTTTGCAAAGGGCTTGATATAAGGAAGGTCGTAAATATCTTTGAACATCAGGAACCGCACTGGCCGCCGGCTCGCGCCCAACAGCAGTAGTGCGTCGACTAGCGACATGTGGTTGGAAACGAGGAGCGCGCCGCCGCTGCGGGGAAAATTCTCGCGGCCGACTACGCGCAGCCGGTAAATCGTGTGGGTCAGTAGCCAGACGATGAAGCGGATCATTTTTCCTGGTCAAACACTCAACGCGCCGTCAGTGTTCCTTCATCACCGGCTGCGACCGAGCCTGCAGATAGCAGTAGATACAGAGCATACTCATGATCGCGGTTAGCCCGGCACCATCCAGAAAAACTCCGGACGGAGTCTGCCGGAATACCGTTGAAAAAAGGTAATAAGCGCCCGCCGCGAAAAACACTCCGATAAACGAAAGCAGATTCGCCGCCGCGATCACTCCGCCCTTATTTGCCGGCGCCGGACGGTGTTGGATCAACGCGTTCAGCGGCACCGCAAAAAAACCGCCAAAAAATCCCAACGCCGCCAGATGAAAAGCCGCGCTGTGCACCGTGTGCCCGGAAGGGTAGAGCAGCGCCCCAAAAATCGTCATGCCCACCGCTCCAACCGGAATTAACCGAATTTCGATTTTGCCTCGCGAAAGGTATCCCGCCGCTACGCTGCCGATGCCAATCCCGATCCCCACCGCCGCCTGCAAATAGCTGATGTGTGCCTCATTCACGCGCAGCGTGTCATGGCCGTAGACCACGATGGTCAACTGCAGCAGCGCCGCTAAAAACCACAGGTACACGTTCCCCCAAACCGCCCAGCCCAGAATCTGATCGGCCCCGATCGTTTTCATCTGCGTAATCAGTTCCGCCAGCGGATCCCAATGAAATTTCTTTCCCGGGTCCGCCGCCGGCACATGCGTAATACCGAAACTCGTCGCCAATCCAAACAGCGTGCATCCTAGCAGCACCAACCCGGAAAGATATTGCCGCCCGCGAAAATGATCGGCCAGATATCCCGCCGCCATCACCGCCCCGATGCTCCCGATAAACGTTCCCAGCTCGATAATCCCGTTGCCCCAGGACAGTTCGCGATCAGGCAGCACTTCCGGCAGCAAACCATACTTGGAAGGCCCAAACAGCGCCGACTGCGTGCTGATCAAAAACACGGCGGCACATTCCAGCGGCAAATTGTTCAGCCACAACCCGACGATCGTCACCGCCATCACGAAAATTTCCATGATTTTGGTGCCGATCACCACGCTGCGCTTGCTGTAGCGGTCCGCAAAATATCCGCCGGTCAGCGAAAACAAAACAAACGGCACTGCAAACAACGCGCTGACAATCCACACGAACTTGTCGCGCACGTGTTTCGGGAAATTCATCTCCACGATCAGATAAATCACCAGAAACTTGATCGCGTTGTCGTTGAAAGCGTTCTGGAATTGCGTGACGATCAGGCTCCAAAAGCCCAATCGCCAGCCTTTTGCAGTGGCAGGTTGTGGTGCGGTAGCTGTACCCAGTTCAGACATTCATTGAGGTCCAGCCGCAAGCTAACATCTTTCCCGTCCCCGAACAATCCAGCGAATCCGGTGCGTTTCCGCCCGCTTGCAGGTACCGCCAGCCCGAGCGAGAAAGTTCGCCGCGCTCTCAACTTTCTTGAATGTTGCAATAGCAACATAAATATGCTGTACTCGCAACATAGAGGAACCATGACCGAGATTCTTGAACCCATCCTCCGTCGCCGAGCCGTCAAAGTCTTCGAGCCCGTCCAGATTCCGGAGTCCATACGCACTCAAATCCTGGAGGCCGCCCGCTCCGCTCCCTCCAGCTTCAATAGCCAGCCTTACCGGTTCTTTTGGATTGAGTCCCCGGAACTGAAACGGCGCGCCGCCCATCTCTGCATGGGCCAGCAACCCGCCACCACCGCTTCCGCCCTCGTCGTCGCCGTCGCCGACATCGCTTCCTGGAATGAAACCGCCCAAGCCGAACTCGCCTGGATGCGCACCGCCGGATTTTCCGAACAGAAAATCGCCGAATTTGAAAAACGGGCAAAACTGGGGAAATGGTTTTTCCTGCAGGGCCTGTTCGGGGAAATCGGCGTCCTCAAATCGCTGATCCTCCGCGTCGTCCACCTACGAAAGATCATCGGTACCAGTCCGGTCGCCAGACACGGAATGTTCAAGTGGGCGGGGAAGAGCGCGGCCCTGGCCTGCGCCAATCTAATGATCGCCGCCGAAGCGCTCGGTTGGAATACCTGCCCCATGGAAGGCTTCGACAACATCCGTCTCGCAAAATTCCTCGGCCTCTCCCGCCGCCGTCACGAAATCCTGATGGTCATCGCCATCGGCAAAAAATCCGCCGACCACCTCGACCGCCCGCAATGGCGTCGCCCGCTCGAATCCACGGTGACCGTGCTATGACCATCGCCGGCAAGAATCAAATCCCGCAAGAAATCGTAAAAGAGTCCGTCCTTATCAATTTGGCCGCGGCCTATTCCCACGCTGCCAAAGCACTGGAACGAAAAACCAAATGCTCCCAAACGCGCGGCTACATCCTGGCCACGCTGCGCGGCGGAGTTGCCCTCAACTCCAACCAAATCGCCACCCGCCTGAATCTCGATCGCACCGTCGTTCACCGCGCCATTAAAAATATGATAGGAGCAGGCCTCATCTCCGAACGTAAAGCCAACTCGGGCCGCGCCCTCCTCGTCCGCTTGACCGCGAAAGGGAATACCTACCGCGATTTCCTGATCAGAAATCGCCGCGCCCTGGACGAAAAACTTGCGGGCAAACTCACCGCATCAGAGCGATCCACGCTCCTGCGCTTGCTGGAAAAGTTATCCACTTTACCTCTCTAGCAAAATTCGTTCGCCGCGTCCCAAGGACGAACACCTCGGCCGCGCGCCCGGCCATCCGAGTCATCAAATCAAAGCGTTTGCATCACCAAATCGTGGCGTGGCGTTTGCTGTGGACTACTTCAGGCAACTCCAATCGCTGAGGTGACCAATGAGCGCAATCTGGCAGAACCTGCGTTACGCAGCTCGCATCCTCGCCAAGAATCCTGGTTTCACCCTCGTCGCCGTCCTCACTCTCGCCCTCGGCATCGGCGCCAATACCGCCATCTTCTCGGTCGTCTATTCCGCCCTCCTGCGTCCGCTTCCTTACGATCACCCGAACGAACTCATTACCATCGGCGAAGGCCGCATCCAGAACAAAGACAACGAAGCCCAAAGCTCCAATTCTTCCAATCCGGATTTTCAAGATTGGAAGAAAACCGCGAAAAGTTTCGACTCGCTCGCCGCCTACGGTTTCGACGCCTTCACTCTCGCCGGCAATGGTGAACCTAAAAACGTCTTCGCCACTCAAGTCACTCCGAACTTTTTTCGCACGCTCGGCGTTAAGCCCGTCCTCGGCCGCGATTTTGTCGATGGCGAAGATTCCTCCGACGGCCCGCACACCGTTCTGCTTACCAACGGTTTCTGGCGCAGCGATTTCGGCGGCGACCCCGCGGTAATCGGACGCACCATCCGCCTCGATGGCAAACCCGCCACCATCGTCGGCGTGCTTCCCGCCAATTTCGAGTTCGCCCCGACCAACGCATTTCCGCTATGGGTTCCCATGCACGCCGGCGGTGACCTCGTAACCCGCCGCAGCCTGCGTTGGCTCAATGTCGTCGCCCGCCTCAAGCCCGGCGTCACCATGCAGCAGGCCCAGGCCGAGATGGACGCCATCACCGCGCAGCTCGCCCGCGCCTATCCTCAATTCGACGGCTCCGTCTTCGTCGCCATGAATACCCTGCGCCACAAAATCGTCGGAAAAATCGAACCGCTCCTCTTCGTCATGTTCGGCGCCGTCGGTTTCGTCCTGCTCATCGCCTGCGCCAACGTCGCCAACTTGATGATGACCCGCTCGGTCAGCCGCCGGAAGGAATTCGCCATTCGCACCGCGCTCGGTGCCACGCGCGGGCAATTGTTCGCGCAACTCCTCACCGAGTCGCTTTTACTCGCCCTCGCCGGAGCCTTCGCCGGCTTCCTCGCCGCTCAATGGGGCGTCAGCGCGCTCATCGCCGCGATTCCGGAAAATGTTTTGCAGACGCTGCCCAACCTGCGCACCGCCGCCGCGAACGGAATGGTTCTCGCCTTCCTCGCCGGAATCGCGCTACTCACCGCAGTTTTGTTCGGCATGGCTCCCGGCATCGCCGCGTCCAACTCCGCCGTCGGCGAAGCCCTGAAAGACGAATCCCGCGCCGGCACCAGCACCGGCCAAGCCCGCCTGCGCAACGGCCTGGTCATCGCCGAAATCGCCATCTCGCTGGTCCTTCTCGTCGGCGCCGGACTGATGCTCCAAAGCCTCCACGGACTGCTCCATCAGAATCCGGGTTTCGACGCCCGTAACCTCCTGACCTTTTCCGTAAATCTTCCCGACGACGCCTATCCCTCCGAAAAGGAATATCCGGGAAACAATCCGTCCGCCATCCGTTTCGATCATGAATTCAGCCAAAAACTAAATAGCATCCCGGGAGTTGAAAACGTCGGCATGACCACCGCGCTCCCCATCGGCGGCACCAGCGGCACCATTCGCTTCGTCGTCGAAGGCCGCCCCACCGCCGCCGGACAAGAAGACGAATGCGACATCATCACCGCCGACGCGGCCTATTTCACCGTTCTCAAAGTTCCTCTCATCCAAGGCCGCTTTTTCGCCGACACCGATCAGGTCGATTCGCCGCCAGTCGTGATCATCAATCAGGCTTTCGTGAAAAAATATTTCCCCAACGAAGATCCCATCGGCAAACGCACCCGCTTCACCTTCAACGCCAAAGAGCCGTACCGCCAGATCGTCGGCGTCATCGCCAACGTCGCCCAGGACGATCTCGCCGAGCCGCCCCCGCCCGTCATTTACTATCCAAACGATCAGGGCCCCTCGACCTACATGACCTTCATGCTGCGCACCGCCGGCTCGCCCGCCGCCTTCATCGGCTCCGCCGCCAGCGCGCTTCACGAAATGGATCCGCAGTTGCCCATGATTCAACCGAAAACCATGGACCAATACACCAACGAAGCCCCGGCTGTGTTCCTGCGCCGCTACCCGTCGTATTTGATCGGCAGCTTTGCCACGCTCGCCATCGTGCTGGCCATGATCGGCCTCTATGGCCTCATCTCGTTCACCGTGCTGCAACGCACCCGCGAAATCGGAATCCGCATGGCTCTCGGCGCCCGCCCCGCCGATGTCCTAGGCCTGGTCCTCAAGCAGGGAATTGGTGCCACGCTCGTCGGCATCGCAGCCGGAATTGTCGCGGGCATCGCCCTCACCCGCACCATGGCCAGCCTGCTTTTCGGAGTAAAACCCACCGACGGCCTGACCTTCGCCTGCGTCTCCTTATTGCTCATCGCCGTAGCTATCGTCGCCAGCTACATCCCAGCGCGCCGCGCCATGAAAACTGATCCACTCGCAGCTCTCCGCCACGAATAGATTTTTTATTACGGAGTTCGGGGCAACTCAGCGGAATGAGCCGAAGAACCGCAGTTCCTAGCGCGGACCTACTGTAGAGAAGGGCAGGCGGGAACGCCTGCCAAGAAATAGGCGGCTGCCCCGGCCGCTCGCCGTCATGCTGAGGAGCGCCCTCCGCGACGAAGCATCTCATCCATGCTCCCGCACCAGGCTCAATACGACGTAGCTACTTTCGAGGCAGCAACTACCGCAGACAAGCAGACTAAGCGAGGACTCTCAAAGAAGGCTTTTGCGCCACAATAACCTGAACTTCCGCCAGCGGATGTTCGCGCTTGCGGTACTTCGTCTCAATATAGTTTTCCACAAGCTTCTGGAATGCCGCCGAAAGCTCGTCGTACGTTCCTTCCAAAGTATTGAAATGTTTCCCGTCGATGTACACCGGGCACCGCGGCGCTTCGCCCGTTCCCGGCAGACTGATCCCGATATTCGACGCCTTCGATTCACCCGGCCCATTCACGATGCAGCCCATCACCGCCAGCTTCATTTCTTCCACGCCTTCGTAATATCGCTTCCATTCCGGCATCTTGTCGCGGATGTATCCCTGAATGCTTTCGGCCAATTCCTGAAAAGTCGTGCTGGTCGTCCGTCCGCACCCAGGGCACGCCGTAACGCTCGGCGCAAACGATCGCAGCCCCAACGACTGCAGTAGCTCGCAAGCCGCGTACACCTCGTCGCGCCGGTCACCGCCCGGGCGCGGCGTCAGCGAAACGCGAATCGTATCCCCGATTCCTTCATCCAGCAGAATTCCCATCGACGCCGAAGACCACACCAACCCCTTCGCGCCCATCCCCGCTTCGGTCAATCCCAAATGCAACGGCTGATCGGTCTTTGAAGCCAAATCGCGATAAATCGCCACCAGATCGTGCGGCCGCGAAACCTTGCAGGAAATAATAATCTGGTCCTTCCGCAATCCATTTTCCAGCGCGAGCTCGGTAGATTGCAGCGCGGATAGCACCATGCACTCGTTAATAATTTCTTCGGACGTCTTTCCCAGGTCGCGATCCGTATTCTCCTGCATCTTCTTCATCACTAATTCTTGGTTCAACGACCCGCCGTTCACCCCGATGCGCACGGGCTTGCCGTTATCCCGCGCCACTTTGCAGATCGTCGAAAATTGTTCGTCCCGCCGTTGTCCCGCGCCCACATTCCCCGGATTAATCCGCAACTTATCCAAAGCCTTAGCGCAATCGGGATATTTCGTCAGCAACACATGCCCGTTGTAGTGGAAATCGCCAATCAACGGCACGTCGCAACCCGCGTCCAGCAGCCGCTTCTTGATTTCCGGCACCGCCGCAGCCGCTTCTGGAATGTTCACCGTGATCCGCACCAGCTCCGACCCCGCCTGCGCCAGCTCCAAACACTGCTGCGCCGTCGACGCAATATCCACCGTGTCCGTGTTGGTCATCGACTGCACGACGACCGGCGCGCCTCCGCCCACCTGGATCTTGCCGACCTTGACGCCCACAGTCTTATGCCGTTTCTGGGTCATATCTTCTCTATTGTATCGAATTCAGCCCGAATTTGCGTACCTGCAGAATTGCGTTGGCGCGAACTCGCTCAAAAATGAAACTTGGGAATATAGTTTGATCTACGATCGACACTCGCCCGCAAATTCCGGTGTGCAAGTTGAGAAGCTTAGTATTCGGCCCGGCGTGCGGCCTGTGCCGGCGGCTTGACGTTGGCCCTCGAAGGCGGCGGCAAAATCGTCGCCATCTTGCGAATCATCGCCAAAACCAGCTTCTTGTCGTCGTCTGAAAGCGTGGTCGAATATTTCTTGATGTCCGCCAGGAAGCGAATTTCTTCTTCCGAAAGCTCGCCTAGCATTTTTCGCGTCTCGCGGTCGCCGGCCGTATCGCTGCCCGGGAAAAAATCCGCGAGCGAAATCTCCATAGCCTCGGCGATCTTGGCCAGCGTCTCCAAAGAGGGCACCGTATGGCCGTTCTCCACCCGCGACAGGTAGCAACGCAGCAAACCCGTCCGCCGCTCGATGTCGCCTTGCGACAATCCGCGGTCCGCGCGGTAGGATTTGATCACTTCGCCGATATTGACCTTCGGTTTCTCTTTGGGCATGGGTATCGTTCCTCTAACTGGGGCGTATCTTACGAGTAACCCCCGAACCACTGCAAAGGTTATTTTCCCCCGATGTTCCTGACAAGAACATCGCCTGCACGCCGTGTCAGTTCAAGCCGAAATCCACGTCTTATGCCGCAAAGTGTTCATTTTGCAGGCAGCCTTCTATGTGATAACGATTCAGCGCCTCAATTCTTCAGCCAACCGCCGCGATGATTTGTTGTTTCTTTCAGCCATCTCCGTTATAACTGCCCTCGCCGCTCTCTTGCAACGTGATTACCCGGGGCCATGAACCAGACCTCTGCCGGATGTTCGGTCAGCAGCCAAATCACCGCCGCGAACGCGTTCCGAATCGGCCGCACCCGCTTTACCTCCGTTGTCACTGCATTCCTCGCAGTTCTGTTGCTTCTCGGCGTCGCCATTCCAGTGCGAGCGGACAGCATTTCCGGCACCGTCAAAGATCCCTCCGGCGCGGTAGTCGTTGGCGCCCGCATCGAAATCTCGGGCGCAAGCCTGGCTCAACCATTGGTTCTAGCCTCCGACGCCACCGGCAAATTTACCGTCCCCGATTTAGAGCCAGGGAAATATTCCGTCCACGTCACTAAAGACGGTTTTGAAGATCTCACCGTCGCGATCGACCTAAGCGGCGCGGCCGATCTCCCGCTGAACCTGGTCGTCGCCGCGCAGCAGACTAGCGTCACCGTCACCGGAAAAGCCTCGGGATTTGCCAATTCCGACCCAGGCTACCGCCAGTTGCGCGACGTCGGCCTCGGCGAATCTTTCCGCTGCGAAAACTTCCGGCTCCCCATGGAC
>DASWVE010000037.1:0-5352 GCA_036401315.1 Candidatus Acidiferrales bacterium
CAGAAAAACTGGACCGATGTCACCGTCAACCTCTCTCCCACGATCTCGTGGGCCGCCGGTGTCATGATTTCTGACCTCGCCGACATGAAAACCTGGGTACACGCCTACGTCACCGGCACCACCAACAGCGCCGCCACCCAAAAAGAACGCCTCGCCTGCCTCCCCACCGGCGGCTACCAGCTCTCCTTCGGTCTCGGCATCGGCTTTTCTAACGGCTGGTACGGCTACACCGGCGGCATCCCCGGCTACAACACCGCCGCCTATTATTTCCCCGCGCAAAACGCGACAGTTATAGCCTTCGTAACTTCGCAGCAGGAAAAACCCGACCCCGGCGTAGCCAACTCCATCTTCCGCGACATCACCCAAATTCTTTTCCCCGACCACATCGGATTCCCCACCGATCCATCCGCGAAGCCCGCCACGAAATAGCAATCAGCGCGATTCGGCCGCAAGAGCCGGCAATCCGAATGATCGGGGCGAGAATGTTCGGGCCGCCACCTGTAGCGGCCGTCCCGCTCAGCGGGACGGGCAGTCTTTGATTTTGTCTAGACGAGTTCACTACCGCGCGGAATGATTCGCCAAACTGTAAATCAGCAACCCCAGCACAATCGCCGTAACACCCACATACATCCAGTCTCGCTCCAACACAAATCCCAGCATCGAAAATAAAACTCGCGCCACCGGAGTCGCGATCAGCACCAGCAACCCAAACTGAATCACCGCCAGCGGCGCGAGCCCCGCCGCTCCGTGAACGATTGATCTCACCTCGTTCAGTCCGGCAGGCGCGCCATGAAATGTCCCGTAATCCGCGCTCGGCGCCTGCGAATGCGACAAAAACGCAACTCCGCCCGCCAGCACAATCACCGCCGCGATCACCACCCCAGTCCGCAGCAGCCGACCCAGCAGAATTTCAAATCCCTGGTCCGAAGGTTTTTTTCCATCAGCCAATTTTCATCTCCACGATCACAACTTCCCCCGAATCCCCTCCAAAATCATCTGTACTCCCAACGCCGCAATCACCGTCCCAAAAACAATCCGCAACGACCTCACCTTCGCTCCGGGCAAAATCAGCGCCCCAACCAGCGCTCCCGCCAAAACTCCCAGCATCACCGGCAAAGCCAGCGCCGGATCAATGTACCCGCGCCGCAGATAAATCCCCGCGCTCGCCGCCGCCGTCACCCCAATCATAAAATTGCTGGTCGTAGTCGAAACCTTGAAAGGAATCTTCATCGCCTGATCCATCGCCAACACCTTCACCGCCCCGGAACCAATCCCCAACAATCCCGACAGCACTCCCGCTACATACATCAAACTAAAACCCGCCGGAACATTCCGTACGTGATACGCCTCGCGCTCGGTCGAATCTTCCGCGGCTCCGCGCGCCCGGTCCGCCGGAAATGTCCCGTCCAGCCGCAGAAAAGTCGCCACCCGATCCGCCGCCAATCCCTTCTCCGGTTCTTTCGGCCCGCCGAACGACGTGTACGCCGAATACAACAGCACCACCCCAAAAATAATCGCAATCGCCGAAGTCGAAACGTACCCCGCGATAAACGCTCCGCTCAGCGCTCCCGCCGTCGTAGCCATTTCCAGGAACATGCCCACCCGCATGTTCGAATACCCTTCCTTCAAATACGCCGCCGCCGCGCCCGACGACGTCGCAATCACCGAAACCAGCGAGGCGCCAATCGCGTACCGAATATCCACGCCAAAGACCAAAGTCAGCAGCGGCACAATCACCACGCCCCCGCCCAGTCCCGTCAGCGCGCCCAGCATCCCCGCGACAAACGATCCCGCCGCCACCACCAATGTGAATTCCAGAGTATTCAACGCAGGTTCCCAATTCCGCGGCCCAAGGCGACGGACCTTCGTGTAAACGCACCAATCCTCGCACGTTCACTCTGAATTTTTGTAGTTAGATATTTCCGGGTCTACTGATTGTTGTCGTCGGATGACGATGAAGACGATGACGAAGAGGAAGAAGACGAAGAAGCTGACGAAGATGAGCTACCCGCCGCCTTGGCGGCCGGATCGGTACGCTTCAGTGTCGGCGCCGCATCAGTGGACTTCAGTGTCGGTGCCGGATCCGCCGTCTTCGACGACGAGGGCTCGGCCGGGTTTGCCGGGGCCATCGTCGTCGATCGCAGCGGCGCGCTCCCCGGCACTCTGTCGTACACATATCGAATCTCAACAAGGTCATGCGATTTCGTCCGCTCCAGCCGCACAAACTCAAAAAGTTTGTCCCCGCCCGGCGCCGGCTCAAACGTTCGCGTAGCCCGCGCATCATGCGCGCCCTCTACATCGGAAACCAACCGGTAGTCTTCCCAATGCGAGTTGTATTCCTGAAATTTGTCGTCCGTTGATTTCGTAATTTTGCGCCCGTCCGTATAAAACGCCCGCTGGCGCCCGCGGTCGTCGCTGTAATCCACTTCCGCGCCTTTGTCTTCTTTCGTGTCCTTCGCGCTCAGCGTAATCGTATCCGACGGACTGGTCAGCTCCTGCATCTGCTGATGATTGAAATCATCATCCGCAGAACCGCTTTTGCGCGGCGCGCTTCCGTTCCCGCCCGGAAACGGAGATCCCCCGCCACCGAGGTGAATCCCGCTTCCGTTCCCATTAGGATTTCCGCTTCCGCCACCGCCGCCGTTGCGCGGGCTTCCCACCGATCCCGTCGTCTTTGCTTGCTTCATCTGTTCCATCGCGTCGTCGCTCTGCGCGATGTCCAGTTTCCAGGTACCCCACAGATCCTTGCGATCCGGCGGTTTCGGTTCATCCACCGCCGGACGCGGCGCTCCGGTCGAATCTCCCTGCGTTCCCGGAGCCGGACGAATCGGCCCCGGCCCGGCCTGCGCGCGCGCTGGTCCAGTCCAAACTCCCAACGTCAGTCCGCACGCGGTCACCGTACCCAAGCAGCGCATCCATCGAATTGTCATCGTCGTTCTTATCGTCAATCCCACGCGAGCCTCACCACATCATAACCGATGCCAAAATCCCCGAAATAGATGTCACCTTCCGCTTTTCCGGCTCGCCTGCATGATATCCTTCGCTTCCAGCCTTTCCTGGGTTCCAGAATCTCGCTGTTTTGTTAGAATGCCGCCTTACGGCCGGGGCCCCGCCGCCTCCTGCGAGGACCATTAGCGTGCAAGGCTCGACCAGCGAAATCATTCTCTCGCTCTTCCCCGCCTTTGACCGGGATAACGGCTCCTTGCGCGAACTCGCCTTCCGCGCCGAGCGTTTCACCTCCGCCGAAGTTCTCGCCCCGCGCCTCGACGCTCTCGTCGCCCTCTTCAAGTTTCTACGCAAGTCCGACCGCCTCATCCCCGAGCCTCTGGCTTCCGAACACGACACTCCCGAAAAAGTCGTGGCCCGCTACAGCGACCCTGACCTGAAACGTGAACTCGTCTGGGTTTCGATTCTCGAAGCTTCGCCCGTCGTCCGCGACCGCTATCGTGAAGGCATCGCCGCCATTCTAAAAGAAACCAACGGCATCTCGCTCTTCGCCCAATCTGGTCTGCCCACTGATCGCGGCCTGGTCACCGAAATGACCGATCGCTTCTTCGCCCACATCCTGCCCGCACCGCGCGAAGACGATGATCTCGCCAAACTTTTTCTCCGTATTTTCCCGTCCGAGCACGAAGTCGATCTTTTCTTCAGCCTGCCGGCCGTACTTCTCGATCACATCGCGCATCTCACCGCGCCTCCCGAAGATTCCGACGCCTGGCATCCCGTCGTCGAATATCTCCTCGGCGCTTTCTGCCTGATCGGCGCCCGCGTGCAAGGCCTGGGCCTTTCTGAAAATCTCCGGGCCCGCAGCGAACCCGCTCCCGTGCAGCATCTCCCGTTCTATCGTTTGCCTCGTGCGGCCGATTCGTTGGTCCTCGCCATTCGGACTCGCGACGGCGTAGCGGAAGCCGTCCAGACCTGGCATTCCACTCTCGGCGATTGCCACAAAGAACTCCGCACCATCGTCGCCCACCTCGATACCCGCGGCGTGAATCTCGACGTCGTCTATGCCCTCGACGTCATCCACCGCAGCCTGATCCGCATGGAAGCGATCATCGCCGTTTTAATCGCGCCCGCCGGCCACCAGCGTTACGCCGCCGGAAAAAGTCTCATGCGCGAAGTTGTTCACGGCCGTATCGCGGACCGCAGCCTGCGCAGCCTAGCCAGTAACAGCTTCCGTCTGCTCGCGCGCAAAATTGTCGAATGGGCCGGAAAAACCGGCGAGCATTACATCACTACCAATCGCTCCGAATATTTTCAGATGTGGCGCTCCGCCCTCGGCGGGGGCCTGCTCACCGTCGGCACCGCTGCCATCAAGCTCATCGTCACTCATCTGGGCTGGCCGCTCTTCGTCGAAGGTTTCCTCGCCGGCGCCAACTACGCCATCAGCTTCGTCCTCATGCAGAATTATCACCTGACCCTCGCCACCAAGCAGCCCTCCATGACCGGAGCCGCCCTGGCCCGCATTATCCAGAATTGCCGCGGCGCCGCGCGCAATGACGAGCTGTACCACTACGTCTCCAGAATTTTCCGCTCCCAACTCGCCGCCGCTCTCGGCAATGTCTTCGCCGTCGCCGCCGGCTCCATCGTTTTCATGCTGGCCTGGCACCGCCTCATCGGCCATTCCTTCCTCTCCGACGAAACTTCCTGGCACGCCATCACTTCCCTCAATCCCATTCACAGCGGCACGATTTTCTTCGCCATCCTCACCGGAGTCATCCTCTGGCTCTCCAGCATAGCCGGCGGCTGGATTGAAAATTGGGCGGTCTATCACCGCCTGCCCGAAGCTATCGCCGAACACCGCCTCGGCGAAAAACTCGAACCCGAAACTCTCGCCCGTATCTCGAATTCTTTTTCCCGCAATATCGCCGGATGGGGCGGCTCGGTCGTCCTCGGTTTCATGCTTGGCATGACTCCCGTCTTCGGCCGCTTCTTCGGCCTCCCACTCGACGTGCGCCACGTCACCCTTTCTTCCGGCATGTTCGCGCTCGGCGCCGCCTCCCTCGGAGTCGCCACCGTCGGCAGGTACGCCATGATCATGGCCGCGCTCGGCATCGCCGCCACTTTCGTCCTCAACCTCACCACCAGTTTTTATTTCGCCCTGCGCCTGGCCCTCCGCGCCCAGGACGTCAGCAGCCGCGACCACCTCGATCTAATCCGTACCCTCTGGTCCCACTTCCTCCACTCCCCTCGCGACTTCTTCCTCCCACCACGCGAAGACACCACGACTCCGTCGTCACCCACCTCCCCCACCAACCCAAACACCCCCACCAGCCCCGAACCCGCCCTCTAAACGGCGAGTTTCGCCGTTCGCCCGCACCAGTCCCTAGAGCGATTTGATTTCGATTGTTC
>DASWVE010000038.1:0-52057 GCA_036401315.1 Candidatus Acidiferrales bacterium
CAACCCCAACCCAACCCCAACCCCCAAAACCCTAAACACAAAACCCTAAACACAAAACCCAACCTAGCACCCTCAGTCGTACAACATAATAATAATTCCCGGAAGTCAAGGTCGGGGATACTGTGGCGGCGACGTGGCCGGCAGGAATCGATCATTAACCGCCGCGAGGCGAGCTCGAATGCGTCCTTGCAACGGCGTGTTCGGCGAGGCTTGGGTTTGAACGACGAAAGGTGCGCAAAGGGCAGGCGAAGTCAGGGCTTCGTAAGCGGCGTCCACGGCAAGGCAGGTCCGACACTGGCGTTGCGGCGGAGGCGGCGCCAGAAGGTGCCGACAATGTTCCGCGTTCGGCGGCGGTTAGGGCGGAGTCTCGTTTGCGTGCTAGGGCACGGTGTGGTGCGCGGCCGCGGCGATGGCGGCGCCGGTCGCTGCGCCGATTGCTAGCCAGGTGACGTTGCGGCGGAGGCGGCGCCAGAAGGTGCCTCCTTTGGCGGCGGTTAGGGCGGCGTCTCGTTCGCGGGTTAGGGCGGCAAGCTTGGCGGAGTCATCGACGTGGTTTTGTTTGGCGGCGGAGAGTTCGGCTTGGCAGGCGCGGCAGTCTTGGACGTAGTCGTAGAGGGGCTTTAGGTCTGCGGCGGGAATTTCGGCGGAGGTTGGAGACTCGGGAGTGCCGAGGTCTTCTGGTACCGCGTTTCGCGCTTCGGCGCTCGCCGTGGCGGGAATTTCGGCTTCGGGAAGCTTTACTTGTGCCGACGCTGAGGCGGCTGAATTACTTGGCGCTTCGGCCGGTGTAGCGCTGCTTCCGGTGGGGCGCGTGCTACTGTCGGGGTCTGGCGACGTTCGACGCACAAATGCGCGACGTGCGGAATCGATTTCTTCGGCGACGGAATTCAGAGCGCGGGCGGGCGCGGATTTCGGGCTCGCGCGAGTTCCCTTTTCTTCGTCACCAATTCCCTTTTGGCGGCTGGTTCCCGCGGCGGATTGCTCAGTTGCGGATGCGCTCGCGGATTGCGGTGCATCACGCTCCGGGTCGGCCATGGTGATCGGCTGCGGCAACGGAAGATATTTGGGAAGTTGCTGCAGGATTTGCTGCGGGCTTTGCGTTTCGCGTTTTAGCTTCTCGATCTCGGCGAGGGTTTGGTCGAGTGCGGCAGCGCGATCGTGTTCGCGGGTGTTCGCGGCATCAATTTGTTGGGACTGGGTCTTGATGACGGCTTGGAGGCGCAATTGTTCGTCGTGGGAGGCGAGCCAGGCTTGGAAGACCATCGCGGTCAGTAGCAGGGCGGCGATGGCAGCGGAAATCTTAAACGTGAGTCGCATGGGCATGGCAATCCGTGGCTTGCTTCGCAGAGTTGAACCGGTGGTCGGCTTAGGAGCAGGCCCGTATCACTCGCATTTCGAAAGGATCGCTGACTATCGAGGCGCGCGCGTTGCGGTGAGACGCGCCGCCATTGGCCTTAACTTGTACCTTCGTCCAGTTGTTTGCTGTCGTGCGGGCGCGTGATGATGAAACGACGAAATCCGCCTGCCCGATCAGCCCAAGGGCTGACCCAACGATGGCCCTACAACTGGAGAAACTTTGAGACGCGCATCCGCTTCGCTGGCTGTGATCGTTCTGCTGATTCTGGTCGAGGCTGGTTGTGCCGGGACTTCGCCGAGCAAGACTAGTCCCCCGACTACGCCGCCATCGAATCCGCCGGTGACGATTACCATCAGCCCGACGAGCGCGAATATCCGCGCTGGAGCTTCGCAGACCTTCACCGAGAAGCTGAGCAACGCGACCAATCCGAGCGTGACATGGTCGGTGAACGGGATCAGCGGAGGAAATGCCACGGTAGGAACGATCAGCAGCACGGGCTCGTACGTCGCGCCGAGCGCGCTGCCGAGTCCCAATACGGTCAGCATCAGCGTAACGTCGGTGCAGGATACGAGCGTCAACGCGGCCAGCGCGGTGACGCTATGGAATCCCACGCCGACAATTTCAAGTATCAGCCCTACGACGTTTACGACCGGGGCGTTCACGCTGGTCGTGAACGGATCGAAATTCGTAAGCGGCGCGCAAGTTATGTTTGGCGGGTCGGCGCTGACCACGACTTTCAATTCGTCAGCCAAGCTGACCGCAATGGGAACCGAAGCGACGGCCGGAACCTACGCGGTAAGCGTGAACAATCCCAGCCCGGGCAGCAGCGCTTCGGGCTCGATCAACTTAATGGTTACGGCGCAATCCGGCGGCGGAGGCGGGAATCCACCACCGCCTCCACCTCCCAGCGCGTGCAGCGGAATCAGCGTGGGCCAGGGCGGCAGCTTGAATGGCTTCCTTCCCTTCCCGGCGGATAATCTGTGGAATACGAATATTGCCAGCGCGGCGGTCGATCCGAATTCGGCGGCGATCATCAGTTACATCGGCGGCAGCGCCGCGGT
The DNA here is from genome assembly GCA_036401315.1 of Candidatus Acidiferrales bacterium. Taxonomy (GTDB): domain Bacteria; phylum Acidobacteriota; class Terriglobia; order Acidiferrales; family UBA7541; genus Palsa-295. Next base: position 2,419 of record DASWVE010000038.1, read on the forward strand.
GCATCCGGATTTTGGCTCCGGCGAATATCAAGGGTCGACGATTGGAATTCCGTACGTCGTGGTCGATTCGACGCAGGCTCCGGTGACGATCAATTTCACTGCGTATGGCGACGAGAGCGATCCCGGCCCGATGCCGGTGCCGGCCAACGCGCAGATCGAAGGCGATCCGAATCCTGGAAATGGCGACCGCCACGTTTTGGTGGTCGATAACAGTTCGTGCTGGCTGTACGAACTTTATAGTTCGTATTCGCAGGGCGACGGCAGTTGGAACGTGGCGTCGGCAGCAGTGTGGGATTTGCAGGCGGACGGCGTTCGTCCGCTGACCTGGACTTCGGCCGATGCGGCCGGGCTTTCGATTTTTGCGGGTTTGGCGCGTTACGACGAAGTCGCCGCGGGTGAGATCAAGCACGCGTTGCGATTTACTTTGCAGAATAGCCGGGCGGCGTTCGTGCTTCCGGCGACGCATTGGGCCGCGACGACTTCCAATGCGAATGCCGCGCCGATGGGTATGCGCATGCGGCTGAAATCGAGCTTCAATATTTCCGGCTACTCTGCCGCGAATCAGGTGATCCTGAAAGCGCTGCAGCAATACGGAATGATCATGGCCGACAACGGCTCGAATATGTACATCAGCGGCGCGCCGGACGATCGCTGGGATAATGACGACCTGCACAATCTGGGCCAGCTCGCCGCTTCCGATTTCGAAGTGGTGCAGATGAATACGATTTACACGCAGGCGAATTTGCCGACGGGTTCGGCGCCGGCGATTTCAAGTTTCACGGCAAGTTCTTCGCCGGTTGCGGCCGGCACTCCGGTCACTTTGAACTGGAACGTGAATAGCAGCGCGGTGGCGTATCTGATCGTGACGCCGGAAATTGGCGCGACGCGTGGGACGAGCGTGGTGGTCAATCCTGCGGCAACGACGACCTACATGCTGATCGCCACGAATGAATTCGGGCGAACGACGGCGACTGTCAAGGTCACTGTGCAGTAGCGCACGATTCGAACCAACCTTCTAACCTATTTTACGGTCACCGTGATGTTCGTCGGAGCTCCGGGCGTGATCTGTGCGGAGGCTGCCAGAGCGGGAACGGAAAACACCACGTTGCCGTTTCCGTCTAGGCCAGAGGTGCGCGCGTAGTAGACGACCGCGCCATAGGGCGCGCCTTGGGTGAAAAGCGCGCTTAGGCTGGTTGCGGTGCCGGTGGTGGTCGCCGGATTCGGCGCTGTGCCAATTTTCACCAGCGTTTTGCCGGAGTCGGGCGTGGTCCCGTATTCGAATCCGGTTACGCAGTTCGAGGTGAGCGTCGAGCTGCAGGCCGGGTCTTGGGAATAGTTGAACGTCCAGGTGAGGGTGATTGATGCGGCTTCGGCCGCGGTGGCGAAGAGCATGCCGACCGCGAGAGCGGCGGCTAGAACAATCGCGGAAACTTTTCTAGAAATTCCAACCTTGATTTTCATTTGGGCTCCTTGCGTTTATTGGTGGGAAAAGAAAACTAGAGCAGATCGCCGAAATTGGCGAGGTCGCGCGGGCGGGAGAAGCGAATGACGCGGGACCAGCGTCCGCGCGCCGGCGAAACCCACCACCTACGGAAATCGCAGAGATTCCAAAACAATTTCATTGGTAGGCCGTTAGGCGAGCAAGAACCTGCGCTGCATAACCCGGATTGGCGCCGCCGTTCCAGAGCTGCAAGGCGCGCGATACGTCGCCCGACGCTCCCGCCAGCTTCGCGGCCAGCACGCGGCAACCAATTTCGATTCCGGCGTCCGGCTCACACAGCGCGCTCAGAAATTTCCCGGTGAACTCGTGCTCGCGCGCGACCTGGCCCATCACCTGCATCAATCCCCAGGAAATCGAACGCGCGATTTCTTCGGACGGCGGTAAGCGCAACGGCGCAACGTAGCGCAGTCGAAATCCCGGCTCGTAGCGCATGGCGTGGGGATCCCACGCCGATTCCTGCTCGATCACTGCGCAGACCAGCGCGGGGTCGAGCGCATGGCGCACGGCGGCTGAGCGCGCCAACCCGATCAAATCACTCGAAGAATTTTCCATGGAGGGTTTAGCGCTACGCGTGCGCGCTTCAGTGGCTGGGGCCGTTGAAATCGATCCAGCGAATCGGCGGATCGGCTTCGCGTTCAATTCCCCGCTCGTCGCAGATGCGCTCGAGCAGGTCGTAAATATGGGGCAGGTGGCTGGTGGCCATTTCTTCCACGAAGACCCGGGTAATTTCGTAGTTGCGCACGCGCCGGTACAGCCAGCGCAGGAAAAGAATGAACTGCACGAACGCGGTGATGGCGAACGTCGACCAGTGCGGATCGAGAAGGTCCCGGATCATGTGCAGCATCTCCAAAACTTTCACAGTGTCCCGGCCCGTTCGTTCGCAGATTTAAATTTTGGTGGTTATGATGAAAGACCGCCGCGCGCTTCGGATCACCGCTGCGGCCGTCCGCACATTTCGATTACCCGAAGAGCGACGCGAGGCTGGTTCCGGCGCCGAACAACCCGCTCAGCCCGCCAATCGAAGATCCAGTCGACGCGCGTTGGCGCACGCCCAACAGTTCGGCCGGCACGCCCATCGCTTTGCCCAGCAAATTGGTATCGACGCCGTAGGTCTGGCCCAGAGCGCCAAGGCCGGCGAGATTTTCTTTGAGCTTCTGATTGGCGAAGGCGATTTGATTCTGCTGCGCCTGTGACGCGTCGGTCTGGGCCTGCTCACGCCCGAGCTGCGCGGTCAGATCGCCGAAGCCCGCGGAATTATTGGTGGCGGCGGTGCGATTGGCGGCGCGCTGGCGCAGCGCGTCGAAAGCGGTATTCGCCGCGCCCAGGCTTTGCTGCGTGATGTCAGACTGCTGCTGCGGCGTGTAGCCCTGGCTGTTGAGCAGGCCTTGAATGGTCGGCAGCAAGAGCGAACGATCCTGCTGGCCGGACTGATTGGCCTGCGAAAGCAGTTGATTCTGCTGCGCGAGTTGCTGGTCAGTCAGATTTCGAGTGGTTTGTTGCGCTCCACGGGACATGGGTGCCTCCGGATTTTCTTATTTCGAATTGAAACGTTTGCAGTAGGGAGTCCAGGCGTCGTCGCGCATCCAGCCGAGTTGCGTCAGGCGGCGTCCGAATCGCTTGGCGATTCGGGGCGGCAGCCAGGCGTGCGAGTCGTCCAGGCCGCGCGCGATTAAGTCGCGCTGGCCGGCGTCATGCAAGGCCAGCAGTTGCGCGTAACGCTCGCGCGCCTGCGCGACGCTGGCCTGCGATGTGGAATCTCGTGGCGCGCGATCGACCAGCAAATACATTTCACAGGTCAGCCGCGCGAGCGCCGCCATCGCCGGCTTGCCGGCGTCGTCTTCGAGCACCAGCTTCGAAACAAAAATCGGATCGCGCAAATCCGGAAACGGATAGTCGAACCCCTGGCTGGCGTGCATCTGACGCAGCGCGGCGAGATCCGCGTCCGTATATTCGCGGATCTTCACGGTGGCCGGCTAAAAGACGCGATGCCGCAGCAGCGGATGCACCTGCGCGACGATTTCAGCGGCGTCGAACGTCGTCGCGCCATGGCCGACGCCATGCATCGCCAGCGCCGCCTGCGCCGCTTGCGAAATGGGTTTCTGCGCGAGCGGATGCGGCAGCGCCTCGAACGCGGCGTCATCTTCGAGCGCCAGATGCGCGCCTTCGTCCGCTTCGACCAGCACGAGAATCGCTGGAGGCTCGAGCGCGATCCAGTGCGAGTGCACGAATCGCGCGGCGTGCTGCTGCCAGGCTTCGAGCGTCGCGATGTAGTAGCGTTTGCCGGTCAAGTGAACTTCTCGCTTTGGTTTTCGTGATCATCCCGACAGATGTGCGGCCGCTTCTGCCGCATCGACGAGGGCTATCTCTTCGATTGCAGCATTCGTCGCCCAAACGCCCGGGCCGCGTCCCAGATCATCACGAACTGAACGTGTAGTTGTGGGTCAGAATCGTCGCGGCGTATTTCCCGGCGAAGAATTGATGAACCGGCTCGCAGCTCACCGTGACCTTCTGCGAGTCTTCGACGACCGTCTCGATTTTCTTCAACGTCACGCGCCCAAACCGGCCGGCAAAAATATCCGCTAAGCACAATCGCTCAGCGCGCATCGGCGAGCCATCGGCCAGCGTGAAAATGTGGTGCGGCGTCACGTCCAGGATTTCAAGATTGGAAAAATGCAGGCGGATGAAAGTATCGGCGTCGCGGACTTCGAGCCGTGTGATTTTCGTCCAGCCCTCGCCGTACGTGCCGCCCGGGCAGCGCAAAACTTCTCCCGGCTTGCAGGATTCAATCGCCACCGTGCCGCGTTCGCGCGAAAGAACCATGGTGCCAACGCGCAGGCAGCTTCCGCTGCCGCCGCCCGAACCGCCTCCGGCGCCGGAGGTGGTGGTCGCCGCCACCATCGCGCCCTGCGAAAGCGGAATGCGGCCTTGCAGCGCCTGCTGCTGCGCCGCCGCGTTCGTCTTCGCGGTGAAAGCATCTGCGGGCGAACCCGCGCTGCTCGCGATTCCGCCGGCCCAGGCGATCGCCTTCGCGGTTTCATCCCAGTAAGGGTAAAAATAATACGTGGTGCCAGGAGTGAGCCCGGCGACCGCGAGCGATCCATTCGCTACGGCGGTCGCGGTTCCATCGGCGCGCGCGATGCTCAGCGCCGTCCATGACCAAGTGATCGAAGTCGTCGTCGAGGCGTAAGTAAACGCGCCGGACCACGTCGGCGCCACCGAACCTTTCATCAGCACGCCCGTTTTGGTGGGGTCGATCTTCCCTTCCGTGGTCGCACCAGCCGCCACGCGCGCGAAATTCACGCCGTCGGTAACCTGTTCGTCGAGGCTCCAACCTTGATTCGGCCCCAGCGACGCCTGCGCCAGGCGTTTCAGCGCTTCATACAGCTGCGGGTTGGTCTGGCGCAGCGCTTCGATTTGGGGAACGCTCAACATGCGCGGCCTCGCCTCATCAAGGAGCACTCCATTAATTTGTTCCGCGCACGACGGCGAAGGGATCCGGCTTGGCCCATGGCACCAGCTTCGTCAGCGAGAACCAGGAGCCTACCGCGTTCGTTCCAAACTGGTAGGAGACGCGCTCGGAGAGCACGTTGGTAAACTGCTCCATGTCGCGCGTTCCGGGCGAAGCGAGCGTCCAGGAGCCCAACGCCACTTGCGTGACCGCCCCAGGCCACAATGCCGTCAGCGCCAGCGACCCGGCGCCCTGCACGTAGGCCGTCAAATATCCAAAAAGATTGCGGCCGCTGAGCCCCGTAGCCGCCAGAAATGCCGTAGCGTAGAACGAATTGATGGCCGTGCCGTCGTCGGACAATTGCCCTTCGACCGGCGAATAAATTTTCCCCGACGAATTATTCGAACCAAGGAAAATCTCCGCGACGCCGTTGGCGCGCTCGATCAGTCCGCAGGAATTCGCCGCGATATTCCACGGCGCCCATTTGCGCCCGCGCTCCGGGCCTACGGGCAAGCCCGCTAGCGGATCCTGCAGGCCTTCGGTGTAATCCAGCACCAGAATCTGATTCGGCTGCGTCGCGCTGCCCATCGGCACGCCAACCAAAATGCGTTTGTGCAGAATATCCACCTGCACCCACAACCGCTGCCCATACTGCCAGTTGATCGCGTCCCAGGTCGGCTGAATTTCCTGCGAGAGTTTCACCGGCGCGCTGCCATCGAAGTAATACAGCCCGGAGCGCCCGGCAATCACCACCCATTCTTCGCCGAATCCCACACCGTGCGCCGAGGGCGTGCCCACGCTGTTGGAAACTTCTTCCACCTGCCACAAAGCCGGCTCGTTGACGCCGTCGTCGGCGGTGACGTAGAGCGACCCTTCCTTCACGAAATATAAATTGTTGCGCAGCGTAAAGGCCGCGCGGATTCCCTGTCCGTTGTTTTCGGCGATGCTCTGAATTCCGGTAACGCCGTCGTAGCTCTCCGGCGCTGCGGCGGCCGAAGCGCGCACCAGCGAAGCGTTCTGTACGGCGTTGGTCTGGAAGATTTCGATGCTGTCGACCAGAAACGATGCGCCATTGGGTGCCGGCACGCCATCGGCGTACACCCGCAGCGTCAGGTCCGCCGGCAACGTGGTCTGCGCCGGGAATAAATCCGCGGTGAATTCCGCGTAGGTGTTTCCGGCCTGGCCAGCCGTTACGGCCAGTCCTACGCCGATTTGCCCCATCGTGGGGCTAAAGGCGTTCACCCGCAAAGTTCCGGCGGTCAAGCCGGCGCTGCGTGCCACATGCGCGCGCACCGAGTAGTCAGTATTGATCACGAGCAGCGGATTCCCCGCTGCGTCGGTTATCGCGTTTTGCGAAATGTAGCCGCGTTCGGCGGTCACGCCGTCCGCGGTGATGCGGTACGCATCGCCCCACACCACATTCGACGGCTCGCGGCTGCCGCCCGGGCCAAACGTACCGTCGAGCAGCCAGCCTAACGGACGCCCGTCGCCCGACGCATCCCAGCCGCCATCGAACGAAATGTTGCGCCAGTTATCCATCTTCGAGCGCTCGCCCCACCAGAAAAGCCGCTCGGCATACGCCGCGACTCCCAGCTGGTTCGGCAGCTCGATCTCGCTGAACAAATAATCGAAACTCGTCCCACTCAGCAGAATCGTGTCGGTGAAATCCACCACCAGCGACGTCGTGGTGTTGTCGTTGATAGTCATCGTCGCCGGGACATTGTAGAAATTTGCCCCGCCGCTCGCGGTGAACGCGAGCAGCCGCGCGATCACGTTCGACGGGCCCGTGGGAATCTTCGTCACATTTACTTTGAACGATCCCGCCGCGGTCCATGTCACCGGCGGCGAAGGCGCGGTGTAATATCCCTGCCGCGTGAGGAAGATCACCGAGCACTGGTGCGCGCCCGGTGAAATGTTTCCGGGCGCGGTGGCGTCCGCGAGAGCCGGGCCTTCGCCCGGCCCGGTCTGGCTCACGCGATCCAGATACGAATCGTCGTACTGCCGCGGCATGTCCTGCCCGAGCAAGCCATCCGAAAACGCCATGTACTCGCGGCCGAACTGCGTGGTCGAAGCCATATACAAATTCGGCGCCACGCCCGAAGCGCCCAGCGACAAGACTCCCGGCGACGTCTCCTTGTAAATGTTTCCAAACGAATCGAGCGCCAGGAAGCGCTGCACCAGATTGGTGGTCGCATAGGTTTTCACCGCGTTGATCTGCGGCACGCCCGCCAGCGGTGTGAACTGCGAAACCAGCCCGGCGCGCGTGCGCACGCCGCCGGGAAAGAATTCCACGTCGGCCAGGTTCGGCGACATTCCCGGCGGAACGTCCGAAGGATCGAGCAGCGTGACCCAACTGCCGAAGATATTCAGCGGCAGCGGCGAAAAGGATTCGATCGACATCGCGGCGGAGAACTCCTCTTATTGCAGTTTCTTGAAGATTCCGTAGAACGTGATCGTGTCGCCGGTAATTGCCGCGGGGTACGCACCAGCTGCCAGCTCCGGAAACGCCGCCTGCACCGTCGCCGCGCACGCGAACATTTTCACTTTGCTGTTGTTCAACGCTGCGCCCGGCGCGAAGACATAGTCGTATCCGGCGAGGCCGTCCATCCAGGCCGTGCCCTGAATCGGCGCTTGCGCCGACGCAATTACCGGAAATTGCGACAGATCAAGCGTGTCGCCGCCGGTCGTGTAATTCCCCGAAGCCGCGACCGTCCCGCTCACGTGGATGCGCTTGCCGTCATCCCACGTGTCCACCAAAGAAAACGTCAGTGCCATGTTTCCTCCCGAATATTCCCTTCCCTTTCGACTTTCGCCGCCCGTTCGTCCGGCTGCGGCGCCCTTTTCACATCCTGTAAATCACTGTTATGATGTGCAGTCCTTGACGCAACCCGAATGCCTTCAGCTGAATCCAAGAGCGTCGAAGCCAGCAAATCATGGGTTTGCAAGTTGCTTCTAAATTGGCGTGCGAATTGCGTGAAAAGCTCTGCGTAAAGTAAGACTTAGGGGGAAATTGGTGCGGCAATTTAGAATTCTGTGCGCCCTGGTTGTAGCGATTTTCGCGGCGCTGTCACTCAGTATCGCGCTGGAAAATCCGGGCACGAACGCCAACGCGCAGGCTCATTCGGCGGTGCCGGTTTCGGCCCCAGCTTCGTCACCTTCAGCCGCGGTTACTCCCACCACTTCCCCGGCGGCATCGAACGGCATCGCGCCCACTATCGTGGCTTCGAATATCGGGGTGCGCAGCATGGTTGCCGCTCCGCCGGCCACGGAACCGGTTTCGAAATTCGTTTCTTCGTCGGCTACGTCGTCTTCATCTTCAACCGCCGAAAAGCTGATGCTCACTTCCGTCGATAAGCCGAATAAAGTTTTCTCCGTGTCTGTCCCGACTCCGACCGCCGCACCTGCTGTCGCAGCAGCGTTTGCCAAGTCCATGCTCTCCGTCGCCGGTATCGGCGAAGTCGGGTCAATTGGCGATGGCGGCGCGGCTACTTCCGCGCAGCTCGACCTGAACACTTCCGAGATCACCGTGCGCAGCGGCGTCGCCGTCGCGCCTGACGGCACCGTCTATATCGCCGACTCCGGCAACGCGACGATTCGCATGATCGCCGGCCCCAACAGCAGCGAACCTGGAATTATTCGCAGCGTCGCCGGACGCTGGGCCCCGCGCCAAAATGTCGAACTGCTGCAACCGATGGGCTTGGCGCTCGATCGCGCCGGCAATCTGTACATCGCCGACTCCGAAGCGAACGCGATCGACGTGCTCTACGGCGCCGCTTCTCCAAAGGCCGGCCAACTTGAATCCGTGGCGCACATGGTTGCTCCGGGAAACGTGGCGGTTACGCTCGATGGCAATTACGTCTTCGCGTCTTCGCCGCAAACCGGCGTGATTCTCGCGATCAACACGCAGACGCACGCGATTCGCACGCCGGAGATCAATCCGGCCAAGTTCTTCACGGTCGCCACGCAGCGTTCGAGTTCCTCGCGCACCACGCCGACCGGAATTTCCGTCGACGGCGGCGGGAATCTTTTCATCGCGTACGCGGATCCGGGCGCGGCTTACGACCAGATTCTGCGCCTCGATGCCTTCTCGGGCAAAGTTACCCTAGCTGCACGCGGCCTCAGCAGCCCCGGCGACATTTCATTCGACGCTAAAGGAAATCTCTTCGTCGCCAACCAGGGCATGCGCAACGTGATCCGCTTCAACGGTCTCGGCGTCGCCGCGCTCGGCGTCACTTTGACCGCGCCGGTCGGCGACTGCGGAGACTCCGATACCATTTACTGCGACCAACTCATCGGCGGCACGACCGCAAGCCAGCCTTACGAACTGACCAACAACACCACCGCGCAGCTCTCCGGAATTACGCCGACTTTCGTTTCCGGTAACCCTGGCGACTTCAACGTTTCGAATTCGTCCTGCACCGCGCTGCTCGCCGCAAATTCCAGCTGCGCGTTCAACGTGGCCTTCGCGCCAACCGCCAATGCTTCGCCTTTCGAGACGGACGACGGCACTACCTGCGTCGCATCGGAGACCAGCAATTCGCGCTGCTCATCCTTTACCGTGAATTACAGCGGCGCCACGGCGCCGCTCGCGGCCGCCGCTACCGGCATCGCCGATGATTTCCAGATTGGCTGCGTGACCTCGACCACCACGTCTTGCGTCAACCAGCCGCCCGATAGCGTTTTCGACCAAGCCACCATCCTGCAGGGCGATTTCGTCACGTTCCAATTGCAGATCGTTCCGGACGCGACCTTCAGCGGCCCAGTGACGCTCGTGTGTCCTTCCAATTTGCCGGTCGCGCCGGCGGGCACCGTCGGCAGTCCCACGACCTGCGGGCTTTCTACGGGCACTTCGGTAACCGTGCCGTTTCAAAACACGCTGACGGTGAATGTTGTCGCCGGAACTCCGCTCGCTTTCAACATGACCATTCAGACCACCACCATGACCGGCACGCAAACTCCGCCGCCCAGCGGTGGGACCACGACGGCAAGGCCCGGCGCTGGCGCGCGTAAGTCTTCGTTGGGAGCATTACTGCTCGGCAATTCCAATGGCCGCGGCGGCAACCCTGGATCGGGTCTATCGATTCCGCAGACCGCGAACATCGCGGCGCAATCGATTCGGATGCTGCCCGCGGTTCAGTTTTTCGGGTTGCTGCTCGTCTGCGCGCTGGTCGTTTTCCTCGCCGCTAGCCAGCGTGAACTGTTGCGCCGCCATCCCGCACTTGCTCTGTTCGTTTTCGCGGCAATCCTGGTCACCGTGGCCGGCTGCAAATCCAAGAAATCCACCGGCACTATTCCCTATACGCCCACAGGCACCTACAAACTGACGGTCCAGGGCGCCGCGCAGAATGGCGCTCGCGGCTACACTTGCACCCTAATTGTCGCTTCGCAATAAACGACACTCCAGTGAGCGCGTATTTCGGCGTTCATTCGATCCTACGGCGCCGCGCTACAAATAAATTACCCGCCGCCGGTAGCCGTAAGGTTTGCGCCGGCGTCCCTTGGCTTGCTCCGGCCGGATGTAGCGATTGATTAGTTCTTCGATCGCCGTCTGCGCCGTCCCTAATAGATCGACGGCCAGCGCGCGTGCTCCGCGCGATCTTGCCGCCAGTGCCGCGGTGGCGAATCCCAGCGCATCCGTCGCCGAACGAATCTGCACCGGGTCGGTTCCCAGCGTCAGCGCCGGCAAAACTTTTTCGTAACGCACGCGCACGGTGATCGACTGCGTCGCGCCCACCAGATTGATTTTGTCTTCGCGCCATTCCCACAATTGCAGGAACGGGCTGGGCTGCAGGTTTAACATCGCGCCGCCGCTGGTGAATTTCTCCATCGGCGTGAAGACGTCTTCGGTATTGGCCGCCACGCGTTCCCACAGCATGTGCGGCATCAGGCAGTCGGTAGGCAGCTGCGGGCTGGAGACATCGCTCAACTCGGTAATAGTCACGCCGCTCGTGGGATCCACGTCTAGCTCGATATCCTGCTGCTCGACCAGCACGCTGACGCCGTTTTCGGCCAGCTCGCGCTGCAATCCGCGGTACGCCGAATTCAGCAGCGGCATCAGCAGCGCATCGGTGAAGACCACGCCGGCCGTATCGTTCACCAGCGCGCGCGTCAGCGTCAGCGCGTCCTCGGCTTGCGCGTACGCAGTTGACGGAACGACGGGCATGATCCCTCCGGTGGTTGAATTGCCGTGCGCTGAATCGTGTGGCGTTAAGTCAAATTGGACTGCATTGGTCTACCGCGCCATCTGAATTCCACGACAGCGTGCCGCGCGCCTGCGGTAGGATCACTACGGAAAGGTCGTCAGGAGATCAAATCAATGGCCGCCCCGGAAAAACGCCAGTTCATTTCGACGCCTGGAAGTTTTGGCGATATGCCGTTCAGCAACGCCGTCATCGCCGGCAATACGCTCTATACGTCAGGCCACATCGGTTTTGAGCCCGGCTCGATGAAAGTTCCCGCCGAACCCGAACGCGAAGTGCAACTGCTGCTGGAATCGCTGCGCGACACGCTCACCCGCGCCAACTACACCATGCAGGACTTGGTTTCGGTCACGGTTTACTGCTCGGACGTAGCGCTGTTCGGGCCGTTCAATAAGGTCTATCGCACTTTCTTCCGCCAGCCGTTCCCAGCTCGCGCCTTCATCGGCTCCGGCCCGCTGCTGATGGGCGCTCGCTTCGAAATTCAAGGCATCGCGGTGAAGGAAACTTCATAGGAGCTGCTCTGCTGGTGGCGTTTCAAGATGTAGCGCCGGCCGCATGATCGATCGCCGGGATTTCTTTCTGCAGGAACGGCACCTTCGCCGCGGCCCAATCCACCAGGCTGTCGCCGGATAATCCGAACATGGCCGCCGTCGCGTGCCCCGGCTCCAGCGTGAAATTCGCCGCGATCCCCACCGAACTGATCGCATGCGTCGCCGCCGCCGGATGCGCCAGCCAGTACGAAAACGCCGCGGCATTCACGAACAATCGAATCACGAGCGCCAAACTGTTGGTGCGCAGCCATTCGATCCGCGTCTTCGTCCCAGATAACGTCGAGCCGGCCGAAAGGCTGGCTCGCTTCAACACATGGAGTCCGTGCCCGGCCACAAATAAAGCCCACAAATGCGCAGATTCCGGAATTTGCATAACGGCTCGAGTGTGTCAGGCGCTTTTTTGTAGGGGCGGGTCTCAGACCCGCCCGCCGTTGCCGTTGAGGGCGGCCCATCCTTCCCGTTCCTGGAAGGGTGGGGCTTTTCGCCGCGCGCCAGTGATCGCTAGTTGGGATTCCCGACGCAGATATAAGCGATCGTATCCGTGCCACTCGATTGCGAAAGTGTCAGCGTCGTCGCGGTCGTTACGGCTTTTACCGTTGCAATTGCCGAAGAGTCATTCGCCGTGCATACCGGCGCCGAATTGTATGCGGTCGGAAAAGTTACCGTAGCTGTGCCGCCCACCAGCGCCACCGTTCCGGCGAAGGTATTCGCCGCGCCCTGATTCAAATGTTGCGAAATTCCCAGCGAGCCATAAACCTGCGGATTCTGCGAATCGTGCAGCGGAGCGAGCCGCATATCCGGTGTCACCGGCCCTTGAGACAAAACCACATCGTCGAAATAAACGTAATTATTTGCCGCCGCCGTATTCTCCAGCAGAAAAACGCGCATCGAATGCGCCACAGTCGTGCTCAGCGAATATCCGTTCGGTACCCGGAAAATCAGCCCGAAGTTGCGGCTTGGAGTCCAGGAGCCGGCCGTGCTCACCTGCCAATCCGCGCCGGTCACGTTGCAGCCGCAGGAAATCCCGTTGTTGTAGGTCATCGAGGCGTTGGTCGATTGATAATTCGCCGTCGCCGTCGAAGTCCCGGCGTAATTTGCCGGCGAGAGTACTCGAGCGTTGGTCGCGATCGTCGAGATCACGTCCGCCGTCGTGCAGTTCGCATCGTAGTAAAACCGCAAACCCGGCCGGAAATTGTTGGTAGTCAAACCCGAAGCCACACGAAACATCAGCGTGTATTCCCTCGTCGAATCCACCTGGATGCATCCAGAGTTGACGCCCAGGCCAGCAGTTGCGCCGTCGCCCACCCGCACGCTGAACGATCCTTGCGTGTAAGCATCCACCGCCGGCGTCGAACTCGACGAAGCATTCTGCAGGTAAATTCCGGTGCCCGGCTGATTGATCGTTCCGGTCGAAGTTACGCCGCCCCAGTAATACAGCGACGTCGTGTTCTGCCAGCCCTCAAAACTGCCATTACCTAGCAAATTGTCGCCGGCCAGATCGTTCATGCCGTAATGCATCGAGGGCGTCCAGTTGTGCCCGTTGTTGTCGATGGCCACCATCGCAGTCGCCGGCTCGTTCGGCTTGATCTGCGTGTTGTTGGTGATTGAAAGATACGGATCCAACACGTGGATACCGGTAGCCGAGCCATCACTGGGAAACTGGTAGCAGTTATAAACATTCTCGCAGCGGTTATTCGGCCCGAAGGTGATCGAGGTGACGCCGACGATGTTGAAGCAGATCTGATTGAAGGCCTGCGAGGAGGTTTCGCAATCGTTCCCATACACTTCATCGTTGTTCGGATAATTTCCGCTGCTGTCTTTGGCGAACGTGAAACCCGTAGAAGCGCCCGGCGGCAGCACGCAGGCATTCTGCTCCAGCACCACAGCATTGAACGTCCCGGCCAGGGAGAAGCAAGTATCGCCCGTCGATTCGGGCTGAAAGTTGTTGTGTTTAAAAATGGTATTTGATCCGTCAAAGCCGCCGATCGATGAACTGCCGAACACTCCAAAGGAAGTGCCCCCAGTTCCCAACTGGAAATTGTTGTTTTCGATGTCCGAGTGCCCGATCGAAGTCATATCGATGACTTTCGAATTCGCGCCGTTAGCCTGCAAGTACATCCCTTCGATATGCACGAAGTTTACTTTGGCCGTGGCCTGCGCTGGATTCTTCACCACGGTGCATCCCGCGATCCCGCAAGCGATCATCCCCGAAGTGTCGGGATGCGCGACAGTGCCGATCCCGCTTTCCTGGTAGCCAACCAACGACGCCCCGTCGCCGGTCAGTTCCACGGCGTCCGAAGTGGTCGAATCGCTGATCGTCAGCTCCGCACTGCCCCATAAAAGAATCGTTCCAGCCGGAATGGTGATGTGATGCGTCGCGGTCAGGGTCCCGCTGACGCCGCGCGCGTCGCAGAGGCTGGAAGTCGTCGAAGCCGCCGTCAGACACGCGTTGATCTTCACCGCGATGTCAGACCCGGTGAAGCGTTCTGCTTTTTGCACCTGGTTGAGCGAATTCACCGCCGCCGAACCGTTCACGTCCAGATTAAATTGCGGATTCAGCTGATTAATTCCCAACGACGAAGGCGTGAACCGATGCGCCGCAGTCAGCGTTGAATAGGCCAGCAATGTCTGACCAGTCGGCACCGCCGTCATGGTCGCGCTGGTGATTCCGGCGCCCGAAACAAACGTAGAACCCACTTGCTGCGGCTGCCAGTACGCAGCTCCGTTCATGTCCGCAGTGGTCGAGACGTTCACGCAATATCCCGCCACGGCTTGCATTCCAGTAATTGGCGCGGTCCAGCTGACCAGCACCGCGTTGTTGCTTCCCGAAAGCGCCACGCCGGTGCTTTGCACCGACTGCGCGGATTGGTGCGTGCAATTGTCGGAGGTCGAGGTCACCGTCGCGTAGTACGTTCCCGGCGCCAGCGTGCCACCGGTTGCCGTGGCCGCCGTCACATTCGTCGGTGCGTACAGATTTGCAAACTGCACATCGATCGTTCCGGTCGCGTTCTGCGTCAGCGACGCTCCGAACCCAAACGCGTTTCCGGTATTGAACAAATATCCGAGCGCCGGATCGATGCCGACATTCGCAAATCGGCTCCCCGAAGCCGTGGCGCGAAACGGCGGGCCATCCGAATTCGCCAGCGTAAAAATATCGCTACGCAGCCGGTCCGGGTTGGTGGTGTTCACCACATAGTCGAAACCGTCCGCGTTTTGCATCGAGCATCCACCAGCGGGCATCCCGTTTCCATCCACCACCCAGGTCACACCCTGCCCCGAACCGCCTACCACGTGGCAATTCCTCAGCGTGCCGGCGTCGATGCGAATGGCTGCGCCTTGGCCCGCATTTCCCGCAAATCCGTTCACGACGTAAACGCCATCCAGGTTCGTTCCGCTGGAATTCAATTCCAGCAGTGCGTTGGTGGCGGTCGAAGCGTCGGAAGTCGTCACGTTGTCGAAGGTGATTTGCGAAAACGCCGGCAAAGCCGCGCTGCCTGGATTCCCCGTTGCGTTGGTGATGGAGAAGAAGCTGGACGCCGGAATCTCCAGCGCCGGAATATTACGGAAAACAAAATTTCCCGGCCCGCTGCCCGCCGTATTGACGCGCTGGATGTATTCAAAGCTGCCGCCAATTCCCTGCACGCCGTCAAAATAGATCAGCCCGACCAGGGGAGCTTCCCCGTTCAGCGGAGTCTCACCGGTCATAATCGCCGGCGGCAACGTGCCGTTATTTGCCTGCAGGCACCCGCCGAAAACATAAATCCAGAAGCTGTTAGTGATTTTCAGCGGGGTGTTGTCGTTCATCCCGGTCGCTTGGGTGGTCAGGCACACGTTCCGCAAGGTGTTTTCGTTCGAATCGTAAATGCTGATCCCCTGATTCACCGCATTGATCGTCAGGTTTTCGAACGTGGTCGCCCCGGTATCCGGATACGCCAGCGAAAAAACCGCCGCGGCATTTGGATGCAGACCGGGCGCGGCGATGATCCGCGTTTGCGGCGCCCGATTGAATTGCGCGCCACCGATCGAAACCCCCGAAGCGTTTCCGGCCACAAAATGCAAACCGTTGCACGGCAACGGAAAAATCGCCGAAGTCGACGGCATCTGCGGCTGCGAAATCAGGTACACGCCCGGAGGAAAAAAAATGCTCCCGCCACCCGCGTTGTTCGCGTGGCTGTTGCACACCGCCGTGATCGCCGCCTGAATCGCCGCGGTGTCGTCCGTCGAGTTGTCGCCTTTCGCGCCATACGCGGTCACGTCCACCCGCGGGCGGGGCCCTGTCACTGTTTCATTTCCCAGCACGCTCAAGGTCGAAGGCGTCAGCGACCCGGGATTGAAACTCGCAGAAGATAACGTTCCGGTGATGGTTGCGTTTCCCGCCACCGACAAATTTCCGCCGAGCGTCAGTCCAAACGCCGAAATATTATTTCCGGTTCCCGAAGATCCAAAATCCGCGGGAAGAATCACGTCGGGATAAGTCAACGCGCCGCTGATTTGCGGCCCGGTGATCTGCACCACGTAGCGTCCCGCCGGCGCATAAAAATGATAATTTCCGATCCCATCGGCCTGGAACGGATTGGGTGACGCCACCGTCAGGGTTGCGTCAGTATAAATCGTGGCCAGCGGAGTACATGGAACTCCGGTGGCGGTCGGCTGGCACACGGTTATCGTCGCGCCCGCTACCGGATGGCCGGTCGGGCCGAAAACGATGTCGTCTTTGCGCGAACCCTGCGCGCGTGCCCCAGGCGCGACGCACGCGAAAATTGCCAGCGCGATTGCTGTCGCCAGGATCGATTTTTTCGCCGCGCCAATTCTCTTTTTATTCGTCGCCATCGTGTTCATTCCGTCCTGTCGCGTTCCTGAGATTTGGGGAAAATGTGCCGATTTCCGCCGCCCCGATTCTAATTCTGTTGCCGCGCCCCCGGTTGGGTAAACCGTCCTCGATTGCCGATGTTTCGCCTTTGGGGAACCGGGTTGGACAATTGCATCAAACGTTTTCGTACGGTAAAGCCCGTAGCCGGTTGACCGGTCAAAGAGAGCGAGAAACAGTCGCGTTAAGCCTTTTAATTGCAGCAGCAAGCTGCCAGACCGGAGCTGCCGTCGACCCCCACCCAAATCGCGCCTTTGGCATGTCGCTTGCACTTGGATCCATGCCGAACTGGTTGTAATTGCGTATACCGGTTCGTGCCAGTTCTAGTACGGGGAGCCTTTTATGTCGAAATCGACCGCAACCATCCGACTTTTCGCCGTCGCGCTTCTCGCCGCGGCTTTCATTCTGCTTCCGGGCGTTACTCGCGCCGATTCCACCGCGACCTACGACATCTCCGGTTCGCTCGTCTCCGGCGGCACCTTTAGCGGCACCTTCGAATTCGATCAGTCCGGCTCCACGCTCCAGCTCATCAACACTACGTTCACGCTCGACGGCCTGCAGTTCGGCTGCAGCGGCGCCGCTTCGAATACCTGCCAGGTCTTCGATCCCTTCGGCGTCAGCTTCGTCAGCATCGGCCAGAACGGTCCCAACGTCGTCTTCACCTGGCTCGATAGCAATTTCAATATTCTGAATCCGCCGAACTCTTTCAACTTCCTCGGCGGCTACTGCACCGGATGCGGCTACTTTGGAATTGACGGTTTCCTCGGTGGCACCGCGACCAAGGTTACCAGCCCGGAACCCGGCGTGTTCCTGATGCTCGGCCTTGGCCTCGTCGCTCTGGCGATTCTTTCGCGCCGCCAGCTGCGCTCGCTCCAGACCGCAGCGTAACATTCACTTATCGTTTCGCTTTCCGGCAGGCCTTCGGGCCTGCCTTTTTTTGCGCCGTACCGCGCCGCTTCGAGCTAGATTTCTACTCTCGAACCGGCCCTTCTGCAGCCTGCGCGTTCAGTCTTTTCGCGCGAACCGCTCCCGCCCCCAGCCCATGCTTCGCGGCTTTTTCTTCGTCCAGAATGGCGCTGCAATGCTTGCACACCGCCACGCCGGTTTTCACTTTTTCGCCGCAGGCCGGGCACTCGCTCATCCGCATCGGCACATAAGCCCACTCGCGTTCTACTCCCAAGCCGATGGCCGCCCGCCGGTGGAGGTCCGAAATTTCGCGGAAGGAATGCCCCCGCGCCCACATGGTGTCGCCTTCACCGATCAGCCGGTGATAAAAAGTTTCGCGCCGCGCCGTCGCCTCGGCCAGCTCCGCGCTGTTCGGCCGCGGGCCGTCGCAAATAAAGATCCCGTGGTCCTGCAAATCCTGCAGCAGGTCCTCAGCGATTTGCCGCGCCGTAATGGTGAAGGGAAACCGCCGGTTATCTCCTAGATCCAGCGCGTCGCCGCGCGCCGTGATCATCAGCAGCGCGAACGGCTGCCCTTTCGCGCACGCCGGAATGTGATACACGCCGTGCGTCCGCGAAATATACCAATCCTGCTCGGAAATGGACGCGATCGAAACTGTCGCGGCCCCCTCGCCCTTTGGCGCAGTGTCGGCCAGAATATCCCGCGGACTTCCTGTTGCTCCCATATACGTTGAGTTCAAATTCATATCCTTTGACGCCGTGTTTGTTGCTCGATCATCGAAGCCGTAAAAACTCATCCCGCCGAAGTTACAAATGGCGCGCCGTGGAACGATGGCATCGCATCGTCCAGTAAATCGTCAGCGGCCCGATTCCAATCGCGCTCGCGCCGTGCCTCACGCAAGGCAATCGCACCGCCGCGCTCTCGCCGCGGCTGCCGTTTTGCCCACTCTACCGCGCGCACGATCCAGTCGCACGCCGCCGGCGAAAGCGGCAGATATTCGCCCTGGGCATCCGCCAGCGTAAAACAGTGCTCGTATTCCCCGCGCGAAGGATAAGGCCCCAGCGCCGCGATGCGGATCCCGTCTTCGATTTCGGTCGTTTGCTCGTACCATTGTTGCGGCGAGCCGTACGATTCCGCCGGCATCCAGCGCTCGATGTGCCAGCGCTCTACCGGCAAATATTTCGGCACCCGCCGCGTCTCAATCGTTTCGCGAACCACGTTGCCGCTCGCGTCCCGGTCGGTCCATCGCCCGCCCATCCAGGTCAGCCGTGAACCGCCCCACACCACCCGAAAATTAGCCTCGCCATAGCAATTCGACCCGCCCGCCGCCGTCAGCCTGTTCTGAATGTCGGGTGGCGTTTCATGCGTCTCGCGCGTCACCCGAATGTCCGAAGTTGAATTCATCAGCAAGCCACTTTCACGGCGGTCATCCCAGCCAAAAAGAAAACGGGCGGCATCACTGCCGCCCGTCCTTCCGTTTTCACTTTTCTACTTTCCAGTCTCCGCCCTTAGTACCCCGTCGGAATCGCCAGGTTGTTAATGTACGACCCGCTGCGCGGCGATTCGTTCCAGACCTGGAATCCGGTCACGAAGTAGAAGATATACGCCGCGGACAGTCCGCCGCTGGTGCCGTAAATCGGGAATACGGTTTGCCCGCCGACATCGTAAAAATCGATGTCCTGCATCACCGCACGGCCCCAATGCGAAAGGTCGAGGAAGTCCACCCGCGTCTGGTTGGCGTTGATCGAGGATTTGATTGGCACGCCCGCCATCGACTTATCGCCGGTGAACAGCAGGTCGAGATCGCTCGCGCGCCCGCCCGCACCCTCCTTGATTATTTGCGAAATCGTGACGCCGAGCTGCTCCCACTGATGCTCCTGCTCGAGCGAAGTGTAGGCAATCAGCTTGGATACCTGATTCGAGCCCAACGATTTCCGCACTTTGTTGATCGCCAGCCGCACCGCGCCCGGCGTAATCGCCGAATTGTTTCCATTAACCGCCGGCGTCGCCAGTTCCACCGGATACGTCGCCCGGTTCAAGTTCAGCCAGGTTCCGGTCGTCGCGTTGGTCTGGTGATACAAAATTCCGAACAGCGACGTCGGCTGCGCGCCGGTCAAACCGTCGTGAACGATCACGTCGTTTGCGCTGGTGCCCGCCGGCACCGAGTCCACGGTGATCGTCGAGCCAAACGGATCCACTGAGGTAACGTTGCAGGAACCGCGATTGGTCGTCAGCGTCGGGTCGTACACCTGGATCGTCTGATTGTAATAGACCAGGATCGAACCGGGTGGCTTGGCCATATTGAACGTCGAGCCGCTCAGGCTCGAGATCGTGCCCAGCACGCCGTTCCCATTGGTCTGCAAGACCTTGTCCAAAAACGCCCGGAACTGCGCCATAGCGTTCTTCACTTCGCGCTTGGCCGTGTTTTCGATCGCTTTTTCCGGGGCGTTCGACGCGTATTCCACCAATTTCGTGATTTCAATCGCCTGCCGGAAAAAGATCGGCGAAACCTGCGCCACGTCGTACACCGTTCCCGAACCGCGGCCCAAATCTCCGCCGTCCATATTCGCCAGGCCGGCCTTGCCTCCCGGTCGGATCTGCAGCGGCAGCCGCATGTTTCGCGAGCTGACTTTTTCCACGTCTCCGCGCTGCTGAATCATGGTCAATAAGATATCGTCGCGTTCGTACAGCAGCGGCAGCTTGTCGCGAACCTTTTCAAGCTGCAGCGCAACGGACTGTGCGTTCTGCATTTGAGTCATATGCTGAATTTCTCCCTTGGAATGGATTTCATGCGGCGCGCATCGCGCACGCCGGATATTTCACCGCCGTCTTCAACTGCGCGTCGCATGGCGCGACCCCGGCGGAATTGCGGGATGTCCTTCACGGACGACTACGAGAAAAGTTTTGTTACTGGCGAATGAATCGCGCCTCCTGCACCCGGCGCTGTACCTGCCCCTGCTCCCCGGACCAGTTGAGAAAAGTTAACGCTGCTTGCATCATAAATACCGCAGCACACTCCAGCTCGCACTACAGGTCACCGTTCAGCAATAACGCAGTGGGCTTTCCGCGTCCCTCCCCGCGGTTAAGTTCGCAACGCCACAACCCTCGGAGGAACATTCATGCCAGCACGCACCACCATTGGAGCGGCGGTGTTTTTGTTTGTGATGTTTTTCGCCTACGTTGCGCCGGCCGCCGCGCAATCCAAAAGTTGTACCGCCAACCAGGATGCCGCCGTACAATGCTTCGTCGCCAACGCCGTCACCACCGACCTCAGCAAGCCGCGTTACGGTATGTCGCTCGCGCAATTCGAAGCCTACGGCGTCGCCGTCTCCCACATTCTGCAAAGCC
Organism: Candidatus Acidiferrales bacterium; assembly: GCA_036401315.1. Classification (GTDB taxonomy): domain Bacteria; phylum Acidobacteriota; class Terriglobia; order Acidiferrales; family UBA7541; genus Palsa-295. The sequence continues at coordinate 23,240 of DASWVE010000038.1, forward strand.
ATCACACCTACTTGATGCTGGTCGGCACTTCCAGCGCGATTGCCGATGCCATGCCGCCCACCAACGCCAACGGAACGGCCAATCAATCCGCCCAGGATATGGCGGTCACCCAAATTACCAGCGCCGCGGTTACGGATGGCCTGGCCAATACTTCGGATTACGCCAACCTGCAGGATCTCGAATGGTTCTCGCTCGATGTCACCGGCGCCATGAACGACAACAACGACATCATGGGCATGCTCACGCCCGGCGTCTCGCTGCGTATCATCGACTCTTACATCATCACCGAAACGACCAACGGCACCGTCAACTGGACGGCTGTCGATTCCAGTCTCTCTACCGCCGTCGATAATTTTATTTCGTCGGGAATGTTGAAAGTTCCGGCGCCAATGACCGCCGCCGAACTCAAATCGTTCGTCGAGAGCGTCGCGCACGTGATCTACAACTACAAGGTCGCCACCGGCCGCAAAACGCTGTGAGCTGACCTGCCGCAGTTTCTAATGTCGGCCTACAGATTCAGAATGTCGCCGTCGGACATCCGCCGGTAATCGACATCCCGCGATGAAATCGCGCGCCGTCCGTCATTCCCGCCGGAGCCGCTGATCTCCACGCGACGCTCCGCGTTGCGCTGCCGCGCTCGCCGGTCTTGATTCGCCGAAACAATAGTATTCGTCCACTCATTCAAAACGCGCTTCGCTACCGCCGGCAGCGCTTGCTTCGCCCGGCTGGTCACCAGCGAAACGATCGCCCGCCGGTGCGCCTCATCCAGCGCTCCAGACTTGAACGCGTCGCGCATTTGCTGTCCGAGAGCGCGGTTCCCTTGCAGCGTCGTGTCCATCTCCCGGTAAATCTCGCCGGCCACGCGATTCCGCGCCGCCTTCGAGATTCCCTCCGGCAGCAACCGCTCCACCTGCGCCTCGATCGCCTCCATCACGCCCTGTACCGCCTGCGCATTGGTAGCCTGAAAAAAATCACTCTGCGCCGCAGTCAGCCCCGGAATTGCTGATGCTGACCCCGATTCAGTCGCTCGGGCGTCCGCAGATCGCGGCGCTTCGTTCTGCGGCACATTCCTCGTCGCCGGCGCTCGCTCCGCGGGCATAACCGCCGCTGTTCGGCCATTCGCGACTGGCCCGTTGCTCAGTTCGACCATGGCCTTCGCCAACGAGGCAAAAGCCTGGGGATCAAGCTGCGCCACCGCTCGCGCCAGTTCCACCTGATCTTCGGGACGCTTTGAAAAAAACAAAGCATCCATGCGATTCAGATCGCCCAGCAATTTCGTCGCGGATTGCGCCTCGGCCGGCGTCGCAAATGCCTCGCGATACGCCTTCGCGTCGTTCCACGCATCGCGCAAATCAGGATTGGAATCCAAAATCTGGCTCAGCGCCTCGGAATCTTCGTTCCCTCGAACTTCTCCCGCCGCGGCGTTCGACGAATCGCCGGCATCGTCCAGATTTTCAGGCGCGCTGCCCTGCTCCGGGATGTCCGCGAAAAAATCGAGCGGCTCTGTGGCCCTGGCATCGCTTCGGCTGCCGTTTTGCGCGACCTTCCCGGCCTGCGCCCGTCCGGACTTTCGAATCGTGCTCGAAGTTATGCCCAGAATCTCATCGTCACTCGCGCGGGGCGCCATAGGCACCTGCACCGCTGTCTCGATTGCCATTCGTTGTTCTCCCTGAATTTACCAGCCTGAATTCGGCGCTAAATCCGCCAGGCAAGCCCTCTTAGGCCCTATTTACCAGGGTTTCCAAGCCCCGCCGCCCACCGCGCACCCTGGTAGTTTTACGATTTTGAACCGTCCGTACTATGGCTCCCGCCGCTTCCCCCGTATAAATTTGAATTACAGCGGGGGAAACTGTAATGCCGTCCTCGGGGGACGCAGGCAGCCCGCCTAAATCTGAGGTTCGTATATGAGCACCCCGCCCGTCACCTCCGCAGAGGGGACACCGAATCCGCAAGGCGCATCTGGCGTCACCAATTCCGTCGATCGCCGTCGCCGTAAGCGCGCCAAAATCACCGCCCAGGTTCATGTCCGTGGCGTAAATTGCCCGGAACCGTTCGAAGAAGTCGGCAAAAGCATCGACGTCTCGCGCTTCGGCCTGCTGTTCACTGCCGCCCGCAAAGGCTACTGGAAGGGCCAGCGCCTCGACGTTACGTTTCCGTTTTCATCCGCCGCTGCCGCGCTGAATACCGCGCAGCATGCCGAAGTCGTCCGCGTCACCGAACAAGGCGGCCACTACGCCGTCGCCGTCCAGTTCATCAACGCCAAAGACTACGCCGCAGTAAATCCGCGCGCCGCTGCCGATCCTTCGCTTGGCGGTGCCCCGGAATCGTCCACGGCGACTCACACCAAGCAGCAATCTGTCGTATTGATCGTCGAAGCGGACGTCAAAACCGCGGACATCATGCGCAACGTGCTCTCGAACGACGGCTACACCGTCATCATCGTGCCCACCGCGCAGCAAGCTCTGGATATTTTGCGCACCACCGTTCCGGTCGCCTTCCTCGCGGAAGTCGAAGGCACCGACATGACCGGCCACGACCTTTGCCTCATCATCAAACGCAACGATCGCCTGCAGCGCGTCCCGGTTATTTTGCTGACCAAAGCCGCACAGCCCGCCGATTATTCCGCCAGCCACCAGCTCGGCGCCGTCGTCTGCATGGCCAAGCCCTTCAAACCGGAACGTCTCCTGCACGTCGTGCGCCTGGTCGCTCCGCCGCCGGCCCTGAAAAGCGCCTACGGCACCGCCCGCGCTACCAACGGCACCGTCGAACGCAACCTGTAGGAGTTCGAAAATTCCTCACTGCTTCAAACAGTGCTAGAATCTAACGTATGAAGAAAAACTTCTCGAAGGTTAAGTCTTCAAAGACGATTGTCCGACCGGTTTCGGTCAAGTTTAAAATGAAGTCTGGCGAGACCGTCTTCTTCAAAGCGCTCCGCACTTCGCGTGCTACTGGCAATTCTCGCCTTCGCTCGAAATCTCGGTGAGATCGATTTATGTCGACAGCAACATCCTGATTTCGTATTACTCCGTTCACCGGATCGAACAACGCAAGAAATTGATGGTACAGAACGCTCTCGACATCTTTGAGCAAGCGGCCGACGTCGTATTGTGCACATCGGAATGGGCCCAGACGGAGATGGTCAACATCCTGACCTCCTCCATGAAAATGAGCCCGGGTGCAGTAACCGCGATCGAGCGCAGCCTGCATCTGGAAAGCTTTGGAAAGTTAAGGCTGAAATTCCTTCCAGTCAGCCCTGATTCGGATTACGGTTTCTCCCAATTCTTTCACGACGTGCGGCTGGCAACCCTCGCTTACCATTGCGGCGTGGGCGACGTCATTCACAGCGTGATCATGAAGAACCATGGGATTGACTACATACTGACCTTCGACGAAAAAGACGACTTCAAGCAAATTCCGGGTCTTACTGTTTTTCATCCCAAAGATATCCGGCTTTAGCGGGCCGTTCGGCCGCGCGCCGCTGGCGCCGCTGCAGTTGCGGCTTGACCCGGCTGTTTCCGCAAATAATCGCGATGGAATAGCGCATGGGCCCGGACGTTCGCGTAACCCAGCGGCGCCTCAATCTTCGCCACCTGCCCCGCATCCGACGAAAACCACCTCATGCAAATCTCCAGCTCCACGGCATGATTGTCCGCAAATTCATCGGGCAAAATACTCGGCAGAATAATTTCCGCATCCACTCCCGCGTCGCTGCCTGCTGCCGCTGCTACCGCCCCCATTCCCGGAGCCACCGCCGCGGTCACATCCTGCCGGTGAATCAACGGCTGTTCCGCCACCAACTGCGCGATTTCACGATATTGCTTCGTCCGCGACTCCTCGTCCGGAATCACGAACTCCTCGAGCCCAATCAGCCGTTTGATCAGCGCCGTATTTTCCGGATGCGACAAAACCGCCTGCATCTGTGGATCGGGACTGCCCAGCAATTGCAGCAGCACCGCGCGTTGCTGCGACCACAGTGTCGGATACTGCTCGTCCGTTTCCGGATAGCTGAACAAATTTCCTTTTAGATCCGCCAGGCGAATCCATTTCGATTCGAACGCCGCGCCGGCTCCCAGCAGCGTCACTTCCACATCGTGCGGACGATTGCGCCGGAAGCAATCCACCGCCAGCAACATGATGTCCGCATGAAAGAATTTCATGCGCCGCCACACCAGTCCAATGCGACCCATGGCCTGGTCACGCGCCATCGAATATCCCGAAGCCGTGTCGTTCCCCGCCATCGCTCCGCCAAACAGCGCGGGAAACGCGCCAGTCAGGAATTGCGACACCGGCCCCATCAGATTCGCGGCATGTTCAGCGAGATCGGGCGGCACTTCCGCCGGCTCCGGTTGAAAAAATCCCGCTGCGAGCGACTGACCCGGTTTTGCCCGCGCTGGATAATGCACGCCCGGTTCGGAGGTCTGGCTCTGCAGCGCGTCAAAATCCAAAACTTCGCTGTCCGCATAAATTGGCGGAATTCCGTACTCGTACGTTTCCATTTGCAGGTTCGAAAGCGAATTGAATCGTTCCTGCACGCTGACCAGCGAATCGCCCAGCGCCGGACGCCCGCTCGATCCATCTCCCGGCAGCGCGTGCATCACGCGCCAGTGATCGTCCATGTTTTCGTTTCGCGATTCGCAGTACGTATCGCCCGCCAACGCCACATGCGCCCCATCCGGAAACAATTCCAGCAGCTCGTCGCGCATCGCTTTGTCTTCCAGCGCAAAAAACGCCCACGGCCGCAGCCAGGTGCGCTGGAACGTAATCAAGTTGATGTTGATGTCGCCGCCTTCGGTCAGCGGCCCGCCTTGCGATTGCGACAATCGCGCCAGCCGCTCGTATTCCTGCGCGCCAGTCGCCACCGGCGCTCCAATCTTGTCCGCCGCGTGCGGATACGCTGCGCGCAGCCGCGCCTGGTGCACTTCCATGTTCCATTGCAGGTACGGATATTCATGCATCTCGTTGGCCCACGGCGGAGTCTTCAGCTCCAGCCCGCCAACCATCGTGATCACTTCCTGCCCATTCGGCACGCGCATCCGCGTCTGCGCCGCCGGCACCGTCACCGTTTCCGCCGCCACAAAATCTTCTTCCGTCAGCAGCGCCCCGCACAAATCGCAAGGCGGCGCCGTTGCACCACCTGAATTCGAATCTGTGCCGCCACCGTTTTGTGTTTCGCCATCAACCCGGTTTTGGCCGTCATCCAGAGCGGAGCGAAGGATCTCTCTTCGATCGCCGCCATCGCCCAGGCTCGCAGCCGGTTCACTAGCCGCCGGACCAACATCGCCCGCCTTCGTCTCCCCGCCACACTCCGGGCAAACATAAACATCCTCGCCAACTTTCACTTCCCTCGCTGCAATTTCTGTCTCCGGATGAAATCCAAACCTCTGCCCGTCCACCACAAACCGCACGTACGCGCCAACCTTCCCGTCCGTCCACAGGCTGAACGCCTCTTCGACGATCAAATTCCCCACACGATTGTTGCGTTCCACCAGCTGCGCGACTTCCGTAGCCGCCTTCGCCGCCGCCACATCCTCTTCCGCCTGCGCCGACGTCGGAAAAAACCTCACTCGCGGCACGTCCTGCGACAGCACCGAAACCAGCGACAAGCCAAACGCCTGGTAAATATTCGTGACGTATTCGTACCGCGGCAAATCCTCGATCGAGCTCCCATCCGCTAGCTTCTGCTCGAAGGGCAAATGCCAGTTCTGATCCTTTTCGTTCCACCACACGTACTGCAATCCGCGCCAGAACTGGTGCGCCTGCTTGATCCGCCGCACTTCCTGGCGCCTGGTCGATTCGGATTCAAATGAATACTGCTGTACCAGCCGGCGCAGCGCGGCCTGCAAGCGGTCGGGCAGCTGCTCGTTGTTCGCGCCGTAAGGATTCCGCGCGGTGCCCTCAGATCCCGCCGGAGCGTGCTGCATAGCACCCGGAACCGGACCTTCTACGGGCACAACCGCAGAATTTGCCTTCGCCGCAGATTTCTCAATTGGCATTCTTATCTCGCTTTTTTCTAGGAAGACGTCGGTCAGTCGGAAACGGAGCGGAGCGGAACGGAACACTACAAAAAGTGGTTCTACTGAATTTCTATAGAAGTTTTTCCCAGCGCGATCGCGTCCGCCAGCTTGGCTCCGCGCTCGTCAGTCGTAAACCCAAAGCGGCAGCGCACGAATTTCACATTCTCCATCGAAATCTCGCCGCCTTCATACCGCAGCCGCATCCCGACGAACGTCACATTCCGCCAGCGTACGCCATCCAAAGTCTGCGACGCGCCTTCGATGGTCAATCCTTCCACCCGCACTCCATCGCTCAACTTCCGCGTCGCCGGAGGCAACAAAACCTCCGACGTTTCCGGCATCAGCGTCGCGTCCAGATAATTTCCCCCGGCCGTGCCGGGAGTAATTTCCGCTTCCGCGCTGATCGCCCGCGGGGCAGACATCACCACGTGGCCCGGAATGCTTTTCGCATGACGCGCTTCGGCGTCCGGCCCGACATTCGAAATTGGTGTCGCGCTCGCTCCGGGATAAGAAGTCAGGTCGGGCGCGTCATCCGGATTCGCAGGTGCATTTCCCGCGCTGCTGTCGTCAGCCGACCGCAGATCGGCCAGTTCCATCCGGGCCAGGGTGACGTGCTCCAGCATCCGCGCATTATCCGGCTGCGTCTTCAGTGCGCTGTCGAGCGCCGCGATATTCCTAACGTAAAAATCAGCCGTCGGCTTCTGCCCCTGCATCCTGGCGGACATTACAATCGAAGCGGCGCGATCGACTTCCACTTCGGCCGCCGTCACATTTCCCGCCGTTCCTTGCGCGGTTGCCGCTTGCATCGCGCCTGCCACGTCTGCCTGCCAGGCGGGCGTGGCGCCGGAACCGGATGTCCCCGCGCGCGCCACATAATTCGCATTGCCCGGAGCATTCACCGGTGGATATTTCGGCGCGGGATGCAGCAGCGCCTGAATCCCCTGCCAGGCCAGCGTGCCCACCAGGACTACGGCGAGCAACATGATTACGACCCGCGCGTATCCCGGCGCGGCGGGATACCCGCCTCCCCGCTTGCTCCATCTTCGGTCTCGTCCGCTCGCCGTATCCCACAGCGATCGTCCCATTCCTGGCCTCCGCGAATTCCCCTCGCTGGCCACATTCTAGACCACTGTTCTTCGAGTAGCTACAACCGCTAGGACTTTGCCGCCAGCGGCTGCAATTCATTCTTCAAAAAATCCAGCAGGTCGCCGTGGCCCGCAAAAACATGCGTCTCCGCCTTTGGCGCGTAACCGCGCGAAGGCAATTGCCCGGGCTGCGGCGCATGCCAGGCATTCCCCGCGCCAGCGGAACTTGCGTCGCTCGCGCCACCCGCCGCCGGAATCCCCTCGCGGTGCACCCGCGCCACGAATCCCCGCTGCGCTCGTCCGCTGTGCGACGGGACCATTTCCGCCGCTTCAATCTCCACCCGATGAATCGGCGCTTTCATTTCCGCGGAGGCATATCCGCCGGCCGCCGCGCTGCTCGGATCTCCCGCATCCATGTCGCTGGAATCATCGCCGCCAGCTTCCGGGCCAACGTTTCGCCCAGTTTTTTCCTTCAGCGTCCGCAACGCCGCCTCCGCCTCCCGTGCGGCCTCCACCGCCTTTCCCACTAACGGATTCGCATAATATCGTCCGCCAATAAACGGCATTTTCCCTCCATCAAATCGATTCGCTTGCTGCTTTCTTCTTCGCCGAATCCATTTCCAGCGCCCGGTAAATCTGGGGCCACGACCTTCGTCGCGCCACTGGCCCAGCCGCTTGGGTTGTTACGCCACTGCCCGGATTGGGTTGAGTCACGCGTCGCGGGCGCACGGCAGCCGCACGCGGTGCCGCGCCCCCGCTCACCGCTTGGTTCTCGGCATCGGTCGCCGCCAGTTCGTCGGTCGCCACGATCACCGGCGGCACGCCGGCGATCCCCAGAATCGAATTCAGCAGCGCTCTGTTCTCCGCGCGCAGCCGCGTAATTTCCGCTTCGAGCCCGCGCGTATATCGCGACTTCGAAGCGCGTCCCCACCATTCTCGAAACGTCATCTTGCCGCTCCCTCGACACTCAATGCCTTCGCCTCTTCGTGAACGAAACCGGAAACGCGGGCCGCGCTTCCCGCTGTGCTTTCCGCGCCTGCATCGCCCGAATCGTCGGATCGTCCGACGTCACCTGTTCCGCGATGCGCTGCTCCACCGGCGTACGGATCACGCCGTTTCGCCTTGCCGCGTAGCGTGACTTCAATCCGTAACGCGCCGCATCCGCGGCATCGTCGCCATCCATTTTCTCGACGTCTTCGATGCGAGCCGGATCGCGAATCAGCGTCGGCAGCACCCGGATCAGTTCCGCGCAGTTTTCCGTCAGTTGCCATTCGCCTGCGTCCAGCATCTGATACATCAGCATCCAACCGCCGATGCGGTCGTCATCGGCCGGAGTCGGCCGCGGCAGTCCCGCGGCGGCGAACACATCTCCCATCTGCTCGGCAATCGATGCGTCATCGGTCCGCCGCGCAAATGCGTCCGGCGAAAGATAAATCGCCTCAATCTTTTCGTGACCCTCGCCTCGCGCCGCATGGCGATCGACGCTTCGCGCGATGATCTCTCGCGCTAGATCGCGCGGAGCGGTCCGATGCGTTACGTACTCCCGATACGTCACGATGCGCGTCGCGGCATTCGCACCTGCCTCAATTTGCGAGGCCGCGAATTCCCGTCCCTGCTCGCACATTCCTTTTTCCGCATTGTTCGCGAACGTCGCAAAGGCCGCGCCCGCATTTCGGTCCATTCGCGCTGCCCCCGCTGCCACTGGCGCTTGCGCATGCCAATACGTCGCCGCCGGATGCTCGAATCCCCAGTCGATCGATATCCATCGCGGCCACCACGGCTTCCATTCGATTTCTTCCGCGCGCCCCACGTGCCGCCGCAAATCGAAGCGGTCGAAGTATTGCCCCGCGATCACATCCCAATCGCCATCCAGGAACGCACGCTTCAGATGCGTCGGCAAAGCGCTCAGCGTGGCTTTGTAACTCTCATCCGCCGCGAAAATCGGGTTGTCCGAGAATCGCGCTGGGACAAAATCGTAATCGACTCCGTTATATTCTTCGGCGCGTTCCATTCCCGCCGCGGGTTGCCCATCCACCCACAAAGCCTTAACCCAGGCGTGTCCGATGTTTCCTGGATTCGTCGCGCCGGCCATACACGGCATGCTGCCCTTCACCGCACATCGATTCCGGCTGGTTAGGAATTGCCACTGCCGCAGCGTGAAATGCGTCAGCTCATCGATGCCGATGAAAACGTATTCCCCGCCCTGATACTGGTAGACGTCGCTTTCATTCGCGCAATAACCGAATCGCGTCGTCGACCCGTTCAGCCACTCCACCTGGTGTTTCGATTCCGAAAAACTTTTGTACGCCGAGCGCGGCACGTCCCGCCGGAAATACTGCAAGAGCGATCCTTCTAATTCCGGAAAGGTCCGCCGCAGCAGCAGCGTATTCACGCCCGGATGGTCGTGCGCCTGCCCGATCGCTTCCATCAGCAGCGCCTTGGTTTTCCCCGGCCCGGCCGCGCCGCCAAACAAACGATACTTCGCAGTCGAGAGATGAAACCGACGTTGTTTCGGAAACGCCTCGTACTCGATTCCGAGATCGATCAGCCGCGTGACGGCTGGCAGACGTACTCTCCCCGGTCTCACGATTTTGCCGCGCGGACTTCTGTCGTACATGCCCAAATCGCGCTTCGATATGCCTAGCTCAGCGTCCGGATCTTTTCGCCGACGTAAAACGCCGCCGCCCCGCCCAGAAACGCCGCGGCGATCGCGATGTGATGCGCGCTCAAAACCGCGCCCACCACCAGCGCCGCGATCCCGCCCAGCTGCACCCCGTATCCAATCGTCGTCTTGCTCGCGCTCATGATTTCGTTCCTCCCGATAAGACTGCCACTCTCACTTCGAGTCGTTTGGATCGCCAACCCTGGTTCTGACCGGCCTCGGCACGCTGTGTGTAAACTCGAGCTGCACCGGCGCTTCCTCTTCTTTCGCAGCGTCGCCCACCGAACCCGCAGGCTCCAGCAGCAGGGCGCTCTTCCACAGCAATTCCGCGAGCAGTTTTTCGTGGCTCTCGGGCTTTCGGCATTCCAGCTGGTAGCCGAGCACCTGGAAAAAGAGGCGCGTCCAGGCGAACTCGTCAAACCCAGCCGCGCGCAGCGTCTCGGCAAGAGTTATTTGTTTTTCGCCCGTGCCCGGCTCGCTCAGTATTTCGGACACCAGCGCTATGACCCGTATCGTCTTCTCATCCGGCTCCGGCTTCGCCGGCGCTTCCGTTTCTTTCATTCGACGCAGCTCCTCGTGCACCACTCTGGCCTTCGAGGCCCTCTCTAAATTCAGCAACAAAGGGTAGCGGGACACGCGCTGGCCGGGTCCGGTTCGAGCCGCTTGGGCGTCGAGGTTTGCCGCCGCAGCGTTTGGCGTGTCCCACACAGGTACAAACTTGTTCCGCGTTCTCTCTAAGCGCAGGCTCACGCCTTTTCGGCTTCCCGGCCAGCCGTAACGCCGAATCGAGTGCGTCGCGATGGTCCACGCACAGGCGATCACCACGATCGGCCGGCTTGCCGCACGGCACCCACGCATCGCAGCGGCCGCCATGGCGCACGAATCCAATGCACTTTTTCATGTATGCGAATTTTTAAGGGAGAAGCGAAAAATCAGGAGAACAGCAAACTCATTGGGTTTCTAATGTGTCGCGGGAGCTGGAACCGGTTCCGTATTTGGCTCGATCTTCACTACGGTATTGCAATCGAATGGCAACGATTGCGTATTCGCGCTCGATTGCGCCGCCACCCCGATCCGGTGATAACCCACCACGAACAACAGCTTAGGACTCGTCGCTGTTATTCCCGTCATCTTGCCTTTGGCGTGTTCCGGCGGCGGCAACGAAAATAGTTTGATCTGCTTCGGCCCGGAAATGTCATACACCACAAATAGCTGCACGCATTTCTCGCTGGGCTTACCGGAACAAACCGGCGCGTGCGTGAAATCGTAATCGAATTTCACCGTGATGGTGTGCACTGCGGTCTGCAGTGGCGGCGTAGGGCTCTGCCCGCCGTTGACGCACGGATCGATGGCCGGGATCGCTGCCGGATCGAGCGCCGCGCCCGCATTCGACGGGCAGCCCTCCGGCATCCAGTCATGCCGCGCGGTGGCCTTAGGAGACGCGCTGAATGAACTGAAAACCACGGACCGAATCCCCCGGTGATATATCCGATGAAACGCGAACCGCACGCCCGCCAGCAATACGATCAGCAATACCGCAGTTCCCGCCAGAATCTTCATCGTCCGCGTGGCCAAAAACTCTCCGGTTTCGATTTCGCGCCATATGATAACTGCGCGAATTCCGTCGGACAGACGGTATCACCGGAAAGTCCTGCGATGGAAGATGAAGCGAGCCAGGCGCGAAGCTAAATCAGCAAACCGCCTACCCGAGGATCTGCACGGTCACGCCCGAGCCGCCGGTAATCGACGTCACCTTGGCCCGCACGAAATTCGCCCGCACACCCGACGCCACTAGGTTGTCGCCGCCGGTCAAGCTGGTAGTCATATTCGCCGCGCCAGTAGGAATCGCGTACTGCGCGTCCACATCATTCATCGCGGTTTGCAATTGAATGGTCACCGCGCTCGGAGCCGTCGCGAAACTCACCTGCCAGCGAATCGTTCGCCCGTTTTCCGGAAATCCGGCATAGCTGGGCAAAGCGAATTGCTGGCTGGCCTGCCCAGCCCCCGGCGCTTCGCTGTTGAAAGCCAGCGCCACGTCGCCCGGAAAAATCGAATACGGAGGATTCTGCGTGTTGTAATTCGGCATCGTGATTCATCTCCCTTGAAGAAAGCAGTACAGCCGCGGCCCGTTCAGGCCAACCGGCGACGGTAGTCGCAAGTGCCCGCGCGCGAACGCGCCAGCGCCTTACGAAATGATTCAGTAGATTGTCTGGGAACCGAAGAACCGCTCTGGAGACCGATCGACTGCGTTGCACAGCCGCTACGTCATTGCTTCGTACACTTTTCGAGGTTAACGAATAAAGTTATACGCGCATTCTGAAACTTTGTCAAACCACGCAGTGTGTACACCAAACTCGTCCAAGGCATATTTCTAAATTTCGCCGCTCGTTCGTCGTCCGCGGTCGCTCCTCAATGATCTTCTCGTCGAATCGCCAAAACAATCGCCAGTATCTCTGTTTCCCCGCGATCGAAACGATGGAAATTCTGCGAATTAAGGTCCTCCCAACCCAAAGAGTCGCGCCCCGTTTGGCCGATAAGAGTACTATGTCGAATCTCGTCGCTCGCGCGCGTATCGAGCTACCCTGCGCCCGTCGCCCAAATCGCGCACTGTTTCAAGACGGCATGGCACGCCCGCGTGGGTCCTCAACTTGCTCTTCCTGTCACGCCAGCGCCTTTGTCGCGCGACTCGTGCTTTTCCTTCTCGTTTCGTTTCTGACCGGCGCTGTGCCTTCCTTCGCCCAAGCCACCGGCCAATGGTCATCCTCGCCTCGCTCGAAACTTCCCAAAACACCGTCGACAGCCACCCGCTTCAATTCACCACCGACTGGACCACCACGGTCGTGGGCTTGAACACCACCTACACCCCCTCACTCACCAACACCTACACCAATTCCAATTGCTCCGCGTCCGGACAACCCGTCGCGATGACCTTGACCAGCGGCATCCTCGGCCCCACCATCGTCATGACCCTCGACAACAGCCAGACCGTCCAATTCAGCCCGCTGATCACCACCGCGTCCTCCGTCACCGGCACGGTCACCTCCACCGGAGGTGGCTGCACCAACGGAGACACCGGCAGCTTCTCCGCTGTTAAATATTCGGCCCTCAGTGGGACGTACACCGGCTCGATCGAATCCTATGCGCTGACCAACCCGGTCAATGTCACCATCACCCTCGCCACCGCCGCTACCTGGCACGTCACCGGCACGGTGCAAGCCTCCAACAAAACTTGCCTCGCGAATTTGGACATCGCCACCGCCGCTGCTAACGCGATCGACCCGAGCTTCGCCTCCGGCGATATCGTGGAAATCATCGCTTGGGACAGCAACGGAAATATCGCGGGATTCGTGCTGAGCGCTACCGATCAGAACGGAAATGCTCTAACTCCGGCGTGGCCTGCTCAATTTTTCACGACGTATACGGTGCTGGCAGGATCTTGCGCGGGAGACGGCGGGACCGATGCGCCGTTTAAAAAAGTGGAATTCATGCCCCCACATTTTCCAATCGGCCGCTTGCCGCTGCGCGGGCCAGAACTGCCGGTGCGTATCTGGGGACCCGAGCCACCCACCCACGACCGGCCGCTCGTTCGCGGCTCGGAAATCGAAGACGAAGAAAGCCAACGCGAATAAGATGCGATCCGCCGCAGCTTTTCGTTATTGCTTGGGCGCCTCTGCGGCCGGAGGTGCCGAAGTCGGCGGTGCCGACGTTTGCGGTGACAAAGCCTGCGGCGCCGGCGCGTTTTCCGGCGTAGGCCGCAGCGTGAACGTCAAACCTTGCGCCGCGTTTTCGTTCACCGTACGCTGCAAATCGAGCGCGCTTTCGTCGATTGAATTTTCGCCGCCGTACGAAGCCACGTAATGCAATTTGCCGTTCTCGAGCCAGTAGTCCGTCACCGCGTAGCTCGAGCCATCTTTCAGATACAGCACGGCCACCACATGTTTCCCCGCCGGCCCCGCAGCCATTCGTGCCGAACCGTCCGTAGTTTCCGGCGCTTCCGCATACAAACTCGGATTTGGCTCCTGCGACTGCGTCGAATCGTCCGGCCCGGAATAAGTCAGATCCGCGCCCGAGTCGCCGGAAAAAGTTCCGCCGGAATATCCGTAACCCGCTCCGCCGCCCGCGCCGTAATAACCATATCCGTATCCATAACAACCCCAGAACGGATCACATGGCCCAAACGCGCCGTAGCCGAAACCGAAACCGCCAAAACCATATCCAAACCCGAGTCCACCATAATACGGATACCACGGATAATACCCATTGTATCCGCCGCGCCCTCGCGGGATCGGAACGTGCGGCGGGCTGGCAATCGCCGCCCGCGGAGCCGAACCCGCGCTCGTTACGGCATGTCCCGCCACGGTGCCGCGCGCGCCAGTCGCCGGCGGCGCTTCCCACGTATTGTTGTTCGCGGCGAATTGATCGGTCGTCGTGCCCTTCGCGCCGGTTCCAGTCGAATTCGAAGCTGAGTTACTGCCGTGGAACGGATTCCACCAATGTCCCCCACCACTCGAGACGCCAGTCGACGTCGTCGCGCCCGTTGCGCTCGTCGCATGTCCTCCGGACGAATGACCCGCCGAGCTTGCCCCCGAAGCGTGCGATCCACCACTCGACGATCCGCCACTCGCGTGCGAACCACCACTGCCGCCGCCACCATGCGCTCCGCCCCCTCCACCTCCGCCCCCGTGCTGCGCAAACGTGGGCAGCGGCACCAGGGCGAGCACGGCCGCAAATACCAACCCTCCGAAAAATCCAGATGACGGAAAGGAACAGCCGAGGAAATTGTTCCTGGGACTGCCTTGCGGGTCCTGTTCGCGAATTGAAGAGGTGAGCGTCATTTTGCCTTCCTCCACCCGGCCGGGCGACCGAAGGTGTTTTCTGCCACTTCTAACAGTCTAGTGGATTGGACGTTCGACCGCATCTTTAAGTTGCATAATCCGCCATTAGCCGCACGAGAAGGTCCTTTTCCGCCCAGCGTCGGGTTCTGATCCGCCTCATTCGCCCCGATGTGCCCCTCGCTCCTCAAACTCTGAACCTCCCATTTCGGCTACAATCAATGACGAGATGATTTCCGCCTCATGATTCCCTTCTTGCACTTCGGCCCGCTCGCCATCCCCACCTTCGGCCTCTCGGTTGCCTGCGCCATGCTAGTCGCGTATTTCGTCCTGCGCGCCGATCTCGCTCGCCGTGGCATTGCCGACCCAAAATCCGGCGAAGCCGAATCCCTGGTCGCCTCGCCCTGCCTCGCCGGCTTCATTGGCGCCAAGCTGTACCACCTGCTCGAAACACCATCGGAATTTTTCGCCAACCCGGTCGCGTTGCTGCTTAGCCCCTACGGCTTCGCCTGGTTCGGCGGCCTGCTCGCAGGTCTCGCGACCTTCGCCTTCGTGGCCTGGCGCCTCGTCAAACGCAACGCCGCCCAGGGAAAAAAGATTTCGTTCCTGACCATCCTCGACGCCGGATCCCCCGCCGCCGCCCTCGGCTACGGACTCGGCCGCATCGGCTGTTTTCTATCCGGCGATGGCGACTATGGAATCCCCACGTCGCTCCCTTGGGGCATGGCTTTTCCAAATGGCCTGGTCCCCACCACCACCCGCGTTCACCCCACTCCGATCTACGAATTGCTTGCCGCGATCGTCATCACCTGGATTCTGTGGCGGATGGGAACTCGCGAAGCGAAACCAGAATCGGGTGGAAATGAAAAAAGAAAAATCGAATCTCAGGCAGGCTTCGCGCCCGGCCAGGTTTTCTCGATGTATTTAATTCTCACCGGAGTCGCCCGCTTCCTGGTCGAATTCATCCGCATCAATCCGCGCTCTTTTTTTGGACTCTCGAACGCCCAGGCCGCCGGAGGCTTCTCCGCGCTCGCCGGAATCGCCCTGTATTTTGTGTTGCGGAAGAAGGCCGCACCGGTGGCGCCGACCCATTGAAGAATTTCGTTTGTTGAACAACCTCGAAGGAACAACAATCTCGATCCGCGGACGACGCTGTCGCCGCCCTAAGCGGTCCCGGTCGCCGCTGCCGCGTCCGCCACTCCCGTCTTCGGCATCCGGATCGCCACCATTCCATCGGCCAGCACGGCCACGCTTCGCGAGGCGTCCACACCCACCGGCAATTCCACCACGCAAAATGGCCGCGAGCCTGCAATCACTGGGATCTGCGGCTCTGTTGAATTCTCCCGTCCGTCCGCGTCCAACGGTTCCGGCGCAGTTTCGCTGTCTTTCAAGACGCTGTACAAATCGTCCCAGTCGATCCAGCGCATCGACTCCCGGGCCGTGTCGGCTTCTCCATTGCCCACTGTTCTGCCGTCGAATCGCGCGGCAAGTTGCAGATGACCCGAAATCAGCAGCCAGCGATCCTCCACCGCCACCGCGATTTCCGCCGCGCTCAATTCCTCCACCGTCGCCAGCGCGTAGATCGCCTCTTCCGTCTCGGTCAGCTCCACCGCCACCGGAAGAAACAAATCACTTTCCGCCGATCGCCAGTCGGAAATTTCGGTTCCCGCTTTTGAGCCGCGCGCGACAAACCGTTCGAACGCGCGCCGCGAAACTCCATCGTAGGCGGCCAGCAGGCAATCTGGCAGACTCCGCAGCGGCAGCGCTTGCCGCCCAAGCGGTTTGTGTTTTCGGGCCGGTGGCGACACTCGGGTAGCGTTAGCGCGGGTTTGTGCGTGATGTTTCATTCGATTTTCCTACCCGCGCCACAGCTTTCCGTGCGTGCCGGTCGGCGGCTTGGCTTCACCCGGCGGCACGCTCTGCAAACGTTTCGGTCCGGGCCCGCCATCTTCGAATTTTCGCCGCGGCGGCATCGCGTTTTTTCGCGCGGCCGTTTGCAGCCCTTCGAGCGTTCCTTCGGCTGCACCGTTCCCATTCAGATTCGTCAGAAAATCCACCCCGCCGCGCTCGAAATACAAAACCGCCGTTTGTCGCACGTCGTTGGATCCGCTCAACGGCAAACTAGCCGGCTTGAAATCTTTCGGTTCTGCGGGCTCGGTGGCCTTCAGCAAACGCAACAACTCGCTAACCTCCGCCTCCAGCGTCGTCGGATTCATCGCTCGCTTCCCCAGCGATCGCTCGCCCTTCTCGATCACCGGTAACCACAGACACGTCTCCGAAAGCGTCACCCCAATGAACAGGCTTCCACCTTGTCGCGCAATCAGCGGCGCCATCTCGTAGCCCATTCCATCCGGAAGTTTTTCCGAAGACAAAACCACCTTGAAACGGATCGTTTTCAGTACCGTCTCGGCCTCGCGCGCGCTCGCCACGGCGTGCGAACCCCAACCCGCCCGCGCCAATTTTTTCAGGATTCCGGTGGTGCTCGATGTGGTAGGACCAACCACCAGAACTCGAACAGCTGAAGTAGACATGCTTTCCCCTTTTGGGAAGGGGAGAGAATCACTACATAGCCCTGGGGCCTCTTCCGCTCTTTCAACGACTCCGCGTACTCCTGACAACCTTAATTATCCCAAACCGGGAACACGCGGCGTCGCGCCTACAATCTTGAAAGGATGCGAAAGCACTTCCGATGCTAAGGTCTGTAAATTGGCCTAATTTAATGGGAGATTCTTACCGGGCGGCTTCACTTGACTTCTATTCTCGATCACCCCGCCCGAGCCGCCAGCGAAACCTTTCAGGGCGTGCGGTAAGGCCTCTCTGCGGCCCCGGCGAGGTAACCTTCTCCCCGCAAATCCCAATATCCTTATCGGGAGATGCGGTCTGCTGCATTAGAAGCAACTTCCCCCTTCCAGCTATGTGTCGGCAATTTAGTCTTCCTGAAAATTCTTGGCAATTCGCAACAATACCAGCCCGCCTCGCGGCTCTTACGGCGGCGTTCTAGTATCCGTTACCAATATTATCTCTTGACACGGTATTAGCTATACAGTAACGTCCCGATAATAGCAGGCGCGTCCCGGGCCAGATGGCAATCGGACTTTCCGCGACCAACTCGCGGACCATACGCGGCAACGGAAGCATCATCTGGAAAATGGCGCTCAAAAAATCGTCCGCAAGCCCCAAGAAGATTGCCACCTCTCGCGCGGCCACCTCCCCGCAAAAACCCAGCTGTCTCGATTTACTCGCCACCTCTCGCGTCTCGCACCCTTTTGCCACACCGCCGATCGCCCCCGCGCAACCCACTTCTTCGCTGCCCCCCCGCTCACTCCCCCTCTTCCCCGCAATTGTTCGCCGTTTTCACGAGTCCGTCTTCGAGTTCGACTCCGCTTTTAAGTTGCTGAGCATCTGGAGTTCCAATTCGCGGCTGTCTTGGCGCCGTCGCTCCCAGCTCCTCGGACAAAAACTCCCCGCTCTCTTCGATCTCCCTACCTCTCGTTTTCTAATCCCGCTCTTTCGCCGCTTCCGCTTCGCCGCCTTCCGGACGTTCCATTTCTCCTTGGAATTCAAACGCGCCACGCGCTGGTTCGAAGCCGACCTGCTCCGCACCCCAAAATTTCGCGGTGAAGCCTCCCGCTTCGTTCTGCGCATCCGTGATGTCACCCTCCGGGATTTGGCCGAAACCCGGCTGCAGACGTTGGAGCGCCGCCTCGAGCTTGCGGAAGAAAGCGCGGATTTTGGAACCTGGGGATACGACGCCGTAACCGAAACAATGGTGTGGTCTAAACAACTAGCGCGACTCTTTGGAATTCCGCCCGTCGCCTGCCGGGCGCCCATCGAGGAGTTTTGGCGGGCGCTGAATTTCAAGAATATCGAAAAGCTTCGAGCCAACTTCGGATCCGCGATTCGCTCCGGCCGTCCCTTCCGTTTTTCCGAAGCTTATACCCGTCCGGATGACCATTCGGTTCGTATCTTCGAGGGCGTCGGTACTCCGCTGACTGACTCCAGCGGAAAGGTCGTCCGGATGATCGGCGTCGCTCGGGACGTCACCGCCCTGGCTCACACTCAGGCCAACCTTCGCCGCCTGTCCCATCAGCTGCTCACCGTCCGCACCGAGGAGCAGCGCCGCATCGGCCGCGAACTGCACGAAACCACTTCGCAAACTCTGGCCAGCCTGAAGATGACGCTCGCCGCGATTGCCCGACGCCTCCCACCTGGGGACCGCAAGATGAACGAACTGCTCCGCGCCTCCTCCAGCTTGGCCGGCGCCGCCGTGCGCGAAGTCCGCTTCGTCTCGTCGTTCCTGCATCCACCACTCTTGGAGGAATCCGGTCTGGTGTCGGCGGTTACTTCCTATGCCAAGCTCTTTGCCGAACGTGGACGTATCGCCGTCGCCGTACACCTTGCTGATGACTTCGGCCGCCTCGAAAAGGAACTCGAACTCACTATTTTCCGCATCATCCAGGAATCGCTCACCAATGTTCACCGTCACGCCCGGGCCACCACCGTGACCGTGCGTATCGAACGCGACGCGCACTCGGTGACGGTGGAAGTCCGGGACGATGGCATCGGTTTGTTTCACGTTTTGTCCGAATCCTCGGATCCCGTACCGCTCGGCGTCGGAATCGCGGGCATGCGTGAGCGGGTCGCGCAACTTCAGGGCAAGTTTGACGTTCTTAGTTCGGCCGGTTCCGGCACCACCGTGCGAGTCGTGCTCCCGCTCGCCGAGAAGGAGACTTATCATGACGACGAAACTGCTACCCAAGGATCTCGCCGCGCCAAAACCTTACCGGATTCTCGTCGCCGACGATCACGCCATCGTCCGCCGGGGCGT
The DNA here is from genome assembly GCA_036401315.1 of Candidatus Acidiferrales bacterium. Classification (GTDB taxonomy): domain Bacteria; phylum Acidobacteriota; class Terriglobia; order Acidiferrales; family UBA7541; genus Palsa-295. Next base: position 42,661 of record DASWVE010000038.1, read on the forward strand.
TCGCGCGCTGCTCGAACTTGAACCTGGCGTCGAGGTTTGCCACGAAGCCGCCGACGGCTTCGAAGCCCTCGAATACGTAAAAAAACACAAGCCCGATATGGTCCTGCTCGACCTCACCATGCCGGAGATGAATGGCCTGGACGCCGTGCGTGAAATCCGCGCGGTCTCCCCCGAAACCGACGTGCTCATCCTCACCATGCATTTCTCCGAAGACGTCGCGCGCGACGCATTCCGTTCCGGCGCCAACGGCTACGTGCTCAAATCCGACGCCGACCTCGAATTGCTGCACGCCGTCCGTCAAGTTCAGCGCCACAAGCCTTTCTTCACCGGCAAGCTGGCCCTCTCCATGGTCGATAATTACATTCAGAATCCACTCGAAGGCGAAGCCACTGAAGAAAATCCTCTGCCCGGAACGCCGCTCACCGCCCGCGAAGTCCAAATCCTGCAAATGCTGGCCGGCGGCATGAGCAATAAGCAAATTGCCCCGGCGATCGGCCTATCCATCCGCACCGTGGAAAGCCATCGCAATCACATCATGCACAAAATGAAATTCGGCAGCTTCAGCGAGCTCATGCGCTTCGCCATCCGCAACCATTTGGTCGAGCCTTAGGCAGACAAGTAAAAAGGAACCGATTAACGGCGGGGAGAATTACGGATTTCAGCCTTGATGCGGAGTTTAGTTGTCTTTGCGCAACGCCTGGATAACTTTCACGATGTCCGGTTGGTTCGGACCTTTTTTCGATAGATTCACCACCGGCGGAAGAGATTTCTGCACCAGTTTTTTGCCTTTTCGCCGGCTTTTCATCGGATCTCCAAACACTTTTTGCTGCTCCTGTACACTGAAGTGGAAGGAATTTTAGTGGACCCCAAGAATTTGGTCAATCGGGGAATCCTACAGTTCATCCTGTAGCCAATCGGGAAATTACCAAAGCCTTAGGCCGAAATGCGGTCTTCTCCCTCTGCCGGTTCAGGTTGCAAAGTTTGGGTGTTCCGCAACGCCGGGAATAACCACGCCCACAAGCCGGTCACCACGATTGTGCCCAGCCCACCGATCACCACCGATGGCACCGTCCCAAACCAGTGCGCCGTCAATCCCGATTCAAACTGTCCCAGTTCATTCGAAGCACCGATAAAAATCATATCCACCGCGTTCACCCGCCCGCGCATCGCGTCCGGCGTCGCGATCTGCACCAAGGTCGCCCGAATCACCACGCTGACCATGTCCGAAGCGCCCACAAAAACCAGCGCCACCAATGACAAAATCAAGCTGCGCGACAGTCCGAAAATAATCGTGAAAGCTCCAAACGCACCCACGCACCACAACATCGTCACCCCAACTTTGCTTTTCAGCGGCCGGTGCGCGATCCATATCGCCATCGCCGCCGCCCCCACCGCCGGAGCGCTCCGCAAAATTCCCAATCCCCACGGCCCGGTATGCAGAATGGTCTGCGCGTAAACCGGCAGCAGCGCCACCGCTCCGCCCAAGAGCACCGCGAACAAATCCAGGGAAATCGAGCCCAGCACAATCTTGTGATTCCAGATGTACGAAACTCCCGCCAGTACCGTCTTCAGATTCACCGGCTCGCGGCTCCGCACCGCCGGCTGCAGCTGAACCTGCATGGTGCAGAAGGCCGCGATCGACGCGCACACCAGCGAACTCGCGTACACCGCCGCAGGCCCGTGAAACGCGCCATAAATAATTCCGCCGAACGACGGCCCCAAAATCGTCGCGGCCTGAAATATCGTCGAATGCCAGGCCACCGCGTTTTGAAAATGCTCTTCGCGCACCAGTTGCGGCAGCAGCGCGCGCCCCACCGGCCCATTGAATGAACGCACCACTCCCAGCAAGACGATCACGCCGTAAATTGGTCCGATCGATTGGTAGTCCCGCAGCGAGGCAAGCAACAGCAGCAGCGAGCAGACCGCGAAGCCAATCAGGCATGCGATCATCAATTTCAGCCGGTTGAACTTGTCCGCGACGTGACCCGAAACGAGGAACAACAAAATGCCAGGAAGAAACTGCGCCAAACCCACATACCCCAAATCCAAGGCCCGGTGCGTAATGGAATAAATCTGCCAGCCCACCGCCACCGTCTGCATTTCCAACGCCGCAACGATGAAGAACCGCGCGATTTCGTACAACGTGAAAGCCGGATACGTGAACGCCACGCGCCCTTCAGAATTCCCGGGTCCACCCGCAGTCGCCAACCGAAACCGCCCCCCTCGCTTCTGCCCCAAATCTTTTCCACCGCGAAGAAGATCAGTATAGCCGAATCCCCAAAATGAAAACGCGCCGGCCCAGTGAGGGTCGGCGCGTCAGTGAACTCAACGACTCAAATTTTCAAATCCGAAAACAGCGAACTAACCGCGGAAACGCAACGCCGCCAACCCAATCAATCCAACGCCCAGCATCGCCAAAATTCCCGGCTCCGGCATGGACGTCGATCCACCCTGCGTCACCGTGACGGACGTCGGCAGGTAAGCCGAATCTCCCGCAGAGTTTGCCAGCGCAAAGAAATACCAGGTCGAAACACCGCCGTTACCAGTGAAGTCCCAGGTCGTCACCGCGTTGCCGCCCACCAGGCCGGTAATGTCCGTGGATCCTGGAGCGAGACCTGTGCACGCATTCGACATGAAAATGCCGTCAGCGCTAAACGCCGATCCCGCTGCTCCTGTGACGAAATTATCGCAGAGGAACGCTCCGAAATCCCCGTCCGGAGGAGTCGTCGCGAAAGTGAACGTCACGTCCGTCCCCGCCGCGATGCCCGGCACCGAAAAAATGTCGTAGAAGCTCGCGCCCGCTCCGTCGCTGGTTTCAAATAAGTTCGTGTCCGGTATGGGATTGTTGGTAAGGCTCTGACACGGATTCGTATTCGGATCGGTCGCGGAGCAAAGCACGCCGTTGCCCGAAGCAGTTCGGGCCGGTTGGTGCACTGAGTTTGCACCCGCTGGTGCTGCCAAGGCGAGCGCAGCGATACCCGCCAACACTAAAGTGGTATTGCGGAATTTCATGTGTGGTTCTCCTGTGGCGGCTGGTGCGGAGGTTTATACCTCGCCACTCTACCCAGCGCAAATGAAATTTCGATAAAAATCGCCTATTTTTCGGCTCCAGTCCTAGTACCTGGCCTCCTGCAGCGTTCGCCTTTTCATCTCTTATTTCCAGTCTCCCGCCGCCCACTAACTTAAATCGAGCCTTTTCCGCCTTGTGTCATAATGCCCCGACTCGCCGGATTGCGAAGCTATGAGCGATTCCAAATCGGATCCAAAACCCGAACCTGATCGGCGCCCCGCTTCGTCCGACCCGTCCCAGCCTTCCGGTCCCGCAGCCGACGAAACCGTCGACGCCGTCGCTCCTTCGCCGGTCCAACCAAGCCTCGGTGCCACCCAAGCCCTCAACGCCCCGCCGAACGCCGCGTTCGTCCCTGGCGATATTCTTGCTTCCCGTTTTCGCGTCATTCGCTACGTCGCGCGCGGCGGCATGGGCGAAGTCTACGAAGCCGAAGACACCGAGCTCAACGATCGCGTCGCCGTAAAAACAGCTCGCTTCGAAACCGTCACCGGTTCCCACGAAACCGAACGCTTCCGCCGTGAAATTCAGCTGGCCCGAAAAGTTACGCATCCTAACGTCTGCCGCACCTTCGACGTTTTCCGCCACATTCCGCCCGCAACCGCCGGCAGCACTGCGCTGCGCAGTGAAGTTCTGATTGTCAGCATGGAATTTCTCTCCGGCGAAACGCTCGACTCTCGCATGCGTCGCACTGGCCCCATGTCCACCGCCGAAGCGTTCCCCCTAATCGCGCAAATGGTCGCGGGCCTCGGCGCCGCACACCACGTCGGCGTAGTTCATCGCGATTTCAAAACCAGTAACGTCATGCTCGTAGCCCCGCCGCAAGGATCCTCCACCTCGCGCGCCGTCATCACCGATTTCGGACTAGCCCACGCCCAGGAATCCCCGGGCAGCACGCTCACTCGTCCCGGCGACATCGTCGGCACTCCTTCCTACATGGCTCCGGAACAAGTCGAAGGCGCCGAAATCACTCCGGCCACCGACATTTATTCGCTCGGCATCGTCATCTACGAAATGCTCACCGGCGCGCTTCCTTTTTCGGCCGATACTCCGCTGGCCACGGCGATGAAGCGGCTGAATCAGCCGGCGCCTTCCGCCCGCGCGCGAATTCCCGATCTCGACGAAAAGTGGGAACGCGCTATCGCGCGCTGTCTTGAAAGAAATCCTGCGAATCGCTTCGCTTCCGTCGAAGACGTCACTAAAGCGCTGGCTGGTGAGCCAGTTCCCAGTTCGGCGCGCTTCGCTCCATCCAGCGGCGCAACGGGCCAATACAGCGGCAGCGTTTCCCTCGACCGCCGCATGCGTTCCCCAGTGATGGCTGTCGCCATTTCTGCTGTAGTCTTGGCCGTCCTCGTCGCCGGATTTTGGCTCCTTCGCCATCGCGGCGCCGAAACCACCGCCCAAAAATCCGACTCCCAAATCGCCGCATCCGCGGCCCGCCGCTCCATCGCCATTCTTGGATTCAAAAATCTTTCCGGCAGCGCTGCCGACCCGCTCGGCAACATTCTTGCCGACAGTCTCTGGTCCCAGCTCGATACCGACGAAATCCGCTTCATCCCGCCCAGCACGGTCGATGAAATGCGCGCCAACCTCGGCTTGCGCGATCCTTCCGCTTCCTTCACCAACGATCAAGTCGCGGCCATCAAGAAATTCCTCGGCGCCGACACTCTGGTCACCGGCACCTACACCGCCGACGGCGCGCCCGGCGCGCAAAAAGTCTCCTGGAACATCCATCTCATCGGTGCCGACGGCAACAAAAATCTCGGTTCCATCGGCCCGTTGCCCGGCACTGAAAATGATCTGAACCCAATGGTCCTGCACGCCGGGCGCATGATCCGCCAAACCCTCGGCGTCACTATTTCGCCGACCGAAGAAGCCCGCATGGATGCTTCCCTCTCCACCAATCCCGACGCGATGCGGTATTTTTCTGAAGCCCGTGACAAGCTCCGCAATTTCGACGTGCTAGCCGCCACCAAAAGCCTGCAAAAATCTCTCGACGCCGATCCGAAATTCGCCCAGGCCCGCAGCCTGCTCGCCGAAGCGTGGTCCACCCTCGGTTACGATTCCAAAGCACGCGACGAAGCGAAAAAAGCCATGGACCTCAGTTCCGATCTTCCCACCGAAGACCGCGACCTCATCGCCGCCCGCTTCTACACGGCCAGCCACGACTGGGATAAGGCCATCGAGCAATATTCCCAGCTCTGGTCCCAGTATCGCGACGATCCGCGCTACGGTTTGCTTCTCGCTGGCACCCAAATCAGCGCCGGCAAAGCTACCGCCGCCCTCACCACCTTGAACGAACTTCGCGCGCAAAATCCCAGTGTCGGTCTCCAGGCCCAGGCCGACCTGCTCGAAACCGCCGCGCAAACCAGCCTCGCCGATTACAAACAAGCCCTCGCCGCCGCTACCTCCTCCGCCGAAAAGGCTTCGTCGATCGGCGCGAATTTGCTTCTGGCTCGCGCGCGCATTCAGCAATGCGCCGCCTACCTCAATCTCGGCCAGCCCGGCCAAGCCACGCCCCTCTGCGAACAAGCCAAGCAGCTCAACGCCACCGCCGGCGACCGCCTCGCTTCCGCCAATTCCGCCAACGCCATCGCCAACGTCTACAACAGTCAGGCGAATTATGAGCAGGCCGCTCCGCTCTACCAGGAAGCGATCAGCACCGCAGAATCTATCGGCGACAAGCAGGACCAAGCCGGCGCGCTGAATAATCTTGCGAATATTAAAGCGGCCCAAAACGATAACGCCGCCGCGATCAAGCTGTACGAACAGAGCATTGAAGTCGCGCGCGACCGCGGCGATCTGGCCGATCTGGCCGCAGCCAAGCAGAATTTAGCGTTCAACCTCTACGCGTCGGGCGACCGGACCCGAGGCAAAGCTATGTTGGCCGAAGCTCTCACTCTGGCCGAGAAAATCGAAGACCACGGTACGGAAGCGCGCATTCTTCACGACGCCTGCATCATCGCCCTCGATTCCGGCGAATTGACCAGCGCGCGTAGGAGCTGTGAGAAGTCTCTGGCTTTGCGACGGGAAGCAAACGATGCGCTCGGAATCGGTCAGGCGCTTACCCTTTATGGAGACATTCAAACCGCGGAGGGGAATCTTCCGGGAGCCGCCAAAAGCTACGCGGAAGCGCTCTCGCTGCTCGATTCGAGCGGCGCAAAATCTGCCGCTGCCTACGCCCGCATTTCCCTCGCCAGCCTTCAGCTCGAACAAAATCAACCCGCCGAAGCCGAAAAAAACGCCCGCGCCGCTGCCGCCGAACTTGCCATTGAAAAAGACCAGATAGGAGAAGCCGCCGCCACCACCGTCATCGCCCGCGCGCTTCTCGATCAGAAACAGCTCGCGCCGGCGACCACCGAAATTCAAAAAGCCACCGCGCTGGCTCAACAATCCGGCGACTCCGGCGCAAAACTAGACGCCCGCATCGCCGCCGCCCGTATCGACGCTCAATCCGGACAGTCCACGTCCGCCCTCGCTTCACTCGCGGCCGCATTGAAGGACGCCCACGCGGCAGGATTACTACAAACAGAATTCGATATTCGCCTGGCAATCGGTGAAATCCAAATGTCCAACGGAAAAACAGCCGCCGGCCAAGTTACCCTTCGCGCCCTCGCCTCCGACGCCAAATCCCGCGGCTTCGTCTTCATCGCCCAAAAAGCCACCAGCGCGGCAGCACAGAAATCCTGAATCCTCGACGTTAAAACCTTTGCTGTGGCGTCGGAGGCGGCAGCGGCTTCCGCGGAATCATGTCCGGCCGATTCGCCGTCATATACACGAACGACGCGACGATCACCGCCATCTGCTTCATGTCCGCTTCCTGCACCCGTTCGTACAAATCCATATTCGAATGGTGCGTCCGCGAATCGTAATCCATCGGATCCTGAATGAACTGAAATCCCGGCAGCCCCACCGCATTAAACGACAAATGATCCGTCCCGCCGGTATTGCGAATACTCAACGTGGTCATCCCCAAATTATGAAATGGCTCCATCCACGCCGTGAAAATCGGCGCCACCGCTTCGTTGCCCTGCAAATAAACGCCGCGAATCTTCCCGGTTCCATTGTCGATGTTGTAGTACGCGTCCAGCTTGGCCTGCTCCGGCGTCAGCTTCATCGTTTCCGGATCGCCGAAATGCGCCTTCACGTAGGCACGCGATCCCAGCAACCCTTCTTCTTCGCCGGTCCACAATCCGACGCGCACCGTACGCCGCATTTTCAGCCCGCTCGCTTTAAGAATCCGAATCGCCTCCAGCATCACCGCCGAACCCGCTCCGTTATCCGTGGCGCCGGTCCCCGCTTGCCACGAATCGAAATGTCCGCCCAGCATCACCACTTCGTCCGCTTTATCCGTGCCGGGAATTTCACCGGTGATGTTGAACGACGACAAATCGTTATCGTAAAACTTGTTCTCGATGTCCATGGTCACCGTCACCGGAATTTTCTTTTCCAGCAAACGGTATAGCCTTCCATAATGTTCCGCCGCCAACGCCACGCGCGTGCAGGCCGGCGGATCCTTCGGATCGCGCGATCCACCCTGTTGCGCAAACACGGTCCCGTCGTCGCCGCGCTGATCTTCCAGCCACGCTACGACGCCCTCATCCAGGAAGAATTTCATGATCTTCGCCTGCAGCTCTCGCGTCGCCCGAAACTGCGCGATTCGATCCTCCCGCGCCTTGTCCACTCCACCCGGAATTTGAAAGCTAGCCAGGTCCGCCAGCTCCGCATCCGTATACCGCTTCGCGTCCGCCTCAAAGTGCGGCAGTACCGGGTCCGGCACCTGCGTCATCACCATTTTCCCGCTCAATTGCCCTTTGAACTTCGCCATGTCCGCTTCATTCGCGATCGGTGCGTACACCACTTCTCCCGTCACCAGCCCATTCGTCCCCGGGGTCCACGCCTTCGGGTATCCAATCAAAATAAACGGCCGCGGCGTCGTCATCTGCGCAAAGAAATGTTCGTTCGACCATCCGCGTCCAAACGGCTCCCACGCCTCCGTCTTCACGTTCGCCAGGCCCCAGTCGTTCATCTGCTTCGTCGTCCACTCCGCCGCCGCTTTGACGTTCGGCGAATTCGTCAGCCGCGGCCCGTACACGTCGGTCAAATAGCTCTCGATTTCCATCACCTTCGACCGCGAAAATCCCTCGTCCTTTAATTTGTAAATCGCATCGTAATCCGGCTTGTCCGGCACCGCGCTCGCCGCCGGAGCAGCAGCATCCGCCGTAGCCGCGCTCGTTTTCGCCGCGCGCTTCGCATGTTTCGCCGCCGCAGAGTCACTAGCCGGCGCCGCACCCGTCGTAGAATTCTGCCCGCGCACCACCGGAGCCGCCGGCGCCACCCAAACGCACATCATCGCCGCGCAAATCACCAGCTTTCGCACATTCGCCTCCGCAAACGTCTCAATTGAATTCAAATGGGATCTCGAACCGGAAAGATACTACGCCCTCAGACGCCTCTCCCGCCATTTCCGTTTCAAATTCTTGCCACGCTTCGCGAATCGCCATGCTATAGATAGCGCCGCCGCTTCCATCCCGGAGACCACCGATGAAAATCAGTACGCCCACCCTCGCCGCAATTCTAACGGTACTGATCGCCATCGCCGCGGGTGCGGCGCTATTCGCCACTTCGCGTGCGAACATTCCCCCAGCAGGAATCATCGCCACGCAATCCTTCAGCCCGGCAATCCAAGCCGCCATTTCCGCCGCCGTGAATAGAGAACTCGCCGCTTTCGGTGGCAACACACCCGTGCCCGGTGCCGTCGTCGGCATCTGGATCCCCGGCAAAGGTTCCTTCGAAAAAGCCTACGGCTACTCCAATCTCGCCCCGCAAACCGCTCTGGCCCTCGACGACAAATTCCGCATCGGCAGCAATACCAAAACTTTCGTCATCAGCGTCCTGCTCCAGCTCGTCGACGAAAAGAAACTCTCTCTCGACGATCCCGTCAGCAAATTCGACCTCGGCGTCAAAATTCCCAATGGCGAAAACATCACCGTCCGCGAACTCTGTCAGATGCGCAGCGGCCTGCTCGACGCCTACAACGCCCCGCAATACGACCACGTAACTTTCACCGTGAAAACCGCCTACACCCCGCAGCAGATGATTGCCGCCGCCGTCGCCAATCCTCCGCTCTTCCCTCCCGGCACGAAATGGAATTACAGCAACACCAATTACCTGCTGCTCGGCCTGATCATCGAAGCCGTCACCCATCATCCGATCCAGGACGAAATCAATTCGCGCCTGCTGGTTCCGCTACACTTGAAAAACACCACGTTCCCGACGACCAATCCCGATATGCCGCTGCCTTTCACTCACGGCTACGCACTCGACGCC
>DASWVE010000039.1:0-28967 GCA_036401315.1 Candidatus Acidiferrales bacterium
CAGCATCAATACCAATCCGATCACTGGGGACAATGTGATCCCCACGACCAACACTTTGTACGGCATCGTGACCGACAACAACGCCGCGATGTTCGCCGCGAAATATGCGTGGAATCATTTCAAGTTCTTTTTCGGCTACGAACACATCTGGCAGGACAATCCGAAGGACCCGTTGGGCGTGGGCGCTTCCGACCAAGGCGGTTATGTATTGAGCGGAGTCGAAGACGACAACCTGGATTCCGAGAAGCTGGTGAATATCTGGTGGACGGGCGCGAAATACGCGATTAACGAAAAGACGGATGTCACTTTCGCCTGGTATCAGCAGCGGCAGAACGATTTCCGCGTCCCGCCGGAGTGCTCAGTCGCCGCCGGTTTCCGCGCGTCCTGCGCCGGAAGCCTGAATGAGACCTCGCTCTACGGGGATCATCACTTGACCAAGCGCATCGATATTTTTGCCGGTCTGGCGTATTCCTACGTAAGCGGCGGGCTGGCCATCGCCATTCCGCACGGGCCCGGCGTGCCTTATTTGCACAACAGCAACTTCGCTCCGACCATCGGCGCTCGCTTCGCCTTCTGATCGTTTTCCTGGCGGCTCTGGCAAGTGCTTCGATGATGTGTACTACGACATAAAATCTGACTCGACAGTTCTGTTGGCGAAGAGCTGAGATTCGTTCCAGAAGACTCATATTCCGGAATGATTTCGGTTGGTCTGGCAACGCTACCAGTAATTTCCCTTCCTGGATTTCTTTCCGCTTACTTCGATTTTCCCTGACGCATTAGATCGGTTAGAGACGGAAACGACGAGGGGACGGTGAGGACCTGCTCCAGCGGATTCTTGCCCTGTTCGAGAGCGGCGACGAGCATTTCCAGAGCCGGCTGAGTGTTCGGCGGAACGACTACGGTGGCGCCGAGAATGCCGGCGCGGACGGCTTTTTGGCCGGAATTGATCAGGCCGTCGCAGCCGGTGAAAGGCAGCTTCATCCATTTGTCGCGGACGGCGGCGTCGGCACGTTCTTGAATGGCTCTGCGCGCGCCCATGGCCATGGAATCGTCCTGAGCGCCGACGAGATCGAGAGCTTGTTTAGCGGAGGTTGGCAGGCGCATCCAGGAAAGCACGGCTTTGTAGGCGCTGTCTTCGGTCCACTGGGCTCTCAACATATTCACGCGAATATTGGCGGGCTTGTTTTCCTGCATACCCTGGGTGCGTTCTTTGGCGGCGGAATTTTCGGAGGGGCCCTGGATATAAAGGATGGAGCCTCCTTGGGGCAACAGTGTGGCGAATTGGAGGCCTTGAATGCGGCCGATCTCGACGTGGTCGGAACTGACGGAAAAGGCGGGCGCGCGGCTGGAGCGGCGGAGTTCGGGGAGATATTCGGCAAAGCGATTGAGGACGACCCAGCCGATTCCGGCGGCGGAAGCGGTGCGCGCGGCTTGGGGCAAGGAAGTCGCGCCGAGAGGCTCGAAGAGGATTCCGTGGGGGCGCTCTTCGGGCGGCGCCTGGATGACTTTCAGGATCTGGTCGCTCTGCTTGATGGCGTCGTTATCGGCGTGGGCAATTTCGAGGGCAAAGCCGAGGCGTTGGGCGGTTTCTTTGGCGGCCGCGGCCTGTTCCAGCTGGTAATCGTTGTCGTCGGTCGGTAGCGATAGGAAGAAGCGGAACTTAGGCATAGAGTGTTTTGGCCTGGAGAGACCCCGAAGCAAGAGTACACGGAAAGATTTGGGAGCTGAGGCGAAAGTCGGCGAAGGGTGCTGGATGCGTGAACTGCTGGGCGGGTGCAGGCAATCGCGGTTTTATTAACGACACTTGAGGAATATGCACTTTGTGCGGGGCTGGATTGAGTGTGTTAGATTGAAAATTCGTACAAAGGACCACCAGCCGAATGAGACGCCTGCCATCGTTTGTATCCGTCTGCAGTTTGCTGTTCGTCATTTTGATTCCAGCCGCAGCGTTCACGTCCAAAGCAAATCCGGACGCGGTGCTGACGACCATGCAGCGCGAATTGAAACGCGCGAGCACGGCGCTGGCCAAGGTCGATCCGGCGCCATATTTCATGAGCTACGCGGTTTCGGATTTGGACGCGACGGCGATCGTGGCCACGAACGGCAGCGTGATTTTTTCAACCAGCGTGGTGCGGCGGCAGGGCGACGTGATGATGCACGTCGGTTCGCTGGCGCTCGACAATACCCATAACCAGAGCCGGCCATCGGGGATTCTGTCGGGCCAATTGCCTTTGGCGGACGATCCGGACGCGGCGGCGCGGATATTGTGGCAATTGACGGACCGCGAATACGATCAGGCGTCGGCGGCGTTTTCGAAGGTGAAGACGAGTACCGCGGTGCAGGCGGATGAAGAAGACAAGTCGCCGGATTTTTCGACGCAGCCACCGGTGACGCACATCGACAACGCGCAGTTCACTCCTTTTACCGCGCAGAAGGCGTGGGAAGAACGTACTCGGAAAATTTCGGCGATATTCTTGAAGTATCCCGAAGTGTACGAATCGATCGTTTATTTTACGGCGACGGCGGACCGGTCGTATTTGGCGACGAGCGAAGGGACTTCGCTGGTGCGTCCGGCGGCGCTGGTGCGGTTGATTATTCAGGCGGAAACGCGGGCGGACGACGGCACGGAATTGATGCGAGTGGAATCGTTTCAGGCGGCGACGGCGGACCAGCTTCCGGGAGACGCTGAATTGGAAACCAAAGTTGCCAAGGTCGCGGCGGATTTGAAGGCGCTGCGCGCGGCACCGGCGGCGGAGCCGTATGCGGGACCGGCGATGCTATCGGGACGCGCGGCGGCGGTTTTCTTTCATGAAGTGCTGGGGCATCGGCTGGAAGGCCACCGGCAAAGGGACGAAAATGAAGGGCAGACATTCACGAAGAAAGTAAATCAGCTGGTGCTGCCGGCGTTTTTGAGCGTGACCGACGACCCGACGCTGAAGGAATTGAATGGGACCAAGCTGGCGGGTTACTACGATTTCGACGATGAAGGAGTACCGGCGCAGCGGGTGGTGGCGGTGGAGAACGGAATTCTTCGGAATTTTCTGATGTCGCGGATGCCGATAAAGGGCTTCGACGCGTCGAACGGACACGGACGAAGGCAGCCGGGACTGATGGCTACCGGACGGCAGGGAAACTTGATCGTGACGTCGACGAATATGGTGAAGGACGCGGAGCTGCGCGCGAAGTTCATCGAAGAGATCAAGAAGCAGGGCAAGCCTTACGGATTGTATTTCGACGATATTCAGGGCGGCTTCACGCTGACGCAGCGGTCTTTGCCGCAAGCGTTTCAGGTGCTGCCGGTGATGGTGTACCGCGTGTATGCGGACGGGCGGCCGGATGAATTGGTGCGGGGCGTGGACATCGTAGGGACGCCGCTGCTCTCGCTGAACAATATTATGGTGACGGGGGACACGTTGCAGGTATTCAACGGAGTGTGCGGCGCGGAGTCGGGGCAGGTTCCGGTTTCGGCGTCGGCGCCGGCGATGTTGTTTTCGACGATTGAGGTGCAGAAGCGGAGACGCGGGACGGAGCGGCCGCCGATTTTGCCGCCGCCGGGGATTGAAATGCCCGCGAGCACTGGCGCGGCGCAGGGAGGGAAGTCATGAGCGTGACCCTGCGAAGGAATCTTTTCGGCGTGCGGATGATTTGGGGAGCGGTGGCGGGACTGGCGCTGTTTGCGGGCGGCGCGCCGCGAAGTTTCGCGCAGGCGAAGGCGCCCGCTGCGACTACGGCTGCGGCGGAAGTGGCGGCGGATCCGGTGTTGAAGGCGATGCGGGAAGAGCTGGAGCGATCGAAGTCGGATTTGAAGATGGATAAGGTGGGCGCGCCATATTACATCGAATACCGGATCGCGGATGTGGAGGAGTGGAACGCGGAAGCGGCGTTTGGAGGGCTGCGTCAGGATCAGCGGGTACACGGGCGGAGCGTGCGGGTCGTCGTTCGCGTGGGAGATTACAAGCTGGATAGTTACATCGGGCCGGGATTAGGCGTGGTGAATTTCGCGCCGCTCGATAACGATTCGATCGCGATACGGCGGCAGTTGTGGCTGGCGACGGATACCGCGTACAAGGCGGCGAATGAGGCGCTGGCGTCGAAGAAGGCGCTGCTGAGCCAATACTCGGCGGATCAACCGTTCGACGATTTTGCGAAAGCCCCGCCGGTGGTGGCCTACGAGCCGCTGGTGAAGCTGGAATATTCGCCGGAGCCGTGGCGGGAAACGTTGGAGAAGGCGACGAACCTGTTCCGGACGAATCTGAAAATCCAGGGAGTGAACGGTTTTTTGCGATTTCGAGCCGTGAACGAATATTTTGTGAATACGGAAGGAAGCAGCACGCGGCAGGGTTATTCGGTTTATTCGATCCAGATTGGAGCGGAGACGCAGGCCGAGGACGGAATGCGGCTGGGACGGACGCCGTTTTTTGTGGAGAGCACGGCGAACGAATTGCCGTCGCAGGCGAAATTCCTGGCGGACGCGGAAAAGACGCTGAAGACGTTGCAGGAATTGAGCGCGGCACCGATGGTGGAAGAGGATTACCGCGGTCCGGTGTTGTTTTCGAACGACGCGGCGAGCGATGTGATCGAATCGCTGGTAGGCGACAACATTCTGGGCGTGCGGCCGAAACCCGGAGAGTCGGCGCGAACGACGGGCGAGTATTCGTCGAACTACAAGGGGCGGGTGCTGCCGACATTCCTTTCGGTGGTGGATGATCCGACACTGAAGACTTTCGAAGGCCGAAGCCTGGTGGGGAGTTATGCGATCGATCAGGAAGGGGTGAAGGCCAGCGCGGTGCCGGTGATCACTGATGGAATCCTGGTGAATTATCTGTTGGGGCGAATGCCGATCCGCGATTTTCCGGAATCGAATGGTCATGGACGAGCGGCGCCGGGACAGCCGCCGATGCCAAGCATCGGGAACATGATCGTGAAATCGAAAGAGACGGTTTCGAAGGAAGAGTTGAAAAAGAAATTGATCGATATGAGCAAGGAGCAGGGCAAGCCGTACGGCTACTACGTGGAGACGATGGCGGGGCAGAATCCTCGGCTGCTCTACCGCGTTTACGTCAGCGACGGGCACGAGGAATTGGTGCGCGGCGCGGTATTCAATGAATTGGATACGCGAACGCTGCGGAACAATTTGATTGCGGCGGGAAACGATCCGCTGGTGAGTAATCGGGCGGGGAATGTGCCGACTACCGTGGTTTGCCCGTCGGTGTTGTTCGACGAGCTGGAAGTGAAGCGTACCGATCAGAAGAATGCGAAGCTGCCGGAATATCCTGCGCCGGATTTAATCGGGCACTAAGAGTTCTCTCCTGAATAAAATCAATAGTGCCAGCCGGACCTCAGGGGTTAAAACCCCTGAATTTCCCTGGCGTTTCGGCTCGGGTGAAGCCGTGCCCTGACGGATACCCTCGATTGTTTTTCTTTCGCGGCGATGCGTCGCGCTAGCGTTTGGGGAATTCGAAGCGCAGGCCGATGCGCGCGGCGATTGGCAATCCTAATTGCGGCACCGGGGTCTCGGCGGCCGCGTACTTCACGTTAAACAGATTTTCCGCAGCTCCGAAGAATTCCACGCCGTGCCCGATCGAGCGCGAAGCAATCACATCCATCACAAAAAAACGGCCGAGCGGAAAGGAGTTCAGGTCGTCGTCGAATTGCTTGCCGATCATGCGGCCGTCGATGGAGAAGGTGACGACGTGTGGATTGGAATAACGCGCTTGAAATGTTAGCGCGTTATGCGGGACCTGAGCGATCCACAAGCCCACCAGAGCGGGACTTGCCGGGAAACTGCTGACCTTCGAATCGACAAACTGATAGCCGATCGATAATTCAAAATCGTGAGTGAAGTGCGCGGTGCCTCCGAGTTCGAAGCCCGGCGCGCTGGTGCGCCCGAGATTCTGGCGGATGCGGACGATGGTATTGGGAATGGGGCCGGGACAATCGGGAACGGGAGTGGCGAGGGCGGTGCAGGTTACGTTGGCCACGGGATTGATGATCTGGTTGTAGAAAAATGTGCCGCGAAATTCGAGGTGACGTTCGAGAGTGTTGACGGACACGCCGGCGTCGCCGCCGGTGAGATGTTCGGCGGTGAGGAAGGCGTTGGAATTAGTGAGAGTGTTGCCCTGGCGGAAGGAACGGTAAAGTTCGTTGAGGGAAGGCGCGCGAAAGGCGCGGTAGATCGAAGCATCCCACGAAATATTGGAATTGATCTGATGGCGGAGCGTGGCGCGCGGGCTGAAGGCGTTCTGGGAGCGATCGGCAAATTCGGTATCGGAGGGGACGCCGGTGGCGAAGGGAATGCGGATGGTGGCGGCGTCGTAATTGCTCCAGTGATCGACGCGGGCGCTAAGGGAGAGCAGCCAGCGAGGGGCGAGTTGAATTAGATCTTCGCCAAAAAATCCGACCGTGCGCTGGCGGCCTCCAGACGACTGATTCGCACTCGGTACGCCGGCAGTGAATTGAATGTCGTGGCTGGCGCCGATTTCTTCGTGCTGGTCGTAACCGGCGACGACGGTCTGGCGTTTGCCGAATTGTTTGGACCAGACGGCAGAGCCACCGACGCCTTGAGAGGGCACGGTCTGCAGGTCGGTTTGCGTTTCGGTGTCGCGGGTGGCGAGGACGGAAGTGACCGAAGAAAATCCTTGGCGGTAGGTCTGGACGTCGGCGTAGAAGCGCAGAGTGAGTACACCGTAAGAGCCGAGCCCCAGATTAGTGCCGAGAGCGCCTTGGCCAAGTTTGGTGTCGTTGGTTTGCAGCGGCGTGCCGTTCCCGCGCGTTTCATCGAGATACCAACCGCGCGCGAAAATCTCGCTGTCCTTCCCAAATTTTCTGCCAATCATCG
Source organism: Candidatus Acidiferrales bacterium (assembly GCA_036401315.1). GTDB lineage: Bacteria > Acidobacteriota > Terriglobia > Acidiferrales > UBA7541 > Palsa-295. The sequence continues at coordinate 6,839 of DASWVE010000039.1, forward strand.
CGTCGACGGTGCCGTGGCGGGAACCGGCGCGGACATCGACGGGGCCGCGATCATTTTCCGGAATGAGAATGTAGCCGTCAGTGTTGAAGACTTCGGCGGCGAAGGTCCCAACCCACTGGCCTTTTTGGCCGCCGGCCCAGAGCGAAAGCTGCGGAGTATTTTGGTTGCCGTACGAAGTTTCGAGCGAGATAACGCCGGGATCGGCGGGACGGGAGATGAATTGGACGACGCCGCCGAGCGCGTCACTGCCGTAGAGGCTGGAGGCTCCTTCCTGGGCGATTTCGACGCTGGAGACCGATTCGCTGGGGACGCGATCCCAAAAAACCCATCCGCCGAAGGGATCGTTCAGCGGAATTCCATCCTGAAGGACTAGCGCGCGGCTGGAGCCGTTGGCGCCGAGACCGCGGAGCGAGATCCCTTGGGTCGTGGGATTCGCGGTGCGGCTGCTGAAGCGGCGGTAGAGGCTGAAACCGGGGACTTGGCGGAGCGCGTCGTCGAGAGTCAGGGCGGGAGTGTCCTGAAGGTCTTCGCGGGTCAGCTCGACATCGGAGACAGGAACATCGGCGAGCAGCGTGGCGGCGCGATTGGCAGTGACTTGGACCTGCTGATTCACGGAGGAAAGCTGGAGCGAAACTTCGAGGTGAATCAATGAAGTTCCCACTTCTTCGGTCCAGGGTTGCGTGAGGGTGTGGAATCCGGATGCGGAGATGGTGAGGGTTCCGGAGGATTCTGGAACGTTGGCGAAGGTAAAGACGCCCGAAGAATTTGTGGCCGTCAAGACTGAGTACGTTTTGGCGTTTAGACGCACCTGAGCAGCGGTGATTGGAGCGCCGCTGGCGTCGCGAACGGTGCCTTCGACGCGGAAAGATTGAGCCTGCGCGGCGGAAACGCCCGACAGAACCAAGGAGAAAATGGCAAGCAAGCGCAGGGGACGAAGGAGGCTGCGGCAGCTTTTCAGCAGGCGGAAAGAGACAAAAAAACTTCTGCGCGCGAGCACTCGGATCTCCAAAAAGAAAGGTTCCGAAGATAATACCCCGTTCGAAGCGACGTTAGAGATTGAAGAACGCGGCGATTGCGAGAAGCCAACGGGCCACAGCAGTATGCTATCTTGACTTCCGGGGCATCACAGCTTTTCTGCAGGAGGAAATTGCATGGCTAGCGCCGCGCAGCGCCGCAGCGATCGAGTCTCGTTGACACTGTTGTTGGAGGCCTCTGGCAAGGACACCAACGAGCAGGAGTTCGCATTGCCGGCGCGGACGATGCAGATCAACCGGACCGGGGCGGTGATTCTGCTGGATCGCGATCTGCGAGCGGACCAGCGAATCGAAATTCGCAGGATCGCTCCGGCGGAAGCTCATCGGCACACGCAAGTGCGGATCGTGGGGCAATTCGGGCTGCAAAAAGAAGGATTCGTCTACGGCGTAGAAATTCTGGACCCGCAAAGCGACATATGGAACATTGAATTTCCGCCGATCGCGAAATCGGAAGAAGCGGTGGCGCGGATGCTGCTGGAATGCACGTATTGCCGCAGCCGCGAAGTGATTTACCTGAACGAAATGGAGCTGCGAGGATTCGAAACGACGCGCGGGATCGCGCGCTTGTGCAAAACCTGTGGCGTGCCGAGCACTTGGACGCAGGCTCCGCACGAAAACGAGAAGAAGCTGGCTTCGCGAGCGGCGCGCGGCAAGCGCAACGCGGACGAGCCGGACGAAATTCCGGCGGGCGGCGACCAGCGCGAGCGGACGCGGCTGCGGATGAAGACGCGGCTGACGGCGTGCATCCGGCAGACGAATGCCGACGATGAGTTGGCGGTGTGCGAAGACATTTCTCCGGTGGGGATGTGCTTTAGGAGCAAGCGGCGCTACGAACCGGGAACGAAAGTGGACGTGGCGGTGCCGTATTCGCCGGAAGCGGCGAACATTTTCCTACCTTCTACCGTGGTGTATTCCGAGGAAATTCCGAAGGCTGGATTATTCCGGCATGGCGTGGAATACCGGCGGCCGGGGCTGCCGGAAAAGTAGATCTGCGCGGGCTGTTTGTTTCTTACCCCTGTGAAAAATCCAAATTCTAGATAACAGCGACGGGCAGACGCTCGTTTGTGCGGCGCTGGTGATACTGCATGGAAATGTTCAGGTGGACGTTGCCGCTGGGCGTTTCGAAGCAGAGGATGGTCGCCTCGGAGTCTTCTCCGGCCTTTTCGCACTGCTCCTCGGTGACGCGTTCCGGCGGGAAGACCTTAAATTCGAAACCTTTGTCGTTCAGTTGCGTGACGGCGTTGCCGATGACCATGTTGGCCAGTTCGCAGACGGCTTCGAGGACGAGGGGCTCACCGGGATCGACTTCGCCTTCGGAGAGAACGCTGGCGACGTGGGCTGCGGCGCGCGGCTCCATGTCCAGAATTACGCGGCCTTCGATCTGACCGCGAAAGCAGACGAGCGCGGCGGCGCCTTTTTTGCGGTAGCCGTCTTCTTCCATGGTGAGGTCGACGATTTTCGGCGGCGCCTTCATCATTTCAGCGAGCACGGTATCGAGCGAGCCGATAAACGGTTGGATCAGATCCATCCTCATCGAGATTGCTCCCCGGCGGCGACTGTGGCGGTGACGCCGTCATCGTTCAAGACGTAACGGATGATTTCGTAGAGCGCGTCGGGCTTGACCGGCTTCTGGACAAAGTGGCGCGCGCCTTTCTGCAGGGCGGCCAAGATGTTGTCCTGATAACCGACGGAAGAGACCATGACGATGCGCGCGTCGGGATGCTCGTTGACGATGCGCTCGACCGCCTCGATGCCTTCCATCTGCGGCATGGTGATGTCCATCAAGACGAGGTCCGGGTTGGTGCGGGCGTACTCGGTGATGGCGGTGCAGCCGTCGCCGGCTTCGCCGACCACTTTGCCGCCGAACGACTCGATCATCTTCGCGAGGCTTTTGCGGGCGAAGACGGAATCATCCACGACCAGGTAACGGACGGCCTGGTTGTCCTTTTTTCGGGTGAGTGCTTCAAACTGTTTCATAACTATCTCCTTGATGTGCTCGGTTCTCCGGCGGCATTGGGAGCGGAGGAATTGGCGCCAGCCGGTTCAATCTGGATGCGCTCCGTGGAGCAAGCGGACTGCAGGAAGCTTGCAACATTGGGGAGCGAGACAATTTTGGAGGCAAAGCCGCGCTCGATGGCGGCGCGGGGCATGCTGTCGACCACGCAAGTATCGGGACTTTGCGCGGCGGTGATGGCTCCGGCGGCTTGCAGCGCGCCGAGTCCGGCCGCGCCATCTTCACCCATGCCGGTCATCAGTACGCCGACGGCGTTGTTGCCGAATTCCTGAGCTACGGAATTGAAAAGGACGTCGGCGGAAGGGCGATGGCCGTTGACACGCGGCTGATCGACGAGGATGGCGATCTTTCCGTGCTCCATCTTGCGGACCTTGATGTGGCGGTCGCCGGGACAAATCAAGACACGGCCAGCGATGAGCAGATCGCCGGATTGCGCTTCTTTGACTTCGAGCGCGGAAGATTCGTCGAGACGGCGCGCGAACATCTGGGTGAAACCTTCGGGCATGTGTTGAACAACGACGATGCAGCCCGGGAAATCTGCGGGCATCTGCGAAAAAACGTATTGGAGCGCGTTGGGACCACCGGTGGAAATGCCGATGGCGACGATTCGGGTCGGCGCCGAAGGCATGGTGGTGCGGCGCGTGGTTTTCGGTTTTAGAGTCGGGACGGTGATGATCATCTTCGGGGGGCCCGAAGAGGCGGCGACTTTGATTTTTTGGGCGAGCTCGGTGGCGATCTGATCGAGTCGGCCGAGCGCGGCGTCCTGCGGCTTGGTGACAAAATCGAAAGCGCCGAAGGCCAAAGCGCGCAAAGTGATGGAAGCGCTCGCGTCAGTCTGGGCGCTGACGACGATGACCGGGACGCGATGCTTGCGGGTGATCTGGCGCAGCATTTCGATTCCGTCCATGCGCGGCATGTCGATATCGAGAGTGACGACGTGCGGATGCAGTTCGTCGATTTTCTTCAGACCCATGGCGCCGTCCATGGCGGTGCCGACGACTTCGATGGAAGGATCGCGCTGTAAGACCTGCGGGATCAGCTTGCGCATGAGCGCGGAATCATCGACGACGAGGACGCGAATCTTGCCGCTCATGCGATGGCTCCCAAGGCCGGGATACGGGCCAGATGCGAAACCACGGCGGCGACGTTCAGGATCAAGACGACAGTGCCATCGCCCATGATGGAAGCGCCGCTGACGACTGGCGAAGTGATGAGCTCGTCTTCGAGAGCTTTGATGACCAATTCTTCTTCGCCCATCATGCTGTCGACGGCGAGGCCGAAGCGGCGAGTGCCGGCGCCGATGATGACGACGTAGGTGCGCGGCGTGCGTTCGCTGGCTTGCGCGCGGCCTTCGAGGCGTTCGAGTCTCACCAGAGTAAGGACCTGCTCGCGCAACTGAAAGACTTCGTGATCGTCGACCTGGTGAACGTCGGATTCTGCGAGGCGCGTGATTTCGATGACCGAAGAGATGGGCACGGCGTAGAGGCGGCCGGCAACGCGGAAGAGCAGCGCCTGAATGCTGGCGAGGGTCAAGGGAACCATCAGGCGGAAGGTGGTCCCCTTGCCCAGCTCGCTCTGAATTTCGATGGTGCCCTTCAAATTGTCGAGGGCGGCTTTGACGACATCGAGGCCGACGCCACGGCCGGAAATTTCGGTGATTTCGTCGGCGGTGCTGAAGCCCGGAGTGAAGAGGAGATGGTGCGCTTCGGCTTCGTTGAGGCGGGCGCGATCTTCTTCTTTCAGGATTCCGCGTTTGATGGCGGTGCGGATCACTTTTTCACGGTCGATGCCGCGGCCATCGTCGATGACTTCGATGACGACTTGATCGCCCTTGTGGTACGCGTCGAGCGAAACGGTGCCGCGGGCGAATTTTCCGGCGGCTTCACGTTCGGCGGTGGATTCGATGCCGTGATCGGCGGCGTTGCGGATTAAGTGCGCGAGCGGTTCGGCGAGCGCGTCCAGGATGCCCTTGTCGAGATCGGTGTTCTGGCCGGCGATTTCGAGGCCGATGTCCTTGTTGCGGAGCTTGGCCACATCGCGCACGACGCGCGGGAAGCGGCGGAACAATTGTTCGACCGGGACCATGCGGATCTTCATCACGGATTTCTGGAGTTCGTTGAGGATGCGGGACTGCAGGCCCAGGGCGTCGGAAAATTTGGGCGAGAGCGCGTCCTTGGCGAAGCGGCGATCGAATTCGGCGATGGCGCGCTGCAGCATGGATTTGCCAATGATCAGTTCGCCGACCAAGTTCATGACAGTGTCGATGCGGTTCGCGTCGACGCGAATGGTGTTTTCGGTGGCGGCGTGAGCGATGCCGATGGCGGAGCCGGAGTCGTGGAAACCTTCGTCGGCTTGATGGTCGCTTTGCGACAAATCGCCAGTGACTTCGGCGGCGACGGCAGCGGCTTCGGATTCGACGAGAATATCGAGCACGTCGCGCGGGGCGGTTTCACCTTGAAAGAGCGGCGAAACGGCGATACGGGCGACGACAGAGGGAACTTGGCAGCGTTTTTGGATCCAGTCCGCCGATTTGGGGCTGGAGATGGCGGCTTCGATCAGGCCGCCTTCGACGATTTCGTCTCCGGTTTCGGGGCGCAGCGCGAGAAGTTTGCCGGCGCCCTCGAGAGCCTTCTTGGCGAGTTCAAAAGCGGCCGCGGGAAGCAAAGATTCCTTGGCGAGATGCAGCGCGACCTGAAAGACTTTTTCTTTGCGGCGGAACGCTTCTGAAATCGACAGGCGTTCGTATTCGGTCCAGGCAAAGGTGGCGACGTTCGCTGGGACTTCTTCAGCGCGACCGGTGGCCGGCTTGCGCAGCAGCCGCTGGATGTATTCGCGAAGCGCGCCGCCCGCGGGAGGCTGAAGGTTGTTGCGATACGCCGCGAGCATTTCGTGAAAAGTATCGGCGGCGGTGAGCACGACTTCGGCGATGAGGCCGGAGTTTTCGCGCACGAGCGCGGGACTTAGAACGTCTTCGAGGTCGTGAGCGAGTTCGCTGAGTTCGCGATAGCCGCAGGCCGCAGAGTCACCTTTCAAGGTGTGCACGGCGCGACGAACGCTGCGCAGACTTTCGGCGTCGCCGGGACGACCTTCGAGGGCCAGACCAGCTTCGTTCATCGCCTGGAGAATTTCCGCGGCGCTCTCAAAGAAGAGGTCGCGGAGTTCATCGGCGCGATCGTCGGGCAAAAATGTCACTGAGCGGCCTCGATCTTCTGGTACACGGTGGCGTTATTCTGGTGAACCATTTGATATTTGGTAGTCAGGCCGAAAAGACTCTCAGCGTGGCCGACGAACAAGCACCCATCGGGATTCAAGCAGTGATGAAATTTCTCGATTAGGCGCTTCTGCTCGGCTTCGTCGAAATAAATCATGACGTTACGGCAGAAAATAACGTCGTTGCGCTGCGGCAGGTATTCGGCTTTCAAGTTGTGAAAGTCGAACTGGACCAGGCCCTTCAGCGCGGGCTTCACGGAGTATTTGTCGGCGACCTTGTCGAAATAGCGCAGGCGGCAGGTGTAATCGACGGTGTCCATATGGGCTTCGGTATAGATGCCCTGTTGCGCGGTGAGCAGTGCCGAATAGTTAATGTCCGAAGCGATGATTTCCACTTTCCAGGGCGGAGGAATCAGCGGCTTGGGCGACGGCATCTCGAAGGGCAGCGGATTTCTTAAGTAGTAGTAGGCCAGCGCGTCGCTGATGAGAATCGCGAGGGTGTAAGGTTCCTGGCCGGTGGAGCAGCCGGCGCTCCAGACGCGGAGAGTAAAGTCGCGGCGTTCCTGCTTGCGTTTCAGGATGGCTTCGAGCACGAACTTCTGGAAGAGTTCGAGTTGCGGGCGGATGCGAAAAAAACTGGTCTCGTTCACGGTAAGATTTTCGAGGAGCGCGACCAGTTCCGCTTTGCCTTCGCGGCTGGTGAGCAGGCGGTAATAGGAATAAAAGGAATCCATCTGGCAGGTTTTCAGTCTTCGTTGCAAACGGTCGCGCAGGAAATGCGTGCGCCGTTCGTCGAAGTACATGCCACATTCCTGATACACGAGAGTCTGCAAGAGCTTGAGTTCGGGCTCGGTGAGCGGGACAGGAGTTGTAAGAGTCGACATTCTTCCTCGTTATTCCGGGGCGCGCGCGGACTAGCGTTTCCGCGCGTTCGCTCCGGCTGGTACCGTTTCCGCGGTCTCCGCGACTTCGTCGAGACGACGAAGTTCGCCGCGCTGCAAAATCCGGTTTAAATCGAGAAGGATCACCAAGCGGCCGCGGAATTTGCCGACTCCGGTGATGTAGTTCAATTCACCTTCCTGAAAGACGGTGTGCGGCGCTTCAATCTCCGAAGGCGGAATCTTGATGACTTCAGAGGCTGAATTGACGATCAAACCGATCGGGCGGCCATCGAGCTCGACCACGACGATGCGATTTTTCTTGTTGGGCTCCGCGATTTTTTCGCGAAAGCGTTTGCGCAGGTCGACGACCGGAACGATGCGGCCACGAAGGTTGATGACGCCTTCGATGTAATCGGGCGCGTTAGGGACCGAAGTAATGTCCGGAACGCGCACGATCTCGCGAACCATGCCGATGGGGATTCCAAATGTCTCGCGGCCGATGCGCAGGCCGACGACTTGAACGTCCTTATCCATGTGTTTCGCTGATCCTTATCAGGCTCTGACGAGTTCGGCGTATTCGTTCGCGCTTCTTTCGGATGTTAGCGAGCCGGACGGGCGACGCGCGGAACCGCGACGGGCGTCTGCCGAGACATCATCCAAGACGAAGCGATCCATCGATTCGAGCAGCACGCGCGAAAGCTTGGACATCTGCTCGGCGGTGGCGGCCAGCTCGGTGGAGCTGGAGGTCGACTGCTGGACGAGTTCGCGCATCTTTTCCATGGCGCGAACCACGGCCTGCGAGCCGGAGGCTTGCTCTTCCACCGATGAATTGATTTCCTGGGTGATTTCGGTCAGGCGATTCGTCGCTTTGGCAATCTGCGATGAGCCGCTCGATTGCTCCATGGTGGCCGCGCCGATCTCCTGGGAAAATTTGTAGACTTCGGAGACGACGTTAGAGATTTTCTCGAGGGCCTGGCTGAGGTCTTTGTTCAGCAGCAAACCTTCCTGAACCATGGTGGTGCTCTTTTCCATGTTGTCGACGGCTTCGCGGGCTTCTTTCTGAATGCCCTGAATCAGCTCGGAAATTTCCTTGGTGGACTGGGTGGATTTTTCGGCCAGTTTGCGAACTTCTTCTGCGACGACGGCGAAGCCGAGGCCATGTTCGCCGGCGCGCGCCGCTTCAATGGCCGCGTTCAAGGCAAGGAGGTTAGTTTGTTCGGCGAGATCGTCGATGACTTCGATGATCTTGCCGATGTCGTCGGCACGGCGGCCGAGCACGTCGATGATTTCGGATGACGACTGGATGGCGTGGCTGGTGCGGTTCAAGCCAGCCGTGGCCTTATCCATGGTGACCATGCCGGTTTGAACTTCCTCGCGCGACCGGTGAGAAATATCGACGAGCAGCTTGGCGGTGTCGGCGACGCGTTGAATCGAAGTGACCATCTGATCGATGGAGGCGGAAGTTTCGGCCACGCTGGACGCCTGGACTTGCGTATTTTTCACAACGTTCTGCACGTTGATGCTCATCTCGTGCATGGTGGAGGTGACTTCGTCGATGGCCGAGGCGGCTTGTACGCTGACTTTGGCGGATTCGTCGGAGGCGCCGGCCATCTGTCCGGAACCGCTGGCGACTTGCGCGGCGCTGTCACGAACCTGGCGAACCATATCGCGCAAACCGCGAGTCATCTGGCCGAAAGCGCGGGCCATGGTGTCTTCCTGCGAACGCGGCTGGACGCTGACGGAGAGTTGACCTTCGGCGATGGCGGCAGAAACGGCGGCCATGTCCTTCAAGTGCACGATCATTTTGTTGAAGTTGGCGGCGAGCAAGCCGACTTCGTCCTTGCGGTGAATGTCGATGGATTGTTCGAGGTCGCCGGTTTCGCCGATGCGCTGGGCGACTTCGATCAGGTGATACAGAGGTTCGCGAATGGTTTTAGCAGTGAAGAAGGCGATCATGCCGCCGAGCAGAATGGCGAGAAGAGTGCCGGCGGTGGTGATTCCGGTGCTCCAGGAAGTAGCGCTCTGCGCCGAGGAGTTCGAATCGTCGAGCGATTTACGAACTGCTTTGTCCGCATCGTCGAGGGCGGCGGACGACTTGTTCACCCAAGAAGCTGGATCGTGCTGCAGATAGTAAATCTGAAGATCGGAAACGGTGGCGTCGCCAGAATCGACCTGATGGCGCTTGGCCATCATAGGCTTGGCGAAATTCTCGGACCAGCCATGTTCGTTTTCTTCCACTTGATTCAGGGCGTTGCGCAAGCCGGCGTCGGGCAGGCTGGCTTCGGCTTCTTTTAGAGTGGCCAGAAGGTCGGTCACACCTTTATTGGTCTTATCTTCGTCGCGCAGGTCGCCACTGAGCAGGTAATTTCCGAGGAACAGGCGGTTTTCCATCATTTGCAGGCGAACTTTTTCGATGGTCTGCACGCTGCCGAGGGTATCTTTCACCACGGCGCGCGCGTTGTACTCGCGGCGCACGGTGAAGAGATTGACGACGAAAAGAATGAGCATGATGCCCAGGATGGCGCCGAATCCGCCGTAGAGCTTCTTACTGATGGTCATGAAAGCGCCTCCGCTGCTTAGCCCTGCAAACCCGGTTACCCGGGAATTTAGATTTCAGTCTTTGTCTTTGTCGGAAAACTCGAACTCGACGATTTCGATGGATTCTTTGGAACTTGGCTCGTAACGCCATTTCTTCACGGCGTCCGTCGCGGCGCCCACCAGCAGTGGGCTGCCGCCGACCGTGCGTGTACTGACGACGCGACCGTCCGACGAAATGGTGACTTCGATTTTCACTCTCCCGGCGACGTTCATTTGCCGCGCGAGCCCGGGATAGTTCGGAGTAACTTTTGTACGTACTTTCCTACTTGCTGAACTGGCAGTCGGGACTAACTCTTGGGCGGTTACGGAAATCGCTAGGCCCAACGCAATTGCAAGAGCAAAAAAACCTGCAAGTTTCAAAGCCGAAATCGTGGTCTTCATGCTGGCCTCAGTCCGAGTGATAGAATTCCCCGACTGCGAAATTGCAAGGCGGATGCCACCGGAACAGGTATCTTTGCGACCGGTGACAACGAGCGGTTTTGTCTGTAGCTGATTGAATAAAGGTCGGTTAGCGCCATCGGTCTCCGCTGTCGAAATTCTCTCCTTGGTCCGAACTGTCTCAACCGCCTCGACGAGCTTGAGCGGGCGTCTCAGATTGCGACAATCTGCGATTGCTGGTTAGGGCAACAGCGGTCTCAAATTCGGTGGCTCAATTTGAGATGCGGCCGTAACTTCGTTGCAGTAATAGGCAAAAGCGCGCAAGCCCCCAAACCTCCATGCGTGCACTTAGGCGAACTCGTGAAACTGCGCCGCGTCTCGATGGGTCTTTCGAGGCGCTGCTTGCGCAGTTCTCCGCGACGACGCTGGAACTGAATCCTTCGCTCGGAACCCTGGAATTCTCACGGCGTCTCACGGTGCGCGTGGCCGAAATGTTAGGGGCGCGCGCGGCGGTGCTGGCGCTGCGTTCGGAATCGAACTGGGGAATCGCGGCGTTGCAGGGTCCGGCGCACCGTTGGGATGCCATGACCCAACACCGGCTGGCTACAGTGCTGGCGGAGCGCGCGGGATCGGAAGCTACCGAAGTGCGAGAGGGGCCGGCGGGGATTTTGCTGGGGCGTGGATTGTCGGATGCGCTCGGCTGGAAAGAAATTACGCTCGCGCGTTTATCCGACGGTGAAAATCAATTGCTGGGCGTGCTGTGTGTGGTGGATTTGGCGCGGCCGCTGGCGGAAATCGAACGGCAACTGCTGGAGGCGCTGGCGGGGCACGCGGCCGTGGCGTTCGAGAACGTGCGGCTTTTTTCGCGAGTGGAGCAATCGCGCAAGCAGTGGGTGGAAGATTTCGACGCGATTTCGGATTTCATCCTGGTGCACGACGCCGACAATCGCGTGCTGCGCCTGAATCAGGCGCTGGCGGACGTGCTGGGGCATAAGCCTTCGGAGCTGGTCGGCCGCGAAATGGGCGGGCTGACGATTCTGGCGGTGAAGAGCAACGAAGGTCGCTGCGCGTTCTGCCGCAATCCCAAAGAGTTTCACGAAGAATTCGTCCACGAGAATGGTGAGCGCACGTTCGTGGTGTCCTCTTCGCGGATTCAAAGTGCTGAACACCAGGAGATGCGCACCATTCATGTGATGAAGGACATCACGGACCGGCGAGTGGCGGAGCGGCGTTACCGGCGCGAGCGCGACTTCAACAAGAACATTCTAAACAACACGCAGAGCATGATTCTGGTTTTGGATACCGCGGGGCTGGTCAGCTACGCGAACAAGCGATGTTTCGAATCCGGATACCGCTCGGAAGATCTTTTGGGACAGCCCTTGGTGGAAATGGTGCCGCCGGCGCGACGTCCTTTGTTGGTGGAGGCGCTGGAGCGAACGCTGCATGGCGCGGCACTGGACAATCTGGAGATTCCGTTTTTTCGCGGGAGTGGACCGGCGCGGCAATTTTCGGTGAGCGTTAGCCCGATGCGGGATGAGCTGGGCGACATCAATAGCATCGTGGTGGTGATGACGGACGTCACCGACGCATCGGACCTGCAATCGAAATTGATGCATACCGAAAAGATGGCGGCGCTGGGACAGCTGGTTTCGGGCGTGGCGCATGAGGTGAACAATCCGTTGGCGGCGATTGTGGGATTCACGGATTTGCTGCTGGAAAATCCGGCGGTGCCTGAGGATGCCAAGGAAGAGCTGAAAATTATTTTACAGGAAGCGCACCGCACGCGAGTGATTGTGCAGAACCTGCTGAGTTTTGCGCGGCAGATGCCGGCGCAGCGCGAGCCGCTACAAGTGAATTCGGTCCTGCGCCAGACGTTGAAACTGCGCGCTTACGATTTTTCGAATCATGGAGTGGAACTGAGCGAGGACTACGCGGAGGAATTGCCAGCGGTCATCGGTGATCCGGGACAACTGCAGCAGGTGTTCCTGAACGTCATTAATAACGCTTATGACGCGGTGCAGGAGACGCGGCGGGCGGGAAAAATCAAGGTGACGACGACGCAGCGCGAGCGGTATGTGGAGATCAGCTTCCGGGACAACGGGCCGGGGATTTCGAAGATGGACCGGATCTTCGATCCATTCTTCACGACGAAGGAAGTGGGCAAGGGGACGGGACTTGGATTGAGCATTTGTTACGGAATTATACGGGCTCATAGCGGGGAAATTTTGGCGCGGAATAATACGGATGGGTTTGGATCGACGTTCGTGGTGCGGCTGCCAATCGCGGAGACAGTCGCGACGACGGCTGTGATGTTGCGCGCGAGCGACGAGCGGACGGAAAGCGAATGACCGACACCAAAATGGCGATGGCCCAACGCGTAGAAGGCGACGGTAAAACGGCGCCGGCGGCATTGAGCGTTCTAGTGATTGAGGATGAGGCGTCAGTGGCGACATTTGTGCGGCTGGCGCTGGAGCGAAACGGATACACGGTGACTTCATCTTCATCAGGCGTTGAGGGATTGCAGCTGCTGGCGCGGCAGGATTTTCTGGGCGTGATTTCGGATTTTCGAACGCCCGGCGGAATTACCGGCGCGGATGTTCACGACTGGCTGCGGCGGCACCGGCCGGAAATGGCTGCGCGCGTGATTTTTATTACCGGTGATACGGCCAGCGACGAAACGATCGCGATGCTGGCGGCGGCCGGAACTCCTTGTGTGGAAAAACCCTTCCGGCTCCAGCAATTGATGGAAGCCGTGAAAAAAACAATCGGAAAACCATGAGCGATGAACTGAAGTTACGATTTTTGATCGTGGACGACGAGCAGAGCATCCGGCGGCTGTGCATGACAGTGGGCCAAGGGCTGGGATACATCTGCGCGGAGGCGGAGACGGCGGAATCGGCGCTGGAAGCGCTGGAGATGAGCCCGCCCGATTTGATCGTGACGGATCTGAAGCTGCCGAGCCTGTCGGGGACGGATTTGCTGCGCAGGACGAAGGAACTGCTGCCGCGCACGGAAATCGCGATCATGACCGGCCACGGTTCGATTGAGACGGCGGTGGAGGCGATGCGCCAAGGGGCGTATGACTACATCGAGAAGCCGTTTCGGGTGGAGCGGCTGCGGCAGCTGCTGCAGCGCATGGCCGAGAAGGTCCGGCTGGTCGCTGAAAATCAATTTCTGCGCGAGCGGGTGAATACCGAAACGCAATTCGAAGGGATTGTGGGCACGTCAGCGAAGATTCAGGACGTGCTCCGCATGATTTCACGATTGAAGGAAACGCGGACGCCGGTATTGATCACCGGCGAAAGCGGAACGGGCAAAGAGCTGGTCGCGCACGCGATTCATTATCGAGGGCCGCTCGCGCAGATGCCGTTCATCGCCGTCGATTGCGGGTCGCTGGTTCCGACGCTGATGGAAAGCGAACTTTTTGGACATGAAAAAGGCTCGTTCACGGGCGCGCTGAAGACGAAGGCCGGTCTGTTCCAGGCGGCAAACGGCGGGACGATTTTCCTGGATGAAATTGGCGAACTGCCTCTGGAATTACAGGCCAAGCTGCTGCGCGTGCTGCAGGAGAAAGAAGTGCGACCAGTCGGGAGCAACAGCAAAATTCCGGTCGACGTGCGGGTGATTGCGGCGACGAACCGGGACCTGGAAGCGAGCTACCGCGAAGGAATGTTCCGCAAGGATTTGTTTTTTCGACTGAACGTAGTGGCGATCAACGCGCCGAGTTTGCGCGAGAGACGCTCGGACATTCCACAATTGGCGCATTGCTTTCTCGATCGCTACGCGCCGGGAGAAGGAATTCAGATTACGCCTGCGGCGATGAAGAGCTTTCTGCAGTACGACTGGCCGGGAAACGTGCGGGAATTAGAGAACTGTATCGCGCGGGCGGTGGCGTTGGGCGACCATCACATGATCGACGCTAGCGATTTGCCTCCGGCGTTGGTGGAGATGCAGGGCCAGGGCGGCGAGGGCGGAGACGCTGCAGCGGTTTCAACTACGGCGCTGGCGGATTTGGAGCGCATGACGATTTTGCGCGTGTTTGAAAAGGCCGGTGGAGACAAAGCTTTGACTGGACGCATGCTGGGAATCAGCCGCGCGACTTTGTATCGCAAGCTGAAGCAGTACAACATTCCTTTGCGGCATCCGGATAAACGGCACGATATTCAGATCGCTTCGTAGACCGCGCGGCGAGTTTGAGTCGGCGTGGAATTCCCAAGTTGGCGTGAAGGCAAGAATCGCACGCGCGAATGAGACGAATCTGTATCACCTTGATACACGCGCAAGATTTTTCGTTGAGACGGTCTAACGTAAATCGAATGCTCTGAGTCGGTTGGCTTCGTAAAACCCCTCCTGCCTTTGGCCGTCGTCGTGCAAAACACTCCCGTACTCGAAGTCTGTCTCGGGGAGGGTGCGGGTGGCGTGGTTCGCCCGCCATTCGTTTCGGAGAAGGCAAGGATGCACGTTTTCTGGGGGCAGTGAGTAACTGGATCATAAAACCATGAGCCTAAAATCGCTATTTACGTCATCGAAACCAGTCACCGTGGCACCTGCCCCGGCAGAATTTGCGACGCAGTGGACTGAAGCGCGGCAGGCCTATCCGCTGTATGCGGCGCTGGCCACGCAATTTAATCTCGCGCCACTGCCGCACCCGTTGGGCGAGCTGCCGCCGGTGCGCCCGCCACGGGAGACTTTCGACACCGATTTGAAGTGGCTCGAAGACATCGACACGAAAGTGATGGCGTACCAGATTCGGCAGTTGCCGTCCGAAATCCTGAATGCGAGCGACGAGACGCTGCGCGCGGTGTTGCACCGCCAACTGCGCAAGCAGAAGAAGACGCCGCCGGATCGCGACAAGATCGATCTGCTGCTGGTGCAATATTTCGCGTTGTGCGCACCGGAAGATCTGTATCGCAAAGAGATTCGGTTGGAAGACGCGGCGCAAGTGCTGGAGCCGGTGCTGGGCCACACCGAGGTTTCGCGGGTGGAGTGGGCGGGGCCCCTCGACAAAATTCTGGCGAAAGTGGCGGACTGCGAAAGCCTGCGGGACATGATGGAGCACGGGCTGCTGGAGCAGGGCCGGTTGCTGAAAGAATCGGTAGGCGAAGCTTTCTACGAGCCGGCGGCGCTGGTGGCTTTTTGCCGGTTCAATTTCCTGCTGCGACGCGCGTTCATTCGGATGCTGCATGCCGATTTGAGCGCGGTGCGGCAGGCGGTGGAAATTCTGGACGCGGGGGGAGTGAAGACGGTGGATTGCCGGCGTGCGGGATTTTCCGCGGCGGAAACGACCATTCAACTGCGCTACTACTGCGAGAACTGGAAACAGCCGTTTCACAAGGACTACACGGAAACGTCGGTGAGCCGCGCATTTGAACAACTGCTGGCGTTGCGCGCCGATTTGGAAGAGGCCGTGGCACGGGTGCATACGGCAGGCGCGCCGGCGAAGAATGCAGCGGAAGCCAAGCCGGCAGAGAAGCAGGCAGGCGAGAACGTAGCGACGAAGAGCGACGCTTCCAAGCCTGTCGCAGCGCCCCCCGCAGCGGCCGTGCAGGTATCTCCGGCGACCAAGCCGGCAGCAGTTGTAACCGGAGCGAGCGACAAGGCCGCGTCGGCACAACCGGCGGAGGCTACTGGCGCACTCGAAACTGAAAAGTGCCTGGAAACGATTTGGGAGCAATTGATCGCAGCGCCGCCATCGCGCGGGCGTTCGATGTCCACGGTGGTGCTGCACGACACCAAAGTTTTGCTTTCTTCGTGGGAAGTGGCGGCCTTCGTGGATAAAGGCAATCAGGAAGCAGAAGACCTGCGCCGGGCGGTGGTAGCCCGTGCGCTGCTGGCGGTCGCGATGGATCAACGCAAACGGTCAGGTGATTTGCATGGCCTGGCTTCGGCGCTGACCCACGCGAAAGATGAAGTTTCGTACTTCCAGGGCCGGGTGGAAACCGCCAAGCGCGAGAAGAACACCGAAGCCGCGGTGAATTTGGGGATCAGCACGAAGCGGCTGCTGTCGTTCATCGAAGAATCAGAAAAACTTCAGCCGTAAAACAGGCCGAACTTGGGAGCTGGTCTTGAGTCACAGCAACGTCCTGATTGTTTCGGACGATACGGAATTCGCGCGCGCGGTAGTGGCCCGCTGGCAGTCCGAGCGGCGCGTTCCGGAAATCACGGTGACGACGGGCGACCTGTGGCGGGCGGCATCCGCGACCAAATATAATCTGGTCCTGGTCGGGCCGCTAGTTAGCGGCAGTGCTTCTACCATTCTGGCGTCGCTCGCCGGAAGTCCGGCCTCGGCCGTCATCCACGTTTCGAACGAAAGCTGCATCAACCCCGTGCTGGCCGCTGAAAATCCCCACGTTCTATTTCTGACTCGTGAAAACGGTTGGGTCGGCGCGCTGATTCTGATCGCGACGGAAGCGCTGCGCCGCAGCGAGGCCGTGGCGCGGGCGCAACGCGCGGAGCGGCTGGGAATCGAGAGCCAGCGGCACGCGTCGCTGGGACGCTACATGCTGGAGATGCGCCCAAGCGTGAACAATGCGCTGACGTCGGTTTTGGGCAACGCGGATTTACTGCTGCTCGAACCGGAGAAGGTCGCGCCGGATTGCCACGAACAGATTCGAACGATTCAGACCATGGCTTTGCGTCTCAACGAGATCATGCAGAGATTCTCATCGATCGCGACGGAAATGCGGAGCGGTGAGAAAGAATCTCAAGCTGAGACGCGCGGCGGCCTGCGCGTAGTGGCGACGAAGAGCTAGCGGTTTTGGGGAACTGCTAACTTCCTGTTTCTAAACGACGTTGGGATGGAAGCACCAGCTTGAATCAAGTTGGGACATGGCTGTGGAGTTGCAAATGTCCACTACGCCACTCATGGGGAGGTGCGCAATGTCGAAGAAGGTTTTGATCGTAGACGATTCGCAGGCTGAAGTGCACTTGATGCAGTCGATGCTGCAGCAGGGCGGGTTTCATTCCGTCGGAATTTCGGATTCAACCAAGATCGAGGAAGCGATCGAAGACGAGCGCCCGAACGTGATCCTGCTGGACGTGGTGATGCCGCGCCGGAACGGATTTCAGGCGTGCCGCGACCTGAAGAGCCAGAGCGGGTACTCGAACATTCCGGTGATTCTGGTGACGTCGAAGACGGCGCCGAGCGACCGGTACTGGGGCGAGCAGCAGGGCGCGAATGGGTATGTGGCCAAGCCGTTTACTCCCGATGAATTGCTGAACGCGGTGAAGCGGTTCGCGTAATGAACAGCGGACGCGAAAACGCGGCGTTGCCGGCGGAACTGGACGGCGGCGCGTTCCTGGAGAGCGAGATTTTTTCAGAGCAGCGCTCGCCGGAACGGCAGTACTGCGTGTTTCGAGCGGGACGCGAACGGTTTTGCTTTTCGGTGCTCGAAGTCGAGGAAGTCGTGGATTGGCCGGCAGTGACTCGAATTCCGCTGACACCGGCGTTTCTGATGGGGGTCTTCAACCTGCGCGGGACCATTGTGCCGCTGATCGATATCGCGTTCACCGAAGGGCGCAGGCCGGGGCTGCTGCCGAAGCACGTGGTGGTGGCGCTGCTGAAAGGCGATGGGCAGCGCGAGGACATGCGGCTGGGGATTGCATCGGACGAAGTGGTCGGGACGTTTTCAGCGTCGGAGGATGCGCTGCTGGACCAGGCGCCCGCCGACGTGCCGCATTGCCGGGGGATGTTGCGGCATGAAGACCGGCTGGCACTGGTAGTGGATCTGCGGCGGCTGGTGGATGTGTTTCCGGTACCGGTGATTTAGCCCGGCACGGATTTGGCGTTGCAGGAAAGGATTTTTGGCAGGGAATCGGGCCTTGGGGCGCGTCTCCACTACGGTGCAAAGGGAAGCCGTAGAGGATGAGCAGGCAACGCGCGAAAGTTCTTGGGAGGAAGTCATGAAATCTCGTTTGAGTTCCACGATCTGGATGCTGGTCTTCTTTATCGGGCTGGCTCTCTTCGGAGTGCTTGGCCTCTCGTATTACGCGGGGGCGCACTCCGTGGCGCAGACCGAGGGCGGCCCGATTCCGGGCGGGGCCAACGGCGCGCTGGTGCTGGCGGCGGGCCTCGCGCTGGTCGGCGCGGTTTCGATGGTGATGATCCTGAGCAAGCGGGTGCTGACGCCGGTGGAAGAGCTGGCGAAATTCTCCGAGCGCATTGTTTCCGGCGACGTGCGCGCGCGGGTGGAAATTCAGTCGGACGACGAATTTGGATTTATCGCGGAGAACTTCAACCGTAGCGCGGCCAAAGTGGCGCACGCGGTGACCAACCAGCAAGCGCAGGAATCCCTGCAGCGCAGCATTACCGACCTGTTGAGCACGATCAACCAGGTGGCGCGCGGCGACTTAACTATCCGCGGAAAAGTGACGAACGACGCGCTGGGCAACGTGGTCGACTCCGTCAACTTCATGCTCGACAACTTCACTAAGGTTTTGGAACGCGTGCGCAAAGCGGCCGTGGACGTGAGCGGCAGCGCCAACCAGATTCTGGATGCGGCGGACGATATGACGGCCGGCGCGACGCAGCAGGACCAGGAAATCACCAATACTTCGTCGGCGGTGGAAGAGCTGACGGTTTCGATGAAACAGGTTTCGAACAACGCGGAAGCAAGCGCGGAAGCGGCTCGCCGCGCTTTGGATGCCGCCGAACAAGGCAACCGCGCGGTGCGCGATACGCTGGAAGGAATGCAGCGGATCCGGTCTTCGGTGCAGGCGACGGCGAAGAAGATCAAGTCGCTGGGCGATCGTTCGCTCGAAATTTCGGAAATCATCAACGTGATTAACGACATTACCGAGCAGACCAACTTGCTGGCGTTGAACGCGGCAATCGAAGCAGCCCGCGCCGGCGATGCCGGGCGCGGTTTCGCGGTGGTCGCGGACGAAGTTCGTAAGCTGGCCGAACACTCCCGCAGCGCCACGAAAGACATTGCCGCGCTGATCAAAGCTATTCAGGCCGAGACCAACGAAGCGGTGGTCGTGATGGAAGACGGCACCCGCGAAGTGGAAGTGGGAGCCGGTCTGGCGGATCAAGCCGGAAAAGCGCTGGAAGCGATTTCCAGCGTAGTGCGGCAGTCGGCGGAGCTGGTTCAGGAAATTTCACTGGCTTCGAAACAGCAGGTGCGCGGAACGGAAGGCGTGGCGAACGCGATGCAGATTATTTCAGGCATCACGCGGCAGACCACGCAGGGCGCGCGGCAAACGGCGTCGACGGTGGGCAACATGGTGAAGCTCTCCGAACAATTGAACGAAGCGCTGGCGCAGTTCCGGTCGGGACGAACCGCGGACAACGTGGAAGAAATCCGGCAGCCGGCGGCTCCAGTAGGTGCGAACCGGTAAGGCGACTTTCTCTCCTGCGCGCGGCGAAGCTGCCGCCGCTGACGTGCGCCGAACATGACACCCAATCCAGCGACGACGGTACGGCTCAGCGAGTCCGAACTCGATGAGATTCGCACGCTGATCGAACAGCGCTCGGCGATTCTGTTCGACGCTTCGCGGGAGCGGTTTTTCTCCACCCGTTTGCTGGACTTCATCGAAGAAAAACATCTGGCCAGCGGCACCGAACTACTGCGGCACATCAAGAGTTCGAGCATTGAATATGAATCGCTGCTCGAGCAGCTGCTGACCCAGGAAACTTCGTTTTTTCGGTACCCGGCGGTGTATGAGGCGCTGGAGAAGCAGATCGTGCCGGAAATCGAGGAACGCAAGTTCTGGCAGAATCCGCGCGTGCTGCGGATCTGGAGCGCCGGCTGTTCGACCGGGGAAGAGCCGTATTCGATCGCGATCACGCTGTGCGAGGCGCTGAAATTCGGCGAAGCCTGGGAAGTGGACGTGTTGGCGACGGACATCAGCCGAAAGGCGCTGCGGCAGGCCGAAGGCGGCTTGTACCGGAGCCGCACGCTGCAGAATCTGGCGCCGGCACGGGTGGACGCGTATTTCTCGGAATCGAAGAGCGGGTATCAGGTGCGGCCGCGGATACGAAAAATGATTTCTTTCGCGCAGATGAATCTGATCGAGCCGGTTTACGTGGGGAAGCTGGACTGCATTTTTTGCATGAACGTGCTGATGTATTTCTCGGAAGAAAAGCGCCGGGGAATTCTGCAGCGTTTCTACGACGCGCTGGAGCCGGGCGGCTATTTTTTTCTGGGACATTCGGAAACGCTGGCTAACGCGCCGGTGAAATTTCAATCGGTGGTCCGCGGGGATTGCCGGATTTATCGCAAGCCGGCCGCGGTGGCGCAGATCGTTTCCACGACTCTAGCGGGAGGCAGCTTGTGAACGGCCCAAGCTCCGAATCCGTCGAACTGTTCCTGCAGGAAGCGTCGGAGAACCTGCAGTATTTGCGGGAATACTCCGGCATTTTGCAGGAGCCGCAGACGCGTCCCGACGACCTGGAAAAGCTTTATATCGCCGCGCATACCCTGGCTGGAACCTCCGCGAGTTATGGCTATCCGCAGTTTTCCGAAGTGGGCGCGAAGATGGCGCACATTTTTCATTACGCCATGCACGCGACGCTGACGGCGGACATGCACGGTCCCTTGACCGAATTTATTTCCGACGCGATTTCGGTGCTCGAGTTCGACCTGCTGCAGATCAGCACAAACGGGGAAGAAACTACCGGGGACATTGCGGCGTTCAAGCAGCGGTATTCCTTCGCTTTTCCCGCGGCACCTGCGGCGGAGAGCAGACCAGCCGAGCCGACCGAGCAATTTGCAAGCGACGATCCGGCCGTGGAGACCGCTCCGGCGTATTCGTATGTGGACCGTTTGCCGGAGGATGGCGAAGTCGGCGACGAGGTTTTGGAATTCTTTATTCCAGAGGCTGAGGAACACTTGCAGGCGGTGACGGAATGCCTGCTCGCGCTCGAAGCCAGCCCGAACCCCGAAGAAATTCATCGGTTGTTCCGTTCGATGCACACCATCAAAGGATCGGCGGCGCAGGTGGGATTGCACCGGCTGTCGGCGGTGGCTCACCGGGTGGAGGATTTGATTGGGCAGATTCGCGATGGGGCGCTGCATCCGAGCGCGGAAATCGTGGATATTTGCCTGGAGTCGGTGGACGTACTGAAGAAATTCCTGCATCGCCAGTGGGCCGGCGATCTGGAAATGCGCGCGGCGGTGGATCCGTTGCTGGCGCGCATTGCGGAATATGTTCCGGAAGGCGCTGGGGAATCCGCGCCAGAAGGCGCGGCGGCGAATACCGGTGACGCAACCGCTACGTCCGACGCCGTTGCACGACCCAGCGCGAGCCGAGCGACCCGGGCGGCGCAGCCGGCTTTAACCCAGGCGAAATCCGTACGCATTTCGCTCGACCGGCTGGACCGGATGATGAACGCGGTGGGCGAATTGGTCATCAACCGCACGCGGATGGTGGGACGGCTGGCGGAATTGACCAAATTGGTCGAGGTCTTGAACTTCTCGAAGACCCGGCTGTCGGGGAAAGTTTCGGAGTTCCAGGACAAGCATGAATTCAGCCGCATTCGGCCGTCGCTGCTATCCGGGCCGTTTGCGCCGCAGATGGATACGTTCCGGCCGCCGTTCACCAGCATGCCAACGATT
Source organism: Candidatus Acidiferrales bacterium (assembly GCA_036401315.1). GTDB lineage: Bacteria > Acidobacteriota > Terriglobia > Acidiferrales > UBA7541 > Palsa-295. The sequence continues at coordinate 28,512 of DASWVE010000039.1, forward strand.
ACTTCGGGTGACATGCTGGAATTCAGCGAACTGGAGATGGACCGGTACGACGATTTCAGTATTCTTTCGCGTTCGCTGACGGAAATTTCTGCCGACGTGAACGTGGTGCTGGCGCAGCTGGAAGGATTTATGGGGCGCGTGGATTCGGACATCGACGAATTCACGAAGCTGGCGCATCACCTGCAGGATGAAATTACGGCGGCGCGCATGGTGCCGATCGGCAACTTGTACACCCGGCTATCGCGCACGGTGCGCGATGCGGCGAATGCAACGGGGAAGCCGATCGAGTTGTCGTTGGAGGGCTCGAACACCGAACTCGACAACAATATTATTCAGCATGTTTCGGATCCATTGATTCACTTGGTGCGCAATGCGGTGGCGCACGGCGTGGAAGATCCACAAACACGGCATCACGCGGGGAAATCCGAAAAGGGTCACATTTCGGTCCGCGCGTAT
>DASWVE010000040.1:0-29170 GCA_036401315.1 Candidatus Acidiferrales bacterium
CCATCTTTTTTCACGAGCGTCGAAACTTCCGAGCCATCGAGATAAAAAAAGGTCGACTCCTTCACTTCCGGCGGCTTCGGCTTGCCGTTACCCTCATATTCAAAAGTGGTCTCGACCTTGGTCCCGGCGTAATTCTCCTTCATCTTGTCGATGGCTTTCTGATTGGCGTCGATCTTCAGGAAGAGCGCCTTCAAATCCGGCAGGACGACTTGAGCCTTCTTGGGAAAATCGAAAGTGCGCTCGCCGACGCGCTCGTTGATCGCCGCGCGATTCACCGCGATCTTGAAATCGTCAGCGCCGCGGCGCAGCTCGATCTGGTAAGGAACCTGGACGCCGTCGACCGCGCGATAATCGGCGTAGAGAATTTCCTGCTGGAGGCCGCCGACCAGCGCGGTTTCCTTCACGATCAGGTGCGTCTGCGCGTCGAAAAATACCTGGCGCTTGGCGCCCGCCGGCGAAGTCACTTCGAGTTGGGTCGCATCGCGCCCGTTCACCTGCGCCGCGCCCAGGTAGGTGACGACGAGGCGGTTTTTCTTGGGGTTCAGCAAGCGCGTGTTGTAAAAACGCGCGGCGGCCTCCACCTGCAAGCCCTCCGGCCCCACCAAAGTTCCAATCTCGCCGCTGGCGGTTTCGCGCCACGCCGATTTGCCGTTGAAGGCTTCGATCCAGCCCTTGTCACCGGCCAACATTTCCGAGTAGTAGCGGTTCGGCAGTTTGGTTTCGAAGGTGTAGGCCGCGGCGCCGGCGCCGCTTTTCGCGGGGTTTCCGGCCGCGGAGCTGGTCGCGCCTGCGGAGGTGGTCGCGTCGCCAGCGCTGGGAGTGACGGGCTTGCCGTTAATCTCGGCGACGGCTCCATCGAGCCGCAGCGTCATCACCTTCGACAATTTCCCGCCGCCGCCCTCGGCCCTCGCGTACTGCGATAAAACCTTTGCTACATCTTGTCCGCGCGCCGGCGCGGCCGTAGCACCGCCCCACAGCGCGAGCAGCCCCGCCGCCATCATCCAATTTCGCCAACGCAAAGACACCCGCACCTGCATGGTCACAAGTGTACATACGTATCGCCGCGAAGAAAGTTCCATGCGAATTTACGTGGGAAGAAGGCTACCGGTATCCAAAACGGTGCAGCGCCGCTGGCGCGTTTTTTAGGTATCCTGTCATTCGCCAATGCCGCGCCGCGCCAAAGACGCACCCGCACAACCGTCGCGCCTGAAACCGTGGCAATACGCCACCCTCAACATTTTCATCCTGTTCCACATTTTCGCCATCACCGCCTGGGCCATTCCGTTCCGCAGCCCATTCGTCCTCGACTGTCGCGAGTTGGTCCGCCCCTACATGCTTTGGTCCGGGTTGTTCCAGGCCTGGAACATGTTTTCGCCGGTGCCGAAAGGCACCAACACTTACCTCCAAGCCGTGATCATTTACAAAAACGGCGAGACCCAGATGTGGGATTTTCCGCGCATGGAACTGCTCAGTCTCACCCAGAAATATTCGCAGGAGCGGCATCGCAAATTCGTCGAAATCCTGCTCGATGAAGATAACGCCGCGCTGCGCCCGGACGTGGCGCGTTACGTCGCGCGCATGCCCGGCATCCGCGAAAAAGATCCGCAGCAAATTCTGCTGATGGTCAAATGGTCCAACATTATTCCTAACGGTGACGGCACTTTCACGCGCACGCCGCTCGATCAGGACGTTTTCTTCCGTTACGATGTCCAGCCCGAGGATCTGCGGTGAAAATCCTAAAATCCGCGCGCGCCGCCTGGAATCGGTTTTTCTTCGAGCCGCAATCGCCGCTGAACATCTCCGCGTTCCGCATCATTTACGGTGTGCTGGTCTGCGCCACGCTGCTGCTGCTCCACGGCGACTGGCTCGCCTGGTACGGCCCGCATTCCTGGATCAGCGCCGCCACCATGCACGTGGTCGAACCCGGCACGCGCATCAATCTTTTTTCGCTGCTGCCGGCAACCGATTCCGCGATTGTGGCGTTCTTCTGGATTTTTCTGGCCGCGGCGCTCTGCCTCACCGCGGGCTTCTGCACTCGCGTCAGCAGCATCGTGGTCTATCTCTGCCTCACGTCGATCGACCAGCGCAATCTCTTCATCCTCCACGGGGGCGACACTTTCCTCCGCGTCGCCGGATTTTTTCTGATTTTCGCGCCGGCCGGCGCCGCGCTTTCCGTCGATCGGCTGATCCGTATCCGCCGAGGCAAAGAAAATCCCGGCGAGCTGCGGCCGCGCCTCCCCTGGGCGCAGCGCATGATCCAACTCGAACTCGCCTTCCTCTACTTCGCCAGTTTTTGGTGGAAAATGAAAGGCGGCGCGTGGACCCAAGGCTCCGCCCTCTACTTCATTTTTCATCTCGACGAATTCCAGCGCTTTCCCGTTCCGCAAATACTGCTGCATCCCGCCGCGCTGCGCGTCGGCTCCTGGCTCGCGCTGGTCGTTGAATTTTCGCTGGGCACATTAATCTGGATTACAAAATTCCGCTACCCGCTGCTGGTCATCGGCGTCTTTTTTCACCTCAGCCTCGAATACGCCCTCAACGTCCCCCTCTTTCAATGGGACGTGCTCTCCGCGTACATCCTCTTCGTCGAGCCGGAAGATTTGCAGCGGTTCCTGAAGCGCGTCGCGTAGCCTCGCCATCGAGCCGCGGACAGCCTACCTTGGAGTGCGGCCGCTCGTCGCCGCCTTTACGGGGAATGCTAGGGCGGTTAGCGACTGGGGTTTGAAGCGACGCTTGTGGAGAGGCTACGGGTTGGCGGTCTGCGGCGGCGACAAGATCGACGGGCGATGCGATAGGCAAACCGTCGGGCGGCATATTTACACGCTGCGTCTTGAACCCTGTTCGGATTCGCGCGCTGACTTTACTTGGCAAGGCGGCGGCAAGCCGCCGCACTCCAAGGTAAGCTGGCCCGTCATCGGCCTTGTTCGTGGATCCGCTCGAGCCGCGCTAATTGAAGTTGTACCCCAGCTCCCAAAGAAATTGATGATTGCCCTTGGTCACCCCCGAATTTCCAATTTGATACGCGGTATATAAACTCAACTTCGATGTGAGTTTAAAAACCGCGCCGGGATTCACGTAGCCTACCGAAGTTTTCCCGGTGTACCACTCCGCCGCCAAAGTTATCCGCTTCCCGAGACTCTGCTCGAAGGTAAATTGCCCGCCTCCGCGATTCTCACGCGCCACGACCTGCTGCGTAAAATCGTATGCGCCAAATCCGACCCGGGTTCCGTGCTTCCAGCTCTTCGCGAAAGACGCGTACCCGTAATTCCCCACGTCAAACGTCCGCATCGTCACCGGGAAAAACAAATCGTCGCCGACGTAAAAACACCAGCCCGCATCTGCATCGTTCCATATCCGCCATTTCACCGTCGGCGAAATATCCAGCTGCCCCAGATTCGGCGCGCCCAGCCCATCGAAATTCAATCCCACTTCGACCGAATGCCCCACGCCAAAAACAACGCGCGGCGTAAAAGTCGCCGAAGGATCAGACTCGCGCACCGTCCCATCCAATTCTCCGTAGATTTTGCCGCGATCCAGAATGTCCGCGCTGGGCACGTCAAACACGGTCTCTTGTCCGAACGCGCAGCGCCAAGGAAGGAACAAAAAAAGAAGAACCAACAAAATCCTGAAGAATTCAGCGCGGAGCAAGGCAACCAAAGTGCCTCAGCATAAACCATCCCGCACCGTAACGTAACCGCCACCGACCAACGACCCGCTTCTTCGCCGATCGCCGCGACGCCGTCCAAACCGCACTTGGCCGTCATCCAGAGGAGCGCCTTTCGCGACGAAGGACCTCTCTTGGATCCGATCTTCTTGCCCGGCCGCCGCCGGTCACTCCATCCTCAAAGCCTCCACCGGATCCACCGAAGCCGCCCTGCGCGCTGGAATATAACTCGCCGCCAAAGCCGCCACCGCCAAAACTGTCGCCACTACAACTAAAGTCGGCACATCCCACGACTGCGTCCCAAACAAAAGCTTTCGCATCAAAGTCGCCGCCGCCACCGCGCAAATTAGCCCCGCCCCAATGCCCGCAAACGCCAACCACCCCGCCTCGCGCAAAATCATCGAGTACACCGCCCGCGTCTGCGCCCCCAGCGCGATCCGCACGCCAATTTCCCGCGTCCGCTGCGAAACCGAATACGCAATCACGCCGTACAATCCCACCACGCTCAGCAGCAGCGCCAGAAACGCAAATCCGCCCACCAGCCAAGCCGACGAACGATGCAGATACGTCGAAAACGAATGATTGATCCGGTCGTCCATGCTGATCGGCGAAGTGGTCGCAATTCCCGGATCGATTTTCCGCATCACCTCGACCATCGCGGGCAGTAGCGCGTTCTCATTCCCCGCCGTCCGCGCGACGATCATGAAATAATTTCCCGGGTCCTGGTTGAGCGGCGTATACATCGCCGCCCGGTTGGTCGTATCCAGGGGTCCTTCCTTGATGTCTTCCACGATTCCGACGATTTCCATCGGCTTCGATTTGTCCTGCAGAAAAATAATCTGTTGCCCCACCGCGTCCTCGCCGGGGAAATACTGTTTGGCCAGCGCCTGGTTAATGATCACCACGAACGGTTTCGTGCCGTCTTCGTCTTCGCGGAAATATCTCCCGCGCACCAGCTTCGCTCCCAGCGTCTTGAAATAATCCGGCGTCGCATCGCGCTGCGGCACTTCGTTGTGTTCTCCATGCCAGGGCTTGCCGATAATCCGGAACCACGAAGTATTTCCCCAGGTCGACACCGGCAGCAAACTGGTCAGGCCCACCGATTCCACACCCGGCAGCGCTGCAATGTCGGTTAGCGTGCGCCGCGACAACGCAATCGCCGGGTCGCCATCGCCGTAAGGTTTCGGCGGCGCCTGCACTTCCAATGTCGCCAGATGGTCCGCGCGCATCCCAATATCGACGTGCAATAACTTGTATAAACTTTTACCCAACAGTCCCGCGCCGACCAGCAGCACCATAGCGGTAGTCAATTCCAGCACCACCAGCTTCGTTCCCATCCTGCGCCACACTGTTCCCGCTGAGCCCCGACTGCCCTCCGCCAAATCCTGCCGCATCTCGGGATGCGCCAGCCGCAGCGCCGGGGTGAGCGAAAATAGAATCGCGGCCAGCGCCGAAATCGCCGCCGCAAAAACCAGCACCCGCGGATGCAATCCCAAATCCTGCAGAAACGCCATCGACGCCACCATGTCCGCCGGGATCAACCGCACCAGCAGTTGCATGGTCCAACTCGCCAGCGCCAGGCTCAACGCCGTCGCGGTCAATACCAGCAGCAATCCCTCGGTCACGAATTGCCGGATCAATCGCGACATCGACGCGCCCAGCGCACTGCGCACCGCAATTTCCCGCCGTCGCGTTTCGGATCGCACCAAAACCAGACTGGCCACGTTGATCGTCGCAATCACCAGCAGCAAGCCCGCGCCGGCCAGCAGCACCAGCAAAATCGGCCGCACATCGCCCACAATCACTTCGGTTAACGTACTCAACGCCGCACCCTGCCCGCGGTTGCTGTCCGGATATTCCTTTTCCAGTTGAGCCGCAATCGATTTCACGTCGGCCAGGGCCTCCGCAAAGGTCAAGCCATCCTTCAGCCGCGCTACTCCGTAGAGTCCGTGACAGCTTCGGCGCAAATCGCACCCGCCTTCCGGATGCAGCGTCACCCAGAAATCCACCGGCTCGGCCGGCGCAAAATGAAATCCCTTCGGCGCGACTCCGATGATCGTCGCGGGTTCGTCATCGAACGTCACTGACTGCCCCACAATGTCGGTTCGGCCTCCATAGCGCTTTTGCCACGTCGCATAAGTTAAAATCGCCGCGCGCGGCGACGACGGCAAATCCTCGCCCTCATAGAAATCGCGCCCCAGAATCGGACTGACGCCCAGCGTGCGAAAGAATCCGTCCGTCACCCGTCCGGTGTGTACGGGCTCGCTCTCCGTAGGAGTCTTCAGAATGACGTCGTGCCCGGTATACGCGTCGAGCGAACTAAAAACCGTATTCCGCTTTTTCCAATCCAGATAATCGGGGTACGAAAGATTGCTCTGGGGAAAAATCTCAATCGCCTCGAACACTCCCACCAGCCGCGCCGTATCGCGATACGGCAAAGGCTTCAGCAGCGCGCCATCGACAAACGCGAAAATCGCAATCGCTGCGGCCATGCCCAGCGTCAGAACCGCAATCGCGGTCAAGGTGAATCCCACGTTCTTGCGCAGTTGCCGCACCGCGAATCGAAAATCCTGTACCGTGCTCTCCCACCACAATCCAAAAACGTCCCGCGATTCCTCCCGCAATTTCAAATCATTCCCAAATTCCCGCCGCGCCGCACTCCGCGCGTCCTCGGTGGTCATTCCGCCCTCGCGCAATTCGTTCTCTTTCTGCTCGCGGTGAAACGCCATCTCCTCCTCCAATTCGCGATGAAACCGCGCGTCCCGCCCGAAAATCCCCAGCTTCCGAAATATCTCGCTAATCCGTTTCATCGCCCGCCCTCCCATCCCTCGCCCAAACAGTCGCGAAGCCGCTGCGCCGCAGCCAGTCGGCCTACCTTGGAGTGCGGCGGCTTGCCGCCGCCTTTACCAAGTAACGTTAGAGCGCTCAGCGCATGGGGTTCAAAACGAGAACTGCCCAAACGCCGGTGGACAGTTTCATTGGCCCCGCCGCATTTGAATCAACCCGCCCTCTCCACGCGCCCAGTTTCAACCCCCACTCCATGCCAGCCCCGTCGTGAGGTCGCCAAGGCGGCGGCAAGCCGCCGCACTCCAAGGCAAGCTAGCGCATCATCGAACCGCGCCGAGGATCGACCCAAGTAGCGCCTCAGGCCCGCTGCAAAACCCGCCCAATCGCCGCCACCATGCGCTCGAATTGCGACAACTCCACGCCCAACTGCTTGCGTCCCGCCGCCGTCAACGTGTAATACCGCGCCCTCCGCTTCGTCTCCGTCATCTTCCATTCCGCCTTCACCCACCCTTGCAGCAACAGCCGCTGCAAAGCCGGATACAGCGAACCCTCTTCGACGGTCAGCAAATCGTCCGACAGTCGTTTGATCGAGAGCGCGATGCCATACCCATGCAAAGGCGCGCGCGCCAAAGTCCGCAAAATCAGCAAATCCAACGTCCCCGGCATCAATTCGGTTTTCTTGTCCATGGCCCGCATCTTAGAACGACTTACCCTAGCCTGTCTATGGATAGCCGTTCAGGAGGTGAAACGTGGCTCCACGAGGTTTTGTTCCGTAGAAACGCAAAAAATAAAAAAGGCGCGATTCCCATCGCTCCTCAATCAGTAACACGAGAACTTTTGGAGTGCGGCCCCGCTAAGCGGGACCGTTTTTGACCCGTGACTCACACCACCCATACGATCAAGCTTCGCCGCCACGCGACCCTCGGCATCGAGTCATCCTGAGGAGCGCCTTGGGCGACGAAGGATCTCATCCATGCTGCCGCGTCGAAATCGATACGAGGAAATTCCGCTCGACATGTCGGCCGGCGCGGAACGGTACTGGATGAGATTCTTCGCTACGCTCAGAATGACAGCGAGTGGGTGGTAGCGTCGGAATTTGCGGACGCGCTTCGCGCTGGATTGTTTGGGTATGACGATGCAGCCAGGAAAGGAGAGTGTCGCTGTGTACGGAGTGCCACGAGGACGCAGCCCGATTCATCGCGCAACACGGGCGCGACAGCCCCTCACTCCGCCCGCAAAGCCTCCACCGGATTTACCTCCGCCGCGCGCCGCGAAGGCAAGTAACTCGCCAAGAACGCCGTCGCGACCAACCCGCAAGCTACGACCAAATAAGTCACCGGATCCACCGGCTTCACCTGAAACAGCAGCGACGACATCAGGCTCATCAACGGCACCGCCGCCACCATCCCGCAGACCACGCCAATTCCCGCCAGAATTACTCCATGCCGCACAAACATTTTCGTCAGACTCGCCTGCTGCGCGCCCAACGCCATGCGAATTCCAATCTCCCGCGTGCGCTGCGCCACCGAATACGCAATCACGCCGTAAATTCCCACCACGCCGAGCAGCAGCGCCATGCCGCCCGCCACCGCCAGCATGACCAGCGTGAACGACGTCCGCGCCATCGAGCGCGTGTAGAAATATTCTTCGGTGTGTTCCTGGGCCAGCGGCAAACTTCCATTCACCGACCACACCGCCTGCCGCACTTCTTTTAGAAACGCTTCCGAGCCGGCGCGCCGGCTGCGAATTACGTACCCCGGCGAACGCCGCACCATCGGTTCGTCGCCCTCGAACTTGTCCATGTACATCGGCCAGTACATCGAGCTCGCCGCCTTCTGATCGACGCCGTCGTCCCGCACCGCGCCCACCACTCCCACAATTTCGCGGTACGGCTCGTTGGTATTCGAACGCACCCGGTGGCCCAGCGCCGCATTCGCATTGCCCCAGTATTCGCGCGCGAAATCTTCGGACACCAGGGTCACGTCGTGCTTCTGGTACAAATCGTCCCAGTTCACGTCGCGCCCGGCCACCAGCGAAATTCCCATCGTCTGCAAGAATCCCGGCGACATATATTTGAACCGCCGCACCGGAGGAATTTCTCCCGGCGCGTAGTCGTGGCCTTCGATGTACACCAGGTCGAAACTGTTCTGCCCGTCCATCGGAATTGAAGTCCCCATCGCCACCGACTGCACGCCTGGAATCGCCGCGATTTTGGCTTCGATCTCCTGCTCCATCCGGATCACGCGTTCCGGTTCTTTCACCGCCGCTTCCGGAATCGAAATGCGAAAAGTCTGCAGTTCGCTAGCGTGCGCAAATCCAGGATTTACGTGGGTCAGCGCCCGGAACGTGCGAATCATCAGCCCGGAACAAATAAGTAGCACCAGCGCTAGAGCCACCTGCACTACGACCAGCACATTCCGCGCCCGGTGTTGTTCGCGGCTCGCGCTCAACGCGCGTCCGCCTTGGCGCAAATTCGCATTCAGCCGCGCGCCGGCATATTTGAAAATCGGCACGCAAGCCACCAGCAAGCTGGCCAGGACCGAAATGCCCAGCGTAAAGAGCAATACACGCCAGTCAATGCCGATTTCATTCAAGCGCGGCAATCCGGTCGGCGCCATCGCCACCAAAATCCGCAGCGCCGCGTATGCAATTCCCAATCCCAGCGCGCTACCCGCGAGTCCCAGCAGCATGCTTTCGAACAGCAGATCGCCCACGATCTGCCGTCGTCCCGCGCCCAGCGCCGCGCGCACCGATAATTCATGCCGCCGGCCTTCCACCCGCACCAGCAGCAGATTCGCCGCGTTGGCGCAGGCGATCAGCAGCACCAGGCCGATCGATCCCATCAGTACCCACAAAACTTTTCCGATGTCGCCCACCACGTCCTGTTTGAGCGGCCGCAGGTTCGGCGTGAACTGCGCGTCCTCGAAAAGTTGTGCTGAGAATCCCGGCGGAGGAGGAAAACTACGGTTCACGATCGGCAACATGCGCGTGATATCCGCGCTGGCCTGCGCCATGGTCACGCCCGGCCGCAGCCGCGCCACACCCTGAAAGCTGAAGTTCCCCAAGACCCGCTTCGCGCGATCGAATTGAAACGGAATCACCAGCTGCACGTCGTCGTTGCCCATCATCTCGAAATTCTTGGGAAGGACTCCGATGATTTCCGTTGGCTTGCCGTCGAGCGTGATGGTTTTTCCGATCGCCGCCGGCGACCCGCCAAATTTATGTTTCCAGTATCCGTACGTCAGCAACACAGTCGGCGGCTTTTCCGGCAAATCGTCGTCGTGGCTGATGGTCCGCCCCAGCATCGGCGTGATTCCCAGCAGCGGTAAAGTCCCGTCGGTCACGTCGACCGCGCGCACCTGCTCCGGCTCGGCGATCCCGGTCACGCTGAGCGAATCCCCGGTATACAACCCAATGTCGACGAACGACTGGCTCTGCTCCCGAAAAATGAAGTAGCAGGTCGGGGACATATTCAGTTCCTTGATCCCCACCTTCGGCGCAGTGAGCCACACTCCAATCAGCCGGTCCGGGTCGGGATACGGCAACGGTTTCAGCAAGATTCCGTTCACCACGCTGAACACCACCGCGTTCGCCCCAATTCCCGCCGCCAGGGTGATCAAAGTAATCGCCGTGAACATCGGTGCCCGCATCAGCCGCCGCATCACCTGCCGAAATTCGCCGCCCAAATTGCCCACGCGACCCTCCCTACACACCGCCGTCCGAGGGTGGTACGAACAGTACCCACAATTTGTTCCTAAGAAATTGTTCCCAAAGAAAACTAGCGCACACTCGACCCTCCCGGCGAGATGCCACCCGCCACCTGTAGTGGCCAGCTTCAGCCGGGCAGCCGTTGCCGTTGTTTCTGCCGTCGCGGTTCGCCGTTGGTTCGGTTCACGCGGTCATCCCGACGAGGGACCTCTCTTCGATTTTCACCTCACGTTGGCGTGCGCTTCTTCGCCCGTACCATTACGCACCACCCACCCTGTACCAAAACTGTCCTACTTTCGCCTTGTTAACATTGACGATTCGCACTATCGTCCTCTCACCCTTTGTCCCCCAGCTAGTTTCAAACGCACCTTCAATTCGCACCCGCAGACAGGAGAGCTCGCATGGATATGCGCAAAAACGCCCCGCGTCCGGAAAAAACTGTGTCGGATTCAAAGCTGCTGGGTTCCAGCCGTCGCAAATTCATTGGGAACGTCGGCCGCGCTGCCGCAGCCTCGCTCGCCGTCAGCGCTACCGGCTTCGCTTCGGTAGCGGAAGCGGCACAATCCCAATCGCCCGCCACCACCGGTGGAATCGGCGGCAACATCCGCGCCGCCGAAAGCTTCGCCAATCGCGTCGCCGCCGGGCGCAACGAACTCGCTATTCCCAGCCCGCCGCAAATCACTAACGGCGATGAGCAGCGCTACGCGAATCGTATCGGGAATTTTTCCAAGGGCCTGGTCCACAACAATATCGGCGAAGTCTCGCCCGCGTCTTACAACAGCTTTCTCCAGGCCATCCATGGCGGCGAGCCGCAGCAATTCGATAATATCCAGCTCGGCGGCACCGCTTTGCTGGTCGATCCGCAATGCGGCCTGGCCTTCGATCTCGAAGGCACCGACTGCCATCAACTCGCCATCGGCACGCCTCCGGCTGTCGCCAGCCAGGCCATGGCCGATACCGCCGTCGAAAATTATTGGATGGCGCTCTGCCGCGACGTGAATTTTACCCAGTACGGCAACGAGCCCATTTCCCAGGCCGCCATCGCCGAGCTCAATTCGCTGCCGTCATTCGCCGGCCCGAAACCCGTCACCGCGCAGAATCTTTTCCGCGGATTTACGCCCGGCGACGTGCTCGGTCCTTACGTTTCGCAGTTCATGCTGCAGCCGACGTCCTTCGGCGCCATCGGCATCGAACAATTGTTCACCACCTACACGCCCGGCCTCGATTACATGACCGACCAGGCTTCCTGGCTCGCCGTCCAGAATGGCCAGGGTCCGTTCCCTGCCAGCCAGCGCGATCCGAACCTACAGCATCTGCGCAACGGTCGCGGCATCGGCGCTTACGTTCACGTCGACGTGCTCTTCGAAGCTTATTTCATCGCCTGCCTCAGCCTGGTCGACAACGGCGCGCCGCTCGATCCCAATAATCCTTACGTCGGCTCGAAAACCCAGTCCGCTTTCGGCACCTTCGGCAGCCCGCACCTGAAAACGCTGGTCGCCGAAGTTGCGCAGCGCGCCTTGAAGGCCGTCTGGTTCCAGAAATGGTTCGTGCATCGCCATCTCCGCCCCGAAGCTTTCGGCGGCCTGGTGCACATGAACAAAACCAGTCAGGCGAATTATCCGCTGCATCCCGACGTGCTCAATTCCCAGGCCGTCGCCGAAGTCTTCGCCAAATACGGCAGCTATTTCCTGCCGCACGCTTTCCCCGAAGGCTGCCCGCAGCATCCTTCTTACGGCCAGGGCCACGGCACAGTCGCCGGAGCCTGCGCCACCATCGTCAAAGCCTGGTTCAACGATCTCACTCCGCTGGTTTCGATTCCCGGAATGTCCATCGTCCAACCGAGCGAAGATGGTTTCTCGCTGACTCCCTACGAAGGCTCGGACGCCGCGCAGCTCACCATCGGCGGCGAGATGAATAAACTCGCGGCCAACATCGCCATCGGCCGCAACCACGCCGGGGTCCACTGGCGCCACGACTACGCCGATTCGCTGCCCTTGGGCGAAGCCGTAGCCATCGCCATGCTCAACGACATGGGCCACAACTGGAACGAAAACTTCGAAGGCTTCAGCTTCACCAAATTCAACGGCCAGCGCATCACCGGCGTAGGCCGCAACACCAAATAAGGACCGCCAAAAAACAAAAAAGCGCGGGTCACTTGCGTGACCCGCGCTTCGATTTTTCCCGCGTTCCTTTCGTTCAGTAAACGCTAGATATGTATCCCGCCCAACAGATACAGGACCAGAACAATCAGTAGCACGGTCCCCAAAATCCCCAATCCGCCGCCTGCTCCCCACCGCGAATACCCGTAGTACCCGCCGCCACCGCCAAACAGAAGAATCAACAAAATAATCAGCAATAACATCGCAGTCCTCCAAGTGTTCTCAACCGCAAAAACAAATCAATCTCGCGTTCGAACCACCTCGAACAACCGCATCCTAATCCGCGGCCCAAAATCCAGCCATCCACGATTCCCCTTACAACCCCGCGAATTTCGCCTTATCCAAAACTCCCGGCTCCTGCCCTAAAAACCTCGAACTTTTATCCCAATCCTCTCGTACCTCAGGTACATTCAACCCGCAGTCACCCTGCGAAAGGAAACCGCCTCTATGCTTAAATCCAAATTGCTCGCGCTTGTCGCGTTCCTCGGGTTCGCCGTCGTCCTCCCCGCCCAAACCACCACGCCCGACGCGACGACCGCCCAGCGCATGGCCAAAATCGAATCCGACGTCGTGACCATTCCGGTCGGCGCGGGGCAGCCCGCGCTGCATCTTTCGCTCGCCGAACTCATGGCCGAATTTCACGATCCCGGCCTCAGCCTCGCCGTCGTCGACCACTTCCAAATCGTCTACACCAAAGCCTACGGCGTGGTCGCTACCGGCTCAACCGATCCCGTTACTCCCACCACGCTCTTCCAGGCCGGTTCGATCAGCAAACCCGTTGCTGCCACCGGAGCCCTCTGGCTGGTCGAGCACGGCAAACTTTCGCTCGATGAAGACGTCAACAAAAAACTCCTCACCTGGAAAGTTCCCGACAACGATTTCACCAAAACCGAAAAAGTCACGCTGCGCCGCATTCTGAGCCACACCGCCGGACTCACCGTGCACGGCTTCGGCGGCTACCCGGTCGGCGATCCCATTCCCACCATCCCACAGGTCCTCAACGGCGAAAAACCCGCCAACAGTCCCGCCGTCCGCGTCGAATTCGTTCCCGGCAGCAAAGTCCAATATTCCGGCGGCGGCGTCACCATCGAACAGCAGCTCGTGATCGACGTCACCCAAAAACCTTTCCCCGAATTCATGAAGCAGGTGGTCCTCGATAAAATCGGCATGACCAACAGCACCTACGAGCAGCCCATTCCCGCTGCGCTCGCTCCGCGCACCGCAACCGGAACTTATGCCGACGGCACTCCGGTGAAAGGCCGCTGGCACATTTACCCCGAAATGGCCGCCGCCGGTCTGTGGACCACACCTACCGACCTCGCCAAGTTCGGCATCGAAATCGCCGCCTCGAAAAATGGAAAGTCCAACAAAGTTCTTTCCGAATCGATGACCCGTCAGATGCTCAGCCCGCAACTTGAAAACGCCGGCCTCGGTTTTTTCTTCGCCCCGCACAACACCAACCAGTTCGCCCACGGCGGCGCCGACGAAGGCTTTCAGTCGATGCTGGTGATGCTGGGCGATGAGGGCCAGGGCGTAGCGGTCATGGCCAATTCCGATAACGGCGTCACCGTCGCCAACTATCTGATCGACGCCATCGCCACCGAATTCGCCTGGAAATTCGAACACGGAAAGCCTTCCGCGGGGGACGTCCTGCAAATCGTGGGGGACAAAGTGGGCGCGAAAGCGGCCCTGCGCGAATATCAGGACTTGAAGAAAAGTTCCGCCGATTCGTATTCTTTCGCCGAAAGCGACCTGAATCTCTTCGGCTACGCGCTGATCAACCAGAAAAAATACGCCGAAGCCATCGACGCCTTCCAAATGAACGTCGAAATGTATCCCCAGAGCTTCAACGTCTACGACAGCCTGGCCGAAGCCCAGACGGACGCCGGCGAAAAAGACGCCGCCATCCAGAACTACAAAAAGTCGCTGGAACTCAACCCGCAAAACGCTAACGCCACGAAAATGCTCGAAAAACTAAACTCGTCGCCGAAGTAGGTCGTCACGCACGAATTTTACAAAGTCGCCAAAGGAGACGCGACCGCCGCCTGGCGCAAAGGTCCCCGCCGCGTCCGCTCCAAATCGTCGCGGTAAAACAAATTATAAGTATCGAACGGAATCAGCCGCCCATCCGGATGCACGATGTGGATGCAGGTCTTCTTCACCGACCGCACGTCGAACGCGTGCGCATCGATGAACTGCACGATCAGCACCCGGAAAATATTCTTGTAACTCAAATGGTCCGGCGCGACCACATTCGGCAGGCAACACAGCAGTTCCCGCAAAGAGGCGCTTCCCGACCCTGGCGAATGGTTGGTCGCAAATAATTTGAAGACGCTGTCGCGGATCCCGGGCTCTTCTTCGTACACGATCGTATTCTTCGCCGCGTTGATCAGCACGTCCGGATCGACGAAGCGTGTCTTCGCCCACGGCCCAAAATGAAAGTAAACCGGAAATTTCATGCCGGCTGAAATTCGCTCCATTCGACGACTTCGTTCCGCCCGCCCGAATTTGCGCCAGTATTGCCGTGTCGCGCCACCCTGTCAAACGCGCCCGCACCGAGCGTTCAAACTTTCTCTTCCGCTCCGTCAAATGTGAACGCCTCGCGCCACACCCGTTACCGCTTTCGCGCGCATCGGCACATCCCATTTTGACGCCGCGTTTTATTTGGAATACGATTCGCTCGCAGTGGAATTCAGCAGGAGGCTATCTTGCAAAATCGTTCGATTATCAAAGCCGTCATTCTCGTCGCATTCGTCCTCGCGCTATTTTCCGCGCGCTCTGTGTCCGCCCAGCAGCGCCTCAGCGACAAGGATGTCACCAACCTCATGAAGAATCTAAAAGACGACAGCAAGCACTTTCAATCCAGCTTTAATTCCGCACTCTCCAAGAGCGCCGTGCGCAAAACCAGCCAGGAAAAAATCTACAAAGCCGCTGGAAAATCTTTCAGCGACCAGGTCGGCGCCATGCTCAGCGTTTTCCAAAGCAAGCGCACCGCGGACACCACCCTTCCCGGCGTCCTGCAGACCGCGCGTCAAATCGACGACGTCTTCCTCGACGTCCAGCTCGGAGGCTCCGCCCGCGCCGACTGGCTCAAGTGCAAACAGGGCCTCACCCGCCTCGCCGCCCAGTTCAATCTGGCCTACAACTGATTCCGTCGCGGCATCCTCGCGGTTCCCGCTGCTGCTTTCACCTCACGCGGTCCGCGCTAGAGGATGGATGTCCTTAACGATTTTTTCTTCCGCCTTCTGCCGCGACACCGAAAGATCGTAATGCGACTGCAGATTCATCCAGAACTCCGCCGTGACGCTGAAGAAGCGGCCCAAGCGCAGCGCCATCTCCGGCGAAATGCCCCGCTCTTCGTTGACAATTTCGTACACCGTTGGAGCCGCCACGCGCAGCGCCAGCGCCATTTTGTTTGGGTTCAGCCCGAATGGCAGCATGAATTCCTCGCGTAGAATCTCGCCCGGATGAATGGGCTTCAGCTTCGCCATAAAAGTCTCCTAGTGATAATCCGCGATCTCGACTTCGTGGGCATTGCCGTCCCGCTACACGAAGCACACGCGGTACTGATCGTTGATTCGTATCGCGTGCTGCCCCGCCCGGTCGTCGCTGAGCTTGTGTAGCCGGTTCCCCGGCGGAATCTTGAGGTCGTCCAGTTTCTTGGCCGCGTGCAACATGACCAATTTGCGCCGGGCGGCCACTTCGATCGCCTCCCACCGCTTGACCCGTCCGTCGTTGAATAGCGTTTCCGTGTCGCGAGTCTTAAACGAGGCAATCACATGGAGAGGATATAATGCTAATCATTACATGTCAAGAGTGCAGCCTGCCGCCGTTTCCTCGCGGCGTTACTCCTGCCGCAACGCTACCACCGGATCGACCCGGCTCGCTCGATAGGCCGGCACAAAACTCGCCACCAGGCCCGCCGCCACCAGCACCGCGATCATCAGCGCAAACGTTAGCGGCTCCGCCGCGCGCACTCCAGCGACGAATTTCGCCAGCACCCGCCCCGCCACCACCGAGGCGACTCCGCCTAACACCACTCCCGCGAAAATCATCCCGAGGCTTTCGCGCAAAATCATCCGCATCACATCGTGCGCCGCCGCCCCTAGAGCCATGCGCACCCCAATCTCCGGCACGCGCCGAGAAACCAGGTACGCCAGCACGCCATAAATTCCCACGCACGCCAGCAACAACGCCAAGCCCGCAAAAATTCCAAACAGCAGGAGCAAAAATCTCTGCAGCGCCAGAGTCTCGCGCGACAGCTGCTCCATCGTGCGCACTTCGTACAGCACCTGATCCCCCGCCGCCCCGCGAACCGCGCCGCGCAGTCCCTGCACCACGCCGAGCGGCGCCACGTTCGTCCGCACCGCGATCGACATCAGATCCGACCAGCGATGCACCAACAAATCCGGAACCTGCGCGAAGGGATAATAAAACTGCGCGCGCACCGCCGCTTGATCGTCGGCCGCGAGTCCCCAGTGCCGCACGTGCCCGACCACGCCAATCACCCGCGCCACGTCCGCGCCCCGGGCCCCCTGCGTCCAAACCGAAAATGGGCTGCCCATAACCGGCAGCCACAATTGTTTTCCCACCGGATCTTCACCGCCAAACGCCTGCCGCGCCAGCACGTCGTCGATCACGATCACCGGATCGTTTCCCTTGCGGTCCTGCTCGTTGAAAAATCTTCCCGCGCGCAGCGGAATTCCCATCACGCGCAGATAATCAGGGGTTACGCACGTCGCCAGCGCGACGGGCAGCCGGTTCTCCGGCGGAATATCCGCGGACGTCGCGTAGTTCACTTGGTTGT
Organism: Candidatus Acidiferrales bacterium; assembly: GCA_036401315.1. Classification (GTDB taxonomy): domain Bacteria; phylum Acidobacteriota; class Terriglobia; order Acidiferrales; family UBA7541; genus Palsa-295. The sequence continues at coordinate 17,126 of DASWVE010000040.1, forward strand.
TTCCTTCGCGCATCGGCACGGTGTCCACCATCGCCACCGCCTGAATTCCCGGCACGGCCCGCGCGTGTTCCAGCACGTCCTTCCACGCCGCGCGCGTGCGGTCGGCATCTTCCAATGCGCTGGGCGAAAGCGCCATGCGCGTGATCAGCACGTTATGAATGTTCATGCCGGGATCGAGCGTGGCCACCCGCAGCAGCGTCCGGCCCAACATTCCCGCCGCCACCAGCAGCACTACGGTCAGCGCAATTTCCGCCGCTACGAAAACGCCGTGCAGCTTCCGCGAATTACCCACGACATTGCGCGCTCCGGCGCGGAGCGTCTCACTCACATGGTGTAGCGGCGCCCGCAGCGCCGGTGCCAACCCAAACACCAACCCGCACAACAGCGAAATCGCTACCGCAAATATCAGCGCGCGCCAATCGAGATGCACTTCCTCCGCCCGCGGCAAGCCCCCCGGCCACATGGCCACGAACGGCCGCAGACCCGCTGCGGCCAGCCAAATCCCCAGCGCGCCGCCGCAAATCCCCAGCACTAAACTTTCCGTCAGGCATTGACGCACCAGGCGCCCGCGCCCCGCACCCAACGCTATGCGCAAACCAAATTCGCGTTCCCGCGCCACCGCGCGCGCCAGCAAGAGGCTCGCGATATTGGCGCACGCGATCAACAGCACCAGACTCACCGCGCCAAGCAGCAGCCAAAGTGTCGACTGCACGTCGCCCACCGCCGGCCGCAGCGGCCGCACCACGAAAGATCGTCCCGCATTCGTCGCCGCATACTGCTGCGCCAGACCACCACCCATCGCGGCCAGCTCCGCCTGCGCTTGCGCCAAATTCGCGCCGGGACGCAGCCGCGCCAGCACGTTGATTGGATGCGAGCGCCGCAACTTCAAAAAGTCCGCCTTGTTTTGGCCCAGCGGAATAAAAACGTCCGGCTCTTCGCCGTCCAGCCGGAAATTCTGCGGCGCGACGCCCACAATCGCGTACGGATTTTCGTCCAGCACGATTTGGGTGCCGACCACCTCCGCATGACCCCCAAAACGCCGCTGCCACAAGCTATAGCCCAGCACGATCGCCGGCGCCCCGCTGGCGCGATCCTCCTCCGGCAGAAAAAATCGCCCCTGCCACGGCGCGGCTCCCAGTACCGCAAACAAATTCGCCGAAACATCCCGCCGATCCACGAATTCCGATTCGCCCGACGCCGTCAGCGTCCCGCCTGCGCCGTACAGAAACGCCGCCAGGTCCATCGTGCGGCTCTCGCGCTGCTGGTCCACAAAATCCGGATACGCGACGTTCTGTTCGCCGAAAAGCGCCGCGTTCCAGTCGTCGGTGTGCCCATGCACGCTGAGCAGTTTCTCTGGATGCGGATACGCCAGCGGCTTCAGCAGCACGCTGCTGGTCAACGTGAACATCAAAGTCGTCGCGCCGATGCCCAGCGCCAGCGTCAACAAAATCACCGCGGTGAACGCCTTGTTTTTTCCCAACGAACGGAGCGCGTACCGAAAATCCTGAACCAAATCTTCCAGCCAGCGCGTGCCGCGCGCGTCGCGGCAATCTTCGGCCACCTGTTCCGGGCCGCCCAGCTCGAGCCGCGCCCGCCGTCGAGCTTCCACCGGATCGATCCCCCGCGCGATCAATTCCTCGGTGTGCTGCTCGATATGCGCGCGCAATTCCTTCGCGAGTTGCGCGTCCATCTGCGCCCGCCGAAAGAGACGGGACCACCAGTTCACTTCGCACCGCCTTCCGCCATTTTCAGAACCAGCCCCACGGCGTCCGACAGTTGCTTCCATCCCAGCGCTTCCGTTTCCAGTTGCGCCCGGCCCTTGCGCGTCAGCTTGTAAAATTTCGCTTCGCGCCCGGTTTCCGTCTCGCCCCAATCCGCCGCCAGTAGCCCGCGATTCTCCAGCCGATGCAGCGCTGGATACAAAGAACCCTGCGGCACCTGCACCGCCTGCCGCGTCACCTGCTGCAACCGCTGCGCGATCGCGTAGCCATGCACCGGCCCCAGCGCGATCACCTTCAAAATCAACATGTCCAAAGTCCCCTGCGGCAAATCGAATTTCGTAGTCATGAACCTCAACGCCTCCGCCTCCTACCTATGTATCACGATGACCTGTAGAAGCGCAAGGTATCACTCCGAATCACCAGCTCAACCCAGCTTGCACCATTGACGCGAAGCGCGCCGCTCGACGCAGTTCACGCCAGCCTACCTTGGAGTGCGGCGGCTTGCCGCCGCCTTCGCCCAATCATCGTAAGGGCAGGCAGCGGTTGGGGTTTGAAACTCGGCGGGCAAGAGAGAGGGGGCACGGTTCGCTTTCCGGCATCGCGCCTGGAACCCCTGTGCCAATCTCGCCCTAACGCTACTGCGCCAAGGCGGCGGCAAGCCGCCGCACTCCAAGGTAATCTGCTGGCGCGTCAACCGAGGTGGTTACGCGATTTTCGGGCGGCGCTTCCAGCAATCTCTTCCGTGCTCGCCCTTCGCCCCCGCCGTTGACTCATTCCTCGCCGCCACCTAAAATGTGCGCTCATGCCCGATCCTCAACCCTTCCTCGGCCGCACCATCTCGCATTACAAAATCGTCGAAAAACTTGGTGGCGGCGGCATGGGCGTGGTCTACCGCGCCGAAGACCTCAAGCTCAAACGCCAAGTCGCGCTAAAATTTCTCCCCGAAGACGTCGCCAAGGACCGCATCTCGCTCGAACGCTTCGAACGCGAAGCCCAGGCCGCCTCCGCGCTGAACCATCCCAACATCTGCACCATTTATGACATCGACGATTCGGGCGACGTTCCCTTCATCGCCATGGAACTGCTCAAAGGCGCCACGCTGAAACATCGCATTGCCGGCGGCCCGCTCGCCCTCGACCTAATTCTCGAAACCGGCATTCAGGTTGCCGACGCGCTCGAAGCCGCCCACGCCGAAGGCATCATTCATCGCGACATCAAGCCCGCGAATATATTCATCACCGACCGCGGCCAGGCCAAAGTTCTCGACTTCGGCCTCGCCAAACAAATCGCGGCCACGCGCAACGTCGGCGAAACGGTCACCATGGGTCCCGGCACGCTCGAATCGGATCCGAATCTCACCAGCCCCGGAACGTCGCTCGGCACTGTGGCTTTTATGTCGCCCGAACAAGTACGCGGCGAAAAACTCGACGCCCGCACCGATCTTTTTTCTTTCGGCCTGGTGCTCTATGAAATGTCCACCGGCCGCCAGGCCTTCTCCGGCGCTACTTCCGGCGTCATCTTCGCCGCCATTCTCGAACGCGAACCGGTTCCACCCACGCGCCTGAATCCCGACCTGCCGGTGAAGCTCGAAGAAATCATCGCCAAAGCCCTCGAAAAAGACGCGAAGTTGCGCTATCAGCACGCCGCCGATATGCGCGCCGATCTGCAGCGCCTGAAACGCGACACCGATTCCAACCGCTCGGCCCGCAGCGCCATCGCCTCCAACATGACCGCTGCGGAACAAGCCAGCGGCGCTTACGCGTCCGCCAATTTGTCTTCCGCCAACGCGGCGGCAACCGGCGGATCGTCTACCTCAATTCCCTCTTCGAATATTTCTTCCGCCAGTGGAGTCGCCAGCCCCGCCGTCGCGCCCCCCACCAGAGAAATGAAATTCGCCGCCCGCGTCGGGCTCTTGGCGGCCCTGATCATGGTCGCCGCTGGGCTTTACGTCGGCTACATCGTGTGGCATCGCAACACCGCGCCGCCCTTTCAGGATTTTTCAATCCAGCAGCTCACCAACAGCGGGAAAATCCAATCCGCCTCGATTTCTCCCGACGGGAAATACGTCCTCACCGTCGTCGTCGACAAAGGCCAGAGCAGCCTCTGGCTCCATCACATCGCCACTAGCAGCGACACCCAGGTCATCGCTCCTTCCGACCAAGGTTTCGCCACCATCGGATTTTCGCCGGACGGAAATTATTTCTATTTCCGCAAAGCCGACACCAAAGTGCAGGATGTTTTCACGCTGTACCGCGCGCCGGTCCTCGGCGGCACTCCTCAACCCGTCGCACATGATGTTGACCGCGGCCCCACCTTCTCCCCCGACGGCAAGCAGCTCGCTTACATCCGCGAAAACGATCCGGACGTCGGCAAATATCACCTGCTGGTCTGCAATGCCGACGGCTCGGGGGAAAAGTCCGTCTCCACCGGCCCTACCGATCGCGACCCGCAATATCTTTCCTGGAACCCCGACGGCGAAAATATCGCCGAAGGTTTTCTTTCTGCTGACGGTGTGGTCACCGTGATCGACCAGATCAATGTGGCCTCCGGCCAGATCACGCCGCTGACCAAGTTCAAACAAGTTCCTATTTTGCTGGCTCATTGGCTTCCGGATTCCAGAGGCTTGCTGGCCCTTTACCGCAGTCCCAAAAACGGGTTCCTGACGGAGCAGATTGGTTTTTTGCCGGCCGGCGGCCCGGACGATGCCATTCGCGAAATTTCCAAGGACACCAGCAATTACTCGACGGTTTCCGTTTCCGCCGACAGCCGCAATATCGCCACCGTGCAGCAGAAATTTTTCGCCTCGATGTACGTATTCCCCGCCAGCGGCACCGGCAAAGACCTGCCCGCGCCGGTGCTCGACCCCGATAAAACCGGCGGCATCTTCGCTTGGGCCGGCAACGATGGTTTTTACATGCCCATTGATTCCAAGACCTACCGCGTTTCAATGGACGGACAGAACCGGACCCAGGTCGTCAACGGCTCTTCGTTCGATGGCATCGATTCCTGCGCTGACGGCCGCACCGTCATTTTTACGTGGATCGCCGGCGGCGGAAAAGCGGGTGTAAACCTCTGGCGGGTCAATTCCGACGGCTCGAATCTGACCCGTCTGACCAGCACCGGCCGGCAGGATACGGCCCTCTGCTCGCCCGATTCGAAATGGGTTTATTACCGGAATGCCGGCAGCGAACAATTGTTCCGACTGCCCCTCACCGGCGGTGATCCGCAAACGATTCCCGGCACGGCCATCGCCCATGGCATCGTCGGCTCGGACGTCGTGGGAGTCTCGCCCGACAACAAAACCATCGCCTTCCTCTCCACCGTCGAACTGCCCGGCGCCGGCCTCACCAACGTTCAGAAAATCATGCTGGTCGCGCTCGATGCCGGACCGAATCCCCAAGTCCGCCAGCTGGAACCCAACGCCCACATCGCGGCCGGCCCGCGCTTCACCCCCGACGGCAAATCCGTGGTCTACGCCATCCGCGAAAACGGCGTCAGCAATCTGTGGCAGCAGTCTGTAGATGGCGGCCCCGGCCACCAGATCACCAACTTCACCAAACAGGAATTCATCAACTGGTGGTATTTCTCCCCCGACGGCAAATCCTTAGGCATGATCCGCAGTCACACCGAATCCGACGCCGTCCTGTTCCACGACAACGCGCCAGCGAAGTAAGCCGTAGCCGCGTGAATACTCTTTGCTTAGGTAATGGAACAGTTATTTTATTCGTGGCGCACCTGCGGCTCGTAACGTATTATCCGTCGGGGCCCGTGGTGTAATTGGCAGCTCACTGACCTGTCCAGTCATGAGGTGCGGGTTCGAGTCCCGTCGGGTCCACTGGTTCCCGTACGACGGCACGGTGAACTGGCGAGGAACGGCTTAGGACAGGAAGCCGGTTCCTCGGACCGCTCAATCGTTTACAACTTTGGCGATTTTTTTTCCTGTATTTGGTATACTGGGCTTGGACAGGTCAGTGTAACTTTAGGAAAGAGCCTGGGTGCGCCGTCGCCCCAGGCTTTTTTTTGTAGAACCTCTATAAACAGCAATAACCCCTCCTTGACTGCCTGGGCCGCTCCACCTAACATCCAAGCGCAAACTTTTCGGCCTTCGGAGGCTTCACCCATGCGCACTCTCAGACCATTCGCAACAACCGCTACTCTCGCGCTCGCATTCTTCGCCTCCGGCTGCTCCGAAACTCCCAAAGACACTCGCGCTGCCGACGAGACCACGATCCGCGCGCTCGACACCCAGTGGGCCAAATCGGTCGCCGCCAAAGATCTCGACGCCACGGTCGGCTACTACGCCGCGGACGCGGCCTTCATGGTGCCCAACGCGCCCATCGCCACCGGCCCGGTCGCCATTCGCACCGCTTGGGCTCCATTCCTGACTCCGGACACTTCGCTTTCCTGGCAGGCCAATAAAGTCGACGTCGCTCGCTCGAGCGACCTCGCCTACATTCAAGGGATCTATCAGGCCACCACCAAGGACGCCGCCGGAAATCCTTCCATCGATCGCGGCAAATTCGTGGAAGTTTGGAAAAAAGAGCAGGATAATTCCTGGAAGGTTGTTGCGGACATTTTTAATTCCGATATGCCGGCCATTCCGGCGCACGCCGCAGCACCGGCAAAAAAGTCCGCGCGCCACGCCGCCGCAAAGAAACACGGCCGACGTCACCGAGCCGCGCAGTAAAACTTTAGGCGGAAATATTTACGCCAGGACTTTGGTTAGAATTCCCGCGATCGCGCCCAGCGCGACCACCGTCGCATAAGCCGCCGCCGCAATCCGCCACGAAATCGTCTTGCCCACCACCGAAAGCGAAAACACGCTGATGATCCCCAGCGTGCACAAAATCGTCACGACGTAAGGCAGCGGCACGCCTTTCGTCATCGCGATATAAGCGATCGCCACGTCAAACGCCATCGGCACCGGCAGAAACGCCGCGACCAGCGCGACCAGCAGAATTCCGCCAATAGTCACGTTCATCGCCAGCGCCTGCGCCGGCAAAATTTCAATCACCAGCGCGCCCAGAAACGCCGCGAGGATCATCAACGGAAACGCCACGCGGAACACATACCAGAAGCTCTTCGCGTATGAGCGCAAAGTCGCGATCGCCGCGTGCCCCCACGTCTCGTCTGAAGAAATTTCCACTGCGCTCGTAAATTCCGGCGCATTCCGATCAGCGGCCTCGCCGTCGCCCGCGCCCTTGCGCGCCGCCATCAGCGGCGCAAATCCGAAAATCAAAACCAAAACCGTCCCAATCTTCAGCAGCGCCACCGGCGCCGGAAATAACGTGAACGTCATCGCCAGCACCACCACATTCAGCGCCGGAGAAGCGAACATCGCTGCCAGCACCGATTCCGTGCTCATGCCCGACGCGTAAAATCCGCGCGCAATCGGCGCCACGCAATTCGTGCACACCGCCAGCGGCGTGCCCACCGCCGCGCCAAACAGCGCGTTCAAATACCGCGAAGCCGTCCGCCGCCGCTTCACCGTCCCCAGAAAAACCAGCGCCGCCGGACCAAACAAAAACGAAAACGTCATGCCCACGCGGTTCGCATCCAGCCAGTTCACCGTGGTGCGCCACACCCGCGTCGCGAGCGGCATCGAACGGTCCACTTTATACACCGCGCCGAAGGTCAATTCGCCCGCCGCCTTCACCTGCGTCCCCGCATGATATTTCTTCAGCAGCGCCGGATACCGCGAAGTCCCCCAAAAAATCCCGGCAATCGCGACCACCAATAAAATCGCCAAAGCCCGCGTCCGCCAACCGGCTCCCGCAGCCGTCGCCATGCCCGAGTCCGCTAGATTCAAAACAGAAGTGTTAGCCGCCACACATCCCCCGTCACCGGCCCATATATAAGGTTAAGCCGGCGCCCCAAGTCGCGTGAATGTACCCGTTCCCCCGCCGCGAAGAAATAATAGAAAAGTACTAGCCTCCTCCCGCGTCCAGCACAGCGGAAGCACCGCGAAGTATTTGCGTCTGCAGCGGGCGGCTTTAGCCGGGCAGCCGTTGACGTTGCCGTTCTCACCCTGGTGCCACACTTCCCGGAAACGCGCCGCGCCCACCCCACGTCCAAACGTGTAGAAGTGACAACTCAGTCAGGGAGGCCGTCATGTCCAGCCGCATCCCGCAAATCGCAGCACGATTTCTAATCGCAGCGTTTTTCCTCGCCGTTCCGGCCACGATCGTCGTCCACGCGCAGGACAATCAAGACGCCGCCACGCTGGCCCGCTCCGCCGGTTGCGGCGCCGGCGACGTCGGATTCAGCGTCAAGACCGACAAAAACCAGCACCCAACGCCGCAACCAGCGCCGGGCAAAGCGATCGTCTACGTTTTCAATACCGTCCGCACCGATCCCGGCTTCAACATCGGCACGGTCACGCTGCGGGTTGGGCTCGATGGCGATTGGGTCGGTGCCAACCATGGCGATTCATACTTTTATTTCCAGGTCGATCCCGGCGACCATCGCATCTGTGCGCAGTGGCAGTCGCAGTTCGAGCGGGTCTCCAAACTGGCCTCTGCTCTGAGCCTTTCCGCCCAACCCGGCCAGGTCTATTACGTCCGCGCCATCGCCGACGCCCGCTCGCGCGATCGCTACACGGTAAGGCTCGAACCCCTGGACCCGGCGGAAGCGCTGCTCCTCTCCGCCAATTCCGGTTACAGCACGTCGCATCCCAAGAAATGATCCCAAGGGGCGGGTCCTGCCGTGCGGGATCCGCCTTCACTTGCCTTTCCCCTCGCGCCTTCGCAACAGCACCCCAATTGAAATTGACACCCGCCACCCCCCGAACTATAGTTTTGCTGCCGCGCCCTGTTTCGGGCGCTCATTCCCGGAGGGTGTCCGGGGATTCGTGCGTTTCCAAAGTTGTTGCTGGTCCTAACCCCAACGCACCTCAAAAATTTTGGCACCATGACGCTCTTGGCCCGGATTTTACGCATTAGGTGGTAGGGACTGGTTCTGGTTCCCGCGTCCGATCAGGCCGCGGCTCCTGCTTCGGCCCTTAACAGCCGTAATCAGCTCCGGTTGCGAATCAATTCGTCTCAAGCAGTCTCGGGCCAAACAAAGAACGGCGCGCGAATAAACTTCGCGCGACTTTTTTCACCAGGGTGGGTTAGAGGTGGCAGGCCCCCTGGGATAGTTTCATATAGGAGATGCACATGAAACTGAACCAGCCCGGCGGCACAGCTGCGGGAAAATTCCTCGTATTCCTGATTTTGTTCACGATTCCATCCGTTGTCTTCGCCCAAAAAAGTAAAGGTTCTGCACCGTCGGCGCCGCATGCTGCTCCGGCAGCGCACGCCGCGCCCGCTGCTCACGCACCGGCCGCGGGTGGCGCAGCACACACCAACACGGCTGGCACCGCGGGCCACACGAACACCACGGGAACCACGGGCCGCACCGGCACCACCGGAACGGCAGGCCGCACTGGCACTACCGGCACGGCGGGCAAAACCGGCGCGACCAACACCGGAGCCAGGACGGGTACCACCGGCGCTGCAGGCAAGGGCGGCACCACCACCGCCAGCAAAGCCCCCGCGACCGTTCCGCACACCGTCTCGCATCCGGGCGGCGGCAAGACCGTCACCACCGCCAGCGGCAACACGCGCAACGTGAACGCCTCCGGCAAAACCACCAGCGTCACCACCAAGAGTGGCGCCACCGCAAAATTCGGCTCCAACGGCAAAGTCACTTCGATCCACTCCGGCAATACGACGATCACGCACGGAGCTAGCGGCCAGCGCACGGTAGTCACGCATCGCGCCGACGGCAGCCGGGTCGTCGCCGGAACTCACGGCGGTTACGTGGCCCACGGTTTCAACCGCGGCGGGCGCGGCTATGAACGCCGCACCTACTACCGCGGCGGCCGCGCTTACACCCGCGTCTACGGCCGCGGCTACTATCACGGCTACTACTACAACCACTACTATCCCGGTTACTACTACGGCGGCGGCTACTATGGCTACGCCTACGGCGGATGGGCTTCGCCCGTCTCTTGGAGCTGGGGCTGGGGCGCGTCTCCCTGGTACGGATATTACGGCTACTATTTCAATCCGTACCCGGTCTATGCCGCTCCCGCATTCTGGCTGACCGATTACATCATCTCCGCCAACTTGCAGGCCGCCTACGCCGCAGCAGCTACAGCTAATGCCGCAGCCGCCAACGAAGCTGCAGCCAACGCCAATGCCGCGGCCGCCAACGCGAACGCCGCAGCCGCCAATGCCAACGCCGGGGGCAGTTACCAGCAACAGGCGCCCGCGCAGCAGGATCAGGGAGGCGGCGGCGTTGCACCGGCTGCCGCATCAGCCGTGGTCCTCACTCCCGAAGTAAAGCAAGCCATCGCCGACGAAGTGAAGGCGGAAATTCTCGCCGAGCAGCAGGCTTCGCAGCAGAGTGGTCCGCAGGCACCGCAAGCTCCGGCCGCGGCACCAGCCGCAGCCGCTACGCCGGCTTCCGCCACTTCCACAGCCGACGCTGATGCTCCGGTCACCGCGCCGGCCGGAACTCCGGAAGTCGTTCCCGATGCGCTCAACCCGAACAACCGCACCTTCATCGTGGCCGATGCCATCACGCCGGATCTTCCCGACGGCACGCAGTGCAGCCTGACCCAGGGCGACGTGCTGACCCGCATCGAAGACACTCCCGATGCCAACGCCAGCGTGAAAGTCCTGGTCAGCGGCAGCCAGAAGAGTGACTGCAAATCCGGCACGCAGCTGTCGGTGAAGGTCAACGACCTGCAGGAAATGCACAATCATTTCCGCGAGCAGATCGACGACGGCCTGGGCGAAATGGCCAAGAAGCAAGGCACCGGCGGCATGCCCGCCGCTCCGGCCGGCACCACCACGGCGAAAGCCAATCCGGAAGGCACGGCTCAGCCCGATCTGACTGCCCAGGCGGACATTGAAAAAACCTCCGCGTCAGCCGATCAGACCGAGAAGGAAGTTCAAGTCGCAGCCAACGAAGGCGCTGGCAGCTAGCCAAAACCAGAAGCGGGGAGCGCGTCGCCGTGATTCCAGCGCCGCCTCCCCGCTTTTCTTTATCTACGCCACTCAATCGCAGCAGCAAATAACGAAACGCCGGCTTTAGCCGGGCCGAATTTTGTAAGCGACAGGCCATGACCCAAATTTTCATTCCGCATTCGCACGGTTTTGCGGCACAATCCGCGGTATAAAACGTAAGGAGAATTTTGAAATGACTCGCCATACAAAATTTGGCTTCGCCGCTTCCGCCGTCTTGCTCGCCGTCCTCGCCGCCGCGCCGCTGCACGCGCAGGACGTCACCACCCTGCAGAACGACCTCAACGCGAAATACAAATCCAGCGTCATTCTCGTCATCCAGAAAAACGGCATCACCGGGCAAGCGCCGAACAACCTCGCGCCGCCCTGCGGTTCCACCTGGAAGGACAATGCCCTGCACCCGGGCAACGCCATGTGCCTGCTGGTCCAGAAAAATTATTCCAAGGCGCTGACCAAGGACGAGAAAGTGAATCCCACCGGCGTGGTCATTCACCTGAAGGACGAAAAAGTCATCGTCAACTTTACCGAATGTGATTCCTGCAATGGCGGCGACGCCTCCAGCTACAAAGGTTCGGTCGCGTTCCAGTTTCCTAAGGGCTACATCGAAGGCGGCGCCGACGCTGGCCAAATCGCCGACGTCATCAGCCAGGTCCTGGCCCCGCCCGATCCCAACGCCGATCAGGGCAACCAGCAGCAACAAGGCGGCGATCAGGGTCAGCAGCAACAGCAAGCGGCCCCGCAGCAGCAAGCGCCGCAACAACCCGCCGCGCCTCCAGCCAGCATCCAGCTGGGCCAGACGGTAGACCAGGTGACCGCCAGCTTCGGCCCCCCGGAAAAAATCGTCAACCTCGGCACCAAACAGATTTATGTCTACAAAGATCTGAAAGTCACCTTCGTCAACGGCAAAGTCACCGACGTGCAGTAGCACGAGTATGGATCGGTAAGGGCGGGTCGCGCTAAGCGTGACCCGCCCTTTTGCTTTTGCAGTTGTCTTCGTCGTTTTAGTTGCCTTTCCGGGTGCCGCACTCTTCGCCGCCTTCGCGAAGGGTGCGGGTTTAGAGGCGCCATCCGCACCGCGTTTCCGGCCAGACCGCCGCTTTCGAGCCGCCGCCCGCACCACCCGAATGGCCGAGCGCGAAGCGCCGCCACAGCCTTCACGCGACCACCCAAACCGTCGTCATTCTTCTATGAAAACAGGCGCACTTGTCCAGGGCCTTTGCTTTTGCGATGCGACAAGCTTCTATTCGTGCTCGAGGCACATAAGGATTGTCCGGATATTCCGCCGCCCCATCTGAGGATGGTCCTCGAGG
>DASWVE010000041.1:0-16073 GCA_036401315.1 Candidatus Acidiferrales bacterium
ACTGGTGCTTCGATGAAGACCGGCGTGGGGCCGCCGGCATTCGCCAGATGAATGATGGAGAGATACTGCTTCACCGACGGATCGTAGGTGACCGTGATGCTGCCGCCGACGCCGGACGAGCCGTCGGAACCAGCTCGGCCGTCCGAGCCGGAACTTCCGCTGCTGCCGCTGGGCGTGCCGGAACCGCCGGAGCCCCCTGCGCCGCCACGGCCTCCGCGTCCACCGTGGCCGCCGGGCCCGCCGTTGTCTTGCACGTTCAACGCGCCGCCGGCGGGATCGACCAGATAGAGCCGCGTTTTTCCCGCGGCTGAAACGCTGGCCTGCAGCAGCGGATGCGCGCCGGGGCGCACCGTGACGCGCACTTGCACGGCCGGACCATTTCCGCCGTCTCCTCCGTCACCGCCATTGCTGCCGTCGGTTCCGTTGCCGCCATTGCCACCGGCCGAAGGATTATTGGGATCGGTGGAACCGCTGCTGCCGCTGAAGCCGGCGCTGCCGTCGGCGCCGTTAAAACCGTCGCTGCCTGCGGCGCCGGAAAAATTCGCGACGAAATTGTAATCGTAAGTGACGGGCACATCGAATTCGGCGTGCAGGTCGGGATGGCTGGGCACGGTGACGGCCCCGTGGCCGGTCTTTCCATCGCTCTTGCGCGGATCGTGCGCGAGGATGATGTTACCTTTTTTATCGGCGGTGACCACGGTGGGCGCGAGGGCGATGTCCTGCCACAAAACTTTTCCTTTGCCGGCGCCTTCGGTGACCCGAACTTTGCCGTTGGGCTGGGTGAAACGCGCGATCAGCGGAGATTTTTCTCCGGGAGAAATGTCCGGGCCGTTGGGCATGGTGACCTGCATCGAGGAGATTGGGAGTTTTTCGAGGCGGACCCGCAGCCCCAGTTTTACTTTTACGGCGGTGCAGCCGCTGAGAGCGAGCAGGGAAGCCGCGAGTGCTGCGATTTGAGCGGATTTCTTATAGATTCCAGGCGAATTCGATGGGTGCATGGGTGCGCTCCGCGCTGCGAATCGTTGTGAATGTGAAAAAGAGAATGCGCCGGCGCTGACAACGTACAACGCGGCCCGCAGTTATGACGTAGCCGGTGCGCGGGATGTTTCATGATTGTGCAAGTCTGGTTATCAATACGTACGGAAGGAGTGCGTGGAAGGTGGGAAGGCGAAGGCAGGCGAAAGGGTCGAGCTTCGCCGCCGAACGACCCATAAGCTCCGCGTCATCCTGAGGAGCGGTTTTCGCGACGAAGGATCTCATCCATGTTGCCGCGCCTGGGCAAAAACGACAAAACCGCGCTCGACGTCACGGGCGGCGTCACGCATCACTGGATGAGATTCTTCGCTGCGCTCAGTAGGACGGCGCGTTGGCAATCGCGGCGGGGTCGTTACGGTCGCGACGCTGCCGAACGACCGAGGCGTTCTACGGCTCGCGTTTCAGCAGCGCGGCGAGGCGGCGGTGCAGGTCGTCGACGGCGTTGTAGAGTTCGACGATGCCGGGCGTGTCGATGCCGATTTCGATCGACTGCAGGTCGAGGGAGACGTCGTTGCAGATTTGCGCGGCGCGTTTGACGCGCTGGGCGGACATGATCGGCAGCACGGAAAAGGGATCGCCGCCGGATTCGTAGCTGAGCCCGATCCATTTCTGTACGGCCCAGGTGGTGTTGCGGATGTGGTCGACGGCGTTGCGAAATTCGGAGAGCACGCGCGCGTCGAGTTCGCCGGATTTTACGAGTTCTTCGAGCTGGTGCAATTCGGCGGTGGCGGTTTCGAGGCGTGCGGTGATGGGTGAGGATTCGAACGATTCGGTGGCGGGATCGGAACCTGGATTAGACGCGTGCATGGGAGATTGCTCCACGGACGGGCTGGGTCGTCAGTAGATTCAGGTTACCTGCATCGCGGCGAGAAACAAGCAAAAATCTGCGCGGGATTTTCTCTTTGGAAAATCCCAACAAAGGGGCGGCGCAAGCCAGCGGAAATGGCACATTGATTTCACGGCGGCGGCAATCGTGGTAGATTCCGCGCTAGCGAAATGCGCGGCGGGAGGCCGGCGATGACCATGGTTTCGGTTTTTTGCGGCATCAGCGTGGATGGATTTCTAGCGCGGGCCGATGGCACGCTGGATTTTCTGGACGAAGGCGGCGCCGAGCCGCATGGCTACACGGAATTCATGGCGACCGTCGATACACTGGTGATCGGGCGGGGCACGTACGAAGTGGTGTTGGGATTTGGCGAGTGGGCCTACGACAAGAAACGCGTCGTGGTGCTGAGCAGCAGTCCGATTGATTTTTCCGGCGCGCGTGCCAGTGGGGCGGTGGTGGAGCAGATGGCGGGGCGTCCGGCGGAGATTTTGGCCAAGGTGGCAGGTAGCGGCGCGAGACATATTTATGTCGACGGCGGAATCACGATTCAGCGTTTTCTGCGCGAAGGCTTGGTGGACCGGCTGACGATTTCGCGCGTGCCGGTGCTGATCGGGCGGGGAATTCCGCTGTTTGGTTCGCTGCCGCATGATGTGCGGTTGAAGCATGTGGCTACGCAGAGTTATAAGACCGGCTTGGTGAAAACGGAATACGAAGTGATTCGGTCGTGATTTAGCGCACGCACGGCTGGCGAGGAAACCGAATGGCAAAATTTACCGAAATTCCCTGGCAGTTGCTCGCGATGTGGAAGTGGCTCGCCTCGTTCTTCAAGAACAATTGGACCCTCAAAGATTATCCGATCCGATTTGTGTATCGCGCACCCGATGACCCACATTCTTCCGGGCGATTCAAACCGCTTTGCTGGCAGGCGCAGATCGTAAACAGGAAGGGGATGGGCGGATACGGGATCACAAAGATGGAGGCGCTGGATAGTCTCCGGAAGATATTTGAGCGTTTTCAGGCGCGAACACCGAGGCCGGAGTGGCCACGACCTGGCTCGAAATTCGAAGAACTTGTCACATTCGCTGTGGCAGCCAAGATCGACCAACACCGGCTGTTGGCGAACGAGTTTACTCAAAAGGTCCTGGAGCTACCGTGGGCTTGGATTTCGGATGTATCGAGCCTGTGGGATTTTCATGGGGCGGAGACGAATCAGAAATATCACGAACGGATTCGCGAGTTGTATGGCGTGGACGTTTCCGACATTACCAACGGGAACCTCGCGGATATTTTCGACCGCATTTCAACGCGTAGCAGTAAACCACCGATCAAGTGAAGGGACGCCGGGAAGAGTAAAACGAGCTGGAATGATTTCGTTGGCGGCTCGTCGTTACAGATTCTTGCGGTAGACGATGAATTCGGATTTCTCGGCGAGTTGGTCGTAGAGGCGGCGCGCGGTGGCGTTGCCTTCTTGCGTTTGCCAGTAGACGCGGCTAGAGCCGGCGTGCGCGGCGCGTTGGTAGATTTCTTCGATGAGTGCGCGGCCGACCCCGTGGCTGCGGGCGGCTTCCGCGGTGAATAAATCCTGCAAATAGCAGTTCGAGAGCGGAGCGATCGAGCTGCGATGAAACAGATAGTGCGCGAGACCGACGATGCGCCGGTCGCGTTCCGCGACCAGCGCGTGGATCGGCTCGTAGGCGTCGAAGAAGCGCGACCACGTGGATTGCGTGATCGCCGCGGGCAAGGCGGTCGCGCCGGCGCGACCGTAGAAGGCGTTGTAGCCATCCCACAGCGGCTTCCACGCGGCGAAATCGTCGCGGCGCAAATCGCGAATCACGATTGCGCCGTGGGTTTCATTCGTCATCGCCCCGCTCACCCCGTCGCTCGTCTCGCTCGTCACCGCACGATCCGTTTCGCCGTTCATTGTTGGACGCGGGTCAGGTCGGCGGTGAAATTCGGCTCCCAGGTTTTGCCGCCGTCGGCAGAGAACGACTGCTCAAAGTGGTAGGAATTCGCGGTGATGCCGGACCAGACGCAGCGCACCAGAATGCTGCGGCCGTTGTACGGTTCCTGGTCGTAGAATTCGCCGCGGCCGTTCGAGAATTCGCCGATGGCGGGCGTGCTCATGGTGCCCTCGGAGCTGTTGGTGAAGTTGAGGCTCCACTGGCGCGCCTGCGGATTGTACAAGAATAAAGTGAGGCCTTCGAAGTGGCGACCGCCGCCGTCGGCTTCGATTTCTTCCAGCGCGGCGCGGCCGTCCCACACTTTCCGGGTGCTGACGTCGCCGGTCATGGTGGTCCAGGTGGTCGAGCCGGTGAGCGGATGGTCGAGGCGCGAAATGTGCGTCTTCCATTTGCCGACGGCGAAATCGAAATCGTGGGCGCCGTCGCGCGGCGCGGCGGTCATGGCGGCCACGGCCTGCGCCATGGTGGCCTTGCAGTGCGCGGGCGCCGCGATGATGAACGCGGCCAACGTTACGGCGGCGAGATATTTTGCGAGGCCCTGAACATGTTTGGTCATTTCGTCTTCTCCATGCGCCGGTAAGTGCTCCGGTGCGCTATCCAGACTGACGCGCGACGTGGTATTTTCATAGTGCCACTTTTCATGGAATTCGCGATACCACTTTCGAGGACGGGCCAGCCGCTCTTCCGCCAGGTTTACCTGGGACTGCGTGAGGCAGTGCTGGCCGGGACGTTTCGCGCCGGCGAACGCCTGCCTTCGACGCGCGAGCTGGCCGAAACGCTGGGCGTTTCGCGCACGGTGGTCTTGCTGGCCTACGACCAGCTGATCGCGGAAGGATTCGCCGCGGGACGCGGCGGATCCGGGACGTATGCGTCAGCGGGCGTGGCCGCCGCGCGGCCGAAGAAAACGCCGCGCGCGGCGGCGCTGCGCTTGTCACGCTATGGCGAAGTTACCGCGGCGATCGCGGCTACCGTGGACTTTCCGGGGCGGCGTACGGTGCCGCTGCGCTACGACTTCGCCTACGGCGGACGCGGCGACATCGAAACATTTCCGTTTGAGATGTGGCGGCGCATTTTGCTGCGGCACATGCGCCGGGCGCCGGTGCGGCAGCTCGATTACGGTGCGGCCGCCGGAAGCGAAACTTTGCGCGAAGCGATCGCCGGGCACGTGCGGCGTTCGCGCGCGGCGGTTTGCGATGCGTCGCAGGTGATTGTGCTGAATGGATCGCAGCAGGCGCTGGATTTAATCGCGCGCGTGTTGGTGGATCGCGGCGATGGCGTGGCCATCGAGGACCCCCAATATCAAGGTGCGCGCGAAATATTTCGCGCGGCGGGGGCGCGGCTGCTGCCGGTTGCGGTCGATGGAGAAGGATTAGATCCGGCACGGCTCCCGGCGGAGGTGCGGATGGCGTTCATCACGCCTTCGCACCAGTTTCCCACTGGTGCGATTCTGCCGCCGGCACGGCGGGTGGCGCTGCTCGAATGGGCGCGGAAGAAAAATGCCGTGGTGGTGGAGGACGATTACGACGGCGAATTCCGCTACGAAGGCCAGCCGCTCGAATCGCTGCAGGGGCTCGACACCGAAGGGCGCGTCCTTTATATGGGCACGTTTTCGCGGACCCTGTTTTCGGCGCTGCGCATCGGGTATTTGATCGCGCCGAAGTCGCTGGTCCCGGCTTTCACTGCGGCGAAATGGCTGTGCGACCGGCACACCGCGACGCTGGAACAGGAAACGCTGGCGGAATTCATCGCGACGGGAATGTACGAGCGGCATCTGCGCCGGTTACGGCGCCGGAACGCGGCACGGCGGGATGTGCTGCTCGAAGCGATCGAGAAACATCTGGGCTCGCGGGTCGAGGTGACCGGCGCGAACGCCGGAACACATCTGGTCCTGTGGCCGCGCAAACGCGCGGCGGAAGCGGCGCTCATTGCGAAAGCGGCGGCGCGGCAAGTGGGCGTCTACGGAATTTCCGGGTACTACCTGAAGAAACCGCCGCGCGCGGGGCTGATGCTGGGCTATTCGCACATGAATGAAACGAAAATCCGCGAAGGGATTCGGCTGCTCGCAGGAATCCTGTAACCGCGAGTGGCGGTCGCAATGGAGGAAACGGCGGGTTACGTTTTCCTGCGGCGACGCGATTTTATGAAACGCCAGATGGCCCAAATGATCATGACCAGGATCAGCAGTGCAGCGAAAGCTTCGGCGCCGAGCACGCGGTTTTGATTCATCATGACGAATTGGCCGGACTGGGTGTAGAAGCCGTTGAATTGATCGAGGGCGGCAGGCAGGGCTAGCAGATCGTTTTTGCTGAGCTGCAGGACATGTTCGCGTGGATGGTAGGTCGTGCCCCAGGTATAGAGTTCGCCGCCGGCGTTTTTTTCGATGTGGGTGCCGAGGACGTAAGCAACCGGCTTGTTTTGGACAAAGGCGATGACGCGCGCGGCGCTGGCTTTATCGGCGGCGGTGTCTTCGAGCAGCAGGCGGCCGTTCAGCAGGAAATCTCCGGTGAAAAGCAGCGTGGTGTTTTCGTCGTAATAAACGCCGTGCGCGCGATGGTGGCCGGGGGCGGGAATCACGTCGACGATGTGGCCGCCGAGGTCGAGGTGCGCTAGGCCTTCGGGCCACTGGGTGAAGGCGAAAAATTTCTGCACGCCTTCGGGATCGAAGGGCGCAACCTGCACGTTGGGCAGGCCCGCGAATTGCGCGTCGCCATCGCGATGATCGGTGTGGCCGTGGGTGTGCACGACGAGGAGGGGAAGTTTTGCGCCATTTTGCGTGGGGAGCAGGTCTAGAACCGTTTTGGCCACCGGCATGGTCGCATGATCGGCGATGGCGCCGGTATCGATGAGCAGGGCTTTTTCGGAGCCGAGCAGCAGGAACAGAAAATTGCCTTCGGCGCTGAGGCAGAGATTCTGGCGCAAGATGTAGGTTTGGGCGTCGTAACGATGAACCTGGATGGCGGGCTGCTTATCCTGCTTGCAATCTTCGGCGCCGGGATTCCAGTGCACGTCCAGCAGAGCTGGAGCCATTGGTGCGGCTTGCGCCGCCGCTGACGTGGCTGGCGCCGACTGCGCGCGCAGCGCGGGCACGAGGCTGAAAGTCGCCAGCGTGATGCACAACAGCGCGGCTTGAGCGCGCGAAAATATTTTTAGGCCTCGATACATTTTCCGGTTTCCTTCCTCCGGATGTTCGGAGGGAATTGCGGCTGAGATAATTATTGCGGATTCGTGGCGGGCGCCGCTGCATCTTTTTTTACCGGCGAGAAATAGAGCCAGTGCAGCAGCAAATACCAGAAGAGCAGCAGGAGCAAAACGCGCAGCAGCGCCATCAGGCTTTCGCTGACCCACTGATCGCTGTGCGGCATCTGTGCCAGCATCGAGCCGGAATATTGCACGCGGGTGTACCAGGCTTGAAACGGCGTAGTGAAAAGTCCGACGAACTGCAGGATGCACTGCGCGAGGGTGTAGCCGAGGGCCACGACGCCGACGTAGCTTTCGACCAGCACGCGCTTCAAGCGGCTAAACATGAGGCCTCCGGGTGAATCTTTCACGCTGCAGTTGCAGACTGCGGAAAGGGCTGGCGCCATAGACCCATTGGGAGAGCAGGCCGGCGCCGATGGCGATTGAGCTCGCGAGCAGAAAATAGATGAGCGCGATTTCGCGGTGGGCGCGAAATATTACGGGGTCGGCGGGGACTCCGCGAATCGCCGCGATGGTGGCGAGGTACATCGCCGCATCGGGGACGACTTGGACGAGGCCGCGGATGATCCAGTCGAAGGTCCAGAGCAGCATCACCAGGATGGCTACGGCGGCGACGTAGGAGTCGGCGAGCATTTCACGCAGCGCGGGCGGCGCGGTTGTGGTGTTTGCGGCTCTCGTCGTCTTCACGTTCATTTATTTTTGAGACGCGGTGACCGTTCCATGGCTATTTTGCTGGAATATATTCCTTGATCGCCCATTTGCCCGCGCTTTCGAGCACGGAATAATTTCCACTCCGTTTCATCGTGGCCAGATGAGCGGAACCGTCATTGATTTCACGCAGGTCGAGAACCTCGACGTGGACGCGCAACGCCTGCGCCGGCGCAAGTTTCGCATACTGATAGGTCAGCCGAACTTCCAATCCGCAGTTGAACTGCTTTCGCCATTCCGCCGGGCTGGTGACGTTCAATTCGCGCAATTTCAAGGTTTTGACCAAAGCTCGGCTGGGGTCCAGTCCCTGGACGGAAAAACAAATCAGATCCTTTGGCGACCATCCGTTGCTGGCAATCTCCGAATTCAAAATTAAAGAGATGAGCTGAACTTCGTCGTCGTCGCGTGGGCGGTAGGTCTTGTCGCCATTGGGCAAAGCGGTTGTGGCTGAAAATAGCAACAGTAAAAATCCGACGGAGGTGAATGCATTTCGCGATTTCATTTTTTGGCGAAAGTCTCGGCGGCGTCGGGGACGAGGTAGAGCAGGGTGACGCCGAAGATCAGCGCGAACGAGATGTAGGGCTGGAGGTAGGCGGCGGGAACGGCCAGCGCGTAGGCGAGTAGGGCGAGGCGGTTGCGGCGTTTCAGGCCGCGGGCCATGGCTTGCAGTCTTGGGTCATCGCCAAATTCGCGCACGACGGTGCCTTGCAAATAGTGAAACGAAAGGTTGATCAGCACGCATTCGAAGGAGTAGAGCGCGGTGGTGAAAGAGTTCAGGCGATTTTCGGCCAGGTAGGCGGTCAAGAAGGGAATCAGCGAAACGAAAAACAGGAACAGCAGGTTGGCCCAGATCACCAGCGGGCAGACGCGTTCGACGTACCGCAGCAGGTGATGATGGTTGACCCAGACCACGCCGACGAATAAATAGCTGATCACGTAGCTGAGAAACGTCGGCCACAATTCGCGCAGGGAGGCGAAGGAGGCGTCGTGCGGCGGCTTCAGCTCCAGCACCATGATGGTGATGATCACCGCGATCACGCCGTCGGAAAAGGCGGCGAGGCGTTCGGGTGTGGGGTCTTTTACTTCCATGCGTACGCCGTCGAATTCATTGGTTTTGGCATTGCTCGCAGACACCGCGGTCGTCGACTTTCAATTTGCCGAAATGCCTTACCAAATACTCCCGCCCGATGAACTTTGCCGGGGCATCTGGACGGCAGCCCCACCGCAAGCAAGCGACGCACTGCACCATCCACTTGCGCGTCCGCGGGTCCTGCAGGTAAGTCTCGACATCATGCGCCAGCAATTTGGTTCTACGCAGGTCGCCCTCGCTTTAAGAGTATCGGGATTTTACTCCAGCCGCTGGCGCTTTGGCGGTGCGATGTGCGGTCTGCATGCTTGCGTCACTACAATACCGGTCGTCATTCTGAGCGCAGCGAAGAATCTCATCCAGTAATGCGTCTCGCAGGAGACTACATCGGGCGCGGTTTCGTCGTTTTGATTTTGGCGTGGGAGCATGGATGAGATCCTTCGTCGCAGAAAACGCTCCTCAGGATGACGGCCAAAGGCGGATGGCCGCTGCGGGGGAGTTACGCCTTGACTCTGGCGGGGTTCGGCATATAGTCGCGGCAATACCGACGGCTGCGGCGTTCTGGCTGTCCCGTTCTACGGCCTCACGATTTTGTAACACTTAACCCAAACTCAAAAACAAAATGCAAAAAGGAGATAGCCAATCGTGCTGAGAAAACTCGCGTTCACGTGTACTCTGCTCACACTCGCTCTAGGATTTGCCGCGGGCGTCCGCGCGCAATCCACCACCGAAGTAAAAGAAAAACCGCCGATGTACACCTATGCCAGCGTGTGGAACATTCCGCGCGCGCAGTGGGGCGAAATGGAAAAGACCGACGCCGCGGACAACGAAACGATGGGCAAGGCGCTGGCCAGCGGAACCATCGTCGGCTACGGGCACGATACGGCGTTGGTGCACCGGGCCGACGGTCCGACCCACGATCAATTCTGGTCGGCGATGTCCATGGCCGGGCTGATGAACGTGCTCGAGCAGTTCTACAAAAACGGCAGCGCATCCAATCCCGTGCTGAGCTCCGCGACCAAGCACTACGACGAAATTCTGGTCAGCCGCTACTACAACTGGACGCCCGGCACGTGCAAGGGTTGCTACACGCACGGCGGGTTCTACAAATTGAAGGCCGACGCGCCGAATGACGCGCTGGAGACGCTGAGCAAGAATATCTTCGTGCCGTTGTTTGAAAAGTTGCTGGCCGACGGGGCGATCAAGGAATACGAGATCGACACCCAGGCCATCCACACCGAATCGCCGGACACGTTCTCCATTTTCTACATCACGCCGAACGCCGAAGGACTGGACAAAGTGAACGAAGCGATTCGCGTGGCGACGAAGGCGAACCCGCTGATGGGCGCGTCGATCGGGCCGATGCTGGATTCGAGCGCGCATCGCGATGAGCTGACGCGTACGGACGCGACGTACAAATAGTTAGGGCGCGGCGATTTGCAGCGATGCAAGGAATCCGCGGGCGGCGAATGACGAATTCGCGGCCCGCGGATTTTTGTTTGGGCTTGGCGCGAAAAGTTAGCGGAAGCGCGTTTTGTTTTGCGGGTGGCCCATCCTTCCCGCCTTTGGAAGGGTGGGGCTTTTGACTTTGCGCTCGTCATTCTGAGCGCAGCGAAGAATCTCATCCAGTACAGTTTTGCGCAGGCCATTGCGTCGTATGAGTCTTCGTCGTGATGATTCTGGTGCGGGAGCATGGATGAGATCCTTCGTCGCGAAAAGCGCTCCTCAGGATGACGGCTAGAGGCGGGTGGTCGCTGAACGGAATGTTCGGCGGCAGAGCCGGACGCGGGTGCGGTCGAGCGAGAAGAAAAGCCCCACCCTTCCGAAGGCGGGAAGGACGGGCCACCTTCAAATTCAAATTCAAAAACAAACTCAAATTCAATCGCGGGTAGTCGCTGACGGGTGCATTCGGCGGCAGAGCTGGATGCGACTTCGTTGCGCGGGAATTTATTTCGGGTAGCCGATCTTGGTGACCAGGTCGGTGTAGCGCGGGTCGGAGTGCAGGAAATCGAAGACCGGGTCGGTGCGCAGCAGGACGAGCCAAAGGTCTTTTTCTTCGCGCGCGGTATTGAGCCACTGGAAAGCCTGGTCTTTGTCGCCGAGCGTCGCGTACATCTGGGCGATGGTGTACGAGGTCAGATAACTGGCTTTGGTTTCGCGCTGCGCTCGCAGCGTTTCGATAGCTTTGTGGGCCGCCGCGGGCCATCCGCCGCCTGTGCGGTAGCCGGCTTCCATCGCCGCGCCAACATTCTCGTAATTTTTGTTCGCGGCGAGTTGTCCATACGTCTGAATGTTTTGCGCGTATTCCTGATAATTGCGTTGGGACAGAAACGCCCAAGCCAATCCCAAATAGGTGCCCGGGAACTGCGGGTTGTCAGCGACCAACTTCCGGTAGATTTCCATGCCTTTGTCGACTTGACGCGCGTTGACATAGGCCTCGGCCATGGAAAACGTAATTTCCGGAGCCAGCGGGTCGAGCTGATGGGCGTGGGTGGTTTCGTCGATCGCTTCCTGCTCGCGGCCGCCCAAGTAGCCCAGCAACTGGCCGAGCCACTGGTGCGCGGTGGCGTCGTCCGGCTCGAGTGCGATCGCTTTGCGCAGTTCGGCTTCGCCGTCGGCAAAATCCCAGTCGTACGTTATCTTCACCAGGCCCAGCACCGCGTGCGGCCGCGCCAGGGTGGGATCGAGTTCGAGGGCTTTCTGCGCCGAGGCCCGGGCGGCGGGCATCAATTCGTTGGGATCGCCGGTGTGGAAGGGCAGCACGGCGTAGCTATCGGCGAGTCCGGCGTAGGCCTGCGCGTAGCTGGGATCTTTTGCGATAGCCTGCTTGAAATAAGAAATCGCCAGGTTGATGTCGGTGATGGTGCGTTTGTTCCAGTAGAAACGGCCGCGGACGTAAAGTTCGTAGGCTTCGGGATTCTGCGTGCCTTGCTTGGCGACTTGCTGCTTTTCCGCGCCGGTCATTTTGGCGCGCAGCTTTTCGGCGATGTCTCCGGCAATTTGTTGCTGCAGCGCGACGATGTCGGATGCTTTGCGCTGGTAATGCTGGCCCCAGATTTCGGTGTTGTCTTTCACGTTGGTCATTTCGGCGCTGACTTGAATGTCGTCACCATGCTGGGTGACGCGGCCGGTGACCAGCGCTTCGACGGCCAGCGCGCTGCCGATCTGCGGGACGTCGAGGTCTTTACCTTTGTAGCGGAAGACGCTGTTGCGGGATTTTACTTTCAGGTCGGGGACGTGGGCGAGACTGGCGATCAGCGATTCGGTGATGCCGTCGCTGAGGAAATCGGAATCGGCGCCGCCGCCGGAATTGGCGAAGGGGAGAACGGCGATGGAATCGATCTGCTCGGCGGAGCCGGATTTTGCGCGCCAGTACAGCGCGCCCGAGATCAGCAGCGCGATAAGTATCGCGGCCGTGGGTATTCCATATTTTCGCGCGGCAGATTTTTGCTCGGACGAGGAAGCCGCGGAAGTGGAGGACGGTACGGCGGACGCCGCCGCTGCGCTGGAAAGCGCCGATGCACTCGACGGACCCGAGACGGCGGACATTCCGGAACCGGAATGTCCGGAATCGAGGTCTCGTTTCAGGCGCTGCAGGTCCGAACGCATTTCGGCGGCGTGCTGGTAGCGCAGGTTCCGATCTTTTTCGAGCGCCTTGTGCACGATGGCTTCGAGCTTGGGCGCGACTTCATGATTCGCGCGCGACATCGGCGCAGGCGCGCGATTCAGGATCGCTTCGAAGATGACGCCATTGCTTTCTCCGCGAAAAGGCAGCTCGCCCGTGGCCATTTCGTAAAGCACCACGCCGAAGGAATACAAATCCGTCCGGGAATCTAATTCTTTCGCGCGCACCTGCTCCGGAGACATGTAGGCCACGGTGCCGATGGTGCTGCCCGGGCTGGTCAGTTGGCTTTCATGCTCGGCGCGAGTCGCGCCCATAGTGGCGTCGTCGCCGAGGTTGGCCGCGCCGGTCGCGCCGCTGGCGGAACTTTGCGATGCGCCCACTTTGGCCAAACCAAAATCGAGAATTTTGGCGTGGCCGCGGGTGGTGACAAAAATATTCGCGGGTTTGATGTCGCGATGGACGATGCCTTTGGTGTGCGCGGCGTCCAGCGCGTCGGCGGTATCGATGGCCAGGGTCAGCAGGGTATCGATGTCCATCGGGCGGCCGGCGATGGCGTGCTTCAGGGTCTGGCCGTCGAGACATTCCATGGCGATGAAAGCGGTGCCGCCGTCTTTTTCAGTGGACTCGCCGATGTCGTAAATCGTGCAGATGTTGGGATGGTTCAGCGCGGAGGCGGCTTTGGCTTCGCGGCGAAAACGTTCGAGGGCTTGCGGGTCCTGGGCTAAATCCTTGGGGAGAAATTTCAGCGCTACGAAGCGGTCGAGCCGCGTGTCCTGCGCTTTGTATACGACGCCCATTCCGCCGCCGCCGAGTTTTTCGACGATGCGGTAATGCGAAATGGTCTGGCCAATCAGGGACTGGGCGTCCGTCATGTGCGGGTAATCTTATGGTGCGAGGTGCGATACGTCAACGCGGGGCGGTACGGCGAGTGAAACCGCCCGCGGCCGTCATTCTGAGCGCAGCGAAGAATCTCATCCAGTATTGTGGCGCGCCGGCCATCACGTCGAATGCGGCTTGGTCGTAATGATTCTGGCGCGGGAACATGGATGAGATCCTTCGTCGCAAAAGGCGCTCCTCAGGATGACGAGCGAGGCGAGCGAGTCGCGAAAAATGTGCGCTTTCGTGGCCTTCGAACGACTATTCTTAGATTCGGCAGCAGGATTCCGCTGCGCGCGAATCTTAACGAGGAAGGGAAACTCGATCATGACGCCCGCTGAACGCGAACACGTGCTGCAGGAAATGGATCAGTCGCGCGAATCGTTGCTTCGCGCTGTGGACGGCCTCACTCCCGCGCAGCTTGAATACCGCGAAGGCCCGGACCGTTGGAGCGTGGCCGAAAATCTGGAACACATCGCCGTCGCGGAGTTCGGCATGATGCGCTGGCTGGAAGGCGCGTTGAACGATGCGACGAAGCCGCCGCACGCCGGCGACTGGGCCGGGAAGGACGCGGAGTTGCGGCGCATTATGGCCGACTCGCGTGGGACCAAGCTGGTGGCGCCGGAAACGATTCGACCTACCGGGCGTTGGGCGGTCGCTGAACTCGTCCCCAAATTTGAATCGACGCGCCAGCGCACGCGCGCGTTCGTCGTAGCCAGCAATGACGATCTGCGCTGCCGCTCGCTGCCGCATCCCAAATTCGGCGCGCTCGATTGCTACCAGTGGCTTTGTCTTATCGCGCACCACTGCCACCGGCACGCCGGCCAGATCGAAAACCTAAAATCTTCCGCGAACTTCCCGCGCTAAATACGACGCGGACGCCGCTTCGGTGAATTCGCGGTAGAATCCATCGCGAACGCAGCAGGGAAGAGCCATGTTCACCGAATACACCGACATCCTGGAAAAAATTGCCGAGCCGCCGCAGTGGTGGGACGAGCATCGTGTGCCGAGTTATGTGGAGTTTGCGCCGCATCGCATCGCCGACATTTATGCGCAGGAAGCGGGGCTGGCGGAGATCGCGTGTTTTGGCTGCCTGACGATTTACAAGCTGGCGTGTTCGAGCCTCGATTTCGAAGCGCACGAGCGCGGCGGCACGCCGCTGGCGGACGCGATTCGTCGAGGCGATTTGCTGCTGGGCGATGCGCCCAATCCCGGCTGCTGCCGCGACGGCCCTTCCACGGGATGCTACAACCTGCGCATCCTGCAATATTGGTCCCGCCGCATCGCTGGACGCGACTGGACGCGCGACGCGAGCCTCGAAATCGACCTGCCCGAAAGCAAAACTTGGCGCGGCGCGCGAGAGTAGCGTTTCGCTGACGTATTGCGAAGGTCGAGAGAAAAGCCCCACCCTTTCACAAAACGAAAGGATGGGCCACCCTCAAATTCAAAATCGAATTCAAAATCAAAAACAAATTCAAACTACACGTCGGTTTTGAGGGTGGCCCGTCCTTCCCGCATTTGGAAGGGTGGGAGCTTTTGACTTTCGCTTGCGTCACGCACGCTCACAGAAATCGCGCAGAGAACAAATTCAACGGCTGCGCCGGCGCGTTATGCCGCGGGAGTTGCCGTGCGCAGCGTGCGGATGTCGCGCATCGGTGGCTGGCCGAAGAAGCGGCTGTATTCGCGGTTGAACTGGCTGGGACTTTCGTAGCCGACTTCGAAGGCGGCGCTGGCGGCGTCGATGCCGTCGGTGAGCATGCGGCCGCGCGCGGCTTGCAGGCGCAGCTGCTTGTGATATTGCAGCGGGCTCATCGCGGTGAGCGCGCGAAAATGATGATGCAGGGTGGAAACGCCCATGCCCGCGACGGTCGCCAGATCTTCGACGCGCAGCGGCTTCGCGTAATTCGCTTTGATCCAGGCGATCGCTTTCGCGGTGCGTTGGCTTTGATCGCCCAGAGTCGCGATGGCGCGCAGGCGCGCTCCCGCCGGGGCCTGCAAAATCCGGTAAATAATTTCGCGTTGGATCAATCCGCTTAGAAATGGAATGTCCGCGGGAGTTTCGAGCAACGAGACCAGGCGGCAGCACGCGCCGAGCAATTCGGCGGTGATTTGTCCCGTGGCCATCGCCGGAGCATCGGTCGCGGCCGGCATCACGCCTGGCGCCGAAGCTTGAAGTTCTTCGCGGCCCATGAGTTCACGTACCACCGGCATTTCCAGTTTCAGCAGAAAACAGAAAAATGGTTTCTCTTCGCTCGCTTCGATCACCTGGCCGATGATTGGCAGGTCGAGCGAGGTCAGCAGGAAATTCGATTCGTCAAAGATGAAATTCGTGGAGCCGAGCGCAACGCGCTTGCGTCCTTGCGCGACGACCGCCAGACTCGGCTCGTACGCGCCGACCATCGGCGGCATGGGATGCGTGCGTTGAGTGAGCAGCAGGCCTGGAATTGCGGTCAGCAATTTCTCTTGGGAGCCGATGAACGAGGCAATTTTACGAGCCAGCTCGGCGCGCAGTTCGCGGGCTTCCGGAGGTAGGGAAGTATTGTTTTTGTTAGCTTTTCGCATGGATGCGGCCTCCTCGTCGATGAATTCAGCATAGACGCTTGGCCTGCCGCATGCCAAGCCTTTTTCGCCCCGCCAGAGGAATAGGCAAGAAGTCGGAAGGATCGGGCTACCTCCCTGGCGCTTTTCGGCGCTACTCTCGAAATCGAAGCAGCGGTTTGAAACTGACGCAATACTTCGCAAGGAGACGCAATGCAA
>DASWVE010000042.1:0-41115 GCA_036401315.1 Candidatus Acidiferrales bacterium
CAGCGGCTCCACACGTCGGTTTTCTGAGCGGGAGAAAGTCTCGATCGTTTTCCTTGGGTCATAGACACCATCCCTAAAAAAAATCAGTTCTTAGATGGTGTTGCATCGACCTATCGAATGCACCCGACTTATCAGGAGTTACGCCCCAACGAGGCGGCGGAGTTTTGGATAATCAGACACCCACCCGTCGATAATGCTGACTGATGTAGTATCTGGGCGTGATTACCACGAGACTCCTCAGGGTAGCAATTCTGCTACTTGCCACAGCTTCGTTGAAGGCACAAGACGCGAAAACGATAAAAGTGTTTGTGCCGACTCAGAATCACGACATTCCCCAGGTGCATGACGCGCTTCTAGCACGGATAGAGAGCGACTCAGCGCACTATGCAGTCGTGCAAGGCTACGACGAGGCTGATGTCTTTGTGGACCTGCACTGCCAGAAGCCCGAGCCAAACACCGACAAATACGTCTGCTTCTTTTATGCAGCTTACGTTTTTCCTGCGCCCCTAAAGGGAACCAAGTTGCTCACTGAGGCTCACGAAATTGGGGGTGTCGACTACCTCGCGGAGGGGTTGTTTCGCGATTTCTCACGGCACACCAGCGCGCGAAGGATGCTCGCTGCGCGAAATGCGGTTATGGAAGGCTTACGGAAATATTGTGCCGATTCGGCTCACTCAGACGTGTGCCGAGGTACGCCGTAGGAATTTGGCGTTCGAACAATGCCCTTAACTCCTGATAAACGCGCTATACGGAAACTATCCGCCCGTCGATCGCAAGGCAAACGCGCACGAACGCACAGCGGTGGGCGGCGGGGCTGTCCGTTCGTGCGCGTCCAAGTCCACCCCAGTGCTGCCGAGCGTTCGTCGCCTGCGTCAGCTGCACGCGCAGGTTCGGCGCGTGGCAGCTCGCATGAGGACACCGTAGCGCCGTCGCCCGCCGCGCCACCCCACGCGTCACGCGCCGCGCCACACCCGCCGCGCTACCGCTGCGTCGTAACCGAAACCCAAACCAACACCCTGCTGGCTCCGCGACCCGCCTGGGCGAACCCATCAGAAAGTGGTGCGCTGCTCCGCAGCATTTTTGCAGCCGCGAAAACCACGCGTCCGCAAAAAATGCGCTCCGCGCGGTCTGTCACGCGCGCGGCGTCCGCCTCATTTGCTTGCCGTCGCTCCTGCGCTCGCGTCCCGCATTTGCCGCTGTCGCGGCGCGGGCCTTGTCGCGGCCGCGGGCGCAGCGGCAAACCGCTCCGCTCCGCGTCGCTGCCTCGCGCGTGCGCCCGCTCTCATGGCTTCGCCGCGCTGCAGCCATCCTCCGCGATCGCCACCGTTGCGGCTCGCGCCGGTCTCATCGAGCATCCGCCTTCGTGCCTGAAACCAAACCCTCGCGGGCAGCGCCAACCCAACACCAACCCAGCGCCAACCTGCGGGCGCGGAAAACCCTCGCGCCGGCAGCTCCGGAGATCCTCGAAGCGCCGAAAATAAAAACGGGGCCGCGCCGCTAATCGCAGCGACAGGCCCCACCTGAGCAATTCGGTCTGGGCCGCAGTCACCCAAGCCCACCAATCCTAACCCAGCGCCGCAAACCATTGTCCAAATATCAAAAGAGGCAGGAAACGCATTGTCCAACAATTGTCCAAATTGCGTGGACAACTTTCACCACGGGGAGTATAACCACAACTAGAAGTGCCCACCGGGGCGTCGCCGAACCGCTATAGGTGGTAGTCAGAGTCCGCCTATACTATAGCGCAGTGGATACCGACGCGAAATCCGCCGCGCCCGCCAGCGGCCCCAGCGCTAATCCTCACCCCGAAATCCCGCTGCCGCCGCTTTCCCGCTGGCGTCGCCTGCAAATTCCCATCATCGCCTGGGCCGTCTACGTCGTCATCCGCCTCATCGGTCCCACCCTTCGCCTCGAAATCGTCGGCGTCAACAACGCCATCCAGATCCGCCAAAAAGGCGAGCCCGGCATTGGCGCCCTCTGGCATCGCTGCATCTTCACCGCCGCCTGGGTCTGGCGCAATCGCGGCGTCGTGGTCATGAACACCGTAAATTTCGATGGCCAGTGGACCCGCCGCGTCATCGAACGCCTCGGCTTCGGCACCGCGCAGGGCAGCTCTTCGCGCGGCGCGATGGAAGGCCTCATGGCCTTAGCCCACCAGCTCGAAGCCGGCCATCACGTCGCCTTCACCACCGACGGCCCCCGCGGCCCGCGCTACGTCGCCAAACCCGGCCCGGTAATTCTCGCCCGCCGCACCGGCAGCCCCATCTCCGCCGTTCATTGCGGCCTCAAATACGCCTTCACCTTCCGAAAATCCTGGGATTTGTTTCAGGTTCCGCTGCCGTTCACGCCCGCGGTGATGGTCGTCGCCCCGCCCATCTACGTTCCCACCGACGGCGATTCCGCGGTAATGAAGACCAAGCAAGCCGAAATGCAGTCCGCCCTGGAACGAGTCCGCGACGACGCCGAATCCTGGTTCAGCCTAACCGAAGCACAACGCGACAACCTGCGGGATGAGTACAGCGGAAGATCACCAAAGAAGAATTAAAACGCGAAGCGGGAAGCCCGTCCCCGGTCGTAACGCGAAGCGCAGCGCAACTCCTAACCAGACCACAGTACGCAAAAAAGAAAGCCTACCCTTCCCCCAATTTCACCGGCACATTCATCTTCTGCCCGTTCCGCACGATCGTCAAAGTCACCGTATTCCCCGGCCACGAACGGTTCAGCATCAAATTCAAATCCATCTGCGTCGTCACCGCTTTCCCATCGATCGCGATCAGCACGTCTCCGCCGACCAGCAGTTGCTGCAAACCAAGTGTCCCCGACTTCGTCCCGCCATGAATCCCCGCCTGCGCCGCCGGACCGCCCGGAACCACGCGCTCGATCAATATTCCCTGATCCACGCTCAATTTCAGCGCCTCCGCTAATCCCGGCCAGATCGCGCGTCCCTCGGCGCCTAGAGTCGCCCGTCGCACCCGCCCATACTTGATCAGGTCTTCCGCCGCCCTCCGCGCCGTATTAATTGGAATCGCAAACCCGATCCCCGCCGCCGATCCCGAAGGAGAATAAATCGCGCTGTTAATCCCGATAACCTGCCCGTGCGAATCCAGTAGTGGCCCGCCCGAATTTCCGCGGTTGATCGAAGCATCCGTCTGAATCGCCTCGTCGATAAAAGTCGTCTCGCTGGTCTGCACCGTGCGTCCCAGCGCGCTGACGATTCCCGTAGTCAGCGAACTTGAAAATCCGAACGGGTTGCCAATCGCGAGCGCCCGCTGACCCACCTGCAAATTTCGCGAATCACCCAGCGGCAGCGGCGTCAGCTTTTTGCCCTTCGTGTCGATCTGGATCAGCGCGATGTCATTCCGCGTGTCCGCGCCGATCAGCTTCGCCTTATACCGCGTCAAATCTCCCAGCGTCACTTCGATCGTCTGCGCGCCCTGCACCACGTGGTAATTCGTCAGGATGTGCCCGTCGGTATCGATCACGAATCCGGAACCCGCGCCTTCCACCGGCACCGGATTGTAGAAAAAATCGTACTCCACCGTGCGCGTCACAATGTTCGCCACCGACGGCGACGCGTCCTTATAAATTTTGACGTTTTCCGTTTCGGTGGGATCGAGCCCAGTCTCCGTCCCGTTGGTCACCATCAGCGATGGCCGCGCGCTCACCGTCGCCGGCGTCCGCTGCCCGTAACGCGTCCCCGCCCAATACGCGCCGAGCCCGATAATCAGCCCCAAGGCCAGAAATCGTATGGCGCGTGCCCGGCTCGAATTTTGTTTTGCGTCTACCATCAGGAATCGGCCCGCAGCGCTCCTGCCTATCTTACGCGCTGCCCCTAAGAAATGTTTCGTCCTGCTGCCGCCGCGTCTAGCAGCCGCTTCACGGCATACTGCAATTCCGTTTCGGTTTCTTCCAGGCTGCCCGAACAGTTGATCATCTCATCCGCCAGCAGGCGTTTCTTTTCCATCGGCATCTGCGCTGCGATCCGCGCCCGCGCCTGCTCTTCGGTTAGCCCGCGTTCCAGCAGCCGCTCCACTTGCTGCTCCGGCCGGCACCAGCACACGATCACTTTATCCAGATCTTTCTCGTAGCTCGCTTCAAAAATCAGCGCCGCTTCCACCACCGCCAGCTCCGGACCGCCGGGATTCGCCAGCGCCGCAAACCATTTCTGAATCACGTCCTGAATCCGCGGATGCAATATCTGATTCAGCCGTTCGCGTTTCTCCGCATCCGCAAAGACAATTTCACCCAGCGCCGTGCGGTCGATGTTTCCGTAGCTGTCCAGAATGTCGATCCCGAACTCATGCACCACTTCCGCGTATGCCGTCTGTCCCGGTTCCAGCAGTTCGTGCCCCAGCGCGTCCGCCGCCAGCACCGGACAATCCAAATCCCGCAACATCGCCGCCACCGTCGACTTTCCCGAAGCGATCCCGCCGGTCAGCCCGATTTTCAGCATCAGCGCTGCGCCGCCGCTGCCGTTGGAGCTGCCGCCGGCGCGTTCGCCGCCCGCCGCAGCCGCGCCGCCTTCACCGTATTGCTCATCAGCATCGCAATCGTCAAAGGTCCCACGCCTCCCGGCACCGGCGTAATCGCCCCGGCCACGCCAGCCACATCGGGATGCACATCTCCCACCAAGGTCGAGCCTTTCGCCTGGAACGAAGCCAACCGCTCCGGAAAATTCGCAAAATATTTTGCTGCGAGCGCCGGGTCCGTCACCCGGTTGATCCCCACATCGATCACCGTCGCGCCCGGCCGGATATATTCCGGCGTCACCATCGCCGGACGCCCCATCGCCGCCACCACAATATCCGCGCGCCGCGTCACTTCCGGCAGATCCCGCGTCTTCGAATGGCAAATCGTCACCGTCGCATTCGCGTGCATCAACAGCAACGCCATCGGCTTGCCCACAATATCGCTGCGCCCCAAGACCACCGCGTTCGCGCCATCCACCGGGATCGCGCAGCGTCGCAAAATTTCCATCACTCCCGCCGGCGTGCACGAAACCAAAGTCGGCCGCCCCGCCACCAAATGCCCCACATTCACGGGATGAAATCCATCCACGTCCTTCGCCGGATCCACCGCATCCAAAATCTTCTTCGCGTCCACCTGCGGCGGCAACGGCAACTGCACTAAGATCCCATCCACATCGTCGCGCCGGTTCAAATCCTCCACCACCGCCAGCAATTCCGCCGTAGTAATCGAAGCCGCCGGCGTAACCTGAATGCTAGCCAATCCCAATTTCTCGCAAGCCGCAATCTTGCTCGTCACATAAACCTTCGAAGCCGGATTGTCCCCCACCAAAACCGCCGCGAGTCCCGGCCGCACTCCCGCCGCCGCAAGCGCCGCAATCTCGCCCCCCAGTTCCCCATAAATCTCATCCCGAATCTTATTTCCGTTCAATATCCGCGCAGCCAGAGCAATCCTCCAGACCCCAAATTCCGCGTCACACGCGCCATCTTAACATACGAAATTTCCCCCGCGTTTCGCGCCTTTGGTCGCGAAGGCAATCCACGGTAAAATCGAATTCGCCGCCATGTTCGAAAACCTCACCGAACGCAAACGCCAGGAAGCCCTCATGCGCGCAGCCGGCCGCCTCCCGCCCAATCAAGCCCTCACCTTGAAATGGCCCGTCCTCCACGTCGGCTCCGTCCCGCGCTTCGACCCCAAAACTTGGGACTTCAAAATCTCCGGCCTGGTCGAAGCGCCCCTCCGCCTCACCTGGGACCAATTCTCCCGCCTCCCCCTGACCCCAATCACCGCCGACATGCACTGCGTCACCCGCTGGAGCCGCTTCGACGTGCGTTGGGAAGGCGTCCTGTTCTCCGACGTAATGAAACTCGTCCGCGTCAAACCCGCCGCCACCCACGTCATGGTCGAAGCCGAACACGGCTACACCTCCAACCTCCCGTTAGCCGATCTCCTCCGCCCCACCACCCTCTTCGCCCTCCAACACAATAACGAACCGCTCCCCGCCGACCACGGCTACCCCCTGCGCCTGGTCGTCCCCCATCTCTACGCCTGGAAAAGCGTAAAGTGGGTCCGCGGCCTCGAATTCCTGGACCACGACCAACCCGGTTTCTGGGAGCAAAACGGCTACAACCTCTACGGCGACCCCTTCAAAGAACAACGCTTCAGCGGCTAGTCCTCGCACCGTCTGCGATATCGCCCCGCGAATTATCCATAGCCCAAATTTAATCCTTGACAGGACACCAAAAGGTTTCCTATTCTTAAACATGATACCGAATGGTTCCCTGTTCGGAACGAGCCAACAAGGCGGCCGTCCCAGCCTTGGCACCGGCTCCGATCCTGGGCCCACTCGAAAAAGGAGAGGATATGAAATACTCAGCAACAGCATTGTTTTTGGCCTTGGCACTTGTACTTACCCCGGCCGTGCTTCGCGGTAGTCCTGTTGCAACCGATGCACCAGCTGGCCAACCGCGCGCCGTCCGTGTCGAGGGCGTTGTGAATGCTCCGGTCTCGGAAGTGTGGCGAGTCTTCACCACCTCCGCGGGTGCCATGGAGTTTTTTGCGGAAAAAGCGAACATCGAACTAGCCCTCGGCGGACCCTATGAAATTCAATTCGATCCCCGGGACGAGCGCTCCGGAACTAAGGGGCTGAAAATACTCGGCTTTGTTCCCGAACAGATGATTGCTTTTCAGTGGAACGCGCCGCCGGAAATGCCCGAGGTACGCAACGGCGGCACCTGGGTTGTGGTGCAGATGCGTCCCGAAGGAATAGGCCGGACGCACGTCATTGTGTCGCATCTCGGTTGGAAGGAAGGCGCAGAGTGGGACTTGGCGTACACGCACTTTACTCAGGGATGGAGTGACCTCATGACGCGCCTGCAACAGCGCTTCACCAGCGGACCCATCGACTGGAATAAGCAGCGCATGATGTATCAGAAGACGACATCAACAAAATGAAAAACGGATCTAAATGGCGTCCAATCAGCTGACGAGCACCGCGGCGGTTTTCCGGGCCTTGGCGGATCCCACCCGCCGCAAACTGCTCGACCGGCTTCATCGCAAGGATGGGCAGACCTTGGGAGATCTCTGCGAGGGCTTGCGCATGACCCGTCCCGCGGTTGCGAAACACTTGGCCATTCTCAAGAGCGCCAATCTGGTGTCGTGGAAGCGCGAGGGAAGGGAGCGCATTCACTTCATCAATCCGGTGCCCATCCACGAAATCGCCGAGCGCTGGATCAACAAGTTCGAGCATCCGCAGCTCAGGGCGTTAGCGAACCTCAAAAAGAATCTCGAAGGAGACCAGGATGAGTGAAGTGGCCGAAAGTCGCTTTGTCTACGTCACGTTTATCCGCACCACACCCGAACGCTTGTGGTCCGCGTTAACCACCGCTGACTTCATGAAGGAATACTGGTTTGGCATGCACTTTAAGACCGAATGGAAAGTGGGAGCCCGATGGGAACTGCGCTTTCCGGATGGCCGGATCGCCGACAGTGGGGAGATTGGTGAATTCGAGCCGCCCAAGCGGCTCGTGCTCATCAACTGGCGCAACGAATTCAAGCCGGAACTAAAAGCCGAGGGCTATGCGCGCTGCGTAATCGAACTTGAGCCGATGGCAGAAGCCGTTAAGCTCACCGTCACCCACACGGTTGACCGCCCGGACTCCAAGCTTATCCAAGCCGTATCTGGCGGCTGGCCGCGAATACTATCCAACCTAAAATCCCTGCTTGAAACCGGACAGACTCTCTTGCATTAATAACCGACGGCCCTGCACACCGCGTAAGGCCGTCGGTTGGAAACGAAACCTTAAGCTCCCTTGTTCTTCGCATCAAAAATTTTCGGTTCCCACAACTCAACCTTGTTCCCGTCGGGATCGATGATCCACACGAATTTTCCGTTTTCGTGCGACTCGGGCCCTTGATGAATCGCAACTCCACCAGCGCGGAGCTGTTTCAGCATTTCCTCCATATTGTCCACGCGGTAATTGATCATAAAGCTCGCCGAACTGGGCTGAACCATTGGCTCGCTGGTTCCGCTACGTGCCACGCCGTCACGCCCTTATCTTCGGCGTGATCATCCGGCCAGTGCAGCCCAGCTCCACGCCACGCCTCCAGCGGCATGCCCAAATGCGTCTGATACCATTTCGCCAGCGCTTTCGCGTCCGTCTTTGCTTTCAGAAATACACCGCCGATTCCTGTAATTTTCGCCATCGGTCCCGCCTCCTGATTTCTATTATTAGTTTTAATGGTTTAACCGGCAAGGAAAGGTCCGGTTCAAGCTTCGACCAATCAACGATTGGCTCGCTCCTGAGTCAGGAAACGCGAATCAGTTCTTCTGAAAAGGTATGGTACACGGAGGCTCTTGGTGGCGATAGATGCCTTCGCCGTGGAGCGACTAGCACGCACCGCAATGAGCACGGACAGAGCCAGCTAGTTTGCCAACAGCTGCGTGGTGCAGAATGGTGCAATCTGCTGTAAAATGCGGATATGCCCAAATCCAGCAAGCTTGTTCGCCAAAGTATTTCCATCCCCACCCATCTCGTCAAACACGTCCGGGCCATCGCCAAAACCCGGAAAGCCAGTGCCAATCGCGTCCTCGTCGATCTAATTGAAGCCGGCCTGGAAGCCAAAACCGCAGAGAAAGAACAGTTTTTCGCGCTCGCGGCCCGCCTAACCGAGACGAACGACGCCTCCGAACGCCAACGGATCAAGAAGCAACTAGCCCGCATGACTTTCGGTGACTGATGCCGAAGATTCATGGATGAATCTCCCGCCGGCCCTCCGCCAACACCTGTTTGACCGTCTCACCGAACCCAAAATCACCACCGACGACCTTTACAAGTTGAAACTCTGGCGCGAATCGGATCCCGATGCTCCCGCAGGCGAGTGGTTCAAGGATTTTGGCTCGTTCAAAATCTGCGGAAGCGGAAAATTCCCGAAGACATTCCTACTGAAGGGCCAAGTGGCGAAGGGGAAGGCTCTTTAGACCGCGCGACGTGAAGGCGTGAAACAAAAAACAAAAGGGGCGCGAACTTCGCGCCCCTTTTTGTTTTCCTGTATTGCGATGCTTAGTAAATATCGTACTGCTCCCAATGCAAAGTCGGATCCGCCTGAATAATAATGCTCTTCTTAGTCCAGTTCTCCAGCTCTTCAATCAACGACGACTCTCTCGTCTTCAGCGCCTTCGAAATTTCCGGATGCACCCGCAAAGTAATGCTCCCCGCGCTCAAATCCGGAGCCATCTTCCGCGCTTCGGTCTGAATCTCGTAGCACAAAGTCGGAATCGACTTCACCATCCCCGACCCCGTGCAATACGGGCACGGCTGGCACAAGGTGCGCTCCAAAGCCTGCTTGGTCCGCTTGCGCGTAATCGCCACCAAACCAAATTCGTTAAACCGCAGCACCTTCGAAGGCGCCCGGTCCGCCCGCAAAGCGTCTTCCAGAATCGCCATCACCTTGTCGCGATTCCGCCGCTCTTCCATGTCGATGAAATCGATGATGATAATCCCGCCCAGATCGCGCAGCCGCATCTGCCGCACGATTTCCTTGCACGCTTCCATGTTGGTGCGCACGATCGTGTCTTCCAGCCGGTTCGAGCCTTTACCCACGAACTTGCCGGTATTCACGTCGATCGCCACCAGCGCTTCGGTGTGATTGATGACGATGTATCCGCCCGACTTCAGCCACACCTTCGGCCGCAAGCCCTTGTCGATTTCCTGCTGAATTCCAAATTCCTCGAACACCGGAGTTTCTTTGGTGTACAGCTTCACCCGCCCAACCAGCTGCGGCTGGAACCGGCTCATGAAGTCGACCACCTTCGTGTATTCCTCTTCGGTGTCCACCCAGATCGCGCCAAAATCCGGCGTGATGTAATCCCGCAAAATCCGCTGCACCAGATTCAAATCGCGGTGAACCAACGAAGGCGCTTTCTTGGTGTCCGAACGCGCCTTGATCTCCGCCCAGGTCCGCGTCAGGAATTCCACGTCCGCGCGAACTTCCGCCGGATCCGCCGTCGAAGCCGCCGTGCGTACGATGAACCCGCCGCCCGCCGACCCTTTCGCATCATTCACCAAATGCCGCAAACGCGAACGCTCTTCCGCCGATGCTATCTTCCGCGATACGCCGTTGTGATCGAGCGTCGGCATATAAACCAAAAACCGTCCCGGCAAGGCCACGTGGCTGGTGATCCGCGCGCCCTTCTTGCCCAACGGCTCTTTTGCGATCTGTACGATGATTTCCTGGCCCTGTTTCAGCATGTCCGCGATCAGTTGCGTCCGTCGCGGAGCCGACGGCCGGTGATGCCCGCCGCTATGCCCGCTGTGACCCTGATTCGGCCGCCGCCCGCCGCGATCGTCGCGTCGTCCACCGCGATCGCGTCCGCCGCGCCGTGCAGGATTCTGCATCCGCGAACGGAAATCATTCCGAACCCGCGCCTGAAATGGTTGTGCCGGCTGCGCCGCCGCCCCTTCCGCCGAAGCCGCAAGGCCTTCTTCGCTCAGCGGAGCGCCATCGGCGCCCGCATCCGCACTTAGCGCTTCTTGCTCTTCCGGATTCAAATCGCCAGAATCGCCTTCGACGCCGAAGCCTTCGGCCTGCGCTTCGTGCTCGTCGTGATGTTCCTCAAGATGCGCCGCGTGCTCGTCCGCCAACTCTCCGGACGTTTCCAATTCTGCATGCGCGATCATTCCTTCTTCTTCCGCCGCCGCTTCCTCTTCTTCCAGTTCTTCTTCTTCGTGCTCTTCCTCGAGTTCGCTTGCGGATGCCTCGCCGTGCGCTTCCGCCACGCCTTCCGCCGCCGCATCGGCCGCCGCGAATCCGCGCTGCTGCGCGTCCCGCGCCGCCAAATCTTCCTGCGCTTCGGCAATATGCTCCGCCAGCGCCGTCGCCTCTTCGTCGGTCAGCTCGGTATGCGCGTGCGCCTGCGCCGCGTCGGCCTCATGGCCGCCATCCGTCTCGGCCCGCTCGCTCGCGGATTCATGATGCCCAGCTTCATCGCCGTGCATCTCGTGAAATTCGTGCGTGTCCGAAGCGCTGTCCGTCTCGGCCCGCTCGCTCGCCGTCTGTTCGTCGCTGAAAATATGCTCGCTGTGAATTTCGGAAACAGCCGAAATATCCGCCGTGTCCACTTCCGGCCCCGCCGGCATCAGCGGTGAAAGCGGCGCGAACGCTACCGCGTCCGGCACCGGCTCGTTATCCGACGGTGGCTCTGGAGGCAAATGCGTGTGCGCCTTCCATTTCGAAAGCGTCTCGCCCGGCAGTGGCTCGATTCCCGAAGAAAATCCGCCCGAAGCTGCGCCTGAAGAAACTCCCGAAGTATCTCCCAAAGACGAACCACCCGACGAGAACCCACCTGAAGAACGTCCGGAAGAAAACCCGCCGCGATCCCGCGACCCACGTCCGCCCGGCCGGCCACCCGACCTTCCAAAATTTCCGCGCTCGCGATGTTCGCGATGCTCCCGCGGAGGCGCCGCCGGCTGCGCATCCGGCGCTTCGAACGATCCAAACGAAGCCAGCAGCGCCGCTTCGCGGTCGCTCGGTCCCGTGGGCGCGTCCAATCCCAAGGCCCGCGGCTCGACGATTTCATGCAACGGAGAAGTAGAAGATTCCGCGCCGCTGTAACCTTCGTGTTCACCGCCGCCAGATTCAGCGCCAAAAGAAGAATGTTCCGCACCCGCCGGCCGCTCTCTGAATTTCGCCAGCGACTCTCCCGGCAGCACCGTCGAGATGTGTCCCTCCGGTCCCGTAGCTTCCGGCAGCGTGCCGTCTTCCGGACCGCGCGGTGATGCGTATTTCGAAGAGGGAAGTTCGCGGCCAAATCGCCGGTCGCCGCTGCGTCCACCACCGCCGCCGCTTCCACCTCGTCCGCCGCCCGGGCGATTCCGCCCGCCCCGCCCGCCAAACCGGTTGCGCCCGCCGCGATCTCCGCCGCGGTCGCCTCCACCACTGCCGCTGCGTTGCGGCGGCCGATTCTGATAGCCCTGTCCCGATGAACTCGACGAACCCGCGGGACGCACAAACGAAGAGGAAGCCGCCGGTGTCGCCCCGTAGGGCGCAGCATTTCCCGGCTCCGCCGAACTCGCTTCGCCGTAGCTCTGCGCAGAACCCTCACCGACGCCCTCGCCCGAACCCACCAACCCAGGTTCGCCAGCCACACCCGCGCCGGCATTCAGCGCCGGAGCAGCCGCGCCTCCGCCCGCCGCGGCTTTAGCCTTTTCATCGGCCGTTTCCACGTGGTCCAACCCTTCAATTTCTTCCAGGAAGTCGCTGACGTACAGGAAGGCGTCGCTATCGAGGCCAATCTCCACAAAGGCCGACTGCATGCCGGGCAGCACGCGGGTAACCTTGCCTTTGTAGATGCTTCCGACTAACGCAAACTCTTTATCCCGTTCTACGTAATACTCACAAAGCTGTCCTTCTTCCAAGATGGCTACCCGCGTCTCGTGCGGGTTCGCCGAAATTACCATTTCCTTCGACATGAATACTCCTCATGGCGCATCGGAGCGCAGCGGCGCGTGAATTCACGCGCGCTCGGCCGGAGGGGGGCAAGGCGGTGCCTGATGCTCGCCCCACGGGGCTGCCCTGGAAAGGCTGATCGTAATGTGCGATGGCTTTCCTCATCCGATGCTGACCTGAAATCAAAATAGATACCGTCGGGCGGATTCCGTGCGACGGCAATTCCTGTTCCTGCCAATCTCCTGCTTAAATCAAACTACGAACTTCCAATATTCGCGGCCCTTAATTCACAAACCGCCGCAGCCGTACGTTCATCACCATGCCCAATGCCAAAAACACAAAAGCGATTGAGGAGCCTCCATAGCTCATCAGCGGTAACGGTATGCCGGTCACCGGCATGTACCCGATCACCATGGAAGCGTTGACCAGAACGTGGAAGCCCAGGATTGCTGCTACTCCCATCACCACGTACATCCCGGCCCGGTCTTTCGCCTTCTGCGCGTTATCTACCAGCCGCAGAATCAACCCAAGATACAACAACAGCACCAAACAAACACCGATAAATCCTTGTTCCTCAGCCAGCGCCGCCAGTATGAAGTCCGAATACCGCACCGGCACAAATCCCAGCTGGTTCTGGCTGCCTTTCCCGAATCCCTTGCCCCAGAAACCGCCCGATCCTACCGCGATTTCCGACTGCAGAATCTGATAACCCGCCCCACGCTGATCCTCTTCCGGGTGCAGGAACGTTTCAATCCGTTGTTGCTGGTACGGCTTCAGGTGGTGCCGCAGATTCCAGGCAAAGGGAATCAGCAGCGCCACTAATACCACACCTACCGCCAAATGTTTCCATTCAATTCCGGCCAGGAACATCCCTACGATCAGCACCGGTACCAGGACCATGGCGGTGCCCAGATCGGGTTGCTTCAAAATCAAGGCCACCGGAATCAAGGTCAGTACGCTCACCTTGAGGATATCCGTCAGCGTTAGCTTATCCGTGCGGACTTCGCTGAAATACCGGGCCAGCACTATGATTATAATCAACTTCATCAGCTCTGACACTTGCAAATTGAACCCGCCGCCCAGTGAGATCCAGCGCTTGGCTCCCAGGCGCGAATACCCGATCACCGCCACCACCAGCAGCC
Source organism: Candidatus Acidiferrales bacterium (assembly GCA_036401315.1). Taxonomy (GTDB): domain Bacteria; phylum Acidobacteriota; class Terriglobia; order Acidiferrales; family UBA7541; genus Palsa-295. The sequence continues at coordinate 13,557 of DASWVE010000042.1, forward strand.
CGGCCACTCCCGCGATATAAAGGATCGGCGCCTGATCCAGCAGCGTGTGGTAATCGATCTGCGACATGATGAACATCACCACCACGCCTACGCCCAGCCAAATCAGTTGCTTCCAGTGCATGCCCGCCATGGCACTGGCGTGCGTCGACGAATAGATCTCCAGCAGACCCAATATATTGATCGCCGCTACGATCCCCAGCAGCGTCCAGTCGAAATCTGCTACCTGCGGCCCGTCTCTCATGGTCGTTGTCCCGCCACTTTAGCCACCAGCGGACCTTCGCTCGCCGCCGGCTTCGGCGTCTCGTTCCCCGCCGTCTGCTGCGTGCGCGCCGCTTTCTTGTCGTAATACGCTTTCACGATGTCCCGCGCGATTGGCGCCGACGTCACGCCGCCGTGTCCGCCGCCCTGCACCAGCACCGCCACCACGATTTCCGGATTCCGCCGCGGCGCATAGCCCACGAACCAGGCGTTATCCTTGAATTCCTTGGTCTTGCCCAACCGGCTCCGCAAGTCGTAATTGATGATCTGCGCGGTTCCGGATTTTCCGCAGAATTCCACATTCTGCAATTTGACTTGGCCCGCCGTCCCGCCCTCGTTCACCACGCCGTACATGCCGTCCGTTACTTTCTCCACCGTCGCGTCCGAAATCGGAAAATGATCGGCTTTCAGGTCCGCCATATTTTTTTGCAAATGCGGTTCGACCAGCAACCCGCCGCTGGCCACCGCGTCGATCATCCGCGCCAGTTGAATCGGCGTGGTCGTTACCGCGCCCTGGCCGATTGCCACCGAAATTGTTTCGCCTGCGTACCACTTGCGATGAAACGCCCTCTCCACCCACTCCTCGGAAGGCATCAATCCGGTCTCTTCGCCCGGCAAGTCGATTCCCGTGCGCCGTCCCAAGCCTAGCCCTTTGCCGTATTGCGCCAGCCGGTCGATTCCCAGCAGCTTGCCGATGTTGTAAAAATAAATGTCGCAGGATTGCACGATCGCTTTGTGCAAATCGACCACGCCGTGCTGGCCCTTGCCGTAGATGTAGCACTTGAACATGCGCCCGTAGAAATTCGCTTCGCCCGGACAGAAGAACGTCTGCGTCTCCGGAATGGCTTTCGATTCCAGCATCGCCGTCGCCGTCACGATTTTGAAAACGGAGCCCGGCGCCAGCTGCGCTTGAATCACGCGATTCAGCAGTGGAGTTTCCGGATCGCTGTTGAGCTTCTGCCACTCTTCTTTCGGAATCCGTACCGCGAAATCGTTGGGATCGAAGGTCGGGCGGCTGACCATCGCCAGAATTTCGCCGGTCCGCCCATCCATCGCTATCACCGCGCCTTCTTTGTCCACCATGTCCGTTTCGGCGATGGCCTGCAAATCGTAATCGATCGTCAGCTGAATCGGCCGGCCCGGCACCGCTTCCACGTTGTCCAGCGTGCGCATCACTTTGCCGACGCTGTTCACCACCACCCGGCGCATGCCGTCGGTGCCTTCGAGTTGGCCGTTGTACTGGCGTTCCAGTCCCGCTTTGCCCACGATGTCGCCGGGCCGGTAATGCCCGTCGCTGTCGTCCATCTGCTGCTGCGACACTTCGCCCACGTACCCGATGGTATTCGCCAGCATCTCCCCGTTTTGGTAGCGCCGCCGCTGGACCATCAGCAATTCCAGCAGCGGAATATCCGCGCGGTGCGACTCCACGAACGCGATGTCCGCCTGACTCGCCGCCGGCTTGATCACCACCGGCTGGAATTTCGGCTCGTACTTCGCCGCTTCCAGTTCCTGGCGCAGATCGCCGTCGTCGATGCCTAATCCTTCTTCGATTTGCGGAATGGATTTTTCCAAACCTTTGGGATCATCGCGCAGCAGCAGAATACTGAAGGAAGGATAACTGTCTACGAGGACCCGCCCTTCGCGGTCCAGCATCGCTCCGCGCGGCGCGATAATCGGAATTGAACGGACCCGGTTCTTCTCCGCCAGATCGAGAAAATGCCCCGACTGCACCACCTGCAGCTTCCAGAATCCCACCATCAGCAGCACGACCAGCCCCACTGACAAATACGAAACTAAAGCCAGCCGTTCCTGCGGAATTTTCTGGTCGTTAACGTTCCATGAACCCAACGGACTCCCACTCCCGCATGCCGCCACCCACAGCCGCTATGCCCAGCCCGGCCGAAAATTCCGGGCAAAATAATATCAAATTCAAAATTAACACTCCCCGCCCACCCCAGCAAGCCAGCCATGTCCATAACGCCAACGCCGAAACCAGAGCGAACCCCGTAAACCCCACTAAAGCGCGACCGCGCCCGCCTTCCGTCCGCAAGCGCTCGTCCGCATAGCAACCAACCCACCCAACTACCTGTAGCGGCCGGCGCAGCCGGACAGCCGTTGCCTGTGTCTTTGCCGTTGTCTTTGCCTTTACTGTTCTTTTGACTTTGCGGGTGGCCCATCCTTCCCGCCTGTGGAAGGGTGGGGCTTTTGCTTTCGCACTTGCCGTTGAATTCGCAGTTGCGGTTGAAGGTGCAGTCGCCTCTAAGCCGTCATCCTGAGCGCAGCGAAGGATCTCATCCACAATTGTCCTTCGCCATCCACAACGTGCCGAGACCCCCAGTCGCAGCACTGACCATCCCACCTAAACTCAAAAAAGGCGCATGTCATCCCGAACCCCTTCAGGGGTGAGGGATCTGCTTTTTACGCTCGAGAGGCACCACTCTACTCAACCTTCGTCGATCCATAATCCGTACGCTCCGCCACCTCTCCGCGAACCTGCCTAATAAACTCACCAACTTCAGCGTTAAGCATCCCCACCCGATCGATCTGCACGAAATGACTGCTCCCCTTCGCGATAATTCTCCGGCTTCGCGTCGAGAGCTTCTTCAAGTCTTCCTGCATTTCGTTCCAGGTTTTACTCACCGCCTTTCCCGTTTCTGCCGAAATACCCGGAGTCGCCGGCTGTACCGGATCCTGAGAGAAAATCAAGATCGGCAAATCGCCGAACGGGCCGGTGTGTATCGTCTCATCGCCGGACTGCACGACGCCGCCCAGCTCCTGCATCGCCGCAGCCAGCACCGAAGTGCGGCACTGATCCTCGGCCAGTAGCTTCGCCGCGCTTTTGCTGAAACCCTCCTCGGGCGCGCAGCCGCCCATTTCGCGGCGTAGGCCCAAAACCGAAAGCCATTCAAGCTTGCGCAGATCGGCACCCGTTTTTTCTTCCGCCAACTGGATTTCCGCGGGGAAGCGGGCGTCCTGCAATGGCGTCGAGCCATCGACAAACACCAGCCCCACCAGATTCTGCGGGTAGCGAGCGGCATAATCGCGAATGTACATGCCCGAAATCGAATGTCCCATCAAGATCACTGGCCCCTGCACACCGGCTGCGTTCAGCAGCCCATGCAGCTCGTCGTTCAGCCGCCTGGCGTCGCGGGGCCCAGGTCGTGTCTCGCTCCAACCAAATCCAGACCGATCGTAGGAACAGACCTCGGTAATCTTTGATAGTTCGGGCTGCACGTTGTCCCAGATCAGCGAATCATTGCCCAGGCCCGCATCCAGCACCACCGTCGGCGAGCCTTGGCCTGTGCAGTTCAGATGCATCTGGTATCCGCCAACTTCGTAGAGCTTTCCCGGAGCGGGATGACGTGAGAAAAAATATTGGCTGGCCGCCGCATTAAATGCTGCCCCGGCTCCCAGAGACGCCGCGAAAAGCAGCATCACCGCCAGACCGGAAATTTCCGCAATGCGGCGCCACTTTCCGTAATTCTTGCGCTGCAGGCTGCGGATTCGAACGATGCAAGCCACGCAAATCAGCGCCGCCACCAGCACCACCGCCAACGGCGCAATCAGGTTAAGACGCATAAGCCAGTGTACCGTTGTCATCCTGAGCGAGCGAAGCGGAGAGAAGAGGGATCTACAAATAGTCGCGCTACTTAGACTGTTCTCGATGGCTTTTTGGTTTAGCGATGGGGTGGGTTATTTGCGAAGGCTTACTTCCGAAACCCTACGAAGATCTGCGAAGCCGATCCAGCAGCGCAAACAACAAAACCCCAAACGCCGCCGTCACCAACGAATCCACCAGCTGCTGCCACGAAAAAAATCGCGCCGAATGATTCAACAAAACCCGCTGCGTGATCACCAATATCGCCTGATGAAAATGAAAGAACAGAAAAATCAATCCAAACCGGCTCACTGGATGCTCGGTATCGATCCGGCCCCCGATCGACGACGCCACATATCCCACAATCGTCTTCGCAATCCCGTACATCCCGATCGGATTGTCGTGGCTCAACGCATCCTGCACGATGCCGATCGTCCCGCCCAAAAACATTCCGCTGATCGCGTTCCGCCGGCTGAACCCAAAATAAATCGTCACCAGCAGCGGCAAATCGATCAGTTCCGACCACCGCCCGTACTTATGCAAAAACGCCTGAAACACCAGCGCCAGCAAAGACACTCCGAAAACCGCGCCGCTGTAAAATTTATGGACCTCAATATTGCGGTCCGGCCCGTCGCTGATGTTCAGCATGTAATCGGAGCTCATCTCAATGAGGCCCCGCGGAGTTCGCCGTTGTTGCGGTTGTTCCCGGTGTCGTCGAAGCCGTCTGCGGCGTCGGTGAAGCCACCGCCGTTACCGCCGGCTTCGGAAAAACCACTTGCTGCTGCGTCAGCAGCACAATCACATCTTCCAACCGGTCCAGCCGCGCCGCCGGCAAAACTCGAATCACCTGAAACGGATTTCCCGGCGTCGCCCCGCGCACCGTCCCCACCGGCAAATCCTTCGGAAAAATATGATCCTCGCCCGAAGTCACGATCGCTTCGCCTTCCGTGACTTTCTCGTCGTTCACCACGTATTCCATGTGCGGCTCCGGGTCGCCGCTGCCTTTCACCACTCCATGCGTCCGCGACGCCGCGAACATCGCCCCCACGCCGCTGTCCTTGTCATTAATTAAAAGCACCTGCGCAGTATCCGGCAGCACTTCCACAATCTTTCCCACGATGCCTTCCGAAGTAATTACGCCCATGTTCAGTTTCAGGCGGTCGTGTTCGCCGCGGTTGATAAACAAAGTATGCGAAGCCGGATCGGCGCTCGATCCAATCACCTGCGCCGCCAGCAATTGCGCTTCGGGGTGGGCGTTGCGGAAATTCAGGATGGCTTCCAGGCGCTCCGCTTCCGCGGCCCGGCTGGAAAGTTCAGCGTTGCGGATGCGCAGTTGGTCCAGCTCGCTGCGCATGTTGTTGTTTTCCGACCGCGCATTATGCAGCCCGACGTACCCGCTCCAGGCCCCGCCCATCTTCGACATGCTCCAGCTGCCCACCCGCTCGATCGGCGTCACCAACGCCACCGCCCAATAGCGGATCAACCGCACGTCGTGATCGCCCTTGATCTGGTAGGCGAGCAGCATCACCTGCGCCATCACCACGATGGCCAGCAGGAAAATCGGTCGGCGGAAAATCAGATCAATCATGACCGAACTCTCAGGCGTGAAGAAACGCGCAAACCAAAACCAGCACGCGAAACCAAATCTCAGCGAAAAACTCTCCGTGCCCTCAAGTCTTTCTCAACGCACTCTGTGCTGATTCTTTAAATCTCAATCAGCAACTTCGCAAAAAACCGTCCCATTTCGACACCCAGCGCCGGAGGCGCGGCATAAGTTAGCCCGGCCCGTGAGGGCCGGGTACCCGTGAGAAACAAACTCGAGCGCCGGAGGTGCGACACGCCCTTTGAGCCCCTTCACCAGCTCTCGTCAGCGCCCGTTAGTCGATCGAAACCAATCGCAGCAACCGGAAATCGCTCAACATCTTCCCAGTCCCCAAAACGACCGAAGCGAGCGGATCATCCGCGATCGAAACCGGCAACCCAGTCTCTTCCCGGATGCGCTTGTCCAAATTCTTAATCAACGCCCCGCCGCCGGTCAGCACGATCCCGCGGTCGCTGATGTCCGCCGACAATTCCGGCGGCGTTCGTTCCAGCGCCACCCGAATCGCATTCAAAATCGTCGAGATACATTCCGAAAGCGCCTCGCGGATTTCGCTGTCGTCGATCGTCACCGTCCGCGGCACGCCTTCAATCAAATTCCGGCCCTTTACTTCCAAAGTCAGCGGCTTCTCCAGCGGGTACGCCGATCCAATCTCGATCTTGATCTGCTCCGCCGTGCGCTCGCCCACCAGCAAATTGTATTTGCGCTTCAAATAATGCATCACCGCTTCGTCCATTTCGTTTCCGGCCACCCGCACCGAACGCGAATAAACGATGCCGCTCATCGAAATCACCGCAATGTCCGTGGTCCCGCCGCCGATATCGACGACCATGTTTCCCGAAGGCTCTTCAATCGGCAGTCCCGCGCCGATCGCCGCCGCCATCGCCTGCTCCACCAGATACACTTCGCTGGCTCGCGCCCGGTACGCCGAATCCTGCACCGCGCGTTTTTCTACTGGGGTAATTTCGCTCGGCACGCCGATCACAATCCGCGGATGCACCAGCACCCGCCGGTTGTGCGCCTTCTGGATAAAATACGTCAGCATCTTTTCGGTGACTTTGAAATCCGCAATCACGCCATCCTTCATCGGCTTGATCGCCACCACGTTGCCCGGCGTGCGTCCCAGCATTTCCTTCGCTTCGCGCCCTACCGCCACCACGTCGCCACTGTTTTTGTTGATCGCGACGATGGATGGTTCGTTAACGACAATTCCTTTGCCCCGCGCGAACACCAGCGTGTTCGCCGTTCCCAAGTCGATGGCCAGGTCGGATGAAAACAAACTGAACACCGACCGCATGTTGTAGCCGTTTTTCGTCACGTCGTGCGTCCCCCAGTTCTGTGCCACGCCGCCTGCGGGCAGCGCAAATTAAAATTGCAAAAATTATTATCCTACGGAATCACGACTTCCACGCGCTTCGTCGCCGTGCCGCCGCGCCGGTTCTGCCCCGTAATAATGATTTCGTGGCTCCCTTTCGTCATGGCGGGTAGAAAATGACGGAAGTGCCCGTCCGGCTGAATGCTCGCCACCTGCTCTCCATTGATAATCAAAGCCGCGCCCGGTTCCGTGCGCCCCACCACTTCCACCAGATTGCCCTGCAGCTCGGTCGAATCGATCTCCAGCAGCATTTCCAGTTCTTTGCCGTGCACCACCAGCGAAAACTTGAACGAATCGCTCACGTCGCTCGATTTTCCGTCCGCGTCGATCGCCCGCACCCGCCAGAAATAATCGCCAGGCTCCAGTCCCGCCACGTCGATGCTTTCCGTCGCCGTCTTTTTATCTTCTACCAGATGGCTGAACGCCGCCGTGTTGCTCGCCTGAAATTGATAAACCTTCGCCGTCGCCACCGGAGACCACGAAAAATGCACCGGGTCGCGCTTCGGGTCGACCACGATGATCGGCTGCAAGTTCAGCGGCGTAACCAGCTGCGGAGGCGCCAGTACCTGCGATTTCGTAATCGCGCCGCCCGTCGGGAACGTCACCCGTTCCCACTGCCCGATGTCCAGATGTTCCGCGCCGCGCGCCAATTGCGCGCTGCCCGAGGCCACCGTGAATTCCTGCTGCTTCGTTTGCGGGTTGCTGCTCACCGCCGCCCGGCTGTTCGCCTGCAGCGAAGCTACCGCGTTCTCAAACGATACTTCCGCCTTCGATCCCGGTACTTCCCACGCGCCCGTCGCCAGATCCACTTGACCCGAACTGATATGCACGCCTACCGACGACGCCTGGTCTTTCTCCACCAAATTTTCTTCCACCGTCACCAGCGTGTCGTCCTTGGCAGTGTACGTCGTGCCGTCCGCGAAAGCGATTCTGGCCACGCCTTCCGATCCGGTCTGGATCAAATCGCCCTTGTCCAAAGTCATCTGGTAGTCGGCGTTTTCCCAGCTCACCGAATTTACTTTCTTCACCTGCACCTTGCCGTCGAGGTTCACAAAACGAGCCTGCCGCGCATTAATCGTCGCCACGCCCGAATCCTTGGGCGTGACCGATTCCGACAATTTTTTCGCGATGGCCGTGCTGGCTTCCGGAAACACAAAATAGGTCAGCGACGATGCAATTCCAAGGATCAGCAAAACATACAAAGCCACCGTCTTGTAGGTGACCGTGTGCCAATACACCTCCACCCGGTTAATCTTGGGTTTCACAGGCGCCGTAATCTTCCCGTCAGATATAGTCATTTTTGGAGCTTTTAGGGCTTACCCAGAAATTTAGCATCCCCAAGCACCCCCGCACCACCGAGTCGCGACCAAGTTGCTCAAAGCCTACCCCCTACTCCCCCAATCAGTTAACCCGCTTTCCGCCGCGCCTCACCCCGCGCAGCCCACCAGAAATCACCTCGCACAGCGTCCGCAAAACGCCAATCCCCCCAGCCCACCTTGGAGGGCGGTCCCGCCTAGCGGGACCGCCGCTTTTGACCCGCCGCCCACGCCACAAAACGATCCAGCGCGGAGCGCCGCCGCAAATTGCAGCGTCATCAAAAGACCCGTCGTCATTCTGAGCGCAGCGAAGAATCTCATCCATTACCCGACCGCGCTGCCCATCCCGTCTCGCGAGACACGCGCAGATGATCATCAGTTTTCTTTTTCTCCACACCACTTAGCCCTATATATATGTTCTTTCATCTCCACAATTGATATACCTAACCGCGACAAATATGGGAGTGACCCTTGCAACGTTCACCCGGCATCACCGTTTCCGCCGTCCTGATTTTCGTTGGCAGTGGTCTCACTCTTCTGGTCGCGCTCCTGGCGGCTTTGAGCATCGCCTTGCTGCATGCTACGAAATCGCCCCAGGGTCCTCCGAGTTCGGTCATTGGCCTCAGCGCTTTTTTCTATTTGGGGTTGTCTGCGTGGGGCATCGCGTCTGGGGTTTCAGTGTTGCGCCTCCGCGAGTGGGCTAGAATTTCTGTGATAATCTTCGCGGCCTTCCTCGCCTTAGGCGCCTTTGGAGCCGTGGCCATGATGCCGTTCATGCCTCTACCCCCCTCGGGAGACGCAGACTCCGCTTCCATGTTTAAGCTGTTTATTCACGGCACCGAAATTTTTTTCAGCGCGTTAGGTGCCTTGGGCGTCTGGTGGCTCTACTATTTCAACAAGCCCTCGATCCGTGCCGAATTTCGCCAACCCCAATCGCTCGCCGTTGCCATTCCCGGATTTGCCATTCCGCCTGGTTCCCCAGTCGGCGGGTTTGTTGTACCACCAGCAGCGACCTCTCCCGCGCGGCCAGTCAGCATCAGCGTTATCGCCGCAATGTTGTTGCTTGGCGCGGCCATGCTGCCCATCAATCTGCTCTATCGCACGCCGTTGATGTTCTTCAGCTACTTGATTTCCGGATGGCACGCTTTGGTTTTTGGAGCGTTGTTGTCTGTCGCAAGTCTCGCAGCGGGTGTTGGCTTGTTCAAACTGAAACTGTGGGCCCGAACCCTGGCCATTGGTATCGCAATTTTCGGGGTACTCAATTCTTTAGCCAGCATCCTCATTCCCGGAAGCCAGTCTCGCTGGGACCAGGCCATGCAAGCCTCTCTTGATAAGTGGGGCGTGCGGCCCGGGATGTCGATGCCTCACTTGCCTGTCTGGCTGCCCATGCTGTCGGTGCTTCCGATCGCGCTGATCGAATTATATTTCCTGATCACGCGCAAGCCCGCCTTCCTGGCGCAGTCTTCCCATCGATAGCTGACCCAGTGATACCATGCTGCGGTGTGTACTTGCACGCTATAGGTACCGATGTGTTATCATGCATCGCCACCATATCCATGGACGCCAAAATTCCCGGTGGACGAGGGGACGAATGTCGCCCGGGCACGGCCCAACCAAATCGCTAGGCCGAATCGCGCCAAAATCTCTCCACCTCGCCGAAGTCCAACCCCAGGTTCTAATCGGCAATCCCGCGATTAGAAATCGCCGTAACCCACTCAAAACAAAGGCCGGCCATGCTTTCTAATCAGATTTTTTTTCGTAACCTTTTCACCCCAACCACTCCAGTTGATACTAAGCCCGTTTCTAATCGACACTTTTTGGACAATCTCGCGCGATTAGAAACACCCTCTATCTCCCGCAAAACAAAGGGTCCGCGTGTTTTCTAATCGACAATTTTTACGGTGTCCTCGAATCCCAGTTGATAATCCGCCCGAGGCAGCCCCATCCACCCGCGACCGCACGACCCGCCCGGCCAGATTTTCCATTTCCAAATTCCCCTTTTCCGCCTTTCTAATCGCAAAGTGGATTATTAGAAACGCACCTAACCCCAGCCCCTTCAGCATCCGAACCCGTTCTAATCGCAACTTAACTCCAGCCTACGCCAATCGCCTGTCTCCATTCTCCGCCCAGCTCCGCCTCACCCCATTTTCCATTTTCGATTTTCCCTTTTCCGCCCCAACCCCGCCATTTTGGTGGTTGACCACACCCGCCCCATTCAGCAAAACTGTCTCTCCCAAGGGCCTTGGGCCTGCCTCGTTCGGACCCGCCCTGCGAGGAGCTCATCATGACTGACCATTTCGGCGAACTGCTCCCACCCACCCGGCTGATGCTCACCCCCGGCCCGTCCAACATGGACCCGCGCGTCTATCGCGCCTTGGCCACCCCCCTCGTCGGCCACATGGATCCCTGGTTTACTGAAATGATGGGCGACGTCCAAGTTATGCTGCGCGGCGTCTTTCAAACCCAGAACCGCATCACCTACCCGATCTCCGCGTCCGGTTCCGGCGGCATCGAAGCTTCGGTCATGAACGTTCTCGAAGCCGGCGACGAATGTATCGTCTGCTCCAACGGCTGGTTCTCCGAACGCATGGCCGTCATCGCCGATCGCGCTCCCGGCGCCAAATGCATCCGCGTCACGGTGCCGTACGGCCGCAAAGTCGATCCCGAAGACGTCCGCCGCGCCGGAAAAGGCAAAAAGATTAAATTCGTCGGCCTCGCCCACGGAGAAACCTCCAGCGGCGTGATCCAGAATCTCGACGACTTCCGCAAAGTAGCCGATGAACTTGGCGCGCTTCTCGTCGTCGACGCCGTCGCCACTCTTGGCGGCGTGCCCCTGAATATCGAAAAACAAAAAATCGACATCTGCTTCAGCGGCTCCCAAAAAGCCCTCAGCGCGCCTCCCGGCATGTCCCCCATTACCGTGAACGCGCGCGTCGAAGAAGTCATCAAAGCGCGCAAAACGCCCGTGGCCAGCTGGTATTTCGATTTCATGCCGATCATGACTATGTGGGGCAGCGAGCGCACCTATCACCACACTCCGCCCATCTCGCTGATCTTCGCCATGCGTGAAGCGCTTCGCCTCGCTCTCGAAGAAACTCTCGAAGGCCGTTGGGAACGCCACAAGAATAATCAAATGGCGCTCGTCGCCGGAATCGAAGGCCTCGGCCTCGAACTTTTCGTCCCCGACCCCGCCGACCGCCTGGTCACCGTCACCAGCGTGAAAATTCCCACAGGTGTCGACGACCGCAAAGTGCGCCAGCAACTGCTCGATGAATTCAACATCGAAATCGCCGGCGGCTTTGGCGACGTAAAGGGAAAAATCTGGCGCGTCGGCCTGATGGGCTATTCCAGTCAGAACACCAACGTCCTGCTCTTCCTCGGCGCCTTCGAAAAAGTCCTGCTCGATCAAGGCCTCCGCGTTCCCGCCGGCGGTGGCGTCGGCGCTGCGGTAGAAAGTTTCCGCCACACCGGCCAAGCCGCTATGGCCGGAGCCCGAAAGTAGTATGATTTCGCATCACGAAATGGAAATGAGACCCGAGGAGCAGCATGGCTAAGACCGCAGTCGCCTGGATTCCTAACGTCGGCGCAATGAGCGATTTCATCGGCGCTTTCGACGTCCCGTCAAAAGTCACCGACTTCGTTTTCCATTGCCGCTTCTCGCACTGCTGGAACGGCACCGCCACCCGCCATAGCGACACCATGGACTGCAAATTCTTCGTCGACGGCAAAGGCGTGATCCTTGGCCTGGCCCATCCCGGCTTCGTCGATTTTCGCAACCGCGTCGGACGCAACCTCACCGACCGCGAAGCCAGCTACATTGGCGCCGAATACCTCCGCGAACGTCTCGAGCAGGAAGACGAGCACGAGCTCTACGACGTCTCCACCGCCGACGTAATCCGTATCATCGAGAAAATCGGCATCCGCTAGAAATGTGGCGGCGTCACGCGTGATGACGAGTCGTTCATGACTTATCGTGATGACGCGTCGTTGACTTGACGGCAGCCGCAAACTAAAATCGCCTCCCATGCCCGACCCCGCCCCGCTGCTAGGCCAAACCATTTCGCATTACCGCATTATCGAAAAATTAGGCGGCGGAGGAATGGGTGTCGTCTATAAGGCCGAAGACACTCGCCTCAAACGTTTCGTCGCCCTGAAGTTCCTTCCCGATGAAGTCGCCCGCGACCCGCTCGCGCTCGGCCGCTTCCAGCGCGAAGCCCAAGCCGCTTCCGCCCTCAACCATCCCAGCATCTGCACCATCTACGACATCGGCGAAGACCACGGCAAGGCGTTCATCGCCATGGAATTCCTCGACGGCACCACGCTCAAGCATTCCATCAACGGCCGCCCGATGGAGCTCGACCGCCTGCTCGACCTCTCCATCGAGATCGCCGACGCGCTCGACGCCGCCCATTCTCAGGGCATCATTCACCGCGACATCAAGCCCGCCAACCTGTTCGTCACCCGCCGCGGCCACGCCAAGATCCTGGACTTCGGCCTGGCCAAGTTGATACCCGCGCGCACCGGCGCCGTCGGCGTCGGCGAAAGCATGGGCACCATGGCCCACGCCACCATGGACTCCGCCGAGATGTTCACCAGCCCCGGCACCGCCGTCGGCACCGTGGCCTACATGTCGCCGGAGCAGGTCCGCGGCAAGGAACTCGACGCCCGCAGCGATCTCTTTTCGTTTGGAACGGTGTTGTACGAAATGTCCACCGGCGTGCTGCCCTTTAAGGGCGAAACCACCGGAGTGATTTTCGAGGCGGTGCTGAATCGCGTGCCGCCGCCCGCTTCGCGCACCAATCCCGAAATTCCGCCGAAGCTCGATGAAATTCTGCAAAAAGTTCTCGAGAAAGACCGCGAGATGCGTTACCAGGTGGCCGCGGAAATTCGCGCCGATCTGAAGCGCCTGCGCCGCGAAGCCGATTCCTCCGGGCGAATTTCATCGAGCAGTTCCGCGCAGGCTTCCGGCAGCACCGCGATTCCGGCGGCGGGATCGTCAGGAGCGCAAGCCGCGCAGGTTTCTTCGCAGTCGGTTCCGGTCAGTTCGCATTCGGGTTCGACCTCCGCGGTGCTGCAAGTGGCGGGGCAACACAAAATCGGCACCGCGCTCACCGCCATCATAGTTCTTGCGCTGGTTGCCGCGGCCGCTTTCGGCGTCTACACCCTTCTGGGCCACAAGCACACCGAACCTTTCGCGCGATTTACCGCGACCACCGTAACGGAAACTGGCAAGGCTACGAACGCCGCGATTTCGCCTGACGGAAATTACATTCTCAACGTGCAGCGCGAGAATGGCCTGCAAAGCCTGTGGCTGCGCAACGTGCCGACCAACAGCAACACCCAGATTATTCCACCTTCCGACGTTATTTATCGGGCGGTGAGATTTTCGCCGGATGGCAATTTTATTTATTTCGTGCACACCGAGAAGGACGAGAAAGTCGTGAGCAGCTTGTTCCGTACGCCGGTGCTGGGTGGAAATCCGGAGCGCGTGGTTCACGACATTTTCAGCAACATCAGTTTTTCGCCGGATCGCACGCAGATTGTGTTCATGCGTTACGACCGCGCCAGTGGCGAGGACCAGCTAATCGTGGCCAACGCCGACGGCTCCCAGGAAAAAATCCTGCACAAACAGGTCAAGCATTTCGTTAATCCGGCGTGGTCGCCTGACGGCAAATCGATCGTAGCAGCCGAATGGCAACCCGACGATGCTTCGACTTCCGCACTAGTGTTGTTCGATCCGGCCAGCGGCGAAAAAAAGACCTTTATGAAATCGGATCAACTGATTGTGGCGCCGCTCTGGATGCCCGACGAAGCTGGCTTGGTGGTGACCGGTTCGGGGCGCGAATCCAATTTCAACAAGAATCAAATTGGATTCATTTCGTATCCCCAAGGCGTCTATCGGCCGATCACCACGGACACGAATTCCTATCCCTACATCAGCCTATCCGGTGACGGAAAATCCATCGCCACGGTGCAGGCGCAGTACGTGAGCGCGCTGCAAACGGCGCCGTACGATTCCAAAAAAATCGGCGCGCCGGTGACCGTCAGCAGCCGGCCTCCGACCACCGGATTCGCCTGGACGCCAGATAATAAGCTGCTGCTCGAACAGGAGAACGGGATTTTCAGCATGGACGCGGACGGCAGCAATCGCGTCCCGCTGCTGCACGATAATTTCCCCTCGTTCTCGCCGATTTCGTGCGATCACGGCCGTTACATCATGTTTTCTTCGGTCTTCCGCGCCAACAACAGCTCGATCAGCATCTGGAGGATGGATGCGAAGGGCGGCAACCTGAAGCAGATTACCAGCGGCCAGAATGACACGCCGGCGATGTGCTCGCCGGACGGGAAGTGGATGGTCTATGCCTCGCTGGACACCGGAAAATTCCTGGCCAAGAAAATTTCAGTGGATGGCGGAACTCCGACCTTGGTTTCGGAATCGTTGCTGACCTGCGGCTGCGTCAACATTTCGCCCGACGGCAAAAATATTGCGTTCCAGACCCAAGCGGCCGTTGGCGGAGCTGTCGTCATCAAGATTCTGGATTTCGAAACGCTGAAGCCCGTGAAGGAAATCCCGCGCGACCCGCGCGCCACCGGGGAAATTCGCTATACCTCTGACGGAAGCTACATCGGCTATCCAGTGCGCGAAAAAGGCCTGTACGCCTTGTGGGTCTCGCCCGTGGACGGCTCGCCCGGCCACCTGGTCACCGATTTTGCCACCGACCGCATCGACGATTTTCACTGGTCCGCAGACGATAAAACGCTAGCGGTCTTGCGCGCCCACAGCGACAGCGACGTAGTGCTGCTGCGCGAAACCGCCGCGTCGCACTAAATTCTCATCGCCCGCGAAAATTTCCCGGCGCCCGATTTACTGCTTCGGAGTGACGGTTTTTAGTTTACCTGCGGAATTTTTCGAGAATGAACGGACGTAGTTGACCAGGTTCCACACTTCTTCAGGCTTGACGCGATCGCCTTCCGATGGCATATCGCCTTTGCCGTTCTTGATGATGTAAAACAATTCGCCGTCGGTCATGCCTTTCAGCGCCGCGGGATCCGAGTAATCCAGCAGCTTCAGTTTCATGTCCGCAGCCAGATCGCCTTTACCGTCGCCATCCTTTCCATGGCACATCGCGCAGTCGTAGCCATACTGCTTCTTGCCGGCGGCGAGTGACGTAGCGGTGGGCTTTACGGGATTCGGAACCTTAGCCGCTTCGGCCGGCATCTTCGAAGCGGCCGCAGGCGCTGATCCAGTCGCGGGCGCCGCATGCGCCGGCTGAGTCGCGTCGGGCGGCGCTGCGGGTATCGCATCTTGCGCCAAGACTGGAACGCAGAAGATCGCGAGGAGCGAGACAAGGCGAAATACGATTCGCATGGAACCTCCTGCTGCCGAAGCTTTTCTTGGGTTTCGAGGGATTCTACTCCGCGGAATGCGCGGCGGGAAGCAAACTTTCGGGTCGTTGCGATCGCAGCGGATCAGGCGTCGGACAGCGATTCGTGGTGTCCCGAACTGTCTTTCAGTTCGCCGACCTCAAGAATCTCGCCGCAATCCAGACATTCGATGTACTGTGCCTCGTCGTCTTTGGCGATTACTTGAGTGCGAGCGTGCTTGCAGGTGGGTTTAGCGGTAGACATGGGCGCTCCAGCGAGCAGAATGCATCATAGCATTCCAGCTCGCGGAACGATGTGCGGTTGACAAAGCCGCCGAGAGGAACTATCAGTTTGGTGGAAACGCACGGAAGGCGAGGAAATTGAGCGCGGAAATCAGTTCGCAGCGGCGTCTGGGCAACATGCTGTTCTACGGGATCGTCGCGATCCTGGCCTACCTGGTATTTCTGGTCTTTCAACCGTTCCTGCCGGCACTGGCCTGGGCCGTGGTCATCGTGGTGGTTTCCTATCCTTTATACGAGCGCGCGCGGCGGCGTTTCAGTCCTACGGTTGCGGCGATGCTCTGCACGCTTGGTGTGACGGTGATCTTGATCGTGCCGGCGGTACTGGTGATGGGCGCCTTCGTGCGGCAGGGTGTGCAGGCGGTGCAGACGATACAGGCGCAGATGGCCAGCGGACATTTCGACTGGGTGAATCGCGTATGGATGCAAATCGAATCGAAGCTACCGGATTCGAGCCAGGCTAGCCTTTCGTCAATCATTGGGAAGTACGCGGATCAGGGCGCGACGTTCGTGGCCACCAAGCTGGGGACCGTATTGCGCAACACCGCCGCGTTTCTGTTTCACTTGAGCGTCACGTTGCTGGCCATGTTTTATCTATACCGAGACGGAGACACGTTTATGGCGCGGGTGCGGGCGATTCTGCCGTTCGAGCGCCAGCATCGCGACCGCATGATCAAGGAATCGCACGATCTGATTTTCGCGAGCGTAGTCTCGAGCGCGGTGGCGGCTGCAGCGCACGGCATTCTGGGCGGAATCGCGTTTGGATTGGCCGGAATCACGGCGCCGATTTTCTGGGGCGTGATGATGGGATTTTTCTCGCTGATTCCGTTGGTGGGCTCGGCGCTGATCTGGCTGCCCGCTTCGATCAGTTTGATGTCTGAAGGACACGTGGGCGCGGGGATTGCGTTGGCGATTTTCTGCAGCGTGGTGGTCGGTCTGGTGGATAACGTGGTGCGGCCGTGGGTCATCAGCGGGCGCGCAGAGATGGGCGGGCTGGTGGTATTCATCAGCGTGTTGGGCGGGATCGCCGTTTTCGGATTACTCGGCGTGATCGTGGGGCCGATTATCGTGGCCACCGGAGCTAGCCTGCTGGATCTGTATGTGCCAGAAGGGTCTGGAAACAATTCAGGCGAAGGCGATGCGAATCAAAACAGCGTCGTGCTAGAGTAGCGCGCTTCGGAACTGACGAACGCATGAGCAAGAACTCCAAACCGAAAACAAAACGCAGCGCAGCAAAATCAGGCGGCCCGAATCATGCCGGATTGCCACCGGAAAAATTGCGGTGGCGCTGCGACCCTGCGCGCATTCCTTTCGAGACTACGGCGGATGTCGCGCCGTCGACAGGCGAACCGGGCCAGGAGCGAGCGCAGCGCGCTTTGCGCATGGGCGTGGAGATGACCGCTCCGGGCTACAACCTTTTTGTCTGCGGGCTTTCCGGCACCAGCCGCGGCGGAATGATTGTGCGCATGATCGAGGGGATGCATCCGGAAAGCGAGCTGGCTCCCGATCGCGCTTATGTGAACAACTTCAAGAACGCGGACCGGCCGCGCCTGCTCACTTTGCCGCGCGGACAGGCCAACGCGTTCAAGAAGGAAGTGGAATCGGGCATCGATTTCCTGCGGCGGCGAATTCCGCAGGTATTCGAAGGCGAGCCGTTCCAGCGGCAGAAAACGCGGATCGTGGAGCGCTTCACGCAGCGCGAAAAAGAATTGATGGACGATTTCACGCGGCGGATCGCGCGCGAACAGTTTGCGCTGGGCCGGATGCAGGTGGGCGCGGTGGCGCTGCCGGAAATATTTCCGCTGATTGAAGGGCAGATGGTGCCGATCGAGGAAATCCCCAAGATGGTGCAGGAAGGGAAACTGGAAAGCCCGACGGCCGAGGAACTGGAGCGGAAATACGACCAGTTCCGCCAGGAATTCACGGTGGTCTACCGCAAGACGTTGTCGCTTTCGCGCGAGCTGGCCAGCGAGATGAGTTATCTGGAGCAGGAAGCGGCTTCGGTGCTGGTGGACGGCGTGATCGAGGAACTGAAGGAAAAATATCCGAGCACGATGATCGCGGAATATTTGGAGGAAGTGCGCCATAACATTCTGGATAACCTGGAGCCTTTCAAGGAACGCGAAGGCGAAGAGGATCAGCCGCCGTCGGAAGGCTTAGCCGGGCCGCGAATGGAACGCGCGGAGCGCGACCCTTTCCGGGTGTATGGCGTGAACGTGATTCTGGCGCACGGCGAAAAAGACAAATGCCCGGTGGTCTTCGAGACGATTCCGACGTACGCGAATCTGTTCGGGACGATTCACCGGAGCTATGACACGCGCGGCGGATGGAATTCGGATTTCATGGATTTGCGCGGCGGTTCGCTGCTGCGCGCGGACGGCGGATTTCTGGTGATGTACGCGCTGGACACGCTTACCGAAACGGGCGTGTGGCGAACGCTGAAGCGCACGTTGAACCACGGGAAGCTGGAAATCCAGCCGATGGATGCGTTTTTTCCCTTCAGCGCGGTAACCATGAAGCCCGAACCGATCGACGTACACGTGAAGATTATTCTGATCGGCGACCGGGACATGTACGAACTGCTGTACGACTTCGAAGAAGACTTTAAAAAGATTTTCAAAGTGCGCGTGGAATTCGACGAGGAAATGAAGTGGAGCGACGAGGTCATCACCGAATACGCGGGGCGGCTGCGCAAGATCTGCGACGACGAAAAGTTGTGCGCGTTCGATCGCGGGGCGTTCGCGGCGATTCTGGAGCACGGCGTGCGGTTGGCCGGGCGGCGGGGAAAAATCACGACGCGCTTTTTCGACCTAGCGGATCTGGCGCGGGAATCTTCGTACGTGGCGCGGAACGAGAAACGCGAGGTGGTGACGGCAGCGGATATTCGCCGGGCGCTCGACGCGAAAATCGAGCGCAATAATCTGACGGAAACGAAAATCCGGGAAATGATCGAGCAGAATTTGCTGTTCATCGATACGACGGGGACGCGGATTGGGCAGGTAAATGGGCTGAGCGTGATGGAAATCGGCGGGTATCCCTTCGGGAAGCCAGTGCGTATTACCGCGGCGACCTCGCCGGGGAAAATCGGGATTATAAACATTGAGCGGGAAGCGAACCTGAGCGGACGCTTTCATGACAAGGGCGTACACATCATCGCCGGGTACATGCGCCGCACGTTCGCGCAGGATAAGCCACTGGCGCTTTCGGCGAGCCTCTGTTTCGAGCAATCGTATTCGGGAGTGGATGGCGACAGCGCGAGTTCGACGGAAATTTACGCGCTACTATCGGCGCTTTCGGGAATTCCGATCCGGCAGGAACTGGCGGTCACGGGATCGGTGAATCAGCAGGGCGACATTCAGCCGATTGGCGGCGTGAATCAGAAGATCGAAGGGTTTTACGACATCTGCAAGATGAAGGGGCTGACCGGCACGCAAGGCGTGTTGATTCCGGCGGAGAACGTCGACGATTTAATGTTGCACGACGAAGTGGTGGAAGCGGTAGCGAAAGGACGGTTTCACCTGTACCCAGTGGCGACGGTCGAGCAGGGCATTGAGATTCTTACCGGGACGCACGCGGGAAAACGATTGCCGACTGGGAAACACGAGCCAGATACAGTTTTCTCTAAGGTGGACCGGCGGCTGCATGAAATGGCGGTCACGATTCAGAAATTCGAGCACTAACTCTTCTAGAAGTTTCTCCGCGATTTATTTCCTGCAGTGACGCAACCACTAAGCACCCGAACTAAACGAGTCTCCGCATGGTCACCGTAATCGTAAGAGATTGGCCCTGGCGTTCGATCAGCAGTTTGTAGGCGTGCCCCACCTGACGAAATAAATCGCGAATGGCGGAAAGGCTTAGATCGGCGGCAGCTTCTTCGTCGATGCCGGCGATGACGTCGCCTTCTTTCAGGCCGGCGTCGGCTCCGGGAGTGCCGGGGCGGACCTGAACGATTTCAAAAGTTTTGAGATTCGCGCCCTTAGCCAGGATGGAAAGGCCGCTCATGTCTTCCTGGGCGGTGTGGTTGACCTGTAGATTCGGGTCGAGAAAAACGCGCTGGTGCGGAAAGTCGAAAGTGACGGAGAAACGACGGAGAAAATCGCCGCCGATTTGCCCGGCAATTTTTGAGCCTCCGGTTGGCGAGCTGGCCTGGGAGAAAAGGGCGACGGGTTCCTGGACGGCGTAGGGACCGATTTGAAAATCCTTCAGACGGCCGACGAGAATTTTCGAGCCTTCGTCGAGCTCGGGATATGACGCGCTTATTGCTTTAAAGTGCGCGGCGGAGATTTGTTTGGAATCGGTGAAGGAGCTGTAAAAAACGATGGCGGAATCGAGAGCGGTGTTGAGCTCGAAGTCGGCTTCGAAACTTTTGTGTCCGGCGTTACCTTTGGCGCGGATTAAAGCGGAGGGGCTGGTGCCGGTGATTGGGAAAGGTTTGCCCTGGCCTTCGTATTTGTAGGTGGCGGGATCGAAAACCTGCACGGTCTGGCGAAGGTAGTCGACGACGATAACGACGTGATCGAAAAAGTCGCGGCCGAGGATGCCGTGCGCGGGCTGTCCGGTGGTTTCGGCGAAATTCTTGCGGGCGATGACCGGGAGAACTTTCAGGCCGAAGCGAACGCCGGGCATGCTCATGGCGGCGTTCTGGATCACGCCACCGGCGACGGTCAATCCGAGTTCCTGCGCGCGGGCGGGCTCGATGGAGGTCTGGGCGGCGGTGGAATCGAGTTCGAAGAGCGAGGGCTTGCCGCCGTTAATTTGCACCGGAAGAAAAATCAGATTGTGGACGAACGAGGCGGGGATTTGCGCGGCGTAAGAGAACTCGGGCTCGGAGGCCGGCTGCTGAGGGTTTTGAGGCGGTGCGGACTGCGCGATTGAGGAGAAGCTCAGAAACGAGCAGCCGACAAAGAAAAATGCCACGCCAAGGGTGTATGCCGCCCGCCGATTCATGGATTCTCCCACCTGAAAATTCGATCGCTTGAGCGCCTAGATTATACGACCTAAGGAGCTGGGGCCAGATATCCCTGGCGGACGAAGATTTTGCGGGAAGTTTTCTGGCTGTTGGGGACGGGGGAGCCGGAGTCGTCGAGAAGCTCGACGGCAAGCGGATGGAACTTGCCGTCGTGAGCGGGCGTGATACCGAGGAGATATTGGTGGCGCAGGGTGGCGGCGATTTGCGCGTACGCGGGCACGAAGTCGCTTTCGGATTCGGGGAAGAAGGCGCGTCCGCCGGTGATTTCGGCGAGCGAGCGCAGGGTTTGGTCGGCTGCGGCAAAAACATGCGGCTCGCTGGATTTGGTGACGCCCTTCGATTTATTTTTTTTGGCCGGCGTGCGCAGCGAAGCGCCGAGGGCGACGGGGAAAATTACGACGTCGCTGGCCTGAAGTTTTTGGACCAACGCATCCCAGCGTGAAGCGGGAGAGGAATCAAGACCGGTGGTTAGAAGTACGATGGCTTTTTTGCCGGGGATGGACGACATCGAATCGAGCACGGCGGAGATGGAGTCGAAGAGATTCAATTCGCCGAAGCCGATGGTGTATTGGACCTGCTGGAGGGAATCGGATAGCGCGGCTCGGTCGGCGGTGAAGGGGAGGATCATTTTGGGTGCTTGGCTGTACGCGACGAGAGCGATTTCGTCCTGGGCCGCGAGGCCGGCGGAAAGAGCGTTCAGCGCGGCGAGGTGATCGCTTTGGATCAAGTAGACGGCGGGGCTGGTTTCGATCATGACCAGGATTTGCGCGGGGGCGTCGGTGGGTGCGAAGAAGACGATGGGTTGGGCGGTGCCGGTGTCGAGGACTTTGAAGTTTTGCATTTGCAGGCTGCTGACGAATTCGCCACGCTCGTCGATGACGGCGGCGTCGAGCTTTACGATTTCGGTGGTGACTTGCAGGGGTTGCGGCTCTTGCTGCTGAGCGCCAGCGGGAGAGAACGGACCAGTAAGAGCAATCGCCGCCAGCAAGAAGGCAGCGGAGAGAAGGCGCAGCGGCAGGCGCGAAGGCCGGGAAGAGAAGATCATCTCAATTGCAGCCCAAAAAAAATGCGTGACGGCCCGGTTTTCAGTCTGGGCCGCCACGCGATTTGTTCGAATTTGCCGCTCAACGGAAGCGGGCTAGTTGCCCGGAGCAGGGCTGGTGGGCGGAGCCGCAGTGGCCGACTTCGGCGTGCTGAGGTAGCCCTTGGCTTCGTCCTTCGAAAGATCAAAAACTACGATCTCGTAAGGAGCCCGAGCGCCCTTCACGTAAAACTGAATCGGTTCGCCCACGGTTTTGTCTTTTTTCTCGATGCTCTTGTCGTCGGCAACCACGTTGACGGTGTACCGGTAGTGCTTGGTGTCGACTTTCTTGAGTTGGACCTGGATGGGACCGACGTGCTGCGGACCGGCGTTGGACTTGGTGAGATCGAATTCAAAAATGTCGCGTTCGCCGCGGCGTTTAAGTTCTTCCACTTCGTCGTGATTGCGGGCGATCAAGCCAGACTGGACGCCGAGGTCGCCAACGGTGCTTTGCAATTTTGTTTTGGTAACTTCGAGGTCGGCCTTGGTGGCGTCGGCTTCGCTCTTGGTGCCGCTCAACTCCGTGGTGACTTCGCCGATTTTGGTGGAAGTGTCGGCTTGGACGCCGGCGATTTCGGAGCGAAGTTTGGCGTCGCTCTTCTGCTGATCTTTCTTGATGGTCTGCGCCAGGCTGCGAGCCTGGGCCAATTCATCCTGGGTCAGGCCGAGCTTTTGGGAAGTTACGTCGAGCTGGCCTTTCAAGTCGGCGATGCGCGAATTGGTCTTGTCGAGTTCGGTGGCTAGCGCCTGAGTCTTGCGCTCGGCGTCGTCGAGGCCTTTGCGGGCGGTCTGACGGTCGGCATACCCGGCGTAGAGCAAATAGGCCACAAGGGCAAAGGCAACGGCAAAAAGAAGTGTGACCCAGCGCGGCAGAGAAGAAGAAACGGGTTCCACGTAGTGAGTTTCTTCGCCGGGCGTATTCGGGGTCGAACTCATCGATCCTCCTAAGACGGGCCGATGGCCGCGTCATCAGGGCGGAATTATGGCTGAGGGCTGAGGCGATGTCCATGAGTTGATTAGAAATATGTTACTAATCCGGTGCATTCGACGATGTAGGGAGAGGAAGGAAGTGCGGAAATGCATTCGATCGGGGCAGGAGATTTTTGCACAGGCGCAGTCTTGCCCGGCGGTTCGGTTTTCGATATTCTGCGCAGGTTAAAAAATGAGTAAGCCAGGGGCGCAATGATTTGTCCGCAGTGCCGAAGCGTGGACTGTTTCCGGTCGCATCGCGACGGCGTGATGGATTTCGTAAACAGCATGAGCGGAGCGCGGCCGTGGCGGTGCCACACGTGCGACGAGAGATTCTATGCGTGGCGGGTGGCCAGCAGCTTCGAGGCGTATGCGCATTGTCCACGCTGCGGCAACTTCGATCTTGAGCACATCGCGCGCGACCGAGTAGAAGATGGGACTTTGATCACGATTAAGCGTTGGCTGGGCTTCCCGGCCTACCGGTGCGACCCCTGCCGGCATCGATTTTTCAGCATTCGGCGATTCCGGCGGATCATGCCAGTGCTGCTGCCCGAATCGGCCTCCGAAAAGGCCATCGCCAGCTAAAAGCGGCGAAGGTTGCGCGAATATTTCTGATTTTCAGAAAGCTCCAGACGCTCCAGCAACCCTCCTCGAATGATAGAGATAGCCAGTAACATACAATTAACATTCTAGTCACAGTGGATTCAAGCGGGCCGAATAAGGTGCCAGCTTCGCCACGCTTGTCATGGCGCGCATGGGGATTCGTCCGGCAACAAAGTCCGAGCGAAATTTCTAAATTCGAATCCGTAAGTTTGGATCGCAGTCCGACGCTCAGAGTTCTGAGTACTGGGCAACCGAGTCAATACCGGGTGGCGAGTGTGTGCGAGGCAGTGGTCTTCAAGATTTTCCGTTCGACGATTCAGGGAACCCAGTAGTCAATTTAAGGAGGAAGGAATGCGAGGATTCGTAACGTCTTTGCTGGCCATTGGCCTCGCCGTGACCCCAGTCATGGCAAGAACCAGTTGGCCAGGAGATAACGACAACAAGGGCACGTCGAAAACCGACGGCACAGACAAGGACAAGACTAGCGACACAAAGCCGGTCGCCGCAACATCGACGACCGCCACTCCGGCGACACCGGGCACCACGGAAGTCGAAAGCGAATTGCAGCAAGTTCGCGAACTGCTGGCAGCACAGGCTAGAGAGATTCAGCTGCAGAACGATTTGATGAAGGCGCAGCAACAGAAGATGGAAGTGATGGAAGAAGAGCTGAAGGCCGCGAATACGCCGAAGGACACGTCTTCCGCGGAAGCTCCTCCCAGCCGCGCATTCGGAAACGGCGTGATCTCGACCGCAGACGGCCAAGCACCGAATGGGGACAATCCGGTAGCGATTCGCTTCAAGGGTATCACCATCACCCCCGGCGGATTCCTGGCGGCAGAAACGGTTTTCCGCAACAAGGCGACGGGCGGCGACATCAACACGCCGTTGAACAACATTCCGTTCCCGGGAAATCCGGGCGGTCAAACGACGGAATGGAACTCGAGCGCAAGGCAGTCGCGTATCAGCTTGCTGGCTGAAGGGAAACTGGACGCCGTCAAACTGAGCGGATACTACGAAAGCGACTTCTTGGGCGCGGGGATCACTTCGAACGACAACGAAAGCAACAGCTACGTCTTGCGTATTCGGCAGGCATGGGGGCAGGCGAAATTCGACAACGGCTTACAGATCACCGGTGGTCAGATGTGGAGCCTGGTCACCGAAACGAAGAAGGGGACGGACAACCGCTCGGAAGCTTTGCCGATGACGATCGATCCACAGTACACGGTGGGATTCAGCTGGGCGCGGCAAGAAGCGATCCGAGTATCGAAGACGTTCGGCGAAGACGTGAAGTTCACGCTGGCGGCCTCGGTGGAAGGATCTAATACAACTCTGACGGTTCACGGGAACCCGACGGCGGTAATTCCGGCGTCTTCCACCACAACGATCACGGACGGAGTCACGACGGTGGCGGTTCCGGTGATCAGCACCACGACGTTCACGAACTTCCTGGTGGGCGCGCCGGGCGTTGGCGGCGGTTTGTATAACCCGGTTGGCACGTACGCTTACAACAAAACGCCTGACTTCGTCTTCAAGGCGGCACTCGATCCGAAGTTCGGACACTTCGAGGTGTTTGGCCTCGTGAGTACGTTCCGCGATCGCGTGTATCCCTGCTTCGCAGCGCACGGTGCGATTACCCTGCAGTTCCCGGGTGATGGCACGCAACCGCTGCCGGCAACTGTGGTCGCGCCGGCGGTAACCTGCGCTTTGACGGGTTCCACCCAAGCGACTTCGGGTGCGTTCAACGATTCACGGACCGGCGGCGGCATCGGCGTCAACGGGCGTATTTCGTTGGGCAAGCACGCGGACATCGGACTGCATTTCCTGGGCGGCGATGGAATCGGCCGCTACGGAACGGCAGGTCTGGCTGATTCGACCGTGCGTCCGGACGGCACGTTGGCTTTGATTCGCAGCTACCAGACTTTGGGAACGCTGGAATTCCACGCGACTCCCAAGCTGGACATTTACCTTAACGCGGGCGGCGAATATGCGGGCCGCACGACGTTCAACAGCGGAAAGACCGGCTACGGAAACTTCGCACGGCGGGACGATGGCTGCTCGGTGGAAACCTTGCCGCTGGCTTCTCCGGCCGGTGCGATCAACACCACCGCAGTTCTGGGCTCGAGCGGTTTCATTCCGGGCGGGCTCTCGAACTGCGACGGCGACACGCGCAACATCCTGGAAGGCACGATCGGCTTCTGGTACCGGTTCTACAACGGGCCCAAGGGCCGCATGCAGTTCGGGACGCAGTATTCGTACATAACGAAGAACACGTGGTCGGGTGTGGGTGCAACGTCGGGTTCGACCGCCGGCCCGCACGCGCTGGACAACATGCTGTTCACTTCGTTCCGCTACTACCTGCCCTAGGCTAGTAGAGGGGCGGCGGAAGTTGCCGCCCCTCTTTGTGGTTCAGGCTGGTTCAGGATTGAGACAGGCGCTCCGGATTTCGGAGCGCCTTTTTTATTTGTGGCAGCACCGAATTTGGGTTGCGGGCGAAGTCTTGCGCGATGATTTCGGACATGCGAAACTGCTTGGGCTGCTTTTCACACCATTCTGGCGGTATCGTCTAGGGGTCTAGGACGTCAGGTTCTCAACCTGAAAACCCGGGTTCGATTCCCGGTACCGCTACCACTACAGCTCTCCAACGTTTTCTTCTCGTCAGAGTTCGTCCATTGTGGGCCAGTTCCCGGTGAGCCGTTTATCGGGCGCTCGTCTCTGGCACTTTCTCAAAACAGGTCACTAACCGTATCGAAGCGATTGACATGTTTGCTTTTATTCGTATATAAGCGATTCCTCATTATTGAAGGAACGCTGCGGCTTTTGCGGATACCAGGCCAGTCACACGGCATGACAGCCAACATCAAGAGCTTAAAGAGGAGATAGTCATGGACACACCAATAGCGCGAAGGATTTTGGAAGTTTTCCTCCTGGCAGCCTTTGCCGTTCTATTCCTGTGTCCGTTCGTCAGCCGAGCACAAGCTCCAACCGGGGCTATCACCGGCAAGGTGACCGACAAAGCGAGCCATCCGCTCGAAAACGTGGTGGTGACGGCTACGAGTAGAGGTGCGAGCGAGGCCCGCGAAGAAAGGACCGGGCCGGACGGCATCTACCGGTTCTCCAACCTGCCGGCCGGAGAGTATCGCCTGAAATTTACCGCGACGGGCTTCAAGATCGCCGACATCGAGTCGGTCAACGTAAACGGCACCGAGACCGTGGCGCTCAATCAAGTCCAGGTGCTGGAAGCGCGGGCTGCTACAAACGCTCCTGACCCCTGCACCAGCGGCCACGAATTCGCCACCACCGATTGCACGCTGACCTGGCATGGCATCACCGTGTACGGCGCGTATGACGTCGGCGTGGGCTGGGTGAGCCACGGCCTGCCTGAAAACGGCTACAACTATGAAGGCGCGTCGCTGGTAAACCGCAACGCGCGGGGATCGCGCTTCGTTCTGGCGCCGAACAATTTGCAGCAGACCGGCATCGGCATCCGGGGCAAGGAGCAATTTGCGCCGGGATGGTATGTCGTCTTCAACGGTTCCACCGGCATCAATCCGCAGTCGGGCTTGCTGGCCAACGCGTCGGCCACGCAGTACATCAACAACGGCCTGCCCCGGGCCGCGTATTCGTACGCCATCGACGGCGCGCGCGCGGGCCAGCCTTTCAACGACGAATACTATGGCGGTGTATCGTCCGATCATTACGGCACGCTGACCTTCGGGCGTCAACGCGCGTTGGGCACCGATGTGGTGCTGGCCTACGATCCGGCCGGCGGCAGCTATGCCTTTTCTTACATCGGGTACAACGGCACCACGGCCGGCGGCGGCGACACCGAGAACACCCGTTGGGACACCGCCGTGAAATATAAGCTGACCTACGGTCCGGTCCATTTCGGCGCGATGTATAAATTCGCCGATGGTTCCGGCGGCTGCTACTCGGCTTCCGCTACCTGGACGGCCGCGGACTGCACGCCGGAATCGGCGCACAACAACGCCTACGGATTCAATGTTGGTGGCGGTACCAAGCATTTCTCCGCCGACTTCGTCTTCCAGCATTACAACCAGGCGATCAGCGTATTGAACCCGTTGCTGGGGCCGCAGAGTCCGACGGCGCCGTATCAATCGACCACCAA
>DASWVE010000043.1:0-112970 GCA_036401315.1 Candidatus Acidiferrales bacterium
CCCTTGGGACCTTCTACAGCCCCAGGATGCGATGAGCCGACATCGAGGTGCCAAACCTAAGCGTCGATGTGAACTCTTGGCTTAGATCAGCCTGTTATCCCCGGCGTACCTTTTATCCGTTGAGCGATGGCCCTTCCACGCAGAACCACCGGATCACTAGATCCCACTTTCGTGCCTGCTCGACCTGTGTGTCTCGCAGTCAACCCGGCTTATGCTCTTGCACTCCACGGCGGGTTTCCAATCCGCCTGAGCCGAGCTTTGAGCGCCTCCGTTACCGTTTAGGAGGCGACCGCCCCAGTCAAACTACCCGTCTGGCCGTGTCCTCCACCCCGTCTAGGGGTGCAAGTTAGAGCGACAGAACTATCAGGGTGGTATTTCACCGTTGCCTCCCCCTCAGCCGAAACCAAGGGATCCCAGGCTCCCACCTATCCTACGCAGGCAGTACCGTTAATCATGACCAGAGTGCAGTTAAGGTGCACGGGGTCTTTCCGTCTAGATGCGGGCATCCGGCGTCTTCACCGGAACCACAAATTCGCCGAGCCGTTGGCCAAGACAGTCGTTCGATCGGTACGCCATTCGTGCAGGTCGGAACTTACCCGACAAGGAATTTCGCTACCTTAGGACCGTTATAGTTACGGCCGCCGTTCACCGGGGCTTCAGATCAGGCCTTCGCTGTCTTGCGACAGCTAAGCCCTCCCTTTAACCTTCCGGCACCGGGCAGGCGTCACCCCCTATACGTCGTATTCGACTTAGCAGAGAGCTGTGTTTTTGTTAAACAGTCGCCGAACGCATTTCACTGCGGCCGCCTCGGGCTATAAACCCTAGCGCGGCACCCCTTCTCCCGAAGTTACGGGGCTAATGTGCCTAGTTCCTGAGCCAGCGTTCTCTCGAGCGCCTGTGGATATTCACCTTGTCTACCTGTGTCGGTTTGAGGTACGGGCACCACTTGAACTCCTTAGAGGTTTTTCCTGGCAGCGTGAAATCAGAGACTTTGCGGCCGTGTGGCCTCGGACCCGGTCTGACTGTTGAATGACCCCGTGGATTTTCCTGCGGGATCCAGCTTGCACCGAGACATCGGGACATCCATCACCCGACTCCCCTATCCTTCTGCGTCACCCCATCGTATAACGTTCAAATGGCGGGACAGGAATGTTGACCTGTTGTCCATCAGTTACGCCTCTCGGCCTCACCTTAGGACCCGCCTAACCCTGAGCGGATTAACCTTCCTCAGGAAACCTTAGACTTTCGGCGACACGAGTTCTCATCGTGTTTATCGCTACTTATGCCGGCAGAGTCTCTTCCGTCGCGTCAAGTAGTTCTCTCGATCTACCGTCGAACACGACAGAATGCTCCCCTACCAAATGACATCACCCGGAGGTGATGTTAATTACGCAGCTTCGGTCGTAGACTTAGCCCCGTTGGATTGTCGGTGCGTGAACACTTGACCAGTGAGCTGTTACGCTTTCTTTAAAGGATGGCTGCTTCTAAGCCAACCTCCTGGCTGTCTGTGCGCTCACACGTCCTTTCCCACTTAGTCTACAGTTTGGGACCTTAGCTGGCGTTCTGGGTTCTTTCCCTCTCGACCACGGAGCTTATCCCCCGTAGTCTCACTCCCGTACTGTTGTACACGGCATTCGGAGTTTGATTGGATTCGGTATCCTGGATGGGACCCTAGTCCATTCAGTGCTCTACCACCGTGGCAAATCATACGAGGCTGCCCCTAAAGGCATTTCGGGGAGAACGAGCTATCACGGAATTTGATTAGCCTTTCACCCCTACCCTCAGCTCATCCGAGCGATTTTCAACTCACACCGGTTCGGTCCTCCAGTCGCGGTTAAGCGACCTTCAACCTGGCCAAGGGTAGATCATCCCGCTTCGCGTCTATTCCCACACACTTGTCGCCCTATTCGGACTCGCTTTCGCTACGGCTCGCTTGCGCTTAACCTTGCGTGTGAGAATAACTAGCCGGCTCATTAAGCAAGAGGCACGCCATCAGGCCTTTCCGCATCCGAAGACGCGGCATAGCCCTCTGACTGCTTGTAAGCATACGGTTTCAGGTTCTATTTCACTCCCCTAGCAGGGGTTCTTTTCGCCTTTCCCTCACGGTACTAGTTCACTATCGGTCGCCAACGAGTATTTAGCCTTGGAGAGTGGTCTCCCCGGATTCCCACTGGGTTTCTCGTGCCCCGTGGTACTCAGGATATCCCTTCGAGTCCGGTAAGCTTTCGGCTACGGGGTTTTCACCCTCTTTGACCCTGCTTTCCAGCAAGTTCACCTAGCCTCCGGATTGGTAACTCTACTTATGGGATCCTACAACCCCGGGATATAAATATCCCGGTTTGGGCTGTTCCGATTTCGCTCGCCGCTACTTTCGGAATCTCGTTGATTTATTTTCCTCCAGGTACTGAGATGGTTCACTTCCCTGGGTTGACTTGTACCGACCTATGTATTCAGTCGGCCATAACCTGGTTTTACCAGGATAGGTTTCCCTATTCGGAAATCCCCGGATCAAAGCCTGCTTGCGGCTCCCCGAGGCTTATCGCAGCTTGCCACGTCCTTCGTCGTCTGTTGGCGCCAAGGCATCCACCGTACGCCCTTAGTAGCTTAACCATAAAACTTACCCAACACGTCGCCATCGCCGGTCTTTGGATGATCACTCATGCAAAGGGCCGACCCCGCGCGTGGAGTAAATTCGCCTTTCCACATTGCGCTACACTCGAGCAAATATTTGCGGTTTACTACGATTACGCGAGACTTGAAACTCGCGTATCATAGTGCCAGCTTCCTTCAGTTGTCAAAGAACCTCAATCCTGTCAACAACTTCCGACTGGATTGTCTCCCCTCCCGGGGGAGTGCGCCAAGGTTTTCTGTGCCGAAGCTCAAAACCCTTTTGCGCAAGAAAAAACCCGGCAACAAGCGCCGGGCGAATCCGTCCTGCCTGCGGGCCGCTTCTCTGCGTGGCCACTAGGGACGGAAGTGCTCGAAGCTCGATTGCGGATTACCCGGTGTTTGTACCCAAACTCACCTCTTGAATGAGAAAGGCTGAAACCCGTCTATCAGTCCGGAATCTGCTTTCGCAGACACCCGCTGACATCAGGAGAATATAGCACCTTTCAGAAAAACGTCAAGCATTAACGAAATGTTTTTTTGGCAGACTTCTTGTGGATATTCGCGGGATCTGTGGAAATTCGCCGACGAAGAAAATTCTGTTTCGACATGAAACGCGCTTCCCTATTTGTTGTGCTTGAAATACTCCACTTGGCGCAGTCGCTTCTCCGCTTCTTCGCGCGTTTTGTATGGGCCGCCGAGATTTTTTCCTTTCTCAGAAGTGACTTTGTAGCCTGCTTTGACTTTTTTGATCATGGCTCGCTCCTTCGGATACAAATTTATCGCCATCACTTTTACGGCATCAATACGGTTTGCGCTGTAGGAGGGATCAGGTGAATTGTGGTTCTCTCGATGGCAAAATGGAAACGCGGCGGAAAGGATCGGGAATGAAAATCACTAACGGAGTAAGGCCAATCTGGATGCGCATGATGTCGATCCCATTTCTGTTGGCACTCAGCGCGAGCGCTGTCTCGGCACAGACGGCGGAGCAGCTCCACGACATGAATCAGCCGGTCGAGCCATTTCACATTATCGGAAACATATATTACGTGGGAGCTTCGGACGTGGCTTCGTATCTGATTCGCACTTCGGCGGGCGACATCGTGCTCGATGGCGGGTTCGTGCAAACCGCGCCGCAGATTGAAGCGAACATCAAGACGCTGGGATTCAAGCTGGGCGACGTGAAGATGCTGCTCAATTCACACGCGCATTTCGATCACGCGGGCGGGCTGGCGGAATTGAAAAAAAGTACAGGCGCTAAACTCGACGTGATGGATGGCGACGCGCAGCAAATCGCGCGCGGCGGGCACGGTGATTTCTTTTTTGGCGATGCCGATTTATTTCCCGCGGTTCAGCCGGACCGCGTGATTTACGACGGCGATACGGTGAGCCTAGGCACGACGACGCTGACGGCGCATCTGACCCCGGGCCACACGCGCGGCTGCACCACGTGGACGATGACCGCGACGGAAGCGGGACACGACTATCACGTGGTATTCGTGTGCAGCGCGAGCGTCTTAGGCGGGTACCAACTGGTCGCACGTCCCGGACATCCGGAAAGCTACCCTGGAATTGCGGCGGATTACGAAAAGGCGTTTCGCGTGTGGAAGGCGTTGCCCTGCGACGTATTTCTGGGCGCGCATGGGCAATTCTTTGACCTCAGCGGGAAGCGCGAAGCGATGAAAAAAGGGGCGGCAAAAAATCCGTTCATCGATCCTGCTGGGTATCAAGATTACGTGCTGCAGGACGAAGTGAAATTTGAGGTGGAAAGGAAGAAGCAGGAGGCGGAAGCCGCGACCGCACTCGATGCACCGGCCAAACCGTAAGAGCTTTTTCGAAGACGCGCGTCTATGGATTGGTGACCTGGATGGAAATGCTGGCTTCGCGCAGCGGGACATACTGCAATTCCCAGGCGGCGTGGACTTTGCTCTCGGCGTAGGCGTCGGCGGCATCGCGATCGCGGAATTCGATGGCGTAGGCGGCGTTGAAATCGCGGGGCTGCATGCGCTCGCCCTTAATCCAGATATTCTTGATGCCGGGAACTTTGGCGGCCATGTCCTTGATTCCTTCGAGGGCCTTTTGCTTGTCGGCGTCCGTCGCGGCAGGATTCCACTTCAATTCGACCACGTGAAGAATGGTCTTAGGCTGGCCGAAGCGGTTCTGCCCGGCCAAGTAGCCAGAGGCGAAGAGCGCCAGCGCGAAAAATGTGCCGGCCAGGATTCTTGCGGTGCTGGTGAAGTGAATTCGCATGCAGCCCTCTTTCGACCCGAAGTGGTGGAACGCATCGAGTGTAAGTGAGGCGACGCGCGTTACGCAACTTGCCGCGATTACCGCGGCCCGGCCGCCGGTTTTCCGCTGCGACTGAACGATTTCGAGGTTGACCCGCCGAGCGCGGGTTCGTTACGATGCGCAACCAAGCGGCGAACGCTGTGCCGGGCGCGGGAGGTCCGATGTTCTGTTCAAAATGCGGGGCGAACGTAGAACCAGGGAAACCATTCTGTAGCGCGTGCGGCCAGCCGGTTACGGGCTATTCCGTTGCAACGCCGGCGAGTGTAGCGGCTCCTATGCCGGGAAACATGCCGCCCGCAGCAGCCAGCTATACACCGGCACCGTCTGGGCAGTCCTGGCCGGTTCCGGCGGCTCCGAACGTGGCCTACGCCGGATTCTGGCTGCGGCTGGTGGCGGCCATCATCGACGGATTGATTATCTCGATTCCCTTGGCACCGGTGTACATCCTCATCTTTTTTAGGTTTCTGAAGAACACGCAGGACCTGCAAAACCTTCAGGATCCGGCGACGGCGATGACGACTCTCGGCTCCAAACTATTCCTCCTCGTGATCATTGGTCTTATCGCGGTACTCGTGGGGTGGGTTTATCATGGCCTGTTCGAGAGTTCGACGTGGCAGGGTACTCCAGGTAAGAAGGCCCTGGGCTTGATGGTCACCGACATGGAAGGCCGTCGAGTTACATTCGGCAGGGCAAGCGGCCGCTTTTTTGCGGGGCGCGGCGCAACCCTCATTCCTTCTCTTGGCGGTCTATATTACGTTATTGATTGTATCTGTATCGGATTCACGGAAAAGAAGCAGGCGATTCACGACATGATTGCGAGTTGTTTGGTTTTGCGCAAACTGTAACCAGCGCGTCGAGGACCACAGGTGATTCGCGGGCCTCAGGAGCAAAATGTACTGTTCGAAATGCGGAACGCAGCAGGCGGACGATACGGTCTTTTGCAGCGCGTGCGGCCAAGCCACGGGCGTGGCTCCACGAGCCGCGGCGCAGGTGATTTCCGCGGGGCCCGGAGCGCCGGCGGCCTATGGAAATCCGGGTTACCCTCCGGCGCGGGCGACGATCGCGGTGCCCTCGCCTTACGCGGGATTCTGGCTGCGGTTCTTGGCCTACATTATCGATAGCATCGTGCTGGGCGTGATTTTTGGAGTGGTGGCGCTGCTGGCGATTGCGTCGGTGGGCGTGGGCTATTTCCACGCGATGATTCAGGGAATGCAGGATGGGACCGGCGAATTTCCGGTCGCGTTTATTTCGGCGCTCCTGATCGCTTCGCTGCTGAGCCTGGTGGTGAGCTGGATTTATCACGCCTGGATGGAAAGTTCGGAGTATCAGGCGACGCTAGGAAAAATGGCGCTGGGCTTGATCGTGACGGATCTAAACGACCGGCCGGTGACGTTTGCGCGGGCTACGGGGAGATTCTTCGCGAAGCTCATCACCGGGCTGATACCGCTGGGGATTGGTTACATCATGGCGGGATTCACGGAAAAGAAACAGGCGCTGCACGACATGATCGCCAGCTCCCTGGTGCTGAAGAAACGCTAGAGACGATTCCTACCCTGCGTACGGACTAAGACCGCAGTTAAAAATTTCCAAAACGAAAATTTAGACACCCCAGCCATAGCGCTCGGAGTGAACCAGCGCGTCGTGGAGTTCTGCGCGGATGTGGCTGGTGAATTCGGAGGCGGTCAGCACGCGCGCGGAAGGCTCGGTGATGTCGATGGTGCGGAAGCCGTGGTCGAGGACGTGATCGACGGCGGCTTCGATCCATTGCGCTTCGAGTTCGAGGCCGAAGGATTCGCGGAGCATCAGCACCGCGGAGAAGATCGCGCCGAGCGGACAGGCGATGTCTTTTCCGGCGAGCGTCGGAGCGGAGCCGTGAATCGGCTCGTACAGCGCGGGGAAACCGTCACGGCCGCGGCTCATGGAAGGAATCAAGCCGATGGAGCCGGCGAGGGCGGCGGCTTCGTCGCTGAGAATATCGCCGAAGAGATTGCCGGTGAGAATCACATCGAATTGCGCAGGCTTCAGGAGCAGCTGCATCGCGGCGTTATCGACGTAAAGATGCTCAACGGTGACGTTGGGATAATCGGCGGCGATGCGCGCGACGGTATCGCGCCAGAGGCGCGAGGTGGCCAGGACGTTAGCCTTGTCCACGCTGGCCAGACGGCGGTTGCGAGCTTCGGCGCGTTCGAAAGCGTAGCGGGCGACGCGCTCGATTTCGGCGACCGAGTATTCGGCGACGTCGCGGGCGTAAGCCTTGGCGCCGGTCCCGTGCATTTCATGCGCGCCGAAATAAATGTCTCCGGATAGTTCGCGAATGATTTCGAAATCGCAGTCGGCGATGCGTTCGCGGCGCAGCGGCGAAATGCCGCGCAAAGCGGGGCGCAGGCGAATCGGACGAAGATTAATGTAGAGACCGAGTTCTTTGCGGATCTTCAGCAGGCCCGCTTCGGGACTCTTATCGAGAGGCATCGCGGCCCATTTGGGGCCGCCGATGGCGCCCAGCAGAATCGCGTCGGCCGAGCGGCAGCCGGCCAGGGTTTCATCGGGCAGCGGAACGCCGAAGCGATCGATGGCGGCGCCGCCGAAAGCCAGTTCGCGGAATTCGAACTTATGCTCGAACGATTTGGCGCAGTCTTCGAGGATTTGAATCGCCGCGCCGGTGACTTCGGGGCCGATGCCGTCGCCGCGGAGCACTGCAATGGTCTTGGTTACGCCAGGCATGGAATACATCTCCTTCGATGTTCGTTCGGTGTCCGTTCTATATTGGCGCCGCGCTGCCGGTTTATTGCGCGGCTGCTGCGGAACTGTGATCGGCGACGGCCTGCGAGTGGCTGCGGCGCACGTTGTGAATGATCGAAAGCAAGTCGCGGTCGGTGACTTCTTTGGCCACATCGGCGCGGCTGGTCGCGAGCGTGTAGCACTCCGCCAATTCGGCGTCGGTGATGGCATAGCCTAGCTCGTCGAGGCGGGAGCGCAAAGCATTGCGGCCGGAGTGTTTTCCAAGAATGAGACGGCGGGAAGAGACACCGACTTTTTCCGGAACGATGATTTCGTAGGTCAGCGGATTCTTAAGAATGCCGTCCTGGTGAATGCCGGCTTCGTGGGCGAAAGCGTTGGCGCCGACGACCGCTTTGTTGGGTGGGACACTGATTCCGGTAACCGAACTGAGCAGGCGGCTTGTGGAATAAATTTTCTCGAGGCAAAGGCCGGTACCGGCGCCGTAGTGGGCCTGACGCACATGCAGCGCGACGGCGATTTCTTCGAGCGAAGCGTTGCCAGCGCGTTCGCCGATGCCGTTGATGGTGCATTCGACCTGGCGGGCTCCGGCGGAGATGGCGGCGAGCGAATTGGCGACGGCGAGGCCCAGATCGTTGTGGCAATGGGCGCTCAGCACGACTTCGGGATAATCCTTCAGCGCTGTGCGCGCGGTGCGAAAAATCTGCGCGTATTCATCGGGCGTGGTGTAGCCCACGGTGTCGGGAAGATTGATGACGTTGGCGCCGGCCTGGGCGGCAGCCACGATAACTTCGAGCAGGAAGGCGTGGTCGGTACGGCTGGCATCTTCGGCGGAGAATTCCACGTCGTCGCAGTGCTGGCGGCCGTAGCGAACCATGGAAGTAATCTGATCGAGCGCTTCAGCGCGGGAAATGCGCAGCTTGTGTTTCAGATGCAGATCGGAAGTGGCTAGAAAAATGTGCAGGCGCGGTTGGGCGGCAGGTTCGATGCCGTGCAGCGCAGCGTCTACGTCGTCCTGGCGGGCGCGGGCTAGTGCGGCCACGCGGCAGGAGGAGATTTCCTCGGCCACGGCGCGAACCGAAGCGAGATCGCCGGGCGAGGCGATGGGAAAACCAGCTTCCAGCACGTCGACACCGAGAGATTCGAGCTGACGGGCCAGCTGCAGCTTCTCTTCGCGGTGCATGGAGAAGCCGGGCGACTGTTCGCCGTCGCGCAGCGTGGTGTCGAAAATATGAACCTGGTCCAAATCGAGGCTCCTTTAGACCTATCTATTATTGGGCGCCAAGGCAACCGGGTCCAATTTATAGTAGTTGCATGTGGGATAAATCTCTCTTATACAATAAGTTCAGGGCTTAGGGAGGCTTTGTGGACCTGGCGGCGCTACAGACGTTTCAGATGGTGGCGAACGAGAAGAGCTATTCGCGGGCGGCAGCCAAGCTGTTTCGCACCCAGCCGGCGATCAGCATCGCCATGCGCAAGCTGGAGGAGTGGGTGGGCCAGCCGTTGTTTGTTCCGGGGTCGGGCGCCAAGACGCTGACCGACGCGGGCGTGCTGCTGCTGGAATATGCGGAGCGCATGCTGAATATGCGCGAAGAAATTCGCAAAGGGTTGCAGGAACTGAAGGGACTCGAGCGCGGGCAAATTTCGCTGGGAGTCAATGAAAGCTCGATTCATGCGCTGCTGCCGGCGCTCGACCGTTTTAGGGATATGCATCCGGGAATCCATTTGCGGGTGCACCGGGTATTTTCGCGGGCCATTCCGCGGGAATTGCTGAATCACCAGCTCGATATTGGAGTGATTTCGTATTTGCCGGAAGAGCGCGAGCTGACGACCGTGGAGTTCTATCGCGATTCGCTGGTGCTGGTGGTGTGGCCGGAGCACAAGCTGGCCAAGCGGCGCGAAGTGGACATCACGGCGCTGGGCGAAGAGACTTTTGTCGCGCACATCGTGGAATCGCCGTACCGGCACCGGGTGGTGCAGATGTTCGCCGAACATCGCGTGCCGTTGCGCATGGATGTGGAGTTGCCGACGATCGAAAGCATCAAGCGTTTTGTGGAAATGAAAAAGGGCGTGGCCATCGTGCCGCGTATGTGCGTGGTGGACGAACTGGCGCGCGGCGATTTGCGCGAGTTGACGATTCGGCAGATGAAAGTGGTGCGACGGTTGTATCTGGTGTATCGCAAGGACCGGCCGCTTACCGCAGCGGCGCAGTCGCTGATGAACGTGATCCTGAATCCCAAGAAGCCGAGCCGGCCGGCGAAACGATCTGCTTGAAACGATCCGCTTGAAACGTGCCGGTTGGCAACAGCCGCCGCAAACGGGCCGCCTGAAACGCGGGAGTAATTTAGAATAGCGGACGATCGCGGGAGCGGCCCCCAGTCCGGCTCTTTCAATCGTGGGCATTTCGGTTGGAGGAATGTGTGGGCGCGGTTCGGACGCTTTTGAAAAAATTGGGATTGGTGACGCGCGGGTCGAGCGAAAACGGGCTCGGCGTGCTACGAAATAAGCGGCGGGCGGCGCGCTTGCCGATCAGCATGCCGGTTTTGGTCTATGGATACGAGGCAGGCGAGCCCTTCACCGAGCACACCGAATCGGTGAACGTAAGCGCGCGCGGAGCGCTGCTAGCGATTTCGGCGAATGTGGCGTGCTGGCAGAAAATCGTGCTGACCAATTTGCAGACCGAGGAAGAGCTGCAAGCGCGGGTCGTGCGACTGATCCAGTCGGCGGGCGGGCAGGTTTTGGCCGGCGTGGAATTTGTGAACGATGCGCCACGGTTTTGGCGAACCGGGACGTCGCCGCTGGCCGAAGAGTATTAAGCAAGACCCAACGAATGAAAAAGATACTGCTCACCTGCGCGCTGATCGCTGGAATGCTGGCTGCAGTTGCGCGTCCAGCCCGGACGCAATCTGGATTCCCCGCCGACCGCGCCGCGCAATACCTCGAATCGGTTCGCAATAATCCCGCGCTGCTGCTCGATTTTCTGGATCGCATGCCCAAGGGCGGCGACTTGCACAATCACCTGACCGGCGCGGTGTACGCGGAGAGCTACATCGATTACGCGGTGGAAGACGGGTTGTGCATCGACAAGGTGGCCGCGACTTTGTCGGCGCCTCCGTGTGATGCGGCTGCGGGCCGGGTTCCGGCCGCGCAGGCGTTGACCGATTTTCCGCTGCGCAATCACGTGATCGATAGCTGGTCGATCCGCAATTTCGTTCCCGCGCCCGACGATCGCGACATTCGGCATCATTTTTTCGCGGCGTTTGGAAAATTCGATCCGGTGACGAGCGGGCACTGGGGCGAGATGCTGGCCGAAGTGGCGAATCGCGCCGGGGCGCAAAATGAAATTTATCTGGAGACTATGCTGACGCCGGACCAGGGCGAAGCGATCAAGTTGGGCCGCACGCTCGAATGGAATGACGATTTCGCGGCGATGCGCGCGAAGCTGCTGGCGGGCGGAATGAGTCAAGTCGTTGCCGACGGCCGCAAAAATCTGGACCAGGCCGAGCAGAAAATGCACGCGGTGCTCGGCTGCGAAGGCCAGAAGGCGAAGTACGGGTTTACGGTAACCGAATCTGATCCCGGATGTCTCATAACCGTGCGTTATCTGAATCAAGTGCTGCGCGCGTTTCCCAAGGAACAGGTTTTTGCGCAGATGGTGGCGGCGTTCGAGATTTCCAGCGTGGACCCGCGCGTAGTCGGGGTGAACCTGGTGCAGTCGCAGGATGAATACCGGGCATTGCACGATTTCGATTTGCACATGCGGATGCTGGATTACCTGCACCGCGTTTATCCCAATGTGCATATTTCATTGCATGCGGGTGAATTGACGCCCGGCGAAGTGCGGCCCGACGAATTTCTGGTCTCGCACATTCGGCAGTCGATCGAAGTGGGACACGCGGAGCGCATCGGACATGGGCTCGACGTGATTTACGAAAAAGATGTGCCAGGCTTGCTGGCGGAAATGGCGCAGCGGCACATTCTGGTTGAGGATTGCGTCTATAGCCACGAACTGGTGCGCGGGATGACCGGCGACGAAAACGTGCTGCCGATTTATTTGCGCGCGGGCGTGCCGGTGGCGATTGCGACCGATGACGAAGGGATCGTGCGGTCGCAAATTACCTGGTATTTCCGGCGGGCGGTGCTGGGATATCGCGTCGATTATCCGACGCTGAAGCGGATGGTCCGCGCCAGCCTGGAACATGCGTTTTTGCCGGGAGCGAATTTGTGGACGAAGCCGGACGATTTCACCGTTGTTCCGGTTTGCGTTCAGGACGCAGGAAAAATGAGCGAGCCGTCCCGCGCATGCCAGGAATTTCTGGCGACGAGCGAAAAAGCGCGGCTGCAGTGGAACGAAGAAGCTGCGTTCAGCAAATTCGAAGCGCAGTTCTGACCAAACCGCCCCGGTCGAATTTTCCAATCACCCTAATTTCCTATCAGTCGCGCTCACGAAATTGCATTGCGCCGGGCGCGGGCGCTGCGGATTCCGACTCGGCGCTCGACTTGTCCCACTCCCCGCGAGACATCGGAGCAATTGGCGTTAGTTTTTTCTTCTGCAGCGCCGCGCTCGCATTGCGCAGGTCTTTGGCGACGAAGGCGTCGAACTGCGTGGCGACGTCGTCGAGTTCGTGCTTTAGCGAATCGATGCGGGCGATCTGGTAGTCGGCGGGACGGCCTTCGTAGTTGGTCAGCTCGCCGTAAAGTTGAGTGGTGTGCTCGCGGATGCGTTCTTCGCCGGTGATGGCGCCGCCTTCGGTGGTGGCGACAATCTTTTTGCGCATTTCTTCGCACTGGCTCACGAGCGTTTCGAGCTGCTTGCGTAGCGGATCGCCGGCGGGCAGTTTCGCGGCGCGTTCATTCAGTTCGTCGCGAACGCCGTTGATGCGCTCGACGTCGAAGGTCATGTCGCCCAGCAGATTGTAGACGCGCATGACCGCCGCGAAATTCTGCTTGCGGTCATCGAGTGTATATTTCGCGCGCGGATCAAGGGTGACGACCAGCGGCGTGGTGTAGGTTTCGGTGCCGCGGGTCATTTTCACGGTGTAGGTGCCGGGAACCAGGCGCGGGCCGGTGGCGGCTTCAAAAGCCGCGGTGGCCGCGGGCGGAACGCGCGGAGCCTTCAACTGCATGGACCATTCGACGCGGCTCAGGCCGCGGCGGCTATTGGCCGGAAGCGTGTCGACCAATTTTCCGGCGTCGTCGAAGACTTCGATCTTCATCTTGCCGTAGATGTGGCGTTTTTTCTGGTAGTAGGAAATTTCGGCGCCGTCGGGCGGATTGGGGCCGATGAAAACGGCGGCGCCATCGCCCCAGCCGCCGGAAGCGTTCAGGCGCTGTTGAGTGGGCTTGCCCATCACGAAGACTGCATCCTTAGACATGATTTCGGGTGTCAGTTTGCGCAGGGGCGTGATGTCGTCGACGATCCAAATGCCGCGACCGTGGGTGGCGACGACCAGCGCGGAATCGCGGGCCTGCACGACGATGTCGCGCACCGGGACGTCGGGAAATTCGTTGCCTTTATATTGCGCCCAGTGCGCGCCGCTATCGAGCGAGACCCACAGGCCGAATTCCGTGCCCATGAAAAGCAGGCTGGGAACTTCGCTGTCCTCCTTGATCACGTGCGCGAAGCCGCGCACGCCTGAATCTTTGCCGACCACAGGCGTCCAGGTTTTTCCGGCGTCGGTGGTTTTGAAAACGTAAGGGTCCATGTCGCCAAAGGTGTGGCGGTCGAATGCGGCGTAGGCGGTTGAAGCGTCGAAACGGCTGGCTTCGACCCAGGAAACCCACGAGGCCTTCGGGAGATTCGGGACATTGCCGACGACGTTGGTCCAGGTCTTGCCACCGTCGCGAGTAATTTGCAGATTGCCGTCGTCGGTGCCGACCCAGATGGTTTGGCCGTCGCGCGGAGATTCGCTGATGGAATAAATGGTCGTGTGCATTTCAGCGAAGGAATTGTCGACCGTCACGCCGCCGGATTGTTCCTGCCTCTGTTTTTCCGGGTCGTTGGTGGTCAGGTCGGGAGAAATGCGGTCCCAGGTCTGGCCATGATCGCGAGAGCGGAACAGAAATTGCGCGCCGATGTAAATCGTGCCCTTTTCGTTCGGGCTCATGTGAATCGGCGTGTTCCAGTTGAAGCGCAACTTGCCCTCGCCGTATTTCGGTTTGGGCTGAATGTCGCGGGATTCGAGCGTAATTTTATTCCAACGCTGGAGGCTGCCGCCCTGTGATTCGGCGTAGGCGTAATTCGGATCGGCCGGATCGGAGAAGGCCCAGAAGCCGTCGCCACCGCGAAACGCCTGCCACTGGTGGTTGGTGATACCACCGGGAAACGAGGAATCGCCCATCCAGGCATTATTGTCCTGCAGGCCGCCGTAGACGTGGAAAGGATCGGCATCGTCCACGCTGACGTGATAGAACTGCGAAATCGGAAGATTTTCCGCCTTCCACCAGTTGTTGCCGCTGTCGTAGGAATACCAGACGCCGCCATCGTCACCGGCGATCAGGCGATTGGTATTTTCAGGATCGATCCAGACGTCGTGGAAATCGCCGTGGGCGCTGCCGCCGATAGGGCTGAAACTTTTGCCGCCATCTTCGCTGAGAATCAGAGTCAGGTCCGGCTTGTAGATCTTGTCTTCATTTTTGGGATCGACGATCAGGTTCGCGAAATAAAACGGGCGCCAGACCATGTACTGGCTGCGATCGCGTTCCTGCCAGGTCTTGCCGCCGTCGTCGGAGCGAAACAGCGCGCTGCGGGGAGATTCGATCAGTGCGTAAACCACATTCGGTTTCGAAGGCGCGATGGTTACCGCCACGCGGCCCCAGGGCTTCGGAGGCAGGCCTTTCGCGTTGGCCTGCTCGAGCTCGGACCAGGTGGCGCCGCCGTCGGTGGAAGTGAACAAGCCGCTGCCACTGGGCGCGGTCGGGCTGTCGCCGCCGGAGCGGAAGGTCCAGCCCTTGCGGCGGAAATCCCACAGGCCGGCGAAAAGAGTTTTGGAATCGGCGGAGCTCATGGACATCATCGAGCAGCCGGTGGAAAGATTGGCGCCTTTCAGGATTTTGTTCCAGGTCTTGCCGCCGTCGGTAGTCTTGTAGACGCCGCGGTCATCGGAATCGCTCCACAGCTTTCCGGGGACGCAGGCGTAGACAATGTTGCCGTCCTTCGGATCGATCAGGATTTTGGCGATGCGTTCGGAATTTTTCAGGCCCAGGTTTTCCCAGTTCTCGCCGCCGTCGGTGGAGCGGTAGATGCCGTCGCCGATCGAGACACTGTTGCGGGTCCAGGCTTCACCGGTGCCAACCCAGATGGTTTGGGGATTCTGCGGGTCGATGGCGATGGCGCCGATGGATTGGACCGGCTGTTTGTCGAAAACCGGTTTGAAGGTGGTGCCGCCGTTGAAGGATTTCCAGACGCCACCGCTGGCTGCGCCGATGTAGACGGTGAGGCGTCCGTTTTCTTTCACCGCGGAAAGCGCGGAAACGCGGCCGCTCATTTCGGCCGAACCGATATTGCGGGCGCCGAGTCCGGAGATGGTGTCCGAGTCGAACTTGGCGTCTTGCGCACGGGCGGGAAGAACGGCGGCGACGCAGAGCGAGAGAATAATCAGAGTGGCTTTGAGTGTGGTCATCGAGGTTTTCACGAAGGAATTCACTGTGCACCTCCCGGGGCTGGTGCCGCAGGTTTGGCGGGTGGCGACGGGGGCATGGCAAACAAGCTTTCAGCCAGCGGAATGTTTACTTCGATTTTTTCTACGGTGAATTTAGCGCGGCTGGAACTGGAGCTACCCTTAGAGCCCTGCTCGTATTCGAACGCGTAATAAATTCCGTCGACCTGCTCGTAGTCGCCGTAGTAGGTCTCTGAATATTGGGTGGTGCCGCGCACGATGTTCTGCGATTCGATTTTCAGTTCGAGGAAAGAATCGGCGTCGAGAAAATAAATACGGATGTCGCCGTTCTTCAGGGTCAGCTTAATTTTGTAGCAGTCGGTGCCCTCCACCGAATCGTGCCCGAGCAGCTCGGCGATGTGGCCTTTCGATTTGTAATCGACCAGCGGGCCATCGATATCCGAATCTTCCTGCAAGCTCTTCAGATCGTCGGCGGAAAGCAGCTCGGCGTCCTTGCGGCCTTGAAAGGGATTCACCTGCCAGCCGATTTTCCCGTCGTAGCCCTGCACCTGCGCCAGTCCCTGAATAATCGTTTCTTCCCGGACTTTGTCTGGCCGCAGATTTTCCTGCAGGAAGCGGGCCTGAAAACCGCCGAAGCTGACTTTTCCCGAATTGCGGATGGTCTTTACTGTTTGCAGCTTGGCCACGCCTCCGTGCGCCTGAATATTTTTGGCGATGATGTCGTCGACGGATTGGGCGCGCGCGAATCCGGGCAGAATCAGCAGGGAAATTGCGGTGGCCAGAAAAAGTCGCGACAGGGCAAACTCGCGAGGCAAGCGTGCGGGACCATTCATCTCGATTATCTCCGGAAAGCTGCTTTTCTTCTCAGACGCGAGGGCCGGCGATCGGGTAGCGTGACGTCATCGCTGCCCGGCATTTTAGCCTATTTACTGCGGAATTTTGCGGCGGTCATACCGACGAGGCCGCCTGCCGTGAGG
The DNA here is from genome assembly GCA_036401315.1 of Candidatus Acidiferrales bacterium. GTDB lineage: Bacteria > Acidobacteriota > Terriglobia > Acidiferrales > UBA7541 > Palsa-295. Next base: position 16,229 of record DASWVE010000043.1, read on the forward strand.
CCCGAATTTTTTCCGCGGTCGCGGAAAAAAACGAGGGGAATCGACTCTGTGGAAATGTGGAAATGTCGAATCGCGAATCGATGAAGCGCCAGGTTTAAAGACTTTACAATTCTCCTTATGTCATTGATTATAGGTCACTTGTCTGGATGAGCTCCGCTTTGACCCGGCTCGCATCCGCCCATCCATCGAAAAAACTTATAAGGCTTCGCGACCGGTTCGCATGGGTGTATACTCCGGTCTCCTTCGGTAGAAAAACAATTCATTCAAGACCAAAGAGGCTCATGTGAGCGTCACTACGCAGCAGGAAAAATACTCCGCGGTTCGTTGTTATTCGTGCGGCGAGGCGATTCCCTTGCCGGCGAAAACCGTGCAGAAAGTACACGCGCGGGCGGAGAAAGCAGAAGCTACGCACAACGATACGCCGATCGTTTTCAATCTTCGTTGCAAGGCCTGCGAGAAAGAAAGTTTTTACGGCGTGCAGGATATGGTGCAGATCGAAGGCACTCCCCGGATTTCCCGGGCTACGGCTCGGGCTAATTCGAAGCTGATGCGTCCGCACACCGGCGGCCTGGCCCACGCGGCAAACGGCTAGATCCTGGGTTACATCGCGACCGGCTTCAAAAGCCTGAAAGCAGCACTCGCTGCTTTCAGGCTTTTTTTTGCGCTCGGGATGGGCGAAATATTAGGAATGCTGTGCAGCGAGAAAGGTTAAGAGCGCTTCGCGTGTGATTTCGGGCTGGTCGGTGGGGAAAATATGGCTGGCTTTCGCGATGGTGACCAGCTTCGCGTTTGGAATGCGCTCCGCGATCAATTTTCCGTTTCCGGCTGGGATCAGCTGATCGACGTCGCCGTGCAAAACGAGCGTCGGCGCCTTGATCTGCCCGATGCGGCTGTACGCTTCCCACATCATGATGCCCTGCAGTTGGCTTAGGTAGCCTTCTGGCGTCGGATACCATTCCATGCGTAGCTTCAGCTCTTCGTCTTTGAGTTCCGGTGAAGCATCCGGGTGATAGATGAAGGGGTCGATGGCCTCGGCCGCTTCCTGCGGCGTCATTCCGCGGCGCATCAATACTTGAAGCACTTCAGGAGCCGGCTGCAGGGCGGCGGGTCCGCCGGCGGCGGTGCAGCCGAGGATCAGGGATTTCACGCGGTCGGGATAATTTATCGCAAATTCCTGCGCGATCATGCCGCCCATCGAAATGCCGAAGATGTGCGCGGATTTTACTCCGGCGGCGTCGAGTACCGCAGCGGCGTCGGAAGCCATGGTCGGAATGGGGTACGGTCCTTCTGGCACGTCGCTGCGGCCCACGCCCCGATTATCGAAGGTGATCACTCGATATTTTTCGGCGAGAACTTTGCGCGTGCGATTCCAGAGGTAGGAAGCCCAGCCCAGGCCCATGATCAGCAGGACCGGTTCTCCCACGCCGGTTTCTTCCCAGAAGAGTTTTACTCCGTCATTTTCGGCATAGGGCATTGGCGCGGTTTCCTTCTGAAGGATTTTGGATCCGTGATTCGGTTTACGCGGGTGCGGCTATTTGTCGTCGGCGACTTTCAGGATCAGCTTGCCGGTATTCTCGCCGGCGAATAATTTGAGCAGCGTTTCTGGAAAGGTTTCGAAGCCTTCGACGATATGCTCGCGGCATTTCAGCTTTCCGGCGGCGATCCAGCCGCCCATCTCCACGGCAGCGGCGTGATAGCGATCGGCGTAATCGAAGACGACCATGCCGGTCATGCTGGCGCGGTTCACCAGCAGCGACAGGTAATTCGACGGGCCTTTCACCGGCGTGGTGTTGTTGTACTGCGAAATTGCGCCGCAGATCACGATCCGGGCGTTACGCGCGAGATTCGCCAGCGCCGCGTCCAGAATTTCGCCGCCCACGTTGTCGAAATACACGTCGATGCCTTTGGGGCAATGCGTTTGTAGCGATTTGCGCACGTCCTCGGCTTTGTAATCGATGGCCCCATCGAAGCCCAGTTCCTTCACCACGTACTTGCATTTCTCCTCGCCGCCGGCGATGCCGACGACGTAGCAGCCCTTGACTTTGGCAATCTGCCCGACGGCCATGCCGACTGCGCCGGCCGCGCCGGAAACGACTACGGTGTCGCCTGCTTTTGGCTTGCCCACATCGAGCAAGCCGAAGTACGCGGTCATGCCCGGCATGCCGAGCGTTCCCAGATACCAGGGAAGCGGCGCGAGGTTCGGGTCGACTTTGTTCAGGCCTTTGCCATCGCTGATGGCGTAGGTCTGCGCGCCCAGGACTCCGTAGACGTAATCGCCAACGGCATAGGCGGGATTTTTGGATCTCACCACGCGTCCCAGCGCGAGGGCCCGCATGATTTCGCCGATTTTGATGGCCGGGACGTAGGAGCGGCCTTCGTTCATCCAGCCGCGCATGGCCGGGTCGAGCGACATATAAAGGATCTTGATCAGGATTTCACCGTCGGCGGGCTCGGCCACCGGCTCTTCGGAGTAATTCCAGTCGGTGCGCTTGGGCAGGCCCACGGGGCGGGCGGCCAGCGTGAATTTGTGATTCATCTCGGGCATGGGGAAACGTCCTCCGGTGGCGGTCGAAAACGCCTATTCGGGCGTGCTGCAGGGGCGCCCCGAAATTATGATAGTCACTTACAGTTGAAAGTGACTAACGCACGGAGCATTGTATATAATCGCGCGCATCATGCCAAATCAGGAAACCATCTATCAGGTCGCCGAGCACATCGCGACCATCACGCTAAATCGTCCGGACAAACTGAACGCCTGGACGGCGGTGATGGAGGCAGAGGTGCGCGCGGCGTTCGAGGCGGCGGACCGCGACGACGATGTGCGCGTCATTATTCTTACCGGCGCGGGACGCGGATTTTGCGCTGGCGCGGACATGTCCTTGCTGAGCACGCTGGCGACTCAGGGTCTCGATGAAGCCACGCGCGCCCGCGCGACGCACCACGACTCCAACGGAGCGGCGGGCGTTCGCGCGGATTTCCAGAAAAAATATTCGTACTTCCCGGCGATTCAAAAGCCGGTGATTGCGGCGATCAATGGCCCGGTGGTGGGTCTGGGGCTGGTGATCGCTCTCTATTGCGACCTTCGCTTTGCGGCGGCCAGTGCGAAATTCAGCACGGCGTTTGCGCGGCGCGGGCTGATCGCCGAGTATGGTTTGGCCTGGATGCTGCCGAAGCTGGTGGGCCACGCGAATGCTTTAGATATGCTATTTTCGGCGCGGATGGTGGAGTCCGCGGAAGCGCTGCGCATCGGGCTGGCGAATCAGGTGTTTGCTGACGCGGAATTTATGGCGAAGGTTTACGAGTACGCCAAAGATTTGGCCGCGAACGTCAGCCCGCGGTCGTTGCGGGTGATCAAGCGGCAGGTTTACGAGGCCATGTTCCAGAATCTGGCGGATGCCTTTACTTTGGCCGAGCAGGAAATGCTAGAGAGCCTGAAGTCGCAGGATTTCAAGGAAGGCGTGGCGCACTTCTTGCAGAAACGTCCCGCGGCGTTTACGGGAAAATAATTTCGATCATGAGCTTCGAACTCAACGAGAAGACCAAAATTCTGCAGCGCCGCCTGCAGGAATTCATGGACGCGCACGTTTATCCGAACGAAAAGCGCTTCCATGACGAGATTGAGCGCGATCGCTGGCAGCCGACGCAAATCGTGGAAGAGTTGAAGGTGAAAGCTCGAGCTGCGGCACTGTGGAATTTATTTTTGCCTGACGACGAGCGCGGCGCGGGGCTGACCAACCTGGAATACGCGCCGCTGTGCGAAATCATGGGCCGCAGCCACATGGCTCCGGAGGTTTTTAACTGTTCGGCGCCCGACACGGGGAACATGGAAGTGCTGGCGCGCTATGGGACGCCCGCACAGAAAGAAAAATGGCTGGCGCCGCTGCTGGCCGGCGAAATTCGTTCATGTTTTTCGATGACTGAGCCGGACGTGGCTTCGTCGGACGCGACCAACATCAGCGCCAGCATCCGGCGCGACGGGAATGAGTACGTCATCAACGGACGGAAGTGGTGGTCCTCGGGAGCCGGCGACCCGCGCTGCAAAATTTCGATTTTCATGGGTAAGACGGATCCGAACGCGGCGGCGCATCAGCAGCAATCGATGATTCTGGTGCCGATGGATACGCCGGGATTGAAAATCGAGCGGATGCTCACGGTGTTTGGATACGACCACGCGCCGCACGGCCACGCGGAAATTTCGTTTCACAATGTGCATGTGCCGGCCGCGAACATGCTGCTGGGCGAGGGCCGCGGGTTTGAGATCGCCCAAGGGCGGCTGGGCCCGGGGCGGATTCATCATTGCATGCGGTGCATCGGCGCGGCGGAACGCGCGCTGGAGCTGATGTGCACCCGGGTGCAGTCGCGCGTCGCATTTGGAAAGCCGCTGGCGGAGCAAGGTACGATCCGCGCGGATATCGCCGCGTCGCGCATGGAAATCGATCAGGCTCGCTTGCTGACCATGAAAGCGGCGCACATGATGGACACTGTGGGGAATAAAGCGGCGCGCGCGGAAATTGCGATGATCAAAGTCATCGCTCCGAATGTGGCGCTGCGCGTTTTGGATCGCGCGATTCAGGCGCACGGCGGCGCGGGGGTTTCGCAGGATACTTTTCTGGCGAGCAGTTGGGCCGCGATTCGCACACTGCGCCTCGCGGATGGGCCAGACGAAGTGCATATCGAATCGATTGCCAAGCTGGAGCTGGCCAAGGCGGGGAAAGCAAAATCCGCTGCCGCGGCGGTTCCCGATACCGTCAAGAAGTAATTTCAGCAGCACACCGCAGGAGGATTTATGGCGCAGGCCACGCAGGACGCAGCACGCATCCCCGGACCGCCGCAATTCGCGACGGCCGCTGAGGAACGGAAATATCGCAAGCAGCGGCTCGCGGCCGCATTCCGGCTGTTTTCCAAATTTGGATTCGACGAAGGCGTGGCCGGTCATATCACCGCGCGCGACCCGGAGAAGCTCGATCATTTCTGGGTGAATCCGTTCGGCATGCACTTCGGGCAGATTCGCGCTTCGGATTTGATTCTGGTGAATCATCGCGGCGAAGTGGTGGAAGGAAAATATCCGGTGAATGGGGCGGCGTTCGCGATTCATTCGCAGGTGCACGCGGCTCGGCCGGATGTGGTGGCAGCGGCTCACGCCCATTCGATGTACGGAAAATCCTGGGCCACGCTGGGCCGGCTGCTCGACCCGATCACGCAGGATGCCTGCGCGTTTTACGAAGATCACGGGTTGTTCGCCGATTTTACCGGCGTGGTGTACGAGACCTCGGAAGGCGAGCGCATCGCGAAGGCGCTGGGTGCGAAGAAAGCGGCGATTTTGCGCAACCACGGTTTGCTTACCGTCGGGCATAACGTTGATGAGGCGGCTTGGTGGTTCATCACCATGGATCGGAGTTGCCACGCGCAGTTGCTGGCCGAGGCTGCGGGCGAGCCGATAAAAATCGCGCACCAACATGCGCTGGCGACGCGTACTCAAATCGGAAACCAGCTGGCCGGCTGGTTTCAGTTTCAGCCGCTTTTCGCCAGCATCGTGCGCGAGCAGCCGGATTTGCTGGAGTAGTTTTATTTAGGAGATCCGGTTGGCACCGCTTTCCATTGCTTCTCCCGCCGCGCTGAAGGAGTTCGTCGGCCGCGAAATCGCGGTTACCGACTGGATGACCATCAGCCAGGACCGCATCCACGCCTTCGCCGAAGCGACCGAAGACCGCCAGTGGATTCACCTGGACGAGGCGCGGGCGGCGAAAGAATCGCCGTTCAAGGGAACGATTGCGCACGGATTTCTGACCCTCTCGCTGGTCGCGCATTTCATGCAGCAGTCGTTGAAAATTGAAAGCGGCCTGCGCCTGGCGGTGAATTACGGCTTGAATCGCGTCCGGTTTCCGTCGCCGGTGCGCAGCGGCTCACGCGTTCGCGCGCGAATTGCGGTACTTTCCGCGAACGATATCAGCGCGGATGCAATGGAATTGGTTTTTACGGTAACGGTGGAATGTGAAGGGTCGACGAAGCCGTGCTGCGTGGCGGAATCGATTGTGCGGTACTACAGCTGAGGATTAGTTAGATTTTTCCAGTCTGCGCGGCGTGCAACGAAGCGCGCAGTAGAACTTGGATCAACCCGGGCATCGAAGCGAAACGCTGATCCTTGGTCAGCCCCTGATGGAACCGGTAGTAGATCTGCTGGACGATTACGGCCAGCTTGAAGCGCGCGAAGCTGAGATAGAACGCGAGGTTTGAGACATCGCGTTTGGTTTTCTGCGCGTAACGTTCCACAATTTCTTCGCGGGTAAAACTTCCCGGGAAATTCGTCGGTCCCCAACGGATGCTTTGCAGTTCTGGCGGATCGTCCGCATTCACCCAGTAGGCCAACGCGGTTCCCAGGTCCGTCAGCGGGTCACCGATGGTGGACATCTCCCAGTCAAGCAGGCCGATGATTTGCGCCAGATCGTCGCGATCGAGAACGGCGTTGTCGTATTTGTAGTCGTTGTGAACCAGCGCGCCGCGCTGCTCGGGCGGCAGGTGTTGCGTCATCCATTCCGCGATGGATTTCACTTCCGGGTAATCGTGGGTTTGCGAGCCGGCGTAGCGTTCAACCCAGCCGCGGACCTGGCGTTCAAGATAGCCCTGTGGCTTTCCCAGATCCGCGAGCCCGATGGCTTCGTAGTCGAGACCATGGAGCGTGGCGAGATTGTCGACAAAGGATTCGCTGAGGCGATGGGCGATATCTTCCGAAAACGCGAGGCCAGACGGCGGATTGCGTCGCAGAATAATTCCGCTAATGGGCTTCATCAGGTAGAAGGGTGCGCCGAGGACCTCGGCGTCGTCACAAAAAAGCAAAACTTCCGGCGCGGGTGGATATGCGGCGTGCAGGCGCGAGAGGACGCGAAATTCGCGCCCCATATCGTGCGCGGATTTTACTTTGCTGCCGAAGGGCGGGCGGCGCAGGACGAATTCTTTGTCGCCGAAATAGACGGCGTAAGTGAGATTGGAATGGCCGCTGGGAAATTGTTCTATGCGCAGCGCGCCCGTGGCTCCCGGAAAATGGCTGCGCAGAAATGGTTCGAGTTTCTGTACGTTGAGTTCTTCGCCGGGACGCACGGCGGTGGGGCGGTCCTGAAAATCAGCCATGCTCCCTCCTCTGCGAGGCCGCTACTTATCGATAGGTCTGCAACGACGCATCGTCAAGATGCGGAACGGCGTTGAACGAACTCATCGTGAAACGATCGCTCGAATACAGGAATTCGCTGACCGAGCAGTTTTGCGCCATCCAGGAAACGCGTAGCGCGTTGCGCGAGGAAAGTTCCAACGCGCGCTGCACGGCAAGGCCGATGGGGCCGCCGGAGGTAAATAGCGCCACGCGTTCATTCGCCGAACCGCCGCCGAGAAATGCTGTGAAACCGGCGTTTACTCGAGCGGAGAAATCCCGCCAGGATTCCACGCTATTCGAGGGGACTTCTCCATCCACCCATTTGCCGATGACCGTTTCGAAGAGTTTTTGGAACGTCCTGCGGCGTGCCGCGGCGTCCGTGGAATCCTGAAAGCCGCGGTGCATGGCTCGAATTTCCGGATCCAATTCGATCAGCGCCGGCAGGTTACGGTCCAGCACGGCCTCACCCTGATATTCATCGAATTCAGACATGATTGTGAAGGCGGGAAATGAGATTCCGGCTTTCTGGTACGCGGCGGCAGCGATTTTCGCGGTGTCTTTCTGGCGGACGCACGGCCCGGAACACACGCGGTCGAAGACGATTTTGTGCCGCGCCCAAAGTTCGCCGAGCAGGCGCGACTGGATTTCGCCCAAAGGCGATAATTTGTCGTAGGTCTGCTCCAGAAACGAAGCTTGCGCGTGACGGACGAGATACAGGCGGCTCATTCCGGTGCGGCGTTAGGCCGAAGCGCCGTGTTCTGAATCAAAATCCGCGAAGCCTTTGCCCTGCTCGGCGAGTTTCTTCAGCAACGGCGCCGGTTCCCACAATTCGCCGTGCTGTTTCTGGAATTCGAGAATACGGTCGTAGACTTTTTTGAGGCCAACGGTATCGGCGTACCACATCGGGCCGCCGCGGTAGGCCGGAAAGCCGTAACCGTTCAGATAAATAATGTCGATATCGACCGCGCGCAGTGCGTAGCCTTCTTCCAAAATGCGCGCGCCTTCGTTGACCAGCGCGTAGATGCAACGGTCGACAATTTCATCGCTCGAAATCGTGCGCTGCTTTACGTCTGCCTCGGTCGTCCATTTTTTCAGCAGCTCGGTGACCTGCGGATCGAGCGAAGCCTGTCGCTGGTCATCATATTTGTACCAGCCCGCGCCGGTTTTTTGTCCGAAGCGGCCCAGCTCGCAGAGGCTGTCTTCGGCGAAAGGCTGCCGCACACCCGGTTTTTCCAGGTGCCGGTATTCCTTGCGAATCCGCCAACCCACATCGAGACCCGCGAGGTCGCCGGTAGCGAGCGGTCCCATGGCCATGCCGAAATCGAAGAGCGCTTTATCCACCCCTTCGATCGTCGCGCCTTCCTCGACCAGAAACTGCGCCTCGCGACGGTACGGGCCAAACATGCGGTTGCCGACGAAGCCTCGGCAATTCCCCACCAATACCCCGATCTTGCCGATTTTCTTCGAGAGCTGCATGCAGGTGGCGATCACGTCCTTGCCGGTTTTCTTGCCGCGCACGATTTCCAGCAGGCGCATCACGTTGGCCGGGCTGAAAAAGTGCGTGCCGATTACCGCTTCGGGACGCGAAGTGGTAGCGGCGATTTCGTCGATGCTGAGCGTGGAAGTATTCGAAGCAAGGATCGCGCCGGGTTTGCAGTGGCGGTCGAGCTGGCCGAATACTTCTTTTTTCAGCGCCATGCCTTCAAACACAGCTTCGATGACCATATCGACGGCGCCGAAGCCGTCGAACGCAAGAGTGGGCTCGATGCGTTGCAGGCATTCGTCCATGAATGCCTGCGTGAACCGGCCGCGCTTTACCGAATTCGCATAATTTTTCTGGATGGTGGCCATGCCGCGGTCGAGCGCGGCTTGGTCGGCTTCTTTCAGCAGCACGGGAATTCCGGCGTTGGCAAAAACCATGGCGATGCCGCCGCCCATGGTTCCGGCGCCCACCACGGCGATGCGATTCACCGGGAGCAGCGGCGTGTCCTTAGGGATGTCGGGAATTTTCGCGACTTCGCGTTCGCCGAAGAAAACGTGTATCAGCGCTTTGGATTGATCGGAGAACAGGCACTTCACGAAAAGGTCCTGCTCGACCTGGCAGCCTTCGGCGAAGGGCAATTTTGTGGCGGCTTCGATGGCGTCGATTGCCGCCAGCGGGGCCAGCAGGCCGCGTTGTTTCTTGCGCGCGTTCTCGCGCGCGGCGGAGAAGATCGGAGCATTTTGCTCGGCGGTGCCGAGCTTGGCGTCGCGCTCGCGCGTCTTGGGCGCGGGCTTGGCTGCTACCTCGCGGGCGAAGGCGATTGCTCCGGCGAGAAGATCGCCGTCGATCAGTTTATCGACGATGCCGAGCGCGAGCGCTTTGTCCGCGGCGACGGGCTTGCCGTCGGTGCACATTTCCACCGCGGCGGCGACGCCGGCGAGGCGGGGCAGGCGCTGCGTTCCAGCCGCGCCGGGAATAATTCCGAGCTTTACTTCCGGCTGGCCCACTTGCGCCGATGGCGCGGCGACGCGATAGTGGCCGGACATGGCCAGTTCCAGGCCGCCGCCAAAGGCGGTGCCGTGAATCGCGACGACCACCGGCTTGCGGCAGTCTTCAATGCGCAGCAGCAGCGGCAGCAATCCCGCGCCGCGCGGCGTTTTTCCCGCGACCAACTTGCCGAATTCCTTGATGTCCGCCCCGGCGACAAAGGTTTTGCCGCCCCCGATCAGCACGGCAGCGGTGATCGCCGGATCGTTATTGATCCGCTCGATGGCTTCGGAAATTCCTTCGGGCACGCCGGGGCTTAGCGCATTGACCGGCGGATTATTGATGGTGATGACGGCGATTCCGTTGTCGATTGCAAATTGGACCAGCTCGCTCATGTTCGTAGGCTCACTCGTTTTGAATTTTTAGGCGCTCTTGGCGGAAAGTGTTTCGGCGTCGATGGCGTGTCGCGCGATGCGCTCACGATGGAAGGTGGAATCGCCGAAGGCGGTTTCAGAAGCCTTGGCACGGCGGTAATAAAGATGCACGTCGTTTTCCCAGGTGAAACCCATTCCGCCATGAACCTGGATGCCTTTGTTCCCCACCGAGCGAGCCGCGTCGCTGGCGTAGGTTTTCGCGATTGAAACGGCCGTCGAAGCTTCGGGCGTATTTTCTTCCAGCGTCCACGCCGCGTAGTACGCCGCGGAGCGCGAGCTTTCGGTTTCGAGATACATGTCCGCGCAGAGGTGCTGCACGGCCTGGAACATGCCGATGGGCTTGCCGAATTGCTTGCGCATCTTGGCATACTCGACGGTGACGTCCAGCGTGCGTTGCATGCCGCCGACCATTTCGGCGGCGAGCGCCGCGGTGGCGACGTCGAAGGCCTTGGGAAGTTGCGCGACGTCTCCGATCTTTTCAGCCAGCGTGTTCTGGAATTTCACGGCGTAGATTTTGCGGGTCATATCCATGCCGTCCATCGGCGTGATGGTCATGCCTGCGGCTTTGGCTTCGACAGCGTAGACGCCGTCTTTGGCCACCACCAGAATGAAGTCGGCGACGGCCGCGTCGGTGACGAACAGTTTCTCGCCACTGAGCTTTGAACCTGAGGCCTTGAGTTGGACGTTAGCTGGATCCCAACTGGCGCTGGCTTCGAGTACCGCGACGGTGGCGCGCGCTTTACCCTCGCAAATCGGCTCGAGATATTTCTTTTTGTGTTCGGCGCTGGCGACGGTGTTGAGCACTGCGCCGGCCAGCGGCACAGTGGAGAAAAACGGCCCGGGCAGCAGCGCGCGGCCGGCTTCTTCCATCAGCAGGATCAGTTCGACTTTGCCTAGCCCGACGCCGCCGAATTCTTCGGGGAAAATAATTCCGGGGTAGCCCTGCTCGGTCAGCTTGGCCCAGAGTTTTTCGTCGTAGGCCGTGGGAGTTTCCATCAGCTTGCGCACGTGGTCCATCGGGCATTCGCCGGCGAAAAACTTGCGCGCGCTGTCCCGCAGAATTTCCTGGCTTTCGCTCAATCCAAATTGCATCGCGATTCCCCTTGGTTCTTCTCGACTGCCGAGCCCCTGCGAGTTAGTAGCTTCGGGGCAGGCCCAGAACGAAATGCCCGATGATGTTGCGCTGCACTTCCGAAGTGCCGGCTTCGATGGTATTGCCGCGGGTCCGCAGGTAGCCGTAGGACCACGCGCCGCGATCCACGGAATACGGATCGTCGCCGAGCAGTTGGCCGTAGGGGCCAAAGATTTCCTGGGCGATCTGTTGCAGGCGCTGATTCAACTCGCTCCAGAAGATTTTCTGAATCGAGCCTTCGGGGCCTGGGACGCCGGTGGCGGTCATGCGGCTGAAGGCGCGCATCTGGTTCAGGCGCATGATTTCGATTTCGGCGTAGCACTGCGCCAATTTCTGCCGGACGATCGGATCCTCGGCGGCGGGCTTGCCGTTACGCTGAAACTTTTTGGAAAGCTCGATCAGCCGGCTGATGTTGCGCTTGAAAATCAGGTGCAGGCGCGCGCCGTAGGAGCCGCGTTCGTACATCAGGGTACTGATGGCCACGTTCCAGCCGTCATTCACTTTGCCCAGCACGTTTTCTTTCGGAACACGGACATCGCGGAAGAAAATCTCGTTGAATTCGCATTCGCCGGTCATCTGCTTCAGCGGGCGCACTTCGACGCCGGGAGTTTTCATGTCGACCAGCAGGACGGTCAGGCCTTTGTGTTTTGCGGCCGCCGAATCGGTGCGAGTCACGACTTCGCACCAGTCGCCGATCCAGCCGTAGCTGGTCCAAACTTTTTGGCCGTTGACGATGTAGTGGTCGCCTTCGAGCCGCGCTTCGGTTTGCAGGCTGGCGAGGTCGGAGCCGGCGTTGGGCTCGGAGAATCCCTGGCACCAGATTTCTTCGGCACTTAAAATTTTTGGCACGAAGCGTTTTTTCTGCGCTTCGGTGCCGTAGGCGATGATGGTCGGGCCGATCAAGCCGAGGCCCAGGGAATTGGCCATGGGCGGAGCTTCGGCGCGGGCCATTTCCTCCCAGAAAATCGCCTGCTGCATGAGAGTGGCGCTACGCCCGCCAAATTCCTTGGGCCAGGAAACAGCGGCCCAGCCGGCCTCGTAGAGTTTTCGCTGCCAGGCGCGCAGGTAGGAGTAGGACTCTTCGAGCGGCTTGTTCTGCCACTCCGGCCAATCTTTCGGCGCGTTGGCGGCGAGCCAGGAACGCAGTTCGTCGCGAAATTGTTTTTCTTCAGGCGTGAGATTTAGATCCATCCAAAACTCCTTCGTTCCAAAAAGCGGTCGATCGTCGGGCGGCGACACAGCCTCGCGGTGCTAAACGGGCTCGCGCTTTTCCTGTTCCAGGTCGAAGCCAGTGCGCAGCGTCTCCCGCCCTTGCCAATATTTCTTGCGCAGGTCGCGTTTCAATATTTTTCCGGTGCCGGTTTTGGGCAGGCTCTCGACGAAATCGGCTGCTCGCGGACATTTGTAATGCGCCAGATGCTTGCGGGTATGTTCCAGCAGTTCGGTTTCGGTCATAACTGCGCCGGGCTTCAGCACCACCAGCGCTTGCGGGACTTCGCCCCATTTCTCATCGGGCACGGGTATGACACAGGCTTCCAGTACCGCGGGGTTCGCGAGAATCACTTTTTCCAGTTCGAGCGAGGAAATATTTTCGCCGCCGCTGACGATGATGTCTTTCTTGCGGTCGACGACCAGAAAGAATCCGTCCTGGTCGACGGTGGCCATGTCGCCGGTGTGAAACCAGCCGTTACGCAGCGCTTCGGCCGACGATTCGGGCTGGTTCCAATAACCTTCCATAATGCCGTCGCCGCGCGCGACGATTTCGCCGATCGACACGCCGTCGTGCGGCACATCGTTATCGTTGGGATCGACTACGCGCATTTCGGTGCCAAGGATTGCGAAGCCCGTCATCGCCTGACGGACGTAACGCTCGTCGCCATTCCACGGCAGGCCCGGTTTCATTTTGGCCAGCGAAAGCGTGGGCGAAGTTTCGGTAAGGCCGTAGCCCGAGAAGCAAACGCACTTCAGCGCTTCTTCCACTTCGCGGATCAACGTGGGCGAAGACGCCGCGCCGCCGATGGTGCAGCGCTTCAGGCTGCTCAAATTATATTTGCTGCGCTCCGGGCAATTGACCAGCACCGTGGCCATGATCGGCACCAGGCTGCAGGTCTGCGCGCCTTCTTTTTCGATCAGGCGAAAGACTTCGATGGGATCGAAGCGGTGAATCATCACGTGCTTGCCGCCCAGGAAGGTGAGCGAGTGAGCCACGCCCCAACCATTGGCATGGAACAGCGGAATGGTATGCAGCTCGACCGGATTTTCTTCAGCGTGGATCGAGATGCAGGCGTTCAAGGCGTGCATATAAATGTTGCGATGCGTGAGCATCACGCCTTTGGGATTTGCGCTGGTGCCGCTGGTGTAGAAAAGCTCGGCCACGGCGTTTTCGTCGACCTTGGTGATGTCGATGCGCGCGGGCTTGGCCGCGGCGAGAAGCTGCTCGTAATTTTGCGGTGCGAGCCAAAATTCCTGTGGCGTGCCGTCCAGCAAGATGAATTTCTTGACGGTGGTCAGTTTTGGACGAAACGCTTCCACCACCGGAAGAAAACTCTTCTCGATGAATAAAATCTTCGCGCCGGCGTCGTTCAGGATGTAGGCCAGTTCTTCGAAAGACAGCCGAATATTCAACGGCAGCAGAATGGCCCCGGCTTCGAGTACGCCGTAATACGCTTCGAGCAGCCGGTGGCAATTGGTGCTGAGGAAAGCGACGCGGTCGCCCGCCTCGGATCCGGCGTCGAGCAGAGCGCCGCCCAGGCGCGCGGCGCGATCCGCGAATTGCGCGTACGTGAATCGTTCTTCCCCGCAGACCACGGCGGTCTTCGGTGCGTAATGCTCGGCGGCGTAACGCAGGAAACGAATCGGGGTGAGCGGGACATTCATAATATTTCGCGAACTACGCGGTTTGCCCTCCATCGACGGCGAGAATCTGGCCGGTGACGTAGTTGGATGCGTCGGAAGCCAGAAACACCGCCGCGCCTTTCAAGTCGTTCTCGTTGCCGAAGCGGCCAAGCGGGATGCGGCTCAAAAAATAATCTTTGTTGCGCTCCATCACCACCGCGGACATGTCGGTGGGAAACCAGCCGGGCGCAATGGCGTTGACCTGAATATTGTGAATGCCCCACTTGCAGGCCAAGTCCTTGGTGAAGGCAATCACGCCGCCTTTGCTGGCGTGGTAGCCGATGGCCTGGAATTGCGGCGGCGCGCCGTGAATCCCGGCAACGGAAGAAATGTTGATGATTTTTCCGCGCTTCGCCGGGACCATCACTTTTCCCACCGCCTGCGCGAACAGGAACGTGCCGGTCAGGTTGGTTTCGATCACCTTGTTCCAGTGTTCCAGTTTCATTTCTTCCACCGGCGCGCCCCAGGACGTTCCGGCGTTATTGATCAGGATGTCGATGCGTTCGAATTTTGCCATTGCGGCGTCGACCACACCCTGCACCGCCGCAGGATTTTTTACGTCGCACGCCAGAGCCAGACTTTTGACGCCCAGCTTTTCGAATTCCGCCGCGGCTTTTTCGCAGCGCTCCACTTTGCGCGCGCAGAGAATCAGGCTCGCGCCCATTTCGGCCAGGCCGGTGGCCATCTGCAGGCCCAGGCCGGTGGCGCCGCCGGTCACGAGTGCGACGCGGCCACTCAAATCGAAAAGCTGCTTGGTATTCATCGTGAGAATCAGAAAGCTTCAGACAAAAATGAGCGACACAACTCCTGCGGCGTTCCTATGCTCTGCCATTTCGTGAAGCCCGCGCGCGAATCCTGCAATCCGCGCGCGAGCCGAATCGTTACTTACCAGGAATTTCCGCCGTGTCCCTTCCAGTCGTCCCCGAGATCGAACGGGCGCAGGTAAGGACCCGGAATGAAATCGATGAACGCTGGCGGCGTGGCTACGATCGTCGAACCCAACGGGTAAATATTGAACGCCGGCCCCAGAGCTGTGGCGGCAGCATTCAAATCAGCCGCAGCCGGTTCGTGCCAGCGTCCGGTGTCCAGGCGATCGATCAGCTTGCCGACCATGGCGATGGTTTCCGCCGGAGTAAACGCGCAGTGCCCGGCGCGATCGATGAAATCGCGGCGCAGCAGCTGGCCGTTGCCTTCTTCATCGACCACATGTTTGTAAGCCGATTCATTTTCGACCACGACCAGGCCGTCGCCCTTGGTGTGCAGCGTCAGCACCGGAATGTTGATGTCGCCGTTGTAGGTGATGTTCTGTTTCAAATATTGGAACGCCGGCGGATCGGCGATGACGCGCGCGGCTTCGTTCAGAGTTTGCAGGTCGCTATTGAGATCGAGCCCGGCCGCTTCGTAGAGCGCGATGACTTCGGCCTGGTCGATCGATTTCGCGAACTGCTGCCGGAAATCGACTCCGTTATTCCAGGAAGGGTTGCCGCCGGCCCGCGCTTCGAGTTCCGCACGGAAGGCGAAGACGAACGGGAAGTCGACATTTTCGTCCCACAGAAATTGATTTTCTTCCTGCGAGGCGTAATCGGTCGCGGCCGGTTCGGGCGAGAGCGGCGTGAACCATCCGGGAAGATTGCCGAGCGCCGCGGCCAGAGCGATGCGCGCGCGGCCCTGCGCCGTGGTTTGCGCGACGTTCAGGTATTCCTCGGAGAGATTTAAATTGCTCACCGGGTCGGTGATGTTCACGACCTGCAATCCGCTGCCGGGAGCGAGCAGCGTCTTGAACGCGAACGCCGCATCGAGCGCGGTGTTCCAGGTGGCCACGCCACCAGAAAGGACGCCGCACATCGGCAGCGCCGCGTCGAAACGTTCCGGATGCCGCTGGATCAGTCCGGCGGTAATCATGCCGCCCAGCGAATGGCCCCAGGCGATGGTCCGCTTGGGGTGGCCGATGGTGAGCTTGAAAATATCGAGGACGGCGATTTGATCCGGAAGCGCCTGCTGGATGGCCCAGCCGGTCGTGGCGTAGGAGGAACCGGCCAGGGCGTAACCGCTGCTCAGCATGAAGACGCGCGTGGCCGGATCGCCGACGTCCGTGGCCGGATTCGCGGCGCCCGGTTCGACATAA
This sequence comes from Candidatus Acidiferrales bacterium, assembly GCA_036401315.1. Taxonomy (GTDB): domain Bacteria; phylum Acidobacteriota; class Terriglobia; order Acidiferrales; family UBA7541; genus Palsa-295. The sequence goes on from DASWVE010000043.1 coordinate 32,429, forward strand.
CCGTGGCTGTAGAGGAAAAGAGTTTTGTTCCAGTTGGCTGGAACTTCGATGAGATAGGTGGCGCCGTCGGGAAGCGTACCGGTGAAAGACTTCACGCCAGTCTGCGCGGAAGCCGCGGGTGAAAAACAGAAACAGGAAGCAAGAACGAGCAGGAATGTTGCAAACGTCGTGGTTCGCCCCATGGTGAATCCTCCTACTAACGATTGAAGCTACATCGAGGCACGCGAGCGCGGGCCAGGAACCCTGTGCACCGGGACGGTGTGCAGGAACTTGCGCAACTGCAGGACATCAGAAACCGGACGGCCATCCGAATTCAGCGCAAAGCATCCCCGAGGAGTCATGCGACCGGAGCGATGCGGGTTGGAATTTCGCCGGAGGCGGCTTTAGGTATGAAAGCCGCCTCCGGTTCGTTTCTCTCCTGCTTAGAAAATAAACCGCGCTCCCAATTGAATCTCCCGTTTCGGCGAGGCCGCGGTGAAACCGAGCGGATCGCTGGGAGAAATCGACGCGGAGCCGTGGATGTTGAACGGCGGCGCAAAATCCGGACCCACGATGTTGTTCACCGCGGTGTAGTTGGTGCGGTTCGCCAGATTGAAGCTCTCCGCCGTGAACACCAGTTGGTACTTTTCGGTGATCTTGAACGAGCGGCTCAGGCGCATATCGAAATCAATGTAATTCGGACCCAGGCCGCTATTGCGCGGCGAGCCGGGCGGACGATCGTTGGTGAAGTGATTGTCGCCGTTGATGTCCGAGCCGGCCAGCAGGTTGAAAGGATGTCCGCTGTTGTAATTGAAGACCGGAGAGAGCTGAAAGCCCTGCAGAAATTTGTTGTGTTCCCAGGGGCTGTCCAGCACACCGGCGATGACGACTTTGTGGCGCTGGTCGAAATCGGAAAGCGCGTGCTCCGCGGCGAGATCGATTTCGTTGAACGGCGCGTAGTCGCTGTTGAAGTCGGTCACGTTGTCCACGGCCTTGCTGTAGGTGTAATTGGCCAGCATGGTGAGGTGGTTCCCGAAACGCTTGCGCATTTCGATGATCCCGCCCTGGTAGACCGCCGCGCCGATCGAAGCGTATTCGTTGTTCTGCAGCAGGAACGGATTCGCGAAGCAGGTCGTTCCGGACGGCTGGTTGAATTGGTTGACGCACGGCCCGACGCCCCAGTTCTGGAACGGCAAACCATTGGTCGGCAATCCGTTGGCGGCGGAGGTGGTGATGGGCGCGCCGTTCAGCAGGTTGGTGTCGATCGAAACCGGCAGGCGCAGCGTGTGCACGTACACGTAGCTGACCGAAACGGTGAAGCCCGGTCCGACTTCGCGCTCGATGCCAAGCGAGGCCTGTTCCGAGTACGGATTGCTGAAACCTTTCTGCCCGTAGAACAGCACCGAGCCGGGAGGCAGCGGGCCGGTGTTGGATACGTTTACGCCGAGATTGGCCAGGTCGGTCTGCGAGACGCAGGTGGTCTGGCCCGGCGGCGGCGTGCCGCACTGGACTTTCCCTTCGCCGAAAAGCGATTGGAACAAGAACGCCGAATTGAGCTGCGGAATCGGCGTGCCGTTATCGTTTACGCCGTTTAGCGTGACCAGCGTGTTGGCGATTTGGCGCGTGCCGTTCACGTCGCCCAAAGTTTTTACGACGTTATCGATCTGCGCGTAAATCGGCGAATAGAAGATTCCGAATCCGCCGCGAACCACCGTCTTGTGATCCTTGAACGGATCCCAGGCGAACGAAATGCGCGGCGCGAAGTTGTGATAATTCGTGCCCAACAACTGCGACTGTTTGTCGATGTCGTAGCGCAGGCCGTAGTTGAAGGTCAGGTTCGGCGTGACTTGCCAGGCATCTTGGGCGTAAAACGCAGTCAGCGGACGATTTAGCGAGTAGTTTGGATTTCCGAAGCCCTGCTCGTAGAACGCCGGCAAACCCAGGCTGCCCGCTTGCAGCGAACTGATCTGCGCGGAACCGGTGGTCGGCAAGCCGCAGGCGATCGGCGCATACAAGCAAGGGCTGACCAGGAAGCTGGGCAGCGTCAGGAATTCGAAACGCCCGGCGAAGAATGTTTGCGAGGTGGTGTTATTGCCGCGCACCAGTTCGTAAGCCCCGAGTTTGATGGTGTGCTTACCGCGCGCCAGGGTGACGTTGTCCGCGATTTCGTAGCGGCGCGAGGTAGTTTTGCTGGGCAGGAAAATTCCGCGCCCAAAATATCCGAAGCCCTGAAAATCGATACCCGGGCCGCCCTGGTCGTTGGTGCCGACGTTCAGGTAGCTCAAGCTCCACTGCAAGCGCAATTCATTCTGCGTGGTGGGATTGAAGTTGTGGAACCACGAACCCTGCGCGGTGCTGTCCCACGCGGTCACTTTCGTGCCGCGGGAGAACGCCGTCAGGGCCTGAACGTTCGGGTCATCCTCATTTAAATGTGAATTACTGTAGCGGAAGGCCAGTTGGTTGGCGTCGTCAATGCGGTGGTCCAGGCGAATCGAGCCTTCGTTGGAGCGAATCGGGAAGGGGAACAATCCGCCGTTGTTTTCGAACTGGCCGATGATGAAAGGATTCAGCGCCTGAGTCGCGGGGTTGGTCTGGCAGGGAGAAAAATTCGGTGAAATCGTCAAGCATTGCGATAGGATCGCCGCGCAAACGGCGGCCGGGTATTGCGTGGCCGCAGCAAAATTCGTGGGATCCGTCGCACTCGAAATGCAAGGCACCGGAGTGCCCCCGAGACCCGTCAAGCCGTTAAGAATATTACTCTGGGCGCTGCTCGGAGCCAGAATGTTCGAATTGGTGAAGAGCGTTACGGCGTCCTGCGCGTCCGACCGCAAACCCTCATACGCCACAAACAAGAAAGTTTTATCTTTTTTGATCGGCAATCCCACCGAGCCGCCGAATTGTTGACGGTTCAGGGAGTTCTTGATCGGCAAGCCCTGTGCGTCGAGCGAGAAGGTGCCGTCGGGCAGTAGGGGCTGCGCCGGCGCAAACGCGAAATGGTCGCGCGCATCCAGCGCATCGTTGCGGAAAAATCCGAACAGGCTACCGTGTACGTTGTTCGTGCCGGACTTGCTGACGATGTTGATTGAGGCGCCGCTGCCGGAGCCCAGGTCCGCGCCGTAGTTGCTGCGGTTCACCTGGAATTCCTGAATCGCGTCCTGACTCAGGTTCGGGCGCACGCCGCCGGCGTCGTCGTTAAATTCGCCGCCGTCCACGGTGATGTTGTTGCCGCGGCCGTTGCTGCCGTAGAACGAAAGTCCGCTCTGCGGAGTCTGCTGCACGCGATAGTCCGCGTTGCTGGCGATGATGTTGGAGTTGCTGACGCCGGGCAGTAGCAAAGTAAACGTTAGATAATCGCGGCGGGAAATGGGCAGGTCTTCGATATAACGCTGGGTCACCGTGTCGGCCTGGCTGCCGCGTTCGGTTTCCACCACCGGAGGCTCGGCAGTAACCGTAACCTGCGTCGCCGAAGTGGCCACCTTCAAATGGAAGTCGACCACCGCGACCTGGCCGATGTTGAGCACCAAGCCGGTCTGCTGCTCGGTTTGGAATCCCGAATTCCGCGCGGTGATGCTATAGGTGGCCGGCGCCAGTGAATTGAATTGATACTGGCCGCTCGGGTCGGTGACCGTGTCGTAGGTCTGGCCGCGATCCACATCGAGCGCCTGGACCGCTGCGTGGGCGATCACTGCGCCAGTCGCGTCCGTCACCGTTCCGCGAATGCCGCCCGACGCGCCTACGCCCTGCGCGTGCGCCGAGGGCCCGACTGCAAAACACAGCAGAACCGCCACAATTCCCGCCAGAAATGCTGACTTCATAAATCCTCCAGGGCCTGACGCCGAAATACCGGCAAGGCGAAAGGCGCCTCATCCCAATGCTGAATCCAGCTGAATACTTCTGACCTCGCAACCGGGAGCCTAGCGGCGCGCGCTGTTTTTTCACGCACTCCGGTGCCGCAAGCACCCAAATCTGCGGGACGTTCGGAAACCGCGCAAACCCCACCCATCCAAAATTCTGATAGTAACTATCATGTTGCGTCGACTAACGTCAAGATGAAACTCTTATTCCCAAGGAATCGAGGCGATTTGGTTAACCGAAACGCGGAAGACGACATTCGGAGGGAGTTACCGGCCTAACACGGGTGTTAGGACCGTTCAGCGAGGAGTCAAAACTACCCGGCCGGCGACCCGGCCGTGGCGCAGTTCGTCCAGCACCGCATTCACTTCGGCGAGAGGCCTCGTCGCGACTTGGCAATGCACTTTTCCGGCGGCGGCCATTTTCAGCACTTCGCGCAGGTCCTTGCGGGTACCGACGGCGGAGGCTTGAATGCGAATCTCCGTCCCAGCCATGGAAATCGGCGAAAAGCAGAGCGAGTCCGCCGGCAGACCTACTACCAGCAACATTCCCGCCGGACGCACGCAGGGGAAAGCCGCGTCATAGGCGGCTTTTGCTGCCGAGGTGACCAGCACGGCGTGGGCTCCGCCGCTCTTGCGAAAATCGCGCGGGACATCGACGGAAGTTGCATTCAAAGTGCGGGCCGCGCCCAGAGACTTGGCGTGCGCCAGCTTTTCATCCGACACGTCGATGGCGGTGACTTCGGCGCCCAGGCCGACTCCAATTTGCACCGCGAGATGGCCCAGGCCGCCCACGCCAAAAACCGCGAGGCGCTGGCCGGGCTGCAGGTGCGCTTTCTTCAACGCGCGGTACACGGTGACTCCCGCGCAAAAAAGCGGCGCAGCTTCGATCGATGAAAGTGTGTCGGGAATTCTGGTGGCGTGGCGCGCCGGCGCCTTCATGAATTCGGCGTAGCCGCCGTCGACGGTCACGCCGGTGATTTGCTGTTTGCCGCAAAGGTTTTCGTTTTCTTCCAGGCACATCTCGCAGGCGCCACAGCTGGAAAAAATCCAGGGCACGCCCACGCGGTCGCCGATTTGCAGGTCGCGGACCTCCGCGCCTTTTTCCGCCACACGCCCCGCGATTTCGTGGCCCAGGATCAGCGGCTTTTTCACGATTTTCGCCAGTTGCGGCCAATCGCCATCGGCCACATGCAGATCGGAATGGCACACGCCGCAGGCTTCCACTTCGATCAGCACTTCTTCCGGGCCGGGAATTGGACGCGGAACATCTTCCAGCGTCAGCGGAGTCTTGAATTCGTGCAGGACGGCGGCTTTCATGGGCAAAACCTCGAGGCAATTTGCAATTACGATGTTTAGGGCTTGGCGCCGCGCAGGAAAAATTCCACGGCATTGGCCACGCGATCCGAAAGCGTGTGCGGCCCGTGCAAATCCACGGCCCATTGCCGCACCACCGTTGTGAACAGGCCTTCCATGAATTCCGCAAGATGGTCGACCGGGAAGGCGCGGCTGATGTCTCCGCGCTCCTGCCCTTGCGCCAGAATTTCCCGCAGCAAGTCCACGGTCGCTTCTTCGGAGCCGCGCACCTCCGGCGAATGCACCGGATCCATGGCACCGGCGTGAATCACGGCCTGCCACAACGGACGCCCTTCTTCCGCGAATTTCGCCAGGCTGTCGAAAAATCGCCGCAGCTTTTCTCCGGTGGAAGCTTTGCTGGAAAGCTCGCCACGCAGAATTTCGGACTGGCGGGCAAATGCGCGGCGGCCGATTTCGCGCAGCACCGCGTCCTTGCTGGGAAAGTACCGGAAAAATGTCGGCTGGCTTACGTCCAGCACGTTGACGATGTCGTCGATCCGCGTGTTTTCGTAGCCGCGCTCCAGAAACAATCGCTGCGAAGTTTTGACGATGTCCTGGCGCAGCTTGGCTTTCTTGCGTTCACGCAGGCCGAGCGCTTCCGGAGTGGCGCCGAGCGCAACCGGCGAATCGTTAGCGGGACGCCCGGAACCGGGGCGGTTGCGCTCGTTCGCGCCTGCCGCCATGCCCGATTCTCGCGATTTATTTTTGGCGCGCGCCATGCCCCGAACACCTCTGGCCTGAAGAAAGCTGCCCAGCAGCGGCAAATATTGAAATTGCGAAGGTCACTCTAACATTTAAGTCGCACACGTCAAGATGCAGAAAAGCAGCCAGGCCAAGGCCGAGGGGCGCTGGAAAATGTTGGCGGGGTCGCCGGGAGTACCAGAACGCACCGGTCGCCGCTCGGGCGGCCCTCAGTTCCTGAAAAACTCGCATTTTTCCGCTTGCTAGTAATACGAACGGTCGTGCTATTATATTCGCAATGAAAATGCCTCACCCCAAGCCGAAAGTCAAGCGCGCCCGCGGCGTCAAGACTCGCGATTCTATTCTCCACCTGGCCGTCAACCTCGCTTCGGTCGAAGGCCTGGAAGGTCTGACCATCGGAAAATTGGCCACCAAGCTGGGCCTCAGCAAAAGCGGCTTGTTCGCGCATTTTGGTTCCAAGGAAGAGCTGCAGCTCGCCGTGGTGGAAACCGCCCGCACGATTTTCGCCGAGCGGGTGATCAAGCCCGCCTTGCAGGAAAAAGGTGTCGCCCGCTTGCGCACGCTGTATCAGAACTACATCGTTTATTCCGAAGCTAAAGTGTTTCCCGGTGGATGTTTTTTCTCCGCGGTGTCTTTGGAATTCGACGACCGCCCCGGTAAGGTCCGCGACCTGATCATGGCTTCGATGAAAACGTGGCTCGAAATGCTGGAAGGAACGGCGCGGGCCGCGCAGGCCATGAACGAGATCAAGCCGGACGTCGACCCGCATCAGCTTGCTTTTGAAATGCACGCGCTGGCTTCGGCGGCGAACTGGAGCTCGCGTTTGTTTAAGGATCGCACCGCTTTTCGCACCGCACGCACGGCGGTCTTGCAGCGGCTGGAGCAGATCACCACGGTGAATTAGCGGAGAGGCAGGAACGCATGGGCCCGAAACGTTGGATCCCACGGTTAGGATTGGTTCTGACGATTTTCAGTTGCGTTCCGTGCGTTCGCGCTCAGCAGAATTCCTCTTCCGAAATTCCTTTGCAGCGCTGCGACCGCCTGCCCGTCGTGATGGTTGAAGTCGATCACGCCCAGATGCGCTTCCTGGTCGATACCGCGGCGACTTCCATGTTGAACGCCAAATCATTTTCGACCGGACGTTCCAAGCAGGTCGAGATCGCGTCTTGGAATGGCACCAAAGAAGCCAACGCGCGCGAGGTTTTGATTCCGGAAATGCGGCTTGGTAATCGCCGGCTGCTGGACGTGAAGCTTCCGGCCATCGATTTGAGCGCCATCGCCAAAGCCTGCGGCGGCCCTATCGACGGAATTTTCGGCGTCGATCTGCTCGAACAACTCAATGTGACCATCGACCTCAAACGCAGCGTGGCACATCTAGGCCTGCTGCCGCCCAGCCCGGCGGAGATGGAAAAGATCCGCGACATGGGTGCGGCGATGAACGCATGCTCCGAGGCTTACAACGCAGCCGACGCCGATCAACTGGCCGAATGTTTCGATTCTGATTTCGTGTTGATCAGCCCGGAAGGCGAATTCCACGGCCGCGAAAATGCGCGCATTCATTTCCGCAACGATTTCTCCACCTGGGGACCGAATCTTCGGCTCTCCATGACCATGAAAGACCAGCAGGCCGTGGGCGACGTAGTCTGGAGTTCCTACGATTACACGCTCGAATCGGCATCCGTGCATTTTGCCGGACACGGCATGATGCTCTGCCGCAAGGAAGCCGACCGCTGGTACATCCTCAGCATCCACGAATCAGCGGCCGATTCGGCCGCGATCCACCCGCGTTAGTTTCGACCGCGCCTTTTATTCATTCGCAACTTGGCAACGGACGGTCCATTGTGCGCCGCGAAACGCGACGATAAGCTCGCGAGTAGAACGGTGTTCGGTGAGATTACTCGAGAGGGGTGAACGATGCGAAGCCTGGGAAGCCTGGTCGGATTGCTGGTCGTCGCCTTGATCGCCGTGCTGGGCTACAAATTCTATTTCGAGAAGGCGCAGTCCACGGCTGGCACCGCGACGCCCATGCAGACGATCGACGTCGTCGGAGTAAAAAACGATCTGATCGCCATCGCCCAGGCCGAACGAGCCTACCAGGCCGAACACGGTTCCTATGCTTCGCTGGCCGATCTAAATTCGAGCGGCGCCATGTCCATGACCAAAACCAGCCGCGACGGCTACACCTACGATGTGGAAACTTCGGCCAGCAGTTTCAGAGTTATCGCCCACTGCCCTGCGACCGTAACTCCCGGCTGCCAGAATTGGTCGGTGGACCAAACCATGGAGGTGCAGCCCGCGCAGTAAAGTTCCAAACTACCCAATAGGTCTCGCCGCGGTCGACGCCGCGCCGGGCAGCTTCGTTCCGCAATTGGGGCAATTGGCCCAGCCGGGTTCGACGCTCTTGCCGCAACTCGGGCACGTGGGTTGCAGCGAAGCGCCACAGTGCGGGCAGAAGGTGAATCCTGGGCGCACGATGTGCGCGCACTGCGGGCACGGCTTCATCGGCGGATCGCGCAGGATGAAGTACAGAATTATGCCGATGGCGTTGGGAATGAACATGGCCAGCAGCGTCCACATCACGTAACGCATGCCACGGCGCTGGGCGTCTCCATTCACATAGCCGATCAGCAGGATGTAAATGGTCAGGACCAAGCCTGAGCAGAAGATCAGTGCGATCTTGGCCGCTTCCGGAATGCTCTGCATGACTTGATCCGTCGAGTAGCGGAAAATCAGGAACCAGGCCACCACCGAGACAACGTAAGCGACCACTGCGGTTATCCGCGCAGCATTCGGAATGACTTTCAATTCTTCAGTGAAGCGACTCATGCCAAGCTCCTTTCGCGCCGCTGCTGCAAGGACAACAGAACCGCGGCCGCGCCACCGCCGACCCAGACCAGCGTCGTGAAAACTCCAAACACGATCCAGGTGTGGCTGAATCGCGGGTCGATCACGCTCAAAAATCCTCCGCTGACAAAGCGCACCACCGGCCAGCTCATCAACGTCACCATCCACGCGAAGGTGATCAGGCCGAACATCACCGCGCGATTCCATTTGTGTTCGACCTGTTCCGCCAGGCGAACCTGCGCCGCGGCTCGCGCGCGTTCGACGACAATGCCGCGCGGCTGTGGCGTGGGCAGACGGCGCAGGCCGCCCGCGAGCATCCGGTATTCTTCCAGTTGCTGCGCGCAGGCAGCGCACCCGCGCAGATGTTCGGCCACCAAGCGCTCTTCGTTCTCGTTCAGAACTTCGGCGGCGGCCAGCGGCAGCAAATCGCGGATTTTCTGGTGGTCGCTCATTGCCAGGTTTCTCCGGGAAATTTGGATTCGAGCCCTTCGCGCAGACGTTCGAGCGCGCGGCGCAATCGCGTCTTCACCGTCGAAAGCGGCGTGCCCAGAATTTCCGCAATTTCTTCCAGTTTCATTTCTTCCTCGAAGCGCAGCGTGAGCACTTCGCGCTGGATCATCGGCAGCATTTCCATGGCGTCAGCCAGCCGGCTGCCGCGTTCACGCGCGAGAACGCGATCGAAGGCCGCCGGTTCGTGCGAAACCAAGCGCGCCACCGCAGTCTCGCCGTTTGTCGAATCGCCTACCGGTTCGTCCAGGCTATCGGGCCGCACGCGGCGCAAGTGATCGATGGCCAGATTCCGGGCCAGCGTGAACAGCCAGGCTTCGAAATTCCGGCGCTGGTCGTAACTGTGAATTTTTTCGGCGACGCGCAGCCAGGTTTGCTGAAAAAGATCTTCGGCTTCCGCGGGCTGGCGTACGATGCGCAGCAGATAACGATACAAACGGTTTTGATAACGCGCCAGCAGCGCCGAAAGCGCGTCCAGGTCGCCGCGTCGAAGTTGGGCAATCTCGCTGTCCAGGCCCACGCCACTCCCCCATATCGCTGCCGCTGAACTTATTCCGGTTGCGCCGAAGATCGCCGAGCCGAGCATCATATCCGGTATACGGTTGGCAGCGAGAAAAAGACTCAGGGTTGTTGCGTCCCGCCACGAATGACAAGTCGTGTGTTATAAATGAGTTCTGGCCTATGCCCCAAGTATTTTCTGAGCCTTTCAACGCTGTTTCGGGCCGCCCCACGTTACTGATCGAGCCGCCAAACGCATTCGTCGACGAAGAGATTGCCATCGTCGCGCGCGGGTTTCGTCCGGGCGCGCGGGTCACGCTGTCCGCCGAAACGCGCGATGATTTAGACCGCGCCTGGGAATCCGAAGCGCACTTTTTTGCTGACGGTGCCGGCGGCGTCGACGCCCGCACGCAGAAATCTTTGGACGGAACTTATCGCGGCGTCTCCGCGATGGGACTTTTCTGGTCGATGCGTTTGATCGAACCCGGTGGCGCGGCAAGTTCGACTTTTGCGAAGACCACTACGGAACCTAACCGCGTACAAATCTCGGCACAGGTCGAAGGCGAGGTGGTTTCAACTTCCGCCTTTGAGCGCCGCTTTCTCGCACCCGGAACGATGGTGCGCGATTTGACCATCGACGGAGCCGATGCGAATTCCGCTCCCGTCACGGTCGGACGGCTGTTCGTTCCTCCCGGCGTAGCGCGACCTCCGGTCGTGGTCGTCCTCAGTGGGTCCGGCGGCGGTTTCGATGTTGATAAAGCCGCCGTGCTCTCTCGCCACGGGTTCGCCACGTTTGCCCTCGCGTATTTCGGGATCGACCCGCTGCCCTCGTGGCTCCATCGCATCCCGCTCGAATATTTTGAAAGCGCGATCGCCTGGCTCGGCGCTCAGCCTGAAATCGATGCCGAGCGCGTCGGCATCCTCGGCGTTTCTCGCGGAGCCGAACTCGCGCTTTTAGTCGCTTCCTCGACGCCGACGATTCGCGCGGTCGTCGCCTACGCTCCAAGCAGCGTGGCTTGGGCCGCGAGTGGCCGCGATAAAGCCACCGGTGAATTGATTCCCTGCTGGACGCGGGGCGGTCAGCCAATCCCTTTTGCGCCGCTTCCCCTGCGCGGATTCATGCTGCGCTCGGCGTTTCCGGTCGCGGCGCTCAAGCGCCCGGTCCTTTTCCGGAATCTTTTTCGCGCTGGTTTGCGAAATCGCCGAGCCGCGGAGCACGCCTCGATTCCGGTGGAAAATATGAGTGGGGCCTTGCTGCTCGTTTCCGGCGGCGATGATCATCTTTGGCCCGCAGCGGAGATGAGCGAGAGGATTGTTTCGCGACTCAAGAAGAAGGCCTTCGCGCACGCGGTGGAACACCTGCACTATCCCGAAGCGGGCCACATGCTTCGCTATCCGTTCTTGCCCACCACTCCGCGCGTTTCCTCGAACAAGCATCTGCGTGGCGCGAAATTTTCTTTTGGGGGCAATCCCGAAGCGGACGCTGCGGCGCAGGAAGATGCCTGGCGCCGCGCCATCACCTTCTTGCAGCAGCATCTGTAAAAACGTTCGCCGCAGTGGCCCTCCGTGCGACCGGTCCCGTGGTCCACACCGCTGGAAACCGGCCCTTGTCATCCTTGTGTTAGAATGCGCGTATCGTGATGAAAATCCTTCAGGACCTGCTCGAGCTGCAGAGCGTCGATACGCGGCTGCAGGCGGTGCGCACTCGCCTGGCCGCCGTCCCCAAACGCACTGCCGACGTGGAAAAATACGTGATCGCCGCGAAAGCCGAGCTGGATAAATCCAAAGCCGCGCAAATCGCCGTGATCCGCGACCGCAAAAAATACGAGCTGGACGTCGAGCAGTGGAAAGAGCGCGTGAAGAAGTACAAAGATCAAACCTCGCAGGTGAAAACGAACGAGGCCTTTAAGGCCCTCCAGCACGAAGTCGATAACGGCGAGAAAGAAATCACCAACGCTGAAGATCGCCTGCTGGAACAAATGGTGGCCGGCGAAGAGTACGAGCGCAGCATCAAGGCCTCCGAAAAACTGGTGAAGGAAGCCGAGGATGTCGCCAAGGTCCAACGCGCCAAGATCGAAGCGGAAAAAGCCGAAGCGGAAAAAGAACTGGCGCAACTGACCGCCGAACGCGCGCACGCCGTCGCCGAAATTCCGGAAAACATGATGGATCACTACGACCGCATCATGCGCAAGCACGATAACGTCGCGCTGGCGGAAGTTCGCGATGAAAAATGCAGCGCCTGCGGCATGCGAGTGCGTCCGCACGTCTCGCAAGCCATGCACCGGTCAACCTCGGATGAAATGTTTCACTGCGAAACCTGCACGCGCATCCTTTACTACACCGAACCCACGGCCGCTGCCGCAGTTGCCAACGCGCAGCCGGCATCGTCGTCGCCGGGTTCCACTCATCACGAGAACTGACGCTCTTGCCACGATCCTCTAAAACTACAGCCCCCGGCACCGCCCGCCTTTTCGCCGAATCGCAAGCTGCGATTCCCGCCGGCGTGCACGTCGCCAATATTGATGGCGCTTCGCGCGGTAATCCCGGGCCTGCTTCTTACGCCGTGGTGCTGCGCGATCCTGAAGGCAAAATCGTTCTGGAGCTAGCCAAAAATATCGGCCGCGAGACCAACAACGTCGCCGAATATTTTGCGCTGCTCGCTGCTCTGGATTACGCCACCATGCACGGCATCGCGTCGTTGCGCATTCGCAGCGATTCCGAATTGCTGGTCCGGCAGATGCAGGGCGTATACAAAGTGAAGAGTCCCGATCTGAAACCGTTGCAGGAGCGCGCCGCGAAGCTAGCGCGCCAGTTGCAGTACTTCGCGATCGAGCATGTTCGCCGCGAACTGAATAAGGATGCGGACGCGCTGGCGAACGTGGCGCTCGACGCGGGTGGGACGGCGAAGATTGAGAAGCGCGCCCCGGAACATCGCGCGTCAGGCGAGAACGCTCCCGCGCATCCCGCCGCGCCGGAGAGCGCCGCGGCGCAGCTTCCGCGTGCGCTTCGGGCCCGCTATGTAAGTGGAAATTTGGTGCCGAGCCAGCCGCTGGACCTGCCAGATGGAACCGAAGTAGTTCTCGAAGTGACCCTGCCGCCGAAATTCTAGTCGAACGAAAAATTAGGCAGTGATGGGCTTCAATGCGTAGGAGCGATAGAGTGTGTCGCGCTGCGCAGGAATATATCCGGCGTCGGCGATGATTCGGCGGAGTTCCTGCTCGTTGGTGCGGTTACGCACGCCGGCCGCGTACACCACGTTTTCTTCGATCAAAATGCTGCCCACATCGTCAGCACCGAATTGCAGGCCGAGCTGGCAAATCTTAATTCCCGGCGTCAGCCAGCTGGATTGCACGTGGTCGATGTTGTCGAGATACAGGCGGCTGATCGCGAGCGTCTTCAAGTAATCAAACGCAGTGGCTTCCGGAATCTTCTTGCCCAGCGGCGTGTTGTCAGGCGCGAAAAACCACGGAATAAAAGACGTAAATCCGCCGGTATCTTCCTGAATCTGCCGCACCGTTTCGAAATGGTTGACGCGATGGCGGTATTCCTCGCCGCACCCAAACATCATCGTGGCCGTGGTGCGCATGCCCAAGGCGTGCGCGTCGCGGTGCATATTCACCCATTCGTCGGAGCGGCACTTGAGCCGCGAAATCTTCGCGCGAATTTCGTCATCCAGAATTTCCGCGCCGCCGCCCGGAATCGAATCGAGCCCGGCGTCGCGCAAGCGCGCGATGGTATCGCGCACCGACAATCCCGAAACTTCCGCTATGCAGTTGATCTCCGGCGCCGAAAAGCAGTGCAGGTGCACTTGCGGAAATTTCGCTTTGATCGAGCGCAGCATGTTTTCGTAGAACTCAATGCGCAGGTCGGGATGCAGCCCGCCCTGCAACAGCACGCCGTTCCCGCCCAGCTCGATCATTTCCTGAATCTTGTCGTAAATCGTTTCGAGCGGCAGGATGTATCCGTCTTTCGCGCCGATGGGCCGGTAGAACGCGCAGAAAGAACAATATTCCGTGCAGAAATTCGTGTAGTTGATGTTGCGGTCGATCTGGTAGGTGGCCACGCGCGGATCCGTTTTCTTCCGGCGCACTTCGTTCGCGGCCATGCCGATGCCGATCAGATCGTCGGAGTTAAAGAGATCGAGCGCTTCTTGTTTTGAGATTCCCATTTTGTTTTTAAGCTTACCTTTGTCTCGCTTCGAAATCAGACTCGCTACTGCATCGCCTTCGCGCTGGCCGTGCCCCGAATCGCCATTCCCGCAAATTCGAGCGGCTTGTTCCGCCGAATCACGCCGAGAGCCGCCGCCTTCTCGTAATACAAACGCAAGCCCTCGAGATATTCCTCTTCCAAACCGAAATGAATATTTTCGGCTAGGTAGCGTTCAAGTTCGCGCGGCGGCATGTCCAGCTTGATCGCCGCCGCTTCGGAAATTTCGCGCATGCGCTCGATTCCGTATTGCTTGGACGCTTCAAAATCCGCAATGACTTCCGGGCTCAGCACTTCCGGACGCCCGGCCCAGATGGCCAGCACGCAGGGCTTTCCGGTCATTTCGCGCCATTGAAACGCTACGTCATAGACGAAAGTCGTTTCGAATCCCGGCACCGGCATATCTTCCGGGTCGCCCTTGCAGCAATCTTCGCCACTGGCCACTTTCACCGCGAGCGCTTCCATCTTCATCGCGATGCGCAGCGCCGGATCGCCGATGATCAAGCCCGCGTCCGCGGTCTTCAGCATTTCGCTGGGGTCCGGAGCCGCTTGCACGAATTCGGGATGAATATTCCACAGCCCGTCCGCCAAAATTCGCACCAGCGCCTGCGACGCGCGTGAACTGGTGTCGAGCGCGATGCGTTTGGCCAGCTCGATCGGCTTCTTGGCCACCACCAAAATGCTGCGCACTTCCTCGTTCGCGCCCACTGCCATCCCGGGAATCGCGACGACATTGTCGATGCGCTGGTATTCGATCGAAGGGATGATCGCGACGTCCGCATCGCCGCGGCGCAGCGCTTCGGCGCACTGCGAAGGCACCGTGAACGAGAGATCGTACTTTCCCGCCAGCGGCCCGTCGGTGAATCCCCAAACCAGCGGCGCCGTATTCAGGTATTCGACAATCGAAATTCGAAGTTTGCGCATTCCAGGCTCGAATCACGCCGTTTCCGTGACGCTCCAAATATAGCATATGGCCCGCAGCGCCCCGCCCGCGTCTGAAATTCCGAATCGTTCGCCATATTCGACGGCTCGCGGAACCCGCCGCGGGCCTCGGGCCTGCGTCTATTTCGCGGCCGGCGGAAAGCTGACCACTTCATCTTCCGTCGGGATTTGCAGTTCCTGCGGCACCGCCGTGTGCGGGGCCGTGCTCTCCCACTTGTCGCCCTTGCCCAGCAGGTCGAAAGATTTCAGCGCGTAGGGCAGGCCTTCGCAGCCCAGTTCCGAACTCCGGTCGCAAATGTGAAAGTGCAAATGCGGCTCGGAAGAATTTCCCGAATTTCCGAGCAGCCCGAGAACCTGCCCGCGCACGACCTTGTCGCCGACTTTCACCCGCACCGAACCCGTCTGCATGTGTGCGTAAAACGCATAAAGTCCGTCGCCAATATCCACGATCACGTGATTGCCGCCGATATTTTCGAGGGTCAGCTCCACGGCCAGCTTGAGTGAATTCGGAATATTTTGCGGCAGGCCGTCCAGCGTCTGGGTCACGGTCCCGTCGGCGACGGCATGAACTTCCGCGCCGTAGGCGCGATAATTTTTATTGTCGAACGGATCGCCGCGATAGGTTTTGCCGTCCGGATAAATCTCGACCCAATCGATCGCAAACCGCTGCGCGGCGTAGGCGTGTCCGTTGATCGGAATCACCGTCGTCCGGTGTGCCGAAGCATTGGACGGGCCGTTCCCGGCCACCCACTCGTCGCCAGTCAGGGGCGAGGCGATCGCCACCACCGGATTTCGATCCACCGCGATCGCCGGCGTCACCGCCGTCAGCTCTTCCGGATAATCGCCAACCTTCACTGTGATGCGATGCGCCAGCGTCGCCGGCACATCTTCTAGCCGGTCGAAATCAACCCACAAGAAAACGATTCCGAATTCTCCGGGAGTCAGATTCGAAATCTTCTCCGCGTTGGGAAGTCCCGGACGCTTGAACATTTTATCGAGGCCGCTGCCGCTGAAACTGGCCAGCGTCTTCTGCGGCGCGCCGCCGTCCAGCACATCGATCCGCGTGAACCGGCAGTCCCATTTGTCCAGGTTCGAAACGTGCAACTCGTAGACCAGATGCCATTTCCCATCGGCCTTGAACGCTTGCGGAGTGATCGAGGCCACGGCGTTGAATCCAACCCCCACCGGTTTCGGTGTGTGGGCTGGCAAAGCCGCGGGCGCGCTTGGCGACTGCGCCGTGTCGCCGGTGCGTTTCAGTTCGAGCGGCTGCGGCGTAGGCTCGCCGGCCTGGGTCCACGAACCAGAAATTGTCCCGCCGTTTTTGTCCAGTGCGCCCTCGTAGATGCCGCCAACTCGCGGAACTTCGAATCGCACCGAATTTCCTTTCAGCGCGATTGCGCTCAGGACCAGCGTGGCATGCTGGTCGACGCTGTTCAGAGTCCCCCGATAACCGCCATCTCCGGATTTCGTGATGGTGACCACCAGATGCAATTGCCCGGCGAGCACGCCGGCCCACGTTCCGGCCAAAGAAGTATCGGCAGCCCCGCTTTGGGCCGAAGCGCCTCCAGCCAGCAGCGCGAATAGGAAAACCGCCACAAGCAATCTCAGAATTTCATTGCGGGCGCCGGCGAATCGCATGAGTTCCTCCAACCAGCGTCGAGTTACGATGGGTTTAAGAGAGTTTAGTCGCACTATTGCGTTTCAAGCGAGAAGTGGCAAATCGTTCCATTCGCGCCGACCGCCCAGGCGTGTTCGAAATCGACCGCCGCCACCGCATTCAAATTCAGCGCGCTGTTCGGCTTCCAGTGCGCGCCGCCATCGACGCTGATTTCTTCGCCGGTCGGCCCCACCGCGGCGAGCGTGCGGTTGTCCAGCCACGCCACAGCGGAACGATAGCCGCCGGGCATCTGCTCTGCGGGCGTCCAAGATTTCCCCGCATCGCGCGAATACGCGGCTACGTGATCCGTGCTCTTCGGATTTTTGTAATCGCCGCCGACTACCACCATGTTTTTTCCACGACGCGCCACGGAAAATGCACCGGCTCCGGGACTCCCACTCACGATGGGCAGCGCCGTTACCGTCCACGTACGCCCGAGATCCGGCGAGTGAAAAAGTCGTGCCGCCGGACCGCCCGTAACGAAATAAATGTCGCTGCCATAAACCGCGAGGCACGTCCCGCTTGCCGCAAATGCGCCTTCATCCTTAATCGCTGGCGGCATCGTATCCTGTGGCAGCGTCTTCCAGTGTTCGCCATCAGTAGTCCCGACCAGCAGAAATTTTCCGTCCACCGGATCGCTCAGCGCCAAGCAGTGAGTTGGCCCGTCACAGACCAGCGCGTCCAGAAAGAACGCGCCGCGCGAATCCGTAAACTGCATCGCCCAGTTCTCGCCGCCGTCGGTCGTCTTGTAGATCCGCGATTTCTCGCCCTCGCCGCTGGACATCACGTACGCAGTCTTCTCGTCGAAAGCCTGGATGCCGCGAAAATCGAGAGCCTCGCCACCGCGCACGTAAAGCCTCACCCAAGGTCCCGCCGTCGTTGGCGAGCGCAAAATTACGCCATTCGATCCCGACGCCCAAACGACCGGCCCGGCCGCATGATCGCTGAGGCGATTCCGGGCATGCGCCAAACTAACGCCGCGCAGGTTGGTATCAACGCCCGAGGTCTTCACCACCCAAACCGGATACCCCACCGAACCAGCGATCAGAAGCGAAACAATGAAAAGGGTTCGCACGCCGCGGATTCTACCAAGCTTTCGCGTATCCCGGAATTTGTCTCTACAAGAATGAGGCTGGCCGCAACGTTGTCGGGCGTTAGCGTACACATAACTTGACAGGTTCTATATATTCCGCGTAGGCTGCCCGCACACCCCGATGGACCCCAACCAATACTTGGGCTGGTTGGCGCTGGCCCTGACCCCTGGTCTGGGCGCGCGCATGGCCGGAAAGCTTCTGCGCCAGATGGGCAGCCCCGACGCGATTTTCAACGCTTCGCTGACCGAGCTTGAAGCGCAGCGTCTGCCAGCGGCGGTTGCTCAAGCCCTGCATACGCGCCAGCCGCTGAGCGCCGCGGCTAAGGAACTAGCACAGGCGCAGGCCGCGGGAATTCGCCTGCTTACCTGGGACGAGGTCGAATATCCGGCGCGGTTGCGCGAGATTTTCGATCCGCCGCCCCTGCTCTATGTCCGCGGAAATGTTGACCTTCTGAACCGCCACACGATTTCTATCGTCGGCTCGCGTCGTCCAACCCCTTATGGGAATCAAATGGCAGAGCGATTGGCACAGGACTTGGCCGATCGCGGGCTGGTGATTGTCAGCGGCCTCGCGCGCGGCATTGATTCCAGCGCGCACAAGGGAGCGTTGAAATCCAGTTCGGGAGCGACCATTGGGGTACTCGGTTGCGGCATCGATGTCGTCTACCCGAAGGAAAACAAAAAGATTTTCGCGGAGATGGAACAGCGCGGCGCGATCGTTTCTGAATTTGCCATGGGCACCTTTCCCGGCCCGCAGAATTTTCCGATTCGGAATCGCATCATCTCCGGGATGTCGCTCGGTGTGGTGGTGGTCGAAGGCGCTCAGTACTCCGGTTCGCTGATCACCGCCCGCCTGGCCATGGAATTTGGCCGGGAAGTCTTCGGCGTTCCGGGCAACGCGACGCAGTTGACCAGCTTTGGCCCGAACCAATTGATTAAGCAGGGTGCCAAACTGGTTACCAGCTGGGAAGACGTGATCGAGGAGCTGCCCACGCCGGTTCGCGCCGAACTGCTGCCGGTGGAATCGGCCAATAGCGAGCAGCGGACCATGCTGGTCGAGCAAGCTTTAGAGCCAAATGAAAGGGTTTTATACGATCTTTTGACCCAGGACGAAGCGCGGCACGTGGACGATTTGATGGAAAATTCGGGCCTGACCTCGTCCGAAGTGCTGGCCAGCCTATTTGACCTGGAGCTCAAAGGCGTGGTACGTCAGTTACCAGGCAAGCAATTCCTGAAAGTCCTGTTGTAACCGCCCAGGGAAATTGCAGCTAGGATGGTAAACCAAGGGTGGGGTCACTCTGCCTGGACCGGCCTCGCGGAAAATCGCGATATATAAGGATAGAGATTTTTTTAGGAGCGCGCTGCCGCCCGCGCCCAGGAACCGCGAAACCCGGTTGGTTGCATCGAATCCGGACCGCGCAGCATCCCTGTAATCAGGAGAAGAGGCACTTAGAGCATGGCAAGATCACTCGTAATCGTCGAATCGCCCGCTAAGGCGAAAACCATTAACAAATATCTCGGCAAGAATTACCTCGTCAAGGCCTCCTACGGCCACGTGATGGACCTGCCGAAGAAAACCATCGGGATTCTGCTGCCTGCCGACCCGAATGCCAAGCCCAAGAAAAAGAAGCGCAAGACCAAAGCCAAGGCCGGCGCGCCAGAAAAGAAGATTCCCAAGCCGGTGGTAGTAACGGCTGAAAACATATTCGAGCCGACCTACGAAGTTATCGCCAACAAGATCAAGGTCATCACCGATCTGCAGAAAGCCGCGCGCGGCGTCGAAGCCATTTATCTGGCGGGCGACCCGGATCGCGAAGGTGAAGCGATTTGCGCGCACCTGGCTGAGATTTTCGGCCGGCCAAAGAAATACGCGGAAATGATCGCGAAGGCTCAGGAAGAAAAAGACGCTGAGGGAAAAGACGGCGAAACGAAAGAAGGCGAAGAGGCCAAGCCCAAAGCCGCCAAGAAGCCGCTGCCTCCGGCGAACGGCGCGCCGCCTAAAATTTATCGCGTGATGTTCAACGAAATCACCCAGAAAGCGATCAAAGCCGCTTTCGAAAAGCCGACCGAAGTGAACGAGAGCCTGGTCGACGCGCAGCAGGCGCGCCGCGTGCTCGATCGCATCGTCGGCTACAAAGTTTCGCCGCTGCTCTGGAATAAAGTACGCCGCGGTCTTTCCGCTGGGCGCGTCCAAACCGTTGCGCTGCGCCTGATCGTCGAACGCGAACAAGAAATTCGCGCGTTTGTCCCGGTCGAGTATTGGACCATTCACGCCATGCTCGATGCCGGCACGCCGCCGGTGTTCGAAGCCAAGCTGCACAAATACAAAGGCGAAGACCTCGAAGTCGGCAATCAGGCCGCGGCAGATGCCGTGGTCGCCGCCGTGCAAAAAGCGAAATGGGAAGTGGCTTCCGTGGCGCAGAAGGAAAAACGCCGCAACGCGCCGCCGCCTTTTACCACTTCCAAATTGCAGCAGGCTTCCTACAATCGCCTGCGGTACACCGCCAAGCGCACCATGGGGATCGCCCAGAAATTGTATGAAGGCGTGGAACTCGGCAGCGAAGGCCAGATCGCGCTGATCACTTACATGCGTACCGATTCCGTGCGCGTTTCGAACGACGCGCTCGATCAGGTCCGCGCCATGATTCCGGAACGCTTCGGCTCGAACTACTTGCCCGAAAAACCGAATTTCTACAAATCGAAAAAAGACGCGCAGGAAGCCCACGAAGCGATTCGTCCGACCGACGTCACGCGCACTCCGGAAGAAGTGCGGCCCTATCTGGAAGACGACCTCTTCAAGCTCTACCAGCTGATTTGGCAGCGCTTCGTCGCTTCGCAGATGCTGCCCGCGGTTTTCGATCAGACCACCATCGATATTTCCGCCGGCGATTACACCTTCCGCGCCACCGGCACGGTCCAGAAATTTGATGGCTTTTTGCGCGTCTATCAGACGCCCACCGCTGTCGCCGACCGCGAAGACGATGAGAAGGACGATGACGGCGAAGGCCGCTCGCTGCCGCAGGTGCGCGAAGGCCAGGTGCTGCGCCTCGAATCGATTCGTCCCGACCAGCATTTCACCGAGCCGCCGCCGCGCTACAACGACGCCACGCTGGTGAAAGACCTGGAAGAAAAAGGCATCGGCCGCCCGTCGACTTACGCCGCGATCATTTCGACGCTGGTCGAACGCGAGTACGTCACCAAGGACCAAGGCCGCTTCTCGCCCACCATGTTGGGCGAACGCGTCAGCGTCCTGCTGGTGAAAAGTTTCGAAGACATTTTCGACGTCGGCTTCACCGCGCGCCTGGAAGAAGAGCTGGACGAAATCGAAGAGGGCAAGCTGGGCTGGCGCACCGCGGTGAAAGAATTCTGGGATCGCTTCATCGTCGACCTCGATCGAGCCGACGGCGAAATGCTTTCCTACAAAGCCGGTATTCCCACTGGCCAGAAATGCGAGAAATGCGGCGAAGGCGAGCTGCTCGAACGCATCAGCCGCCACGGATTTTTCCTGGGCTGCAACCGCTATCCGGACTGCGATTACATCAAGGATCTTTCGCCCGAGCTGCCCGCCGAAACCGACGGCCAGCCGAAAATCGAATACTGCGACAACTGCGGCAAGGAAATGGTCATCAAGCGCGGCCGCTTCGGCGTTTTCCTGGCCTGCAAGGGTTATCCGGATTGCAAGACCACCCGGCGCCTGGTGGAAGGCACGCGCATCGCGCGCCAGCCGGACGTTCCGCTCGATGAAAAGTGCCCCCTGGACGACGCGCAACTGCTGCGCCGCGCCGGCCGCTTTGGAGATTTCATCGGCTGCACGAATTATCCCAAGTGCAAATACACGCGGCCCATCACCCTGGGAATTAAATGCCCGAAGTGCGACGAAGGCGAATTCGTGCGCCGCGGAATTTCGCGCGGCCGCGGCGCCGGACGCATTTTTTACGGCTGCAGCCGCTATCCCGATTGCGATTTCACCACGCCGCATGAGCCGATCAACGAACCCTGCCCGAAGTGCCACGCGCCGTTCATCGTCGAGAAGCGCACCAAGCAGGGGAATTTCCGCACGTGCATCAAGGAAGGCTGCGATTGGGAGATTGAAGCTCCGCCGCCGGCTGACACAACCGCTACGCCCGCTACTGCGAGCACCGCGACCGCGCCAGCCGCGCTGCCCACCAACGGCCACGCGCCGGTGCCAGCATCGGCCGAGACCGCCAAATCCAAATTCGTGCATCCTCAGGAACCCGTCGAAGTCATTGCCGGCTCCCGGGATAAGTCCTGACGTAGAACTTCGCGCTCCGCCACAGCGCGCTGACGAATGAAACCAATCATCGAGAAGTTCATAAATTACCTGCGCTACGAGCGGAATTCGTCTCCGGCTACGATCGAAGATTACGGCGCGGACCTGAATCTCTTCCGCGAATTCCTCACCCCTCCCGGCGAAAAGACCCTGCCCCTGGGCGAAATCGATCATCGCGTCATCCGCGAATTCGTCGCCTGGCTCTACGACCGGAAACTGCAGAAGCCTACGGTTGCCCGCAAGCTGGCCGCGCTGCGCACCTTTTTCAAATTCTGCGTCCGTGAAAAATTCGTGAAGCAGAATCCCGCGCGCTTGGTCAGCACGCCCAAATTGCCCAAACGCATCCCGCGCATCCAGACCGCCGAAGAGATCAATACTTTTCTCGATGCACTCCCCGGTGGCTCTAACGCCCGCCCGGCGCTGCCCTCCAAGACGCTTCGGAAAAAAGAACGTACGCCGGGAAAATCCGGGAGACGCACGGAGAAACTCATCCCCCGCCGCGATCGCGCCATCTTCGAACTGTTGTACGCCTCAGGTCTACGCGTCAGCGAGCTCGTTGGCCTCAGCCTAGGCGATATGGATCGCACCGGACAGATGCTGCGCGTCCTGGGCAAAGGCCGCAAGGAACGCGTGGTCCCCTACGGCGGAAAAGCTCAAAATGCTTTCGAGGAATACTGGCCGATTCGCGCCGAAATTCTGCACGCCTCCGATCAGCCCGACGTCGAAGCCGTCTTTGTGAACTGGCGTGGCGGCCGCCTCACCGACCGCAGCATCCGCTATATCGTCACCAAATACTGCAAGCTGGCTAAGGTCGATTGGAATTTGCATCCGCACTCGCTGCGCCATGCTTTCGCCACCCACCTGCTCAGTGATGGCGCCGACCTACGCGCGATTCAGGAGCTACTCGGCCACGTTTCGCTTTCCACCACCCAGCGCTACACCCAGGCCAGCATCCAGCAGTTGATGGCCGTTTACGATAAAGCCCATCCGCACGCCTGATTTCTCAGCGCAGCGCGCGAGCGTTCGATTCATGTGGAGGTAATTTGGGAACCGCGGAGCAACCGCGGTTGCGTGC
Organism: Candidatus Acidiferrales bacterium; assembly: GCA_036401315.1. Classification (GTDB taxonomy): domain Bacteria; phylum Acidobacteriota; class Terriglobia; order Acidiferrales; family UBA7541; genus Palsa-295. The sequence continues at coordinate 55,430 of DASWVE010000043.1, forward strand.
TAGACGTTCAGCGTGAGTGAAGTTTCGGGGATGAAGTTCGCGGTTTGCTTGGCTTGAGGCGTCGGAAACGGATTCTTGACGCGGTCCACCGGGTTATAGCGCGTATCGCGTTCCACCGGAACGCGGCCTGCGGCGCGGATCAAGCGTTCCAGGTCGGCGCGCGTCATGTGCTCCGGCGTCGTCGCCCCTGCGTCGTGGTAAATATTTTCTTCCACCACTGTGCCGTCCAGATCGTTCGCGCCAAATCGCTGCGCCACCTGCGCGATGCGCGGCGTCAGCATGATCCAGTAAGCCTTGATGTGATCGAAGTTATCGAGCATCAGCCGCGACACCGCGATCGCTTTCAAGTCGTCGAAGCCCGTCGGCGGCGGAATGTGCGCCAGTGCCGTATTCGCCGGATGAAACGCCAGCGGAATGAAGGTCACGAAGCCGCCGCTGCGATCCTGCGTCGCACGCAACTGGATCAAATGATCCACCCGCTCTTCGTTCGTCTCCAGATGCCCGTAAAGCATCGTCGCATTCGACTTCAGACCCAGTTCGTGCGCGGTGCGCGCGATTTCCAGCCAGCGCTGCCCGCTCACTTTATGGTCGCAGATCAGCTTGCGCACCCGCGGATGAAAAATTTCCGCGCCGCCGCCGGGCAGCGAGTCCACGCCCGCTTCTTTCATGGCGATCAAAGTATCGCGAATCGAAAGCTTGCTGATCCGCGCGTAGTAGCCGACCTCGACCATGGTGAAAGCTTTCAGGTGTACCTGCGGGAAGCGTTCCTTCAGCCCGCGAATCATGTCCAGATAAAACGCGAACGGCAGGTCCGGATGCAGCCCGCCCACGATGTGGAATTCCGTCGCGCCTTCGGCCACGCCTTCTGCCGCGCGCGCGTAAATTTCTTCCAGCGAAAAAGTGTAGGCCCCCGGCGAATCCGGCGAGCGGCCAAACGCGCACAGCTTGCAGTGCGCGATGCATACGTTGGTGGGATTGATGTGCCGGTTGACGTTGTAATACGTCACGTTACCGTGTTTTTTTTCGCGCACATAATTCGCCAGCCAGCCCACGCCCAGCAAATCGTGCGTCTCGTAAAGCAGCAGACCGTCCGCCGCGTCCAGGCGTTCGCCGGCCAGCACCTTCGCGGCCACCGGTTCGAGCCTCGCGTCGCTAAAATTCACCTGTTTTTGTTCCGCAGCGGTCGTCATTCGCCTGCCCTTAATTAGCCCTAAGTCCTGCCGAATCTAACGCCGGGTCACGATTGCAGCCGCGCCCCAGAACAAAAGAAACACTAAACTAATATAGCCATTCACCGCGAAAAACGCAGCATTCATTTTGCTCAGGTCATTCGGCTTCACCAGCGAATGTTCGTAGGCCAGCAGCGCCGCTACCAGCGCAATCCCCACCCACGCCGGCCACGGCAGCGCAAAACTGAACGCCAGCCAAGCCAGCAGCGCGACCATCACGATGTGCATCACGCGTGCGATCACCAGCGCCCGCGCCACACCGAATTTCTTCGGAATCGAATACAGTCCCGCGGCCTTATCGAACTCCACGTCCTGGCACGCGTAGAGCACGTCGAATCCGCCGACCCACAAAGTCACCGCTGCGCACAGGATCAACATGCGCCAGTCGAGCGAGCCGCGAATCGCGATCCACGCCGCGGCCGGCGACATGCCCAGGCAGAATCCCAAAACCAGGTGCGACAGCGAAGTAAATCGTTTCGTATACGAATACAGAAACAAAACCGCCAGCGCCACCGGAGAAAGTTTCAGCGCCAGCGGATTCAGTTGCCATGCCGCCAGCGCCAGCACGGCGGCTGCGGTGATCGTAAAAATCCAGGCGAACGCAAGCGACAGCTCACCTTTAGGGAGCGCCCGACTCGCCGTGCGCGGATTGCGCCCGTCGAATTCCACGTCGGCGATGCGGTTCATGGTCATCGCCGCCGAACGCGCGCCGACCATGGCCACCACGATCCACAGAATTTGCCGCCACGTCGGCAGCCCGCCCGCCGCGCGCGCCGCCAGCATCGCGCCGACCAAAGCAAACGGCAGCGCGAACACCGAGTGCTCGAACTTGATCATTTCGAGAATCGTCGCAACGCGATTTTTCGTGTCAGCCATTTAGCTGCGCTCGCCGCAAACCCTTACGAATTCACTAGACATCGTAACCTTCGCCGGCTGCAGCCCGCTTCGTCGCTGAATTGCTCTTCCATCGGTATTGCGAATCCTGCGGCAAGCCCAGCTGCGCCGCCACCCGGCAGCAGAACTGTTCAACCAGATCGTCGATTGTTTTTGGCCCGAAGTAGAACGCCGGCATCGCCGGCATCACCACCGCTCCGGCGTCATTCACCCGCAGCATGTTTTCCAAATGAATCCGATTCAGCGGAGTTTCCCGCAGGCACAGCACCAGCGGCCGGTGCTCCTTCAAACACACGTCCGCCGCGCGCGTCAGCAGATCACTCGCCGTCCCAGCCGCGATCGCGCCCATGGTCCCGGCCGAACACGGAATCACCGCCATGCCGTCCACCAGATTGCTGCCCGAAGCGATAATCGCGCCCACGTCTTTGTTCGGCAAAAATTCGATCTTCGCCGCCGAAGTTCCGGTCAGCATCGCGGGCAGCCGCTTCGGCTCGCTCGGAACGATATTCAATTCGGTCGCCAGCAATCGCATCCCCGTTTCGCTCGAAACCAGGAATACGCGCTCCACCCGGGCATCCGCGTCCAGCATCCGCAAAAGCGTCTGCGCGTAAATCGCGCCGCTCGCGCCGGTAATGCCCACCGTTATCGTTTTTCCCGCGGAATTGGCCATGAATTAACCTAAATTTTAGCGCAATTGCAGGCCCCGGCAAAGCCAGCCTAGCGCTCCATTCTGTTCGTTTCTTCCGTAAAAATCGACCGTACTCGCCGCTATCCGAATGCCGCCAACCGCGTCTATGTTGCCTCAGACCCCTGAAAGTTGCAGAATATCCGCCGCCACTATTAGCTGGGAGGAATGTGCATGAGCGCTCGCAGGTTCACACGCTGGAAAATGGGAGTCATCGCCGCCATCGGATTCGCCGCGATCCTCGGATTTAACATTTCGCTGCGGGCCGCGCCCGGCGACGACGATTTGAAGTTGCCGAAACTCGACCTGCGCGAATCGAAACTCGATAACGGCCTGCGCGTGATTCTGGTGCCCGATCACTCCGCCCCGGTTTACGCGATTGACGTGGCCTACAACGTCGGCGCCCGCAACGAACGCCCCGGACGCACCGGTTTCGCTCACCTCTTCGAGCACATGATGTTTCAAGGCTCGGAGAACGTCGGCAAAGGCGAGCATTTTATCCAGGTGTTGAATAACGGCGGCGGCATGAACGGCACTACCAACGAAGACCGCACCACTTACTTCGAAGAACTCCCCAAAAATCAGCTCGACCTCGGACTTTTTCTCGAAGCCGATCGCATGCGCGCGCTGAACATCACCCAGGCCAATCTCGATAACCAGCGCAACGCCGTGCAGGAAGAGCGCCGCCAGGGCATCGACAACCAGCCCTACGGCCGCGCCCAGCTCGACCTGGACAATCTCTCCTACGACAATTTCGCCTACAAACATTCCACCATCGGCTCGATGACCGACCTGAACGCGGCCAGCATCGACGACGTAAAGGATTTCTTCCGGATCTACTACGCGCCAAACAACGCGGTCCTCACCCTCGTCGGCGATTTCGATCCCGATGAAGCGCTAGCCAAAGTGAAAAAATACTTCGGATCAATTCCGGCGCAGCCAACTCCCGCGAGTGGCGGCTTGCTCGATGAGCCGCACTACGGCGAACGCCGCGAAGTCATTTACGATCCGCTGGCCCGCCTGCCGGAAATTGACATGGCCTATCACATCCCTGCGGGCAATACGCCCGGCAACTATGCTGCGGACCAGCTCGCGATTATTTTGGGCCAGGGTGAAAGCTCGCGCCTCTACCAGCACCTGATCAAAGACAAGCAACTGGCCTCACAGGTGACCGTACAGGCTGACCACCGCATTGGCACCAGCCAACTGTACATCAGTGCCAATCCGCGGCCCGGCGTGAAAGTCGAAGATCTGGAAAAAGGCATCGACGACGAAATCTCCGCGATCGTGAAAAACGGCATCACTCCCGAGGAACTGGCCAAGGCCAAACGCGAATTGCTCATCCAGTTCATCGAACGCCGCCGCTCGACTTTGCGCACCGCGGTGCTGATCGGCGATTACGCCGTGTACTTCAACGATCCCGACCTCATTAACACCATTCAGGAAAAACGCAACGCCGTCACCGTCGCCGAGGTCAATTCGGTCATCAAGACCTACCTCGTGCCCGATCAACGCACGGTCGTCATCACTTATCCGGCGGCAGATGCCAATGCCGGCTCCAAGGGGGCGCAATGATTTTCGGAACTTTTTTCCGTGCTCAGAAAATCGCCAAGGCAGCCGCATTCGCTTCCGCAGTGCTGCTGCTTTCCGTCTCCGCTTTCGCGCAGGCCCAGGACAAAGGCACGTCCGTCAGCAAAGTTGAACGCCTGAATCGCGCGCCGGTCAGCAAGGAAATTCTGCGCGTCCAGCTGCCGCGTCCCACGGTGGTGAAGCTGAAGAACGGCCTCACCCTGGTCATGCTCGAAGATCACAAGCTGCCCACCGTCGATTTCACCATGTGGATTCGCCCCGGCCAGCTGGCCGATCCGCAGGATCTGCCGGGCGTCGCTTCCTTCACCGCCGGCATGTTGCGCGAAGGCACGGCCAAGCGGACCAGCGCGCAGATTGCCGGCGAAGTCGAATCGCTCGGCGCCACGCTCGACGCCACTTCGCGCTTCGGCGCCAGCTACACCACCGTGGACGCTTCGGGTTTGATCATTGACGCTTCGAAGATTCTCGACCTGATGAGCGACGTGGTCCTGCATCCGGCTTTTCCCGCGGACGAACTCACCAAGTTCAAGCAAAGCGAAGGCGCCACGCTCGAACAGCGTCTGTCCAATCCTACTTTCCTCGGTCAGCAAGCTTTTAAACGCGTGGTGTACGGCGATACGCCGATGTCGCTGGCCTCGCCCACTAAGGAATCGATCGAGAAAATTACCGCCGACAATCTGAAACAATTTCACGACGCGCACTATGTTCCGGGCAACACCATCCTGGGAATCACTGGGGATTTCAAAGCCGCGGAAATGCGCGCCATGATCGAGCAGTATTTTGGCGCCTGGTCGGGTGCGGCGGAACCCGCGCAGAAATTTTCCGCCACCGCGCCGTCGCCCACCAAGATCACGCTGGTCGACCGGCCGGGTTCCGTCCAGTCCGTCATCTTCGGCGGCGATCGCACGGTTCAGCGTACCGACCCCGAATATTACGGCTTGGTGGTTATGAACCAGGTCCTCGGTGGCGGCCCGCAATCGCGGCTCTTCCTCGATCTGCGCGAGGAGCACAGCCTGACCTACGGCGCGTACAGCCGCTTCAGCGCCGACGTTTATGCCGGCGACTGGTTTGCCTTTTCTCCCGTGCGCACCGCCGTTACCGGCGAAGCGATGGATCGTTTTATCTATGAATTCAAGAAAATCAATGACGACCCCACGCCGCAGGCCGAACTTGATGACGCGCATCGCGCTCTCATCGCTAATTTCGCGCTCTCGCTGGAACAGCCGTCCCAGATCATCAACGACTGGCTCACCGTGCAATATTTCGGTTTGCCCGCCGATTATTGGGATAAGTATCCCGATCACATCGGCGCCATCGATGCCGCCGGCGTGCAAGCTTCCGCGAAAAAATATGTGGATCTGGCCCACCTGCAGTGGGTCTGCGTCGGGGATCGCAAGCAGATTCAAGATACGCTGGCAAAATATGGAACGGTCAACGTCGTGGACGTCAGCGGAAAAGCGGAGAACTAAAAAAAGCAGCAGTCGCGTGCTGGAGCGCTTTCCTCGCAGGGCCGGAAGGCGCTCCAGAAATCTTGCGTTTAGAAACCGTTACTTCTTGATAGCCTTCACGATCAGCAGCAGCACGATCGCACCGACCGTCGCCATCACCAGTTGCCCCAGCAGCCCGTACGCCGCCAGTCCCAGCAAACCGAAAATCCAGCCGCCGATCAGCGATCCGATGATCCCGACCACCAAATCGATCAGAATTCCCATCCCGGAGCCTTTTACAATCTGTCCGGCCAGGAATCCAGCCAGGATTCCAATAATAATTTCCCACAGTAGGTACATGAGCTTTCCTCCTAGATTCAGCGTGACTTGATCTGCCGCCGCAAACGGGCGTGCAACCCGTTGATTGGGGCAGAATGTATCATGGTTTGTGCGCGTCAGGTTCCACCGGCGCGCGGCACGGCAGGGCGCTAACGCGGAATGCTAGAATCCAAACCCGGTCTTGCAATTATTTTCATTCGCAACGGAGCAATCTCGAATCATGAACGAAACTGAAGTACGAAAATTTCTCGAAGCCGTGAAGCGCGGCACGATCCCGGTCGATAGCGCCGTCGAAAAACTGCGTCAGCTGCCCTACGAGGATTTAGGTTTCGCCAAGATCGATCATCACCGCTCGATTCGCCAGGGCTACCCCGAAGTTATCTTCGCGCGCAAGAAGACGCCGAAGCAGGTGAAGGAAATCGTGCGCAGCATGCTGCGCGCGAAATCCTCGCACAACATTTTAATCACCCGCGCCGACCGCAAGGTTTTCGCCGCTGTCAAGCCGCTCTCACGCAGCGCGAAATTCCACGAACTCTCCGGCACCATCACCATCGAGCGCTCCAAAACCGTGCACGGCAAAGGCCTCATCCTCGTCGTCACCGCCGGCACCAGCGATATTCCCGTTGCTGAAGAAGCTCTGGTTACTGCGCGCATGATGGGCCATCGCGCCGAAGCGATTTACGACGTCGGCGTTGCCGGCCTGCACCGCCTGCTCGAACACCGCAAGCAGCTCACCGAAGCGCGGGTGATTGTTTGTGTCGCGGGTATGGAAGGCGCGCTGCCCAGCGTCGTCGCCGGCCTGGTGGCGGCCCCGGTAATCGCCGTGCCGACCAGCACCGGCTACGGCTCCAGCTTCGGCGGCCTTACCGCGTTGCTGGCCATGCTCAATAGTTGTTCCTCGAACGTCAGCGTGGTGAATATCGATAATGGATTCGGCGCGGGCTGCGTGGCCGGCGTGATCAATCGCCTATAGATCGGTGAGTCAGAAAATTTCTCAGGGAAAGAATCCAAGCAGGGTAAAAAAGAGTTTCTACAACAGCGCAGCCGCCAACCGCGCAATCAGTTCCGGCTCTTCTTCAATCTGCACCGTACGCAGATCGATCAGCAATTCGCCGTCTTCAATCCGCGCGATCACCGGAATCGGCGAGATCGATTTTCCCGGCCCCGCGGCTTGCAATTCCGGCCGCCGCAGATCTTCTTCCAGCTTTTTCGCGCTCACTCGCGGGCTGGCAATCGCAATCAACGTCGTCGGCAAGTGTTGATCCGGTGTCGAGCCGCCACCAATCACCGAAATTCCCGGCTTGATCTGAATCGCCACGTCGTTCACCAGCAGCGGCCGCAATTTCTCGCAAAGCTGCTCCGCGCGCTTGGCGATTTCTTCCGCCGGCAGGCGAATCATGCGCAGCGTCGGAATTTCGTCGAGCGCCCCGCGCAGATAAGCTTTTAGTGTCGATTCCAACGCCGCGATATTCAGCTTGTCGATCCGCAGCGCCCGGAACAACGGATTCTTCCGGATGCGCTCCACGATTTCTTTTTTCCCAGCAATGATCCCGGCCTGCGGCCCGCCCAGCATCTTGTCTCCGCTGAAGGTCAGCACCGCAACGCCCGCCTTGCCGCTGGTCCGCACCACCGGCTCCGAAATTCCCGCCGACGTCAGATCCGCCAGGCACCCCGATCCCAAATCTTCATACACCGGCAGCTTCACACGTTCGCCCAACGCCACCAATTCTTCCAGCGACGGCCGGTCGGTGAATCCGCTGATTCGAAAATTCGAAGGATGCACGCGGAGGAGCAATTTGGTCCGGTCCGTGATCGCGTTTTCGTAGTCGGCCAAGCTGGTGCGGTTGGTCGTGCCCACTTCCCGCAGAATCGCGCCGCTTTCCGCCATGATGTCCGGAATGCGGAACCCGTCCCCAATTTCAATTAGCTCGCCGCGCGAAACGATGACTTCATCGCCCTTGGCCAGCGCATGCAGCACTAAAAAAACCGCCGCGGCGTTGTTGTTCACCACGATCGCCGCTTCGGTTCCGCACAGCTCGGCAAACAGCCGCGAAGTATGCACATCGCGCTTGCCGCGCACACCGCGCGCCAGATCGTATTCCAGATTGTTGTACAACGGTGCGGTCGCCACGATCCGCGCCACCGACTGGCGCGAGAGCGGCGCGCGCCCCAGATTCGTGTGCAGCACCACGCCGGTCGCGTTGATCACCCGCCGCAACGAAGGCGCCAGAAAATTCTCCACTTCGGCAATGATCCGCGCTTCCAGACTCGAATCCGCCGCCAGATCTACGCCGGAAGTCCCTCGTTCGCCGGTCGGCGCGGTAATCTGCCGGCGCGTCTCGGCCAGCACGCTCCGGATCGTCTCGGTCACCACCGGCCGCCCAGCCTTGGGAATCAGCGCCGCGATCTTCTCGTGCCCGAGCAGCGCATCCACGGAGGGCAGTGCGCGCAGCGCTACTTCCACCTCGGAATTCGTTTGTGACGCGGAATGGGACGATGGATTCATCGCTCCACCATTGGAACACAGCGCGATTCCGGCTGGCAATCCGCCCTGGCCTTCCGGTCATTTCCCTTTGCGACATCCCTTTTTTCAGGCGCGTTGACCTTCGCTCTGCGGCCACTTACGCTGAAGTTTCAGGGCCTCCCGGACGTTTGCCCGGGTCACCAATCACCCACTATGCCGACCATCGACGAAGAACTGAACAGCATCGAGCGCGACATTCGCACCCTGAAGATCGAATACGAACAATATTTTGGCGGTGGCCGCTCGCGTCCGCCCAATGACACGCAGTGGCGCGTCGAGGTTCTGCTAAAAAAGTATTCCGACCGCTCCGCCGAATTTTCCTCCGGCCAGCGCTTCCGCTACAGCAACCTTTCGCAGACCTACGCCAAATATCACGACATGTGGCGCAAAAAGCTGGCCCAGCGCGAGAACGGCACGCAGCCGCACCACTACGGCGCCGCGGCCAAAGCCATCGAAGCCGAACGCGCCCGCAAAGCCGCCGAATCCAAGCCTCCGGTCAGCGAAAAGCCGGCCGCATCCGCCGCCGAACACGCCGTCGCCGTGGCCCACGCATCCGCCGAAGCCTCCGCGCGAGCCGCCGATGGTAAAGAACTCCACCACACTTTTGCCATGGCCTTCTCCAATCCCGAAGCGGAAGGCGAAAAAGTTCAAACGCTCTATCACCGCCTCGTTCAGGCTCGCACCGAAACAGGAGAAAGTTCCGGAGTGCCCAGCCTGAAGGACTTCGAACGCTTCGTGCAAAAGAAAACCCAGGACCTGAAGGACAAAGGTGGCCGCGAAATCGAATACACCGTCAGCATCGAAAACGGCCACGTCAAACTGAAAGCCCGCGTCTCCGCCTAGCCGAAATCGTTTCTAAGGTTCTTTCGATATCTCCGAGTCTCTCCCGCCGCTCTACCACTTTTTTCTGCAAACCTTTACACTGACGGGGCATTTTTTCTGCAAACTTTTCTACCGGCGGGAGAATGATGGCGATCGCACGGGCGTTAATCAGCGTGTACGACAAAACCGGAATCGTGGAGTTCGCTCGCGAACTCGCTTCGCTTTCCGTCGAAATTGTTTCCACCGGCGGCACCGCGAAATTGTTGCGCGAAGCCGGCGTCGCCGTTCGCGACGTCTCCGAACTCACCGGCTGGCCCGAAATGCTCGGCGGCCGAGTGAAAACCCTGCATCCCAAAGTTCACGGCGGGATTTTGTTTCAGCGCAGTAAAGCCGGAGACCGCGCTCAGGTGGCCGAATACGAAATCGGCCCCATTGATCTGGTCATCGTAAATCTCTATCCCTTTTCCGCCACCGCCGCCACCCCCGGCGTCACGCCCGAGGAACTGATCGAAAATATCGACATCGGCGGTCCCGCCATGGTCCGCTCCGCCGCCAAGAATTTCCAAAGCGTCGGCGTCGTCACCGACCACGCCGACTATCCCGCCATCCTCGCCGAGCTGCAGCAGCACGGCGAACTTACGCTGGCCACACGCCTCTCGCTCGCGCGCAAAGCCTACGCCCGCACCGCCCGTTACGATGGAGAAATTGCCACCGAGCTCGAACGACTCACTGTCGACGGAGACACCGTCTCCATCGGTGCGCTGGAAAAATTGCCTGAGCGCATCAACATTTCGTTACAGCGCCGCCAATCGATGCGCTACGGAGAAAATCCGCACCAGAATGCGGCGCTCTACGTCCCCGCCGGCGCCATTCCTTCGGGCTTGGCCGGAGCAAGACAAATCCAAGGCAAAGAACTTTCCTACAACAATCTCGTCGATCTCGATTCCGCATGGGCCCTGGCCGTTGAATTTCACCGACCCGCCGTGGCCATCATCAAGCACAACAATCCCTGCGGCGCAGCCGAGCAAGATTCCCTGGTCGAGGCCTACCTGAAGGCTTTGGCCTGCGATCCCATCTCCGCGTTCGGCGGGGTGGTTGCCATCAATCGCCCGCTGGACGCCGCGACCGCCGAGGAATTATCAAAACTGTTCGTCGAATGCATCGTCGCGCCAGGCTTCGAACCTGCCGCCCTCGAAAAACTTGCCGCCAAGAAAAATCTCCGCCTGCTCGAATTGCAGCGCGGCGAATCCGTGCACGAAATGGATATGAAGCGCATTTCCGGCGGCATATTGGTTCAGGATCCCGACGAACACGAATTGACTGAAGCGGAATTGAAAGTCGCCACCAAGCGCGCTCCCAGCTCCCAAGAAATCCGCGCGCTGATGTTTGCCTGGAAGGTTTGCAAGCACGTCAAATCGAACGCAATCGTCTTCGCCCGCGAAGGTCAGACCGTGGGCATCGGTGCGGGGCAAATGAGCCGCGTCGACGCGGCGAAAATTGCGGTGATCAAAGCCGCCACCGCGAATCTTCCACTCGCCGGCAGCGTGGCCGCTTCCGACGCATTCTTCCCTTTTCCCGATGGCGTGGAAGAAATCGGCAAGGCCGGCGCCACCGCGATCATCCAGCCCGGCGGCTCGAAGGGCGATCCCGACGTAATCGCCATGTCCGAAAAATACGATATGGCTATGGTTTTTTCGGGCGTGCGCCACTTCCGCCACTAGTCCCGGCACCCGCCGCTGGCTGGCGCTTGTAAGAAATCTCCACGATTTGAGGTTCGCCCGTTTCCGGCACGATTTCGGAATGCGCCACATAAGTATCCGCATCGACCTTAGTCAGACTCGATACTTTCGGCATCCCGTTCACCGCGTTTTGAAACTCGAATTTCTTGCCGTCGGTCGTCGCCAGATTCAAAACCGTCGCGTCCGATTTTTCCCACGCCGCCAGCGTCGGTGTGAAGTGCCGGATGTACAGCGCAATCCCGTCCGGTTTCTGCACCAGCGTGAAATATTCGATCACCAGCGTCTTGTCGCCTTCGATCACCCGGAACATGCCTTCCATCGCCCCGGCTTTGGGTGAAAACCAAACCTGTTCCGCCATCCGCGGACCCCATTCGCCGCGCCATCGCCCTTCGAGCCATCCCAGATCGCTGAGCTTCGCGAGGGTCGGGTCTGTTACCGCCAGGCTCGCCGCAGATTGATTCACCGCAGCGCTCGGCGCCTGATCAAAACCGCGCGCAGGCGCAGTCTGCGCCTCTAGATTTCTCGCGGCGACGCTCGCCAGAATCACCGCCACCACGGCCCCGATTTTCAGAATTTTCCCGCCACTCATCCGCGTCAGCCCCCGTTAAGTCCTTCCGCAACCACACTATTTAGCACGATTTCCGGAATAATACGCCGCCTCGCGTATCCCTCCGGCGCTAAGCTGCGTCCAACGTAGGTGCCCGTTTTCGGGCGGTGCGGCGGAAACGACCAATCGCTAAAGTTTTGACCCGTTTCGCGCGCTGTACCATAATGGAGTATTACGGCGAGCCTATGAAAGCAATCCTACAGGTCGTGCTTTTTTCTACTGCCTCAATCTTGTGCAGCTCTGCGGCCGTTTACGCCCAGAATCCCGTCATCGGCCAGCCGGAAAATCCTGCCACCGATTCTCCTGCGCAAAAATCGTCGGCTCCCACCCCTGCAACATCGGATAAGCCGGCGCGCCCTCCGCTGAATCCTGCCGACGACGCCGCGCGCGGCGATTCCTACTACTACTTCATGCTCGGCCATCTCGATGAGCAGCAGTTCGAATCCACCGGCAAAACCGAATTGGCCAATCGCGCCATCGAATCCTACAAAAAGGCTTTGGATCTCGCCCCGAATTCTCCCGTGATCATGGAACGCCTGGCGGAAGTTCGCGCCAAAGCTCAGCAGTTGCGCGAAGCCGTCGACGAAGCGCGCGCCGTGCTCAAAATCGATCCCGATAATGTCGACGCTCACCGCCTGCTCGCCCGCATTTACGTTCGCGCCCTCGGCGATCAGGGCGCGGGCGATACCCAAAAAGAAAATCTGGGAAAAGCGATCGACGAATTCCAGGCCATTCTGAAAATCCAGCCGGACGATGCCTACTCCTCGCTCTGGCTCGCCCGCCTCTACCGTTTCGAAAATCGCCACAGCGACGCCGAAAAAGTTCTGCGCGACCTGCTGCAGCGCGATCCGGGCAACGGCCCGGCTCTCGAACAATTGAGTCAGTTGCTAATCGATGAAGGCCGCTCGCAGGAAGCCGTGAAGATTCTTTCGGACGCGGCCGGCACTTCGTCTTCTCCGGAAGTTTACGACTTGCTCGGCGACGCCTACGCCCAGGCCAAGGACTATCCGAAGTCCGAAGACGCCTACCGCAAAGCCGCCGAAGAGGATCCCGACGATCCCGGCCACCTCCACGGCCTGGCTACGGCTTTGATGGAGCAGAACAAATACGCCGACGCCCTCGATCAGTTCAAAAAACTCTCCGAGGTCGAGCCCGGAACTTCTGAAAATTATTTGCGCATGGCCCAGCTCTATCGCCGCCTCGGCAAATTCGATCTCGCCGAATCCAGCCTTTTGCGCGCCAAGCAGCTTTCGCCCGGCAGTCTGGAAGTTCTCTACAACGAAGCGCTGCTCTACGAAGACCAGGGACGCTATGAGGACGCTGTAAAAGTCCTCTCCGACGCGATCACCGGAGTGAAGACTCAAAGCTCGTCGCAGGGCAACTCCTCCGTCAGCGGGCCCGCGCCGGATAACAATCCCAACGCGCTGGTGATTCTTTACGAGCAGCTCGGCCACGCTTACCGCGAAGAACAAAATTACAACCTGGCCATCAAGACCTATCAGGACATGGGCCAGCTCGGCCCCGAAGCACAAAAACGCGCCCAGATGCTGCTCATCGATACTTACCGCGAAAGCCGCGACCTCGATCGCGCTATCGCCGAAACGAAAAAGCTGCTCGATGCGACGCCCGGCGATCCGAACATCACCGTGACTCTGGCCATGCTTTACGCCGAGAAGTCCGATTCCGATACCGCCACGAAATTACTCAGCGGCCTTTTGCGCGGCAACGATACCGACCAGGAAATCTATTTGAATATCGCGCAGGCCCAGGAGCGCGGCAAGAAATACGCTGAAGCTGAACAATCCGCCGCCAAGGCCGAGCAGCTGTCGTCCGACAACGACAGCAAACAGTCTGCGTGGTTTCTGCAGGGCGCGATTTACGAGCGTCAGAAGAAATTCGATCTCGCCGAGCAGGAATTCCGCAAAGTGCTGGACGTGAATCCGAACAGCGCGACCACGCTGAACTATTATGGCTACATGCTCGCCGATCGCGGCGTGCGCCTCCCCGAAGCCACCCAGATGATCCAGAAAGCCGTGGCGCAGGAACCCAGCAATGGTGCGTATCTCGATAGCCTCGGCTGGGCCTACTACAAACAGAATAAGCTCCCCGAAGCCGAAGAAGCCCTGCGCAAAGCCGCCGACCGCGAAAGCCACGACCCGACGATTCTCGGCCACCTCGGCGACGTCTACGCCAAAATGGGCCAGTCCGACCGCGCCGCGCAATATTGGGAGCGCGCGCTCACCGAATGGCAGAAGGCCGTGCCCGCCGACTACGAACCCGACAAGGTCAACGAACTCGAGGCCCAGTTGCACACACTCAAGCGCCGCACCGCGCAGAAAACTTCACCCGACGCGCCGAAACCGCAGTAAGTTCTCCCTATGAAAAAGTCTGCGCCCGCAAAAAAATCGCTTCGCATCCCTGCGTTCGCGAAAATCAATTCCTGCCTCTACATCATCGCCAAACGCCCGGACGGCTACCACGAGCTGCGCACCATTTTTCAAACCATCTCGCTGCGCGATACTTTGCAGCTGACCTTGGATAAAAAATCGGACGCGTTTACTTTTCGTTTCACTTCCGACGATCCGGCGATGCCCCTCGGCAACGACAATCTCGTCGTGCGCGCCATCACCGGATTCCAAAAGGAATTCGGCCTGCGCGGCAGCCTAACCGTCCACCTCGAAAAGAAAATTCCAGTAGCTCGCGGCCTGGGCGGCGGCTCCAGCGATGCCGCTGCAACCCTGATCGGCCTCCTACGCCTCACCAACGCCAGCCTGCCACTCGAGAAAATCATCAAACTTGCCGCCAGCCTCGGTGCCGATGTGCCTTTCTTCCTCTTCGGCGGCCGCGCCATGGCCGTGGGCCGCGGTGACGAAATCTACCCGCTGCCCGACCAGCCCAAGCGCTCCGTCGTGGTCGTTTCCCCCAAAGGCATCGGCGTCAGCACCAAAGACGCCTACGAATGGGCTTCTGCGGAATTGACAAAAGACTCAGAACCCCATAAACTCTTCAGGTTCTGCGCTCTGTGCTGGAGCCGGCAGGATGCGCGTCTCTCCAACGATTTTGAGAGCCCCGTCTTCCGCCGTCACCCGCGCCTCGAAGAGATTCGGGCCGGTTTGCTCAAGCGAGGAGCGGCAGATGCCGCGCTGGCAGGTAGCGGGTCGGCGGTGTTCGGAATCTTCCGAAACCCAGCGCAGGCGCGTCGATCCGCTCGTGAGTTCCCGGAAGATTCAGTTTTCGTAGTCGAAACAATATCCAGGTCGAACTATGGCCGTGCCATGGGTTGGCGTACGCGCTAACCGCTGGCAGCGGGGTTTGAGGGGAATTTTGGCCGACGACAAATTCAAGGTTTTCTGCGGGACTGCGAATCCCGCGCTCGCGCAGGCCATCTGCGATTATGTCGGCGTTCCCCTGGGCCAGGCCGAGCACGGAAAATTTAGCGACGGCGAAACGCGCTATCAGATTCTGGAAAATGTTCGTGGCGCCGATGTTTTTGTGGTGCAGCCCTGCTGCAGTCCGGTGGATTTCAACCTGATGCAGCTGCTGATCATGATCGACGCGTTCAAGCGCGCGTCGGCATGGCGCATTACGGCGGTGGTTCCGTATTACCCGTACGCGCGGCAAGATCGCAAAGACCGCCCGCGTGTGGCGATTTCCGCCAAGCTGGTGGCCGATTTGCTAGAAACGGCCGGAGCCAGCCGCGTGCTGACGCTCGATTTGCACGCGCCGCAGATTCAGGGATATTTCAACATCCCGGTGGACCATTTGTTCGCGTCTCCGGTGCTGGTGGAATATTTCCAGAAGATGAATCTGGGACCGATGACTATCGTCTCGCCCGACGCCGGCGGCGTGGAACGCGCCAGATATTTCGCCAAGAAAATTGACGCGCCGCTGGCCATCGTCGACAAGCGCCGCATCGATGTGAACGTCAGCGAAGTGATGAACCTGATCGGCGACGTTTCCGGCCGCCCGGCGCTGGTTATCGACGACATTATCGATACGGCCGGCACGCTGGTGAAGACAGCCGAAGCCTTGCTCGAACACGGCGCAACCAAGGTATACGCGGCCTGCACCCATCCGGTCCTTTCCGGCCCGGCGGTCCAGCGCATCGCGGAGTCCAAGATTGAACAAGTCGTCGTTGCGGATTCCGTTCCGCTCAGCGACGCAGCGAAAAAGCTCAGCAAGATTAAGGCCTTAAGCGTGGCCCCGCTGCTGGCTCGCGGGATTCAATCGATTCACGAAGAAACGTCGATCAGCGAACTCTTTACCTGATCTCATTTTTTTTAGAACGTCAGATTCGCAGTGACAGGGGAATGAAACATGCAGAATTTTAAGATTGAAGGGCAGGTTCGGGAAGGCCGTGGCAAAGGTCCGGCGCGTCGCGTGCGCTCCACCGGGATGGTTCCGGCCGTGCTTTACGGCAACAAGAAGGACTCCATCTCGCTGACCGTGGAAGCCAAGCAGGTCGCGAAAATTTTGCGCTCGGAGACCGGCCACAACACCATCTTCAGCGTCACCGTGGCTAACGGTGCCGAAGAGAAAGCCATGGTGCGTGACTGGCAGGTTGATCCGGTCAGCGGCAAGCTCCTGCACGTCGATCTGTTCCGCATTGCCATGGACGTGCGCATGCGCGTCATGGTTCCGGTGCATACCTTCGGCGAAGCCCAGGGCGTAAAACTCCAGGGCGGCGTTTTCGAAACCGTCACCCGCGAAGTCGAAGTCGAATGTTTGCCCGCCGATATTCCTGAAGAATTCCGCGTCGACATCAGCGACATGATGATCGGCAAGCAGCTCCGCGCCGCCGATTTGCCGTTCGATCCGGCGAAAATTAAATTGGTCACCGACCCCATTCGCGTTATCGCGCACGTCGTCGTGCTGAAGAAGGAAGAAGAGCCGGCCGCCGATGCCGCGGTGACGGCGGATGCCGCTCCAGCCGAACCGGAAGTGATGAAGAAGGGCAAGAAGGAAGAAGAGGGCGAAGAAGGCGCGGAAGCCCCGGCCAAGGCCGAGAAGTCCGAGAAGAAGAAGTAAGCGGGCTGCGAGAGGCTGCCTGATTTGGCTAGGCGCTGGCTATGAGAGTAATCGTCGGCCTCGGCAATCCGGGCACGCAGTACGACTGGACGCCGCACAACGTCGGCTTCCTCGCGATCGACGCTATCGCCGAACGCGCTGGTATTCGAGTCACCCGGCCGGAGTCGAAGTCGCAGGTGGGCCTCGGTAAGTTGGTCGGCCAAGACGTGGTGCTCGCTAAGCCGCAGACGTTCATGAATCTCAGCGGCGCAGCGGTTCGAATGTTGCTCGAGAAGTATGAATCCGGCCCCGAGGATTTAATCGTCCTCAGCGATGAAGCGATGTTGCCCTGGGGCACGCTGCGTATTCGTGAACGCGGCAGCGCCGGCGGGCATAACGGGCTGAATTCGATCATCGGCTCGCTGGGCACGAACGAATTTATTCGGGTCCGGTTGGGAGTGCAGCCGGAACATCCGATGGGCGACATGGCCGATTACGTTCTCGGCGTGATGCGCAAGCCGGAACGCGAGATCGCGGCGCAGATGGCGGTTGAAACCGCCGAAGCAGTCGAAATGATTTTGACCGAAGGCGTAGGAAAGGCCATGACGCGGTTTAATAAGCGCGTGGAATCGGCCGAAAAAGATTCGGAATAAGTTTTAGTGAATGCAGCAGCAATCGAGGGACACATGGAAGAACGACAGTACGATTTGATTTTCATCTGCCGGCCCGATACGCCGGAAGCGGACATCGACAAAGTGATTTCCACGTTGGAAACCACCGCCACCGAAAAGGGCGCCAAGATCGACTCCACCACCAAGTGGGGCCGTAAGCGCATGGCCTATCGCGTTCAGAAACTGCGCGAAGGCTATTTTGTTTACATGGTCCTGAAATCCTCCAACGGCGAAGTCGTGAAAGAACTCGAACGCCGCTTGAAGGTTTCGGACCCGGTCATCAAGTACCTGACCGTGCGCCTCGACGAAGAATTGAAGCGCCAGGAAAAATTGAAGCGGCACCGCGATAAGCGCGCCGCCCGCCGCCCGCGCAAGACTGTTCCGGCCATCACCGGAGCCACGTCCATGCCGCCGGTCAGCAGCGAACCCACGCCCGCGCCGCCTTCGGCCTAAACGCGCGAGCCGGGATCGCAGCACCAGAATAATATCGGGCCACGGCTCGAACACTTATTAGTTTTAATTTAGGGAGATATCGAATGGCAGAAGAACACGGAGGACAGCAGTCGCACGGTGGCGGTCACAGTGGTGGCGGCTCGTCGTTTGGTGGGGGGCGCCCGTCCGGCCCCGGCGGCGGACCGGGAGGACGTCCCAGCGGTCCGGGAGGCCCCGGAGGTCCGGCCAAGCGCGGCAAACGCAGTTTCGTGCGCAAGAAGAAAGTCTGCCGCTTCTGCGTCGACAAGGCCGACTTCATCGATTACAAGAAGGCCGAAATCCTCGCGCCTTTCATTCAGGAGCGCGGCAAGATTCTTCCGCGCCGCATGACCGGCACCTGCGCGCGGCACCAGCGCTGGCTCACCGTAGCCATCAAGCGCGCCCAGAACATCGCCCTGCTGCCGTTCGCCGCGGAGTTCTAGTCGCCAGGAATCACGTCACGCATTTTGCATTCGTAACGGAATCGGTTTCAGCTTTACCGAATCTATCGTCAGCATCGAGGTCAGGAAAATGCAGATCATTTTGCAGGAAGATGTCGAAAAACTCGGAACCCGCGGCCAGCTGGTCGAAGTCGCCGAAGGCTACGCCCGCAACTTCTTGTTGCCCCGCAAGCTCGCGCTCGAAGCCACCGACGGCAACATGAAGCGGCTCGAACGCATGCGCGCCACCTTCGCCAAGAAAGAAGCCACCGAACGTGAAGCGGCCCAGAAGCAGGCCGACGCGCTTTCCGGCGTCTCGCTCGAAGTTTCGCGCAAAGCGGGCGAAGGCGATCACCTCTTCGGCTCGGTCACCTCGGCCGACGTCGCCGAACAGCTCCACGCCAAGGGCTACGAAATCGACAAGAAGAAGATCGTCCTGGTCGATCCCATCAAGGCCGTCGGCGAATACGAAATTCCCATCAAGCTCCACCGCGAAGTCATTGCCAAGGTCAAACTGACCGTCAAAAAAGAAGAATAACGCCGCACCAATTCTCCTTTTTCGTATCAAAGGCGCTCTGGATTTCAGGGCGCCTTTTCTTTTTCCACTTTTCCGAAATTTTGCACAATGCACTGTGGCTTGCCCGAAACCGAACAAGGGTGCAGAATCGGAAGTCTTATTCGCGAATTATTCGAAAAAACTAAATGCCTGGCGACATCACACTCGAACGCCCGCTGCCGCATAACCTCGAAGCCGAACGCAGCATCCTCGGCGCGGTCCTGCTCGATAATCACGCGCTCAACGCTGCCGTGGAAAAAATCCGCTCCGAGGATTTTTTCCTCCCCCAGCATCGCCAGATCTTCGAACGCATGTTGCAGCTAGGCGAAAAGCAGCAGGCCATCGATATCGTCACCCTGATGGAGGATCTCTCCCGCCGCGGCGAACTCGAATCCGCCGGCGGCGTCGCCTACCTTTCGCAGCTGGCCGACGGCCTGCCGCGCATCACCAACGTCGAGCACTACGCCCGCATCGTCAAAGAGAAAGCCGTCCTGCGCAGCCTGATTTTCTCCGCCTCCGCCATTCAGGAACAGGCCCTCGCTGCCGGCGACGATGCCGACGTGATTCTCGACCGCGCCGAATCCGTGATCTTCGCTCTCGCCGAAGATCGCGTCAAAGCCGGACTGATCGGCGTCAAGGAACTCGTCCGCGACAACTTTGAACGCCTCGAAAAAATCTTCAGCGAAGGCCGCCGCATCACCGGCCTCGCCACCGGCTACGCCAATCTCGATAACGAAACCGCCGGCCTGCAGCCTTCGGAGCTGATCATTCTCGCCGCCCGTCCTTCGATGGGCAAAACCGCGCTGGCTCTGAACATCGCCGAAAATGTCGCGGTGCGCAACCGCGAGCCGGTGGCCATCTTCAGCCTGGAAATGTCCAAGGAATCCCTCCTGCTCCGCCTGCTCGCTTCCGAAGCTCGCGTCGACGCCCACAAATTCCGCACCGGCCACATGAATCGCGACGATTGGGGCAAGATCACCACGTCGCTCACCAATCTCGCCGAAGCCCCGCTGTGGGTCGATGATTCCGCATCCTCCACCGTCATGGAAATGGGCGCGAAAGCCCGCCGCCTGAAGCGCGATCGCGGTTTGTCCCTGATCATCGTGGATTATTTGCAGCTGGTCGTTCCCACCAATATGGGCCGCCAGAGCAACCGCCAGGAAGAAGTTTCGGGAATGTCCCGCGCGCTAAAGGGTCTGGCGAAGGAATTGAAAGTGCCCATTCTGGTCTTAAGCCAGTTGACCCGTGCGCCGGAACGCGAAGAACGCAAACCGCAACTCGCTGACCTGCGCGAATCGGGCGCCATCGAACAGGACGCCGATGTCGTGATGTTCATCAACCGCCCCAATTTTTACAAAACCGATTTGCCCGACGAAGATCGCGCCAAAGCCGAATTGATCATCGCCAAGCAGCGCAACGGTCCCACCGGAAATTTGAATTTCGTTTTTCTCGGCCGCCACACCCGCTTCGAAGAAGCCGCTCCCGACGCTTGGAATTCCGGTGGGCTCCAGGAATAGTCCGGCTGCCGACGCGCCGGAAAAATCGTCTCACCGTCTTGCAATTCCCACACGCGTGTCGCCACGCCCTCGGTTTCACTCGACAAAACCTTCCTCGCATTAGACCTGCACTCCGACGAGCGTAAATAAATGCCCTATTATGTGCGAGTTAAGGGGTGGTGCACGGTGCGGCTAGCCGCGCCGCCCAACGGCCACCGCCCTGCAATAAACCAAGTGGATGTTTACCTAAACGGTGCGACCCTCGGCGCTCTTCCGAATTTTCGTCGCGCGGTGCGAAAGGACTCTGGCATTCTAAAAGACGATGTCCAAAGCATTTCATTTCGAAGGCCGGCCCGTCTGGGCGGAAATCTCGCTCACCGCGATCCTCAAAAATCTCGCTTCGATCCGCAAACACGTCGGCCCGCAGCGCAAAGTTCTTGCCGTGGTGAAATCGAATGCCTACGGCCTGGGCGCCGTGCCGATTTCGAAAGCCTTGCAAAAAGCCGGCACCGAATGGTTCGGCGTCACCTGCGCCAACGAAGGCATCGAACTGCGCGACGCTGGAATTCGGCGCCGCATTTTGCTGCTCACCGGCTTCTGGCCCGGCGAAGAAAAGCGCCTCATCGAAAATAAATTGACGCCCACCGTGAGCCGTCTCGATGATCTCGGTCATTTGGAACGCGCCGCAGCCAAATCCTTCCGCGGCAAATCGCGCATGCCGTTTCATCTGAAAATAAATACCGGCATGAATCGCCTGGGTATTGCCGCCGACGAAGTCGACGCCTTCTGCAAATCCCTGGCGAAATGCCCGCACCTCGAGCTCGAAGGCACCTACACCCATTTCGCTTCCGCCGAAGATTTCACCGCAAAACAAACTACCGACCAGGAATTACTGTTCCGCGGCTGCCTCGATCGCATGAAATCCTTCGGCGTCTCCCCGGGCCTGGTGCACATGGCCAATAGCGGAGCCATCTCCGCCCGCCCGGAAACCTACGCCGACATGGTCCGTCCCGGCGCGATTCTCTACGGCTACTACCAGTCCTTCGATCCGCCGCAAAAAAAGCAGGAAGTGATCAGCCAGATGCCGCTCGAGCCTTGCCTCTCGTTGCGCGCGCGCATCATTTCCCTGCGCGATGTTCCGGCCGGCGAAGGCGTCGGCTACGCCGCACGCTTCGTCACCAAGCGCCCGTCCCGCATCGCCGTCATCAACGCCGGATACGCCGATGGCGTGGTCCGCTCTCGCACCAATCACGGTTTTGCTTTGCTGCACGGTCAACTCGTCCCGCTGGTCGGCATCATCTCCATGGATCTAACCATGCTCGACGTCACCGATCTTCCCCACGCCAAAATCGGCGACATCGTCACCATCTACGGCAAAGACGGCGCCGCCCGCATCGACGTCTCCGACGTAGCCCGTGAAATCGGCACCGTCACCTCCGACCTGCTCTGCTCCCTCGGCCGCCGCGTTCCGAAATTCTACGTATAGCCGTACCCGTACTCCTACGGTGTCTCGTTGTGAAACACAATCCGCCTCTCGTTTGACTCCCTCTTCCTGCGCGGTGCTATACTGTCCACTCATAAAGATTTCATAAGGTTGTTTTTCTTTTATCCCGGCTTCGCGCTGTGCCATTTCTTATTGCCGGTTTAGGCGTTTCGAGGCGTGCTGTCAGCGCAAACGTCTCCTTCATAACCACAAGGTGGATTCATGCAGAGGAATTTCAGTCCGCAGAGCCGCCCGCCCGCTCCTGCCGTTACTGAAACGGCCCCGATTCTAAAGCCTTCGGCTCCGCTTCGCGTTACTCCCGAAAGTGTCGGCAGTTTCTGGGACATGCTCGGCATCCGCATCGTGTTCCTCGCCGTGTGTGTCGCCGCCGGCTATCACTTCCGCCCATTCAGCGTTTCCCACGAAGCCGGTGTCGCCATCGGGTTTCTCTTCGGCCTCTGCGTAATTCTTTTTGAGTTGCGCCTGCGCCACGCCAGCCTCCGCCGCCTGATCGGGGCTTCGGTCGGCTCCGTCCTCGGTCTGCTCGGCGCTTACCTCACCTCGTTGATTTTGACCCACACCACCATGCCGGAGAGCACGCGCTCGTTTTTCAGCCTCGCCGCTTTTCTGGTCATGGCCTACATCGGTGTGGTTTTGGGCGCCAACAAAGGCGACATGCTCAACCTACAGGCCCTCGGCGGCCTCTTCGGCAGCGAGCGCAGCCTGAAGCACTCCTTCAAAGTTCTCGATACCAGCGTGATCATCGATGGCCGCGTCGCGGATATTGCCGACGCGCAGTTTCTCGATGGCACGGTCATCATTCCGCAATTCGTCCTGCATGAATTGCAGCTCGTCGCCGATTCCGCCGATCCCTTGAAACGCCAGCGCGGCCGCCGCGGCCTCGAAGTTCTCCAGCGCATTCAGAAAATGGCGCACCTCGAAGTGCACATTTCCGACGACGATTTTCCGCAGGTTCCGGAAGTCGACCTGAAGCTGATCGAGCTGGCCAAGCGCTACGACGCCAAAATCGTCACCAACGATTACAACCTGAACAAGGTCGCCACCTTGCAGGGTATCGAAATTCTCAACGTCAACCAGCTCGCCAACGCGCTCAAGCCCGTTGTGCTTCCCGGCGAAACCATGCGCGTCTTCATTCTTCGCGAAGGCAAAGAATACAACCAGGGCGTCGCTTATCTCGACGACGGCACCATGGTCGTGGTCGATGGCGCGCGTAAAATGATCAACAAGACCATCGACATCACCGTAACCTCCGTGCACCAGACCACTGCCGGGAAAATGATTTTCGGCCGCTTCGACGATCGCGGCGAACAGCAGGTCCCGCGCGCTGCCGCTGCGGGCTCCGGCTCCACTGCTTCGGCGCAGCACCATGCCGAGCCCCAGCAACACGCTCCGCGTCCTGCCGAGGGTGGTGGCGAACGTCCGCCGCGGCCGCTCTATCCCGAATCGAATCGCTCGTGACTCGGCCTCCCGCGGCTCGCAACTTGCGGTAGACTGTCTCCCCGGTTATGACGCGCATTGCCGCCATCATTCCTGCCGCAGGCCTGGGCACCCGCATGGGCGCCCCGACGCCCAAGCAGTTCCTCGAACTCGACGGTATACCTCTCGTGATTTTCACGCTGCGCCGTCTCGCCGCCTGTAAAGCCATCACCGATTTTTTTCTCTCCACTCGCGCCGATGATGTGGTTTCGCTGCAAGCCAAGCTGACTCAAGCCGCCATCGGCCGCCCCGCCCGCGTCGTGCACGGCGGCGATTCCCGCCAGCAATCCGTAGCCAACGCACTGGCGCAGGTCGATCCTTCAACCGAAATTGTCTTAGTCCATGACGCCGTCCGCCCCTTCGTTACTCCCGAACAAATCGATCGCGTCATCGAAGAAGCCCGCACCCGCGGCGCCGCCATCCTTGGCATCCCCGCGATCGACACCGTCAAAGAAGTAAAACGCGCCAGCCTTCCGCCCGATGTCGCGCTCATTACCACCACCATTCCGCGTGAACGGGTTGTCTTGGCCCAGACCCCGCAGGCTTTTTCCTACAGCCTGCTGCGTGACGCTTTCCGCGCCGCCGAAAAAGATGGCCTCGTCGGCTCCGACGAATCCTCGCTGGTCGAACGCTTCGGCCACGAAGTCTTCGTCGTCCTCGGCTCCGAGCGAAATCTCAAAATTACCCGCCCCGCCGATATGGATCTCGCCCGTTTTTATCTCGAACAGGAGCGTGCCGGTAAATGACCCGCTCGGGAATTGGCTACGATTCGCACCGCCTGGAAGCCGGCCGCAAACTGATGATCGGCGGCGTCGAGGTGCCCTTCGACAAAGGACCCGTGGGCCACTCCGACGGCGACGTCCTGGCCCACGCCTTATGTGACGCCCTGCTCGGCGCCGCCTCCCTCGGCGACATCGGCACGCACTTCCCGGATACCGACCCGAAGTGGAAAGGCGCGAACAGCTTGATTTTTCTCGAACACACTCGAAAATTGCTGGACGCGAAAAATCTGCGGATCACCCATCTCGATGCCGTGGTCATTTGTGAGCTTCCAAAACTCGGCCCGCATTTCCCCGCCATGCGCGCCGCGCTCGCGAATTCGCTCGGCATCACCATCGATCAAATCAATTTGAAAGCGAAGACCAACGAAGGCCTGGGCGAAATCGGTCGCGGCGAAGCTATCGCTTCGCACACCATCGCCACGCTCGAAGGCTAAAATTTTTCAGCCCGACTAACCAATCGACGCCCATGAACTGGCTCACTGGATTTCACGCCGTGGAAGAAGCGCTGGCCGCCGGACGCCCGCTCGATCGCATCCTCATTGCTAAGGGCCGCCACGGCGACCGCGTCGAAGCGGTCGTGCAGTTGGCCAAATCCAAAGGCGTCCCGGTGCGCTTCGAAGATCGCATTCAGATTGATCGCCTGGTCGGCACCCGCGATCATCAAGGCGTCGCCGCGATCGGCGCCGCGAAGCCCGCCGTCGATCTCGACGATCTGCTCGCCGCCAAAACTCCCCACGGCCTACTCGTGCTGCTCGATGGCGTCGAAGATCCCCACAATCTCGGAGCCATCGTCCGCACTTCGCTCGCCGCCGGAGCCACCGGCATCGTCATCCCCGAACGCCGCGCCGCCGGCCTCACCGACACCGTCGAACGCGCCTCCGCCGGTGCGCTCGCCCACCTGCCCATCGCGCGCGTCACCAATCTGGTTCGAGCCATGGAAGAAATGAAAGAGGCAGGCTACTGGCTGGTCGGTCTCGATGAACGCGCCGAGCAGTCCTACACCAGCGTAGATTTAAAATCTTCGGTGGGAATCGTCCTGGGCAGCGAAGGCGAAGGTCTGCACGAACTCACCCGCAAGCGTTGCGATTTTCTGGTCTCGCTGCCGACCAGCGGCCCGGTCCGTTCGCTCAACGTTTCCGTCGCTGCCGGCGTCATGCTTTTCGAAGTCGTTCGCCAGCGTCTCGCCGCCGCGCCGCAGCCGAAAAAGAACGCCTGACCGAACTTTCAGCGCACTCGCTCTACTTGTCGTATTGCAGCAGAGAAAAAACCTTCAGCCCCGGAAGTTTGGCGCGCCCGTTCAGAAAACTCAACTCCACCGCGAACGCCGCGCCAGCCACCGTCCCGCCCAATTCTCGAATCAATTTCACGGCTGCCGCCGCCGTACCCCCGGTAGCCAGCAGATCGTCGCAAATCAGCACGCTTTGCCCCGGCTTGATTGCGTCAGTGTGAATGTCCAGTTGGTCCGTCCCATATTCCAGTTCGTAGGTCACCGAAGTCGTCTTGCCCGGCAATTTCTTCGGCTTGCGCACCGGAACGAATCCCGCATTTAGCCGGTAAGCCAGCGCCGGAGCAAAAATAAATCCGCGCGCCTCGATTCCCGCAACTAAATCCACCTTGGTCCCGTTGTATTGCTCGCACAGCCGGTCCACCAGCGAATGAAATCCCTTCGGATCCTTCAGCAGCGTGGTCAGGTCGTAAAATAGAATCCCGGGCTTCGGGTAATCCGGAATTTCACGAATCAACGCTTTCAAATCGTCCATTCAGGCCCTCGTTTTTTCGTAATTCGCAAATCTCTATCGTTCGATCGAGAAAAACTTCGCAAATCGCGGATCGATCTCCGCTTTTTCTTCCACCACTCCGGATACGGTCGAGCCTTCCGGCCCGCGCCACAGTTCTTCCCGGAATTCTTTCAGCGCCTCCGCGGATCCGATGGCGTATACCTCCACCCGCCCGTCCGCCAGATTCTTCGCAAATCCCACCAACTGCAGCCGCTCCGCCATGCGCCGCGTGAAAAACCGGTACCCCACGCCCTGCACCGTCCCGTTCACCAAATATCGCGCCGCTTTGCGGGACTCTATGCCTTCACTCACTGTGACTATCACCCGTTCCGCAAACGCGAAATTTTAACAGACGCCGCAAACGGACCGAAGCACATTCACTCTCCGCCCGTGCGTCGTCCGCTCGTGTATTCTATGCTTGGCGTCGGGCCAAACGCTCCCGCCCGCTCCTGCATCAAAGAAATTGGAGAGCCTTCGAAGTGTTTACGCTTTCAATTCGCGCAATGCTGGTTGGTGCGACGCTCACTGCGGCGATGCTGGCAGCCGCGATCCCGGCCCGCGCCCAGTCCGCCGGCCCCCAGGCCCCACCGCCAAAATTCGAAGTAAAACGCATCTCCGCCGATCCGCATCCCGGCCCCCCGCCCATCCCCGAACAGGAAATCATTCAGAAATTTGCCGCCAACGAAGACGTCATGAAGCGGATCTACGACACCTACAGTTTTCGGGAAAACATTCGTCTCGACGAGCAAACCGAACCCGGCGGCCGCTTCAACATCACTGGCCTGATGTATAGCAAGCCCGATGGCCAGCGCTACTTTCGGGCCGAAGGCCAGCCCGAAAACACCCTGAAGCTCATGCACTTCTCGCTCGAAGACGTCCGCGCCCTTTCCACTATGCCGCTTTTCCCGCTGACCTCCGACGAAGTCAAAAACTACTCCTTCGTTTATGCCGGCCAGGAAAAACTGGACCATCTCAACACCTACATCTTCCAGGTGAAACCGAAAACCCTCAGCCGCAAAACGCGCTACTTCGAAGGAGTCATCTGGGTCGACGACCATGACTTCGCCATCGTCAAAAGCTACGGAAAATTCATCAGCGAACTCGAAGGCAACGGCACCGCGCTGCCTTTCACCATGTTCGAGACCTATCGCGAGAATTTTCAGGAGAAATACTGGCTGCCCACCTACACTCGCTCCGACGATTTCTTTAAATCCGATCAGACCACTGACGATCTCCCTCTGCGCCTGATCATCCACTCCACTGATTTCCAGCGCAATGCTCCGGCTTCTGAATCCGCCCCCGCGACACCCGGGGAGTCGTCCTCCAAACCGGTCGCAGCTCCGCCTTCGACGCCGCCCCACCAGTAAGCTTTAAATGGAAGTATTTCGACACACGCGCACTGATCACGAGTAAATACAGCTTGCGGAGAATTGTGGGACGGCCGAGTCCGGCGCGTTCGAGCCGCTGAAAAACTACGCTGTTTTGTCTTTCCGCCCGATCACATCGCACCGGCGCATCGGCACTACATCGTCGCGGCGTAGCGCAAAATCGTCAAAGCTTGCGGCGTATCCGAACCAGCCCGGCATATCTACGGCATCGCACCTGACGATATGCGCCGCGGTGCACATCTGCACCCGGCCTTGGCCCATCGGGCGTTCCAGTAGCGCTACTTCCAGTTCAATCGCGGTCCCTGGCGGTAATATTCGGGGTGCCAAAAAATAAATTCCGCTGGAGCTGATGTTGCGGGTAACCAAAGTAACGGGGTAGGGTTCCGGTTGATCGCTCACGCGCAGCAAACGCATCGGCAAGGATAACGCCGCGCGTGGCGCTCTACGGCGGTCCGCCACCACTCCGACGGCGTGGGTCGGCACTCGCGCGAATCGGCGCGGTCCGGGTTTACCTGCTGGCGATGTTATGGGTACGGTATTGCTTTCGAAACTGCGTAGCGGAGATACAGATACCATCCGCTCTTTCCATTGCGGAGCAGCCCCCATCGAACAGACCCCCAAGACCTGTTTGGACGACATCCCCAGAGAGGTGGAACGAATATGCGCGGGCCAGGCAATACGGTCAACCCTGTATGGGGCGAAAGTGCCCTATGATGTAACACCTTTGGTGCCCTCAAATTCAAGGGTTTTCCACCGCCTTCCACAGGGCGAAAGCGAAAGCGAGCCTTCGCTTTGGCCGCCAGAAACGGATAGCTGGCTTCGCCCGTTTTCGCTACTTTGGCGTCATGGAAAAGCAAATAGCCATCGAATCAGTGACCGAGTCCAACAGCGGATCGAAGGTCGAATACATGGCGAAGCTCATCAGCAGAAATTCGCGGCGTGCAGGCCGTACAGACTCGCGACCGGGTAGCGCGCCCGAATCGCCGTCGGCAAAGTGGACTGCGGTCCTCGCCCGCGACAAACGCGCCGACGGTCGGTTCGTCTACGCCGTGCGTTCCACCGGGATTTATTGCAAGCCGTCCTGCGCGTCGCGCAAGCCGCGTCGCGAAAACGCGACTTTTTTCCCGCTCCCCGCGGCGGCCGAACAAAAAGGATTCCGCGCCTGCCAGCGCTGCAAGCCGCGCTCGGCTCGGGTTCAAGATCCCCGCACCCAGGCGGTCGCCCGCGTCTGCGCCGCGATCGACCGTCATCTCCAAACCGGGGACGCGCTTGAAGACTTTCGCCTGACCCTGCAATCGCTCAGCGCCAGCGCCGGAATGGGCCCCTATCAGCTCGAACGCGCCTTCCGCAGCATCATGGGCATCTCGCCGCGCCAGTATGCCGACGCGCGCCGCATGCATAGCCTGAAAACCAAGTTGAAAAAAGGAGACGACGTGACCACCGCACTCTACGAAGCAGGTTTTGGATCCAGCAGCCGCCTCTACGAACGCGCCCCCAGCCACTTGGGCATGACTCCAGCCACCTACCGTCAAGGAGGCGCCGGCATGCAAATCCGCTACACCATCGCCAGTTCGCCCCTCGGCCGCTTGCTCGTCGGCGCCACCGAACGCGGCATCAGCGCTGTCTATCTCGGTCAGGACGACGCTCCGCTCGAAGCCGCCCTGCATGAGGAATATCCTCGCGCCGAAATTCTCCGCGACCGCCACGGCATGGAGAAATGGGTTGGCAAAATCCTCGACCATCTCCGCGGTCACGAACCGAATCTCGACTTGCCCACCGACGTGCAAGCCACCGCTTTCCAGCGCCGCGTCTGGCAGGAATTACGCCGCATTCCCTACGGCGCCACTCGCACCTACAGCCAGGTCGCCCGCGCCATCGGCCAGCCCACCGCCATTCGAGCCGTGGCCCGCGCCTGCGCCACCAATCCGGTGTCGGTCGTAGTTCCGTGCCATCGTGTGGTCCGGGAAGATGGAAATCTGGCGGGCTACCGCTGGGGCGTCGAACGCAAACGCGAACTTCTAGAACACGAGTCCGCGCAGAAATCCTCAGGGAAGGCGAAACAGCAAACGGCCTGAAATTTTGCAGCAGGTCTTGCGAAGGAATTGCGCGAAGCCGGAACCTAGCCCTGCGGCTTCACTTTTTCAGTGCCCTTCGGCCAGTGTGGCTTGAAGTGCGCATCGCCCAAATCCGGGTTCCGCACTACTTTCGAATAGCGGATCACGAAATAATCGCCCGAGCCGGTCTCGTTGAATTGCTCCTGCACCGGCAGCCACGACGACTCGTCGAACCACACCTGGATTTTCGAAATCTGATTCCGCGCATCGTCCGATTTCGGCGTCAGTTCCAGCTCGATCGTCTTGCGCTCATCCAGCATCGGCTCGCCCAGCAGCGTAACCAGATACGCCTTCTGCAGGTCTTTGCCATTCTCGCCAAATCCCAGCAGCAGATACTGATCCACCAGACCGCGGTGCTGCGCCAGATTGTATTCCTCCACCCGATTCAATCCCGGCGTGTAAACGAACAGCGAGTCGCCCGTGCGCAGAATCGTCCGCGCATTCGGCGCCTTCATTTCCAGCAGCATCTTGTCCCCGCGCACCAGCAGCGAACCATCTTCGGTGGATTTGTCGTTCACCACCACCGTTACTTTGGTCCGCTCCACGTCCGCCGACAGCGAATGAAAATCCTTCGCCGACCGGTCCAGTTGCCGCATCACGCCTTCCACCGTAGTCGGGCCGTGCGTTTGCGCTGCTCGCGCGCCGCCCGCCATCCAGGCGCACACCACCGCGCACAAAACCAAAACCCAAGTCGCCTGCTTTCCTTTCAAGAAGCCCCCCGACCCGAATCCCAAGAAATAAATGAAGCCGAAATCATACTACACCAGTTAGATGTAGCCTCCCGGCCTTGGGTTCCGTGTCGTTTAATGAAAGAGGGCTTTTCGGAGGCAATTCAAGAGAATGACGAGGTGAACAAAAAGAGAAGCCGACGCGCCTTCAAGGATGCACGGTAACGTCGTAAAAAAGTACCACGCCCGCATCCGTCCGCACCGGATCGATCCGCACAATCTGAAACGTGCGATCCTTCAAATCCGTCACCGTCCGTCCCAGCAGGTCGTGCGTCTCCCGCTCCAGTTCCGGAGTCGGTTTGGCCGTGCGTTTCTCCAAAGCAAACGCCGTGGAATCGATGCGGTAGGTATGCGTCTGATTCAACGCGTCGTCGGTCAGGAGTTGAATGGAAGTGCTCGAAACCGCCGCGGCCTGCGGCTGGTCGCGAAACCAGGTCCGCGGCGAAAGCAGCACAAAAATCACGATCAGAATCACCATCAAGTCGTACGGCCAGCTGCCCCGTTCGTACGACCAGAAAATCGTGTTGACGATGCCGCGCCACAGGGAACGCATCTTAGTGAACGGTGCTGCCGTCGACCACTTCGCCATCGCGCATGTGCAAAATCCGATGCCCGTAGGCCGCAGCTTCCGGATTGTGCGTGATCATCACGATCGTTTGCCCCAGGTCCCGATTCAGTTGCCGCAACAGTCCCAGCACCGCTTCCGAACTCTTCGTGTCCAGGTTACCCGTAGGCTCGTCCGCCAGCACGATCTTTGGCTCGCTGACAATGGCCCGCGCCAGCGCCACCCGCTGCTGCTCGCCGCCCGAAAGCTCCGAAGGCTTGTGTTTCAATCTTCCACTCAACCCCAGCAGCCCCGCTACCACTTCGAACCGGTGCGGATCGAATCCATTTCCGTGAATGTGCTGCGCCAGCGTGATGTTGTGATAAGCGTCCAGCGTCGGCAACAAATTGAAACGCTGAAAAACAAATCCGACCTTGTGCCGCCGCAGCAGCGTCCGCGCTGAATCGCTCATCGTGGTCAGATCATTACCGTCTAGCAGCACCCGCCCGCGCGTAGCCTGCGCCAGGCCGCCGATCACGTGCAGCATGGTCGATTTCCCGCAGCCCGAAGGACCCATGATCGAAACGAATTCGCCCGGCATGATATCGATGCTCACGCCGCGCAGCGCCGGCACGTCCACCTTGCCCTGCCGGTACACTTTCCACAGGTTTTCGGTTTTAAGTATGGGCTCCAACAATTGGCTCCAACATCGGTTAACGCCGGACTTTCCCGCTCGCACTAACTATTCGCAGTAACTATTCGTACGACAGCGCTTCCACCGGATCCTTCCGGCTTGCCATCCACGCCGGATACGCCGCGCCCAGCAGGCCGCCCACCACCGCAATAAGCCCGGCGCGCAAAATCCACGGAGCCGTAATCAAAATCGTCAGCGTGGGAAACAATTTGATGAAAATCGCACGCATCAGGTAGCTCAACCCGATGCCGCCGACCACTCCCGCCAGACACAGCAGCGTCGTCTCGCTCAAAATAATCTGCACGATATACGGTTTCGAAGCCCCCAGCGCCTTCAACACTCCGATTTCCCGCGTGCGCTCGATGATCGTTGTGTACATCGAAAGAAAAATCACCAGGAACCCGATCACCACCGCGATTCCGATCATCACGTTGATAAACGCGCCCAGCCCCGGCAAATTCGACGAGGTCATTAGCGAAATAAAGTCTTTCAGCGGCCGGATTTCATAACGTGGCAGTAGTTGCCGGATTTCATCCATCACCGCCACGGTGTGGTCCGTCCGGTCGCACTTGATGAAAAACACCGAAGCTTTGTCCCGCGCTCCGGCCATGTCTTGCAGCGTCGACATAAAAACAAAAAGCCGCGCGCCCTTGCCGTGCTCCACGATTCCCACCACGTGGAATTCGTGCTCCAGGATCTTTACCGTCTGCCCCAGTTTTATCTTTTTGCTTTTCGAATACACGTCGTCGACGATGATGTCGTTGGGCTGCTCCAGATCGTGCCCTTCGTGAAACACGAACCCGCCGGTCACCGCTTTGAAACTGTCTTGCTGAATTCCGTACACGATCTCGAGCCCGGTCGAATTAAATTGCAGCAGCACCGGCGCCACCGCTTGCACGTATTCCAGCTGTTCGAGTTTCCCCGCGATCGCGATCGGCATGGGCGCGCCGCTGAACGCCATGAAGACCGACGCCGACGGCGGCTGCACCATGATGTCCGCCCCTACGCCCTCGATGCGCTTCGCCGATTCCGCCAGCAGCCCGCTGGTCAGCCCCACCACGATAATCACCAGCGTCACCTCGATGGCCACGGCCAGCACAGTAATCAGCGTGCGCAACGGGCGGTGCAGCACGTTTTGTACGATCATGTGGCGGATCATAGGGGTAGGTTCGAACGCGATCAAAACTCTAAGGCTGGGGCTCCTTGTTTGCCGGCTCCGTTTTTTGCGTGCCGTCTGCGCTGATCCGCACCAGATCCGATCCCGCCGGCTGTTTCAGCGTAAAGCGATCGGCCGGAATCGGTTCATTCAGCGTCAGCTTATTGATGTGAATCGCCAGTTGGTAATCCTCGCCCGGCCGCGCGATATCGATTTGCCGCGGATAGCTCGAAGTTCCTGCTGCAGCTCCCGCCGTACTTCCGGTAGCCGGCTGCCAGTCGCTGTACCGCACATCCGAGCCCACGGCTCCGCCGCTCTCGAACGTTTCCACGCGCGCGACCTGCAAATCGCCGCGCCCAAACCACACTTTTTTCACGATTTCGAAATTGTTCGCGCCAGCCGATTCCGCCCCCGCGGTTGGCCGGATTATCGTGAGTACATAATACCGGACATTTGATTCGCTCGACTCTTCGATTAGCACCGGCTCATCCGCCGGGATCGGCGCCCACAGCAGCGCATCCGTCAGGTGCTGCGGCCGCAGATTCTCAATCGGCTTCGCCGATTGCCGCGCCACATTCACCGGCCCCACCACGAATTTATGCTTGGAAGGAATCGAAATCTCGAAGGTCTGCCCGTCGCTGACCATATCGAAAATATTCTTGGCGATTACCGGAGCCTGCCCGATCACCCGAATACTCGCCGGCTTCGCCGCCAGCACGAACCCGTTCACCTCGTGATACTGCTCGATCACTCCGGAATATGCCGACCCCGACGTCAGCTTCATCGCTACGCCGGCGTTCAAGGTCTGCACCGCGTTCGCTTGCGTGTTATATCGCTCGATCAGCTGCTCCCGCGTCGCGCTCTGCACCGCCGCTGGAACGTCCCCGGGCTTCACCACGGTTTTATGGCTGGCCGCGCAGCCGCCTGCCAGACACCCCACCACCGCCAGCGAAACCATCCAGATACAGCTACGAACGCTCAGACGAATCCCCTATAAGCGCAAAGTAGGCAATCTAACAGCCACTGTTAGGGGTGTCAACGAAA
Source organism: Candidatus Acidiferrales bacterium (assembly GCA_036401315.1). GTDB lineage: Bacteria > Acidobacteriota > Terriglobia > Acidiferrales > UBA7541 > Palsa-295. The sequence goes on from DASWVE010000043.1 coordinate 89,135, forward strand.
CGCACCGCAGCCCAAATTCAAGCCGCGCGGATGAAAGCGCCTTCAACTTTTTAGGGAATTACCACGGAAGGATACTTCTTGCTGCTACTCGCGCCCCGCGTTCAACGACCCGTTCCCATTCACGGTACCCAAGGACACCAGCAGCCGCCGCAATTTCGCGCGATCCTCGAGCCCCATCCCCACCAGTTCGAATCCCGCCTGCTGCGACCGCACGAACCGCACCACCGCCTGCATCGTAATCGATCGCAGCCCCGCCGGAATCTTCACCGTAGTCTCGGTGCCCACCGGAAACTGCAGCTCGCCATTCAGCAGCCCGCCATCCAAGCTCAACACGCTGATCGCCGAAGAATATTTCCCCCGCGCCGACGTCACCGTCGCCGGAACCTGCTTAGGCAGCCGCACCCGGCGGTATCTTCGATGCCGCACGAAATCGCGCTCCGGAATCGGATCGAGCGGCGCTAGCGCCAGCACATCTGTTTCGAGCCCCGACTGCGGCAAGAACGCCTGAATCCATTCCGGGTCAAGCTTCGCCAAAGCCTGCGCCGCCGCCATCCGGATTTCATCCGGATACGCCCAGCCAAAAGTCTTCTTGCTCTCCACAAATTTCCGCAGATGTCCCGCCGCAGCCGGCGCTCGCATCCGTCCCAGCGCCTCGATCGCTTTCACCCGCAAATAATCTGGAGCCTGCGGCAAAATTTCTCCTTCTGCCAGACGCAGCAGCTTCGCTGCCGCATCCGCATCTCCCGAAACTCCAATCTCGTCGATCGCCAGCGGCAAAATCATGGTGTCGAACATTTCCAGCGAATCCGCCAGCAGCTTGCCGCGTTCCGGCGCGCCTGCCGTCGAAAGTTGCCGCACAATCGCGTCGTGGAAACCACGTCCGCCGTCGCGCAGCCGCCGCGGCAACAATTCATCCACCGCCAGCGGATCCAGCCGGCTCAGCAATCCCACCACTCCGGCCGCCTTCGGCGCTCCTTCGTTCTTCAGCGTTTCCTTCAGATGGCGCACGCATGGCGCTCCCACCGCTTTCGCCAGCGATACGACGCCTTCGCGCTCGGTACGCCGCGAAGATCGCGCCAAGCGTATCGCCAGATGTTCCGCCGCGCCTTTCGGCACGCGCATCAGCACGCCGACCAAACCGTCCGGCACTTGCTCCGCCGCCAGCGCCTCTTCGATGAATTCCGCGATTCGGCTGTCCACTCCCAGCCGCGGGCGCAGAGTTTGCACCCAGCTCGGCCGCGATTCTTCCAGGTCCGCCACCGAATCGAGCGCCTGCTGCAACGCGCGATAATACCGCCGCGCCGCCGATTCCTGGCTCAATCTCACAAACGCCGCGCTCAGCAAAGTCTGCAATTCCGGGTCTTGCTCCGCGCCCATCTGCTGCCCGATCTGTCGCAGCGCGTCCTGCAGACGCTTGCTCGCCGCCTTGCTGAATACTTCGGCCAGTTGTCCCAGCCCAATCGCCGCTTTCTTCCGCGCTTCAGCGTCCTTGTTCTGCACGCACGATGCGTAATGCAGCAAAATGTCCCCGGCCGCGTCCGATTCGCCCCGGCCCATCAGGTCTTCTACATACTGCTGAATGTTACGCGGCGGAATGCACCACGCCTCGCTCGACATCAGCACCGTCTTTTTTCCGGAGTCCGGGACCGCCGCCCAGAATTGTCGGTCCAGCACGTCCGCGTGGGATTCCACCATCATCCCGGCGGTGGCCATTTTGTCTTCGCGCGATTTCAGCAGCTTCCGCAGCGTAGCCAGCTCGCTGCCCATGCGGTCCAGCATCTGCCGCACTGCATTCACTTTCACTTCGCCGCGCTGGTATTGATCGATCGCGAATCGGATCGCCAGATCTTCCGCCAGGCGCAGCAGCATTGCTTCGTCCACTTTTGCGGTCGGTGATTGCGCCGCCACCGTAGCCAGCGCCTGCTGCAAAGTCAGTTGCGCGTTCTGCGGCAACGCTGAAATTTTCTGCTGCCAGCTGTTCGAATCCAGCTGTGGATGATTCGTCGCTTGCGCTTCGCCAAATTGCGAGAGCAGTTTCAGCAGGCTCTGCAACTCGGCTTCCTGCAGTTGCCCGATGCCACCCGCGAATCCCGTCGCGCCTCCGCCGCCACGCACTCCGGTTCCAAACGCGCCGTTGCCAATTCCAATTCCACCTCCACCACCAATCCCGCCGCCGTTGCCGGTTCCCCCGCCCGCTCCGTTTCCATGCCCGTTTCCCGCGCCGGTTGCGGTGCCCGTTCCGTTCGCCGCGCCGTTCCCGCCACTGCCGTGCGAACCTTCCGCGGCCGCAATCAGCTGGATCATTTTTTCCGGGCTGCGGAACCAGTCCTGAATCATGTCCGCGTCCGCGCCCAACGTCTTCGCCGTCAGCGTCGCCGCCACCCGCGCTTCGGAAAATCCCGCATCCTCGGCGATAAACCTGATCTCATTCACTCGGATTCCGGCATTTTTCTTGTCCGCAAAATAAACCGCCAGCCGGTCTGAAAGCGGCCCCGCATTCGGCCCCGCTTCCATGAAGCACTTCACCAGATTTACGAACTCATCGCGCGTCACCCGGGGCAGGAAACCAATGCTGGCGACGCCCGCATTGGTCAGAAAGTCGGCGAAGCTCCGCTCCGCCTGGCTCGAATCGAGCGGGACTCCGTCGAGTAGCAATTGCGATCCGGAAGCTCCCAAAAGCAGACCGCCCTGGCTGGTCGCAGCGACCGCGTCCCGGAGTTCCTTCCATGCAGATTCAAACTGGTCGGCGGATCGGGAATGCTGTAAACCATAGAGCCGGGCGTACTTAAGTAGGACGTTCAAGCTGCGGACGAATGCCTTGGCGTTGGGAATCGCGGGGGAACTGGAGATCGTGGCTTCGCCTTGCAGGGGTGCCATTCGGTTACACCTGCAAGAATTGTACTAGGACCCTCGTTCGTGCAAATAGTACTAACGGCCCATTCCGCTACTTTTTACGGCACAGGCGTACTCGCGGCCTTAGGCGGCGAGCCGCACTTCCACTTCCTCGTCCTTGAGCACCGGACGGATCCGGCGAATCACTTCGCTGGCCCACAATTTTTCGCTCAGCAGCACCAACGAGCCATCGTCGAACGAACAAATCGCACAGAAATAATATTTCTGAAACCCAGTGTGATATGCATCCACGCCCTGCCGCGCTAACTCGCCCTCCAGCGCCGGATCTCCCGCCGCCAGTACCTCCCCCGCGCGCGCTCCGAACGTTTCCTTCTGGAAACGATCGACCAGCGGCTCAAGCTTTTCGGTCGCCGGCGCTGGAATGACCAGCGACCGTTTGCTCGCGTCCCGAAATTCGATCTCATGCCGCGTGCAATAATCCCGGATCGGATCCAGGTGGCTGAAAAAATCGAGCGCCCAGCGTTCGTCTCCCGCCACCGCGCGCAGCACGCGCGACCAGATCTTCGCCGCGTCCGCTCCGCGAATCGGCTCGCGGTTTTCGTCCGCTTCAGTCAGCTCCAAACCCATGGCGCGCACATCTTCGCCCAGGTCCAGTGGTTCGATTTCCAGCAGGTACATGCAGGGTTCCTTGCGAATGTTCCTTGGGGAACGTTCCTTGAAATTTACTCTTCGTCGCCGCTCGGCGCCGGGAAGTTCTTCTCGAAGTCCGGCGATTTCTTCCGCACTTCCAGCCAGTCAAAAAACGCGTCCGGCGTTTCCAGCCAGATTCCGAACCAGTGCGCGATTTCTTCCTTCTCCGCGCGCTTCCGCGCTTCCACTTTATGGTTACGCGAAATCATTTCCGCGCGCCGGCGTCCCAAGCGCGCCACTTCGCGCACCCGCTCCGCTCCCGCGCGCTCTTTCTCGTGCTGGAATTTCCGGAACAGCTCGTCCAGCCGCACGATGCACATCTCCGCCTCTTCTAGCGTCGAGAAGTGCAGCAGATCCGCGAATTCTTCTTCGTAGCGCCCTTCGGTGTCCGACTTCGTCGACCACACCACCCGCATGCCCGCTTCTTCCAGCACACTCACAATGTAATCCGCTGAAGTTTTCCCCGCCGCGCCCAGTTGCGCGATCAATTTCCGCCGAATCTGTTCGATCTCCGCGGGAGTAAAACGAGGTTTGCCCAATTCCTCCGCCGCTTCGAGGATCATCGCCTTCTTTGTAGGCGATCCGCCTTCCTCATGCGTCGGGTGATCTGGACTCACGAAGGTCCTCGATGCGTCGCCGGCTTTTTCGCCACCGCGTCAGCAACGCCTTCTTCTTCCGAGAGCAGCTTGCGGTATTTCGCCACGTTGCGGTTATGCTCCGCCAGCGTCTTGCTGAAAAAATGTCCGCCTGCGTCGTTGGCCACGAAGAACATGTAATCGGTCACGGCCGGCATCAGTGCCGCTTTCAGCGAAGCTTCGCCCGGATTCGCGATCGGCCCCGGCGGCAATCCCGGATTCCGGTACGTGTTGTACGGCGAATCCACGCTCAAATCTTTCCCCCGCACCACTTTCACGGGATGCCCCTGCAGTTCCAGCGCGTAAGCTACAGTTGGATCGCATTGCAGCGGCCCGCCATGCTTCAGCCGGTTGTAAAAAACTCCCGCCACCAGCGGACGCTCTTCCGCTCGCGGCGTTTCGCGCTCCACCAGCGACGCCAGCGTCACCACCTGCTCCGCGCTCAATCCCTGCGGATACGCGGTCGAATCTGCGGCGTTCAGCGATTCCCACACCGCCCGGAAATTCCCGACCATGCGTTTCACCACCTGCTCGCACGTCGCGTGATGGGTAAATTCATACGTCGAAGGAAAAAGAAAACCTTCCAGGTTCTTCGCGTTCGGCGCAATATCCGAAATCAGCCCGGCATTCTCCGCCGCGGCCAGAAAGTCTTCTTTGCTGCACACGCCCTGCTGTTCCATTTCCGCGCCGATGTCGAACATCGTGTAGCCTTCCGGAATGGTTACGCTGTGCACGAAGATGTGCCCCTGCGCCATTTGCCAGAAAACTTCCCGCGTCGTCACCGGACGGTCGATGTAGTATTCGCCGGCCTGCAACGGCGTGCGAATGTGCCACAGGCTGAAAAGTTCGAATGCCAGCCGGTTGCGGATCACGTCGTCGTGCCGCAGAATTCCGGCGATATTCCAGCGCGAAGTCCCGTGCGGAATCTCCACAAATACCTTCTCTGGCCGGTGTCCCCGGTACGGTCGGCTGATCTGCGAATCGATCCAGCCCGCTCCCGCTCCGATCGCGGCAATCACCAGAAGTGCGAGTAAACCCAGGCGGCGCATCTTCCGTTATTCCTTCCCTTCGCGATTCGCGCGTTTTCGTTCCAGATATTCGCGCAGCAGAATCGCCGCCGCCACATCGTCCAAAGGCGCGTCTTTGCGCCGCTTCGCACCGCCCATCTCGGCCAGGGTTTGCTCTGCTTCCCAGGTCGTCAATCGTTCGTCCGCCAATTCCACCTCGATCCCCAATTCTTTCCGCAGGCGCGTCGCGAAACGCTCCGCCTCTTCCGCCATATCTCCCGCTTCGCCGGTGATGTGCAACGGATGCCCCACCACGATCAGCTTCACGCCCTTCGCCCGGCAAATTTCGCGCAATCGCCGCACATCTTCCCGCCGGTTCTTATGCGCAAGTACCTGCAAAGGCTGCGCCGTCAGTCCCAATTCGTCCGAAAGCGCCAAGCCAATCCGCTTTTTCCCATAATCGATCGCCAGAATGCGCGGCGCCGTCGTGCTCGATGGCTGCGCAGGCAATTTCAAAACAGGATTTCCCCCAGCGACGGGAAGCGGCGTGAGTGTCATCTGTATTTTATTATACGCGACCGCGCCAGAATCCGAACCGCACGCGCCCGCCTCACGGCTGTCGTCCGCGTTCGCTCGACTGCCAGTATTGCCAGAAATTCGCGTCCTTCATCTGCTGGTCGAGTCCCGTCTCATGAATCATCTGCTCGAGTTCCGCACGCGACTGCCGCCCGCCGATCCGCGTCGGATTATCCGCCAGCGCAAACGCCGTCACCGCCGCAATCGCCACGTGCCGCTTCAGCTCAGTGATATCCACCTTATCGAACGTGTCCGACGCCGCATGATAATTCAGCATGTAATTCGCCGGCTCCTGATTCGCCACCAGCGTCGGCACTCCTTCCAGCAGAAAATCGAAATTGTCCGTGTCCATGCTCACGTCCTGCGTGAAGTCCTTCACCCCCAGCCGCGCCGCCGGCTCCAACGCTTCGCGCACCGCCGCAGCCACATCCTTGCGGCCGCCCAAGGAATATCCCGTCACTTTGCCCATGCCCGAATCGAAAATCACCGCTGCGATCATTTTGTCCAGTTCCGCCCGATGATCGTGCGCATACGCCGCCGATCCCATCAGCCCTTCCTCTTCGCCGGTAAACAAAACAAACCGGATCGATCGCCGCGGTATTGTCCCCGACGCATGAATCGTCCGCGCCGCATCGATCACCATCGCCGAATTGCAGCCGTTGTCCAACGCGCCCGTCCCCAAATCCCAAGAATCCAGATGCGCCCCCAGCACCACGAATTCGTCCGGCTTCTCGCGCCCGCGAATTTCCGCCACCACATTTTCCGCGGCCACCGGCCCCGTAATCTTGTTCGGCATTTCAAATTTCACGCGCACCGGCTGCCCGTTATTCACAAACCGCGCGATGCGTTCCGCATCCTCCCGCGCCACCACCGCCTGCGGCATTTTTTCCAGCTTCCCATCCACCGTGACCGTATGCCGGTAAAGAAGCAGGTTCGGCCGCGACGACATCCAGAAAATCGCCTTGGCCCCGGCCTTCATCGCGCGGTCGATAATCGGCGGCGCGATGTCGTACTCCGCGGTCAGCTCGTCCCAAGTCACCAAAAATTTCGAATGGACCAGCACGATTGCGCCATTCGCTGCAACGCCCGCCTTCGCGAATCCTGCTTCGTCCCCAAATCCCACATCGATCACGTTCGCCGTAATCCCGCCCTCAGGCGTTGCGGGCGACCATCCAATCGAAACCAGCCGAACCGGAAACGCTTCCGGAGCCAGCACTTCCACTCGCGTATTCCCTTCGCTCCAGCCCACCGGCATCGTGTATTTTTCGGTGTGCACTTCGTCCACGCCCGCCAGCCGCAACGCCTGCACCGCCCAACCCGCCGCGCGGTCCGCCGCCGCTGAACCCGTCACCCGCCCGCCAATCGAATCGCTCAGGTATCGCAAATTTTCTTCGAGCGGCGATGCTCCCATCGCCGTCTTTTCCATCTGCGGCGCCAGATCCGCGCACGACTTCTCGATCGAGCAAGCCCCTCCACCCTGCGGCGCCAGCGGAGCCGCCTTCACCGGAGGAATCTGCCCCATCGCTGTTGGCGCTCCCAACAAGAAGTACAAGCCGCAAGCTCCCGCGCACGCCCCAAGCGTCTTCAAAAGTTGGTTGGTCATTGTCGTCGCGCGAGTCTACCCCGAAACCGCCTTTTCGCAGCCAACCCACTTCGATTTGCCCGTTTCGGTCCTCAGAATCGGGCCAAACTCCGCGGCACCGGAACTTTTTGCAGATTAAGCGAAGATTCTACCTAGCAGCCCTCGCCCCGCCTTCGCTGGTACTAGTCCTATGTGTCTCAATTTGAGCCACTTATATTATCTCGACTCTGGCACGGCATATGCCTGTGGGTCCTGCCCGCCACATAAGGTATTTGCTGTAGAAGTTGCAAGACTGACCAGCAGTTTTCGTGGTCGGTTTGGGCGAACCGGGCAGACCCGAACGCTTGATTCGTGCATGACCGAGTACGTTGCAGGACGGGAGTCAAATCCAAGATCAAGCTTTGCCGAATGCAATCCTGGGCAAGCAAGCGGGAAGGCCAAGTGAAGAAAGTAAACGCAATCTCCAAGTTTCCACCCGTAGAGAAGCAGAAAGAATCGAATCACCCGGACACATTTTTGTTCTGCGAATCGGCCAACGGCACGGCGCAATTCCGCGCCGCCTCCACCGCCGATCTCGAATGCACGGTGGAACGCATCGCCGGCGTCCTGGCCATGCAATGCATGGTCCGCGGCCAGGATCCCAAGAATTTTCAGGTCATGGTGCCGGCCGAGCAGTCGCTCGTCTCGCGCCTGATCTCCCGCGCCGAAGAGCTTCTCGCCGAGGGTCGCGCCATTGCCTGCCCCACGTCGCTCAGCGCCCGTCAGCGTGAAGTCTTGAACGCCGTCCTTTGCAATCGCGCCAATAAGGAAATCGCGTCCAAGCTCAACATCACCGTCCGCACCGTGAAATTCCACATCTCGTCCTTGCTCAGCAAATTCGGCGTGGAATCCCGTGCGGAGCTGGCTCGCCGCGCCGCCGGCTTCATGCGTCCGAACCCCATCGATGATGTCGACGCTCCGGACGCCATTGTAGCGCCCGGCTTCATGCCCGAAAAATTCCAGACGATGCCGATGAACCGCACCTACGACATGGTCAACCGCAAATCGGCCGTGCAGCACTTTCCCAGGAAGACCCTGCTCGCGTAGTCGAATCTGTTCCGCCCTGGCGCTTCAAGGCGTGGGCCCTGCAATCGGGCCCACGCCTTTTTTCTTGTATAGGCCATCTACAACGCCGCTTTACCCCTAACCCCCGCAGTCTTATGATAGGTACGCCTCCGTGGGTAGCCCCCGCCGTCCCACGATGAGTATCCTTATATCTGTCAGATTCAAGTTCGAGCCCAAGGCGGAGCTGCCGTAATGTCGACCAACCACAGCAATCCTAAGAATCCTCACATTCTCGTCGCCGGCGCTGGCGGTTTTATCGGCGGCCATCTCGTGGCCGACTTCCGCCGCCGCGGCTTTACCCGCATTCGCGCCGTTGACGTCAAGCCCCTCGACCAGTGGTATCAGCGCTTCGACGACGTCGAAAATCTGCGACTCGATCTCAACCTTCGCGAAAACTGCGATACTGCCGCCGCGGGCGTCGAAGAAATCTACAATCTCGCCGCCAACATGGGCGGCATGGGTTTCATCGAGGCCAATAAAGCCCTCTGCATGTTGTCCGTGCTCATCAACACCCACCTGCTTCAATCCGCGCTGAAGCAAGGTGCCCAAAAATTCTTCTACTCCTCTTCCGCCTGCGTCTACAACGGCGACAAGCAAAAAACTTTCGAGGCGCCCTCCCTGCGCGAAGAAGACGCCTATCCCGCCCAGCCTGAAGACGGCTACGGCTGGGAAAAATTATTTTCCGAACGCATGTGCCGCCATTTCCGCGAAGACTTCGGCCTCTACACCCGCGTCGCCCGCTTTCATAACGTCTACGGCCCCTGGGGCACCTGGTTCGGCGGACGCGAGAAAGCTCCCGCCGCGATCTGCCGCAAAGTGATCGAAGCCAAACTCGGTGGCTCGAACCAGATCGAAATTTGGGGTTCGGGCGATCAGACCCGCAGCTTCATGTACGCCGACGACTGCATCAAAGGCACCGGTTTGATCATGCACTCCGAAATTCTCGAGCCGATCAACCTTGGTTCCACCGAAGCCGTCAGCATCAATCAGTTGGTCGATATCGTGGAGGGAATTGCTGGCGTGAAGTTGCAGCGCAAGTACGACCTTAGCGCGCCCAAAGGCGTCAACGGCCGCAACAGCGAAAACACGCTGATCAAAAAATATCTGAATTGGGAACCGGATACGACGCTGCGCGCAGGGCTCGAAAAAACCTACGCCTGGATTTACGACCAGTATCGCGCCCGCGAGCGCGGCGAAGCCGGTGTAGTGCGCGAAGCCTCTGCCTCGCGTTAGCCTGAAAAATCCCGTCCGTCATTTCGCCGGCGGCTTGGCATCCGTAAGCGATTTCAGCGACGCTGCCCGATTCTCATAATTTTTCTGGTAATACGATCGGTAACCGCCGCCCCGCACGTCCGCCAGCCACTTCGGATTGTTCCGGTACCAGTCGATCGTTCCTCGCAATCCGTCCTCGAGCTTAACCACCGGCTTCCATCCCAATTCCTTCTCGATCTTCAAAGCAGTCGTCGCATACCGCCGGTCGTGTCCCGGCCGGTCCGCCACGTGCATAATTAACGACTCCGGCCTTCCGCAGCTTTGCAAAATCCTCCGCGCCATCGCAATGTTGTCGATCACATCCGCGCCGCTGATGTTGTAAATCTCCCCCAGCTTTCCACGTTCCAGCACCGTCTCTAGTCCCCGGCAATGATCGTCGATGTGCAGCCAGGTCCTTTCCTGTTTCCCATCGCCATAAATCGGCAGCGCCTTATCCTCCAGCGCATTCGAAATCAGGAGCGGCACCAGCTTTTCCGGAAATTGATATGGCCCGTAATTATTTGAAGTCCGCGTAATAATCGCCGGAAAATTAAATGTCTTCACATACGACCGCACCAGCAAATCCGCTGCAGCCTTCGACGCCGCATAAGGACTGTTCGGCGCCAGCACTGACTTTTCATCCGCAAATGTTCCCGGCCCCACATCCCCGTACACTTCGTCCGTCGAAACCTGAATAAAGCGCGGAACCTTCAGTTTTCGCGCCGCTTCCAGCAACGTGAACGTCCCAGTCACATTCGTGCGCACCGTCACGCCCGGATCGTAAATGCTCCGGTCCACATGCGATTCCGCGGCGAAATGCACCACCGCATCGCAGCCCGCCATCGCGGATTCCACGAGAGCCGCGTCGCAAATATCTCCTTTGCAGAACGAGTACCGCTCGTCGGCCGCGACTGTTTCCAGATTCGCCAGATTTCCCGCATATGTCAGCGCGTCGTAGTTCACCACTGAAAAACTCTTCGCCCGCCCCAGCATGTGCCGGATGAAATTCGACCCGATGAATCCCGCGCCGCCGGTCACGAAAAGTTTCACCGAGCCGCTCCAGGCAAAAGCCTCTCGCCGTCCGCATGAGCCCACAGCAATCCCGCGAGTCCCAACACCATGGACAACGCCAGATTTGCTCGAGAGATCGTTCTGCCTGTCACTCCAACCAGAATCAATTCCAGAATCAGCGCGCCGATTACGATGGCCGCAACCTCCAGCACAACCATTCTCAGCTTCGATCTTGAATCGCCCCTGGGTTCGAAAAGCCCTAACAACCCGCCCGCCACGGCGAAAACCAGCGCATAGAAAGCATAGTTATAGATCGCTAGCTCGGAGGGTTTTAGCCGGTGAATCAGTCTTGCCAAACTCGCACCCGGACCCACGATATATTCTGTCCTCGTCTTCTTCCCGTCCAGATACAGCAGCAGATTCACACCGTCATACGAATACAAAATGTCATGCGGCCCATGATCGTTGAACACTCGCGGTATGAACCAGGTCAGTTGCGGACGGCCTGCCGAGAGCGGGCTGCGCAGCCAGAAGACCAGATGTCCGCTCTCCTGCCACGCCATCAGGTCCAAAGTACCGGCACCGTCCCCGACCAAAAGAATTGTCCACAGGTCATTGGGTACCTCCACTCCGGTGCACACCACATGTACCGTGAAATGATTTGTTTCTTGCAGCGCTTTGATTAAGTCTCGACCGTCGGTCTGCAAAGGAAGCGGAGATTTTTCGGCGGACGCCGATGGATGTAGGCCGCCCGAGGCCGGTTTGCCCGGAATCCACGAACTCCCGCCGGCTCGCGAAGAAACATTAGAAGAATCTCGATCAGACGCGTAATCCAGAATCGGCGCTCCGCTCTGCGTCAAATCTGGTCCGGACGCCGTTGCCCCCGCTTGCGCCGCGGCGCTCAACGGATGATTCCAGATTTGCAGGCTTTGGATCTGGCCCTGCCGGGAGCTTGAACCCGCGCCCGAATTTCCCAGCACGATCACGCCGTAAGGTTTCCAATTACTCAGCCGGGTCTCCCTTTGCAGCAGGCCCGCGATGCCAAACCACACGCAAAAATATCCCACCACCGCGCAGGCGAAACGAAACGGCGTCAGCCATCCCACCACGGCTTGCTGAATCGAATTTAACGCCCCGACAATCGACGCTCCGGCCAGAACATACAAGCCCGCCCCCAGAAACGATCCCGACGAATTCGTAAAGACGTCTTCCCAACCCGAGTCTCGTTCCGGAACATACAGCTGAGTGAACTCGATCGCGTAGGAAAACAGCGCTCCCGCCGCCAGTGCCGTCACCAACGCCAACCGTGCCGATTTCCCGCCCTCCCTAAGCTTCTCCCCCAGTCCGAAACCAAACGGTACGAAAAGCAGGATGTTCAATATCGCGTCGGTCAACCCGCTCTTAGTGCTCTTACCCAGCAAGAAAGGCGAAGCGCCATTGGCCAGCACATGGAAATTAAAGCGAAAGGGATAAATCGTCAAAAACAGGATTCCGGCGGTCGCCAGAATCAGGAACCGGTTCGACCAGCTTCGCTCCGTCGCTTTCGGGGAGGTTCCGATCGTTGGATTTTGCATTACGCGGGGCTTCAAATCTCCAAAACTTTCGCCGAAAGTCTATCACAGCGCTTACTGTTCTCTTCGCTGGCCTCCGGCGTTCTCCGCGGCATTTCGTACAGGCCACAGGTCCAGTAGTCCATTTCGCCCCGTTTTTCCTAGCATTTTCATCGAAAAAAATCATCTTCGCCTGTCCTTTTTTCGCGGGCACCTGTTCGCTGGAACCACTGAACAGGCGAAACCGCTTAGACCTTATCGCTGCCTACGGCCAGTAGTTGCGCCCCACTTCGCGTTTCTACACTGGTCCCGACATGAGAACCCACACCAACACCCAGTTCAAGTCGGTTTCAACTCGCTCCCAAATTCGCCTAGCCTCCGGCTCACAGGCGCACCAACCGGCCCTGTTGCTCACCGCCATCGCCACCTTTCTCGCGATCGTCGGCCTTTCCAGTTGCGCCGGCTACACCAGCGCCGCCAAAACCGGACCCGGAACCACCAACGGCGCCGGCGTTCTCTCCGCCAGCAGCACCACTCTTTCTTTCGGCGACGTCGCCGTTTCCAATTCCGCCACCCAATCGCTGACCTTCACCAATACCGGCACCGGCACCGTGGATATTTCCCAGGCGACCTTGTCGGGCGCCGCTTTCTCCGTCATCGGCGGCACGCCTTCCGGCACGCTTCAGGTTGGACAGAGCGCCTCCATGCAAGTTCAGTTCGCGCCCACCGCTTCCGGCGCGGCTTCCGGCACCATCACCGTGAATAGCGACGCTTCCGATTCCACCGTCACCGTGGCGCTATCCGGCACCGGCGCGCAAGCCGGTCTCTCCGTTTCCCCAGCCACTTGGAATTTCGGCAACACCACCGTCGGCCAGAGCAACTCCGAGAACGTCAAGCTCACCAACACCGGCAACACCAGCGTGACCGTCAACATGGCCACGGTGAACGGCAGCGCGTTCGGCATCTCCGGACTTTCTTTCCCGATGACTCTTTCCTCCGGCCAGTCCGCCACCTTCGCCGCGCAGTTCTCTCCCACCGCGAACGGCGCATCTTCGGGCAGCATCAGCTTCACCGACAACGCTCCGAATTCGCCGCAGACTTTCTCGATGTCCGGTAACGGCGTGGCCACCAGCTCCACCCTCGGCGCCAGCCCGGCCTCCGTTTCTTTCGGCAACGTTTCTGTAGGCGCGAATGGCCAGCAGAGCATCACGCTGACCAATTCCGGCAACGCCAGCGCGACGATCTCTTCGGTCACGACCTCCGGCGCAGGCTTCAGCATCACCGGCCTTTCCACCCCGGTGACGCTTGCCGCCAATCAGTCCACGAGTTTCTCCGCGCAATTCGCGCCGACTTCCGCCGGCGCCGCATCCGGCTCGATCGCCATCAGCAGCAACGCGAACAATTCCACACTTGCGATTCCGCTGAGTGGCACCGCCGTCGCCACCAGCTCCACCCTTGGCGCCAGCCCGGCCTCAGTTTCCTTCGGCAACGTTTCAGTAGGCGCCAACGGCCAGCAAACAATCACGCTGACCAATTCCGGCAACGCCAGCGCGACGATTTCTTCGGTCACGACCTCCGGCGCGGGCTTCAGCATCACCGGCCTTTCCACCCCGGTGACGCTCGCCGCAAATCAGTCCACCAGCTTCTCCGCGCAGTTCGCGCCGACTTCCGCGGGCGCCGCGTCGGGCTCGATCGCCATCAGCAGCAACGCCAGCAACTCCACGCTGGCAATCGCACTCAGCGGCACCGGAGTTCAGGGCAGCCTCGCCGCCAATCCGGGCAGCGTCAGTTTTGGCAGCGTCAACACCGGCTCGACCGGCACATCCACCATCACCCTGACCAACTCCGGCTCCGCCACCATCAACATCTCCCAGGCCGCTGTTTCCGGCCCGGGCTTCACCATCACTGGAATCTCCACTCCGGCCACCCTCACTGCCGGCCAATCCACTTCCTTCACCGCGAAGTTTGCGCCGTCCGCGGCCGGAGCAGCTTCGGGCAACATATCGATCACCAGCAACGCGCCGAATTCGCCGCTCTCGATTGCCCTCAGCGGCACTGGAGTTGCGTCGCAGCCGCAACTCACCGTCACTCCGGGTTCAGTGAATTTCGGCAGCACAGCCGTCGGCGGCAGCGCCTCAGCCACCGTTTCGCTTTCGAATCCGGGCAACGCCACGTTAACCATTACCCAAATCTCTGCGACCGGCTCGGGCTTCAGCGTCAGCGGCGCCGGCACTCCGATCAATATCAACGCCGGCTCGAGCGCGTCCTTCACCGCTACCTTTGCACCAACGACAGCAGGCGGCGCCTCCGGCTCCATCTCGATCACCAGCAACGCCTCCGGCACGCCAGCTTCGGTAGCCCTTTCCGGCAGCGGAATTCAGGGCCAACTCGGCGCCAGTCCATCCAACATCACCTTTGGCTCCGTCGCCGTCGGCAGTAACGGTTCGCAAACCGTCACCCTGACCAACAGCGGCTCGGCATCCGTGAATATCTCGCAAGCCACCGCGTCCGGCCCCGGTTTCACCATCAGCGGAATCTCCACGCCGCTCACGCTCAACGCCGGCCAAAGCACCACCTTCACCGCGCAGTTCGCGCCGACCGCCGGCGGCAACGCTTCCGGTTCGATCTCGATCGTCAGCAACGCGCCGAATTCTCCGCTCAGCATCGCCATGAGCGGCAGCGGCACGCAGCCGCAAATTTCTGCGACGCCGAATAGCGCCTCGTTCGGCAACGTTTCCACCGGCACCAACAACTCGCAAACCATCACCATCTCCAACGGCGGCTCGGCCAGCTTGACCATCTCCAGCGTCAGCGTCACCGGCTCGGGCTTCAGCGTCAGCGGCATCAGCGCGCCGCTCACCATCCAGGCCGGCAAGAACGCCACCTTCAACGCCGTCTTCGCGCCGACCTCCGCCGGCGCCGTGTCCGGCTCGATCAGCATCGCCAACAATTCGTCGACGCCCAACATCAACATTCCGCTCAGTGGCACCGGAGTCGCTTCCACCAAGACGCTCAGCCTCAGCACCAGCAGTCTCAGCTTCGGCAGCGTCAACGTCGGCAGCAGCAGCTCGCTCAGCGTCGCGGTCACCAACACCGGCAACGCCGCGGTCACCATCTCCAACGTTGGCGTCTCCGGCGCGGGCTTCTCCGTCACCGGCGTCAGCAACGGCGAAATGTTGACCCCGAACCAATCCATCACCGTCACCGTTCAATTCGCGCCAACCACCGGCGGCGCGGTTAACGGCAGCGTCGTGCTCTCCAGCGACGCCTCCAATTCGCCGTCGACCATCGCCACTTCCGGCACCGGGGTCGCTTCTACTCCGCACACCGTCGCGCTGAACTGGACCGCCAGCACCGGCTCCAATATTTCCGGCTACAACGTATACCGCGGCACCACCGCCAACGGCCCGTACTCGACCAAGGTCAATACTTCGGGTCTGGTCGACGCCGTCCAATTCACCGACAGCTCCGTGACCTCGGGCCAGACCTACTACTACGTGGTCACTGCCGTCGATTCCAGCAGCGATGAAAGCGCCTATTCAAACCAGGCGTCGGCCATCATCCCGTAAACGCGATCCGGCGCCCGGCGCGGGCGAGCAGTTCGCTCCCGCCGGTTGCAACCAACCGCACCTGATAGACCGGATCGAAATAGGTACCAGAGGTCGAAGCAGAACACAGTAGGAAGAAGGTGGTCAGCAAGCAGAAAGGCCGGAAACAAAGGCGAAACGCGCGCCCCTAACGGGCCATCCAAGGAAGTGTCAAAAGCGCTGTCCCCCGCGGACAGGTTACCCTACCTGTCCCCATTGTGTACCCCTGACCAGTGTCAAACGCCTCCTAACCAATTCACACTGCATTGGTTATGAAACACGCCCCCATCCTGGAGGGAGCCGCAGCGAACACCCGTTTTCGTTCGCGCCGTTTTCTCACTTCGAGAATTTTGCAATCCGTCGCGAGCCTCATCGTGCTCGTCGGCATGCTCGTTACTTCCGGATGCGTCGGCGTCACTGGAAAACCTGGTACTAGCGGCACCACCGGCGTCTCGATTGAAGTCAGCCCTTCCAATGTGAATTTCGGTTCGCTCACCGTCGGCCAGAGCGTCACCAAAACTCTGAAGATCACCAACGACGGCACCAAATCACTTTCTGTTTCGGGCATCTCCGTCGCTGGCACCGGTTTCACCATGAAGGCTCCGGCCCTTCCGCTCGTGCTCGCCGCGGGGCAATCCGCCAGTGTTTCCACCACCTTCACCGCCACCGCCAGCGGCAGCGCATCCGGTAAAATAATGATCAGCAGCAACGCGCCGGATTCGCCGATGATTGTTTCACTCGCCGCGACCGCTACCGGTAAATCTTCGAACCTTGCGGTCACTCCGGCTTCCATCACTTTCGGTGACGTAAAAGTTGGCGCTGAGTCAGCCCAAACCGTTCAACTCAAAAATTCCGGTTCCACCGCTATCACCATTTCGTCCGTAACGATCTCGGGCTCCGGCATCACCGTCTCCGGAATCAATACTCCCGCTACTCTCGCCGCCGGCGCCACTGCCAACGTTAGCGCCGTCTTCAAACCGTCCACCGCGGGAAATGCTTCCGGCGTGCTTACCGTGAAAAGCAATGCGTCCGATGCTTCCGACGCCATCGGCTGGTCCGGCACCGGTACCGCCTCCTCGGCCGGCTCGTCGCTCGCCGCGACTCCTTCGAGCGTTGCTTTCGGCACGGTTCCCACTGGAACCACCACCACCCAAACCATCAAGCTTTCGAATTCCGGCAGCGCCTCGATCACCATCTCCGGCATCAGCGCTTCCGGTTCGGGCATCAGCGTTTCCGGCATCAGCACGCCGCTCACGCTCGCCGCCGGAAAAACGGCGAACCTCACCGCTTCGCTGAAGCCCACCTCCTCCGGCTCGGCCAGCGGCGCGATCAAAGTCACCAGCAACGCCACCGATTCTTCACTGCAAATTTCTTGGGCCGCCAACGCTCAGGCCGCGACGGTCAGCTTGCTCCCCCAACCCGCCCAGCTGAGTTTTGGAAGTGTGACGGTTGGCACCACTGACACGCTGCAGGTCACTTTCAAAAACACCGGTAACTCCGACGCCAACGTCTCCAAGATTTCCGTCAGCGGCACCGGTTTTGCTCTCATGGGCTCGGCTTCGAGCGTCACTCTCACTCCCGGTCAGTATTTAACTCTCAACGTCAGCTACGATCCTAAAGCGACCGGCAACAATTCCGGCAGCTTGGTCGTGACCAGCAACGCCGCCGCGCCGCAGACCAGCGTTCCGCTCACTGGCTCGGGCGCCACCAAGAGTTCCTCTTCGCAGCATTCCGTCGCGCTCGCCTGGGATGAAAGCAGCAGCGCGGTCGTAGGCTATTACATCTACCGCAGCTCCAAGCCCAGCGGCCCTTACGCGCGCGTCAATTCTTCTTCCACTCCCAATACCAGCTATTCCGATACTACGGTCGCCGACGGCCAGACCTACTACTACGTCGTCACCGCCGTGAATTCCAGCAACATCGAAAGCACCGACTCCAACGTCGCTTCCGCCACGATTCCTTCAAACTAAATCACGTTTCGTTTTCTTGAGAAGTTGTGAAACATGTAGGGTAGAAGCGCGGGTGACCTTACTTTCTTTTCTTTCTACGTCCTGTGCTTTTGGTTTTTCCCAGCTTGAATTCCCGGTGCGCCGTATTCAGCGCCGCCTTCACATCTCTTTTCGCCACTACAAACGAAATATTGCAGTCCGAAGATCCCTGCGCCGTCGCCAGCACATTCACTTTCCTGCGTCCCAGCGCTGCAAAAGTTCTTCCCACCAACCCCGAAGTCGCCCGCAGATTCTGCCCGACCACCGTCACGATCGCCGCGTCGGTCTCGATCCGGATATGCTCCGCCAGTTCGTTCCCCAGATCTGACCTGAATTCCTGGCGCAATTCTTCTGCAACCGCCGCCGCTTGCCCCGCTGGCACTACCAGGCAAATGTCGTTCTGCGCCGAAGAATGCGAGGTCAGCAATATCACTGCGCGAATCGCCGTCGTGGCTGCAAATGTACGACCCAGCGCATCGTGTACTTTCGCGATGCGCGGCCCGCCCAACTTCACCATCGAAACCTCGGTGATCGCCGTAATCGCCTTCACCCCCTGCGCCTTCTTCGAGCCTTCCGGCGTAATCCGCGTCCCGGCTCGCGCCGGAGCAAATGTATTTCGCACCGAAACTGGAAAATGGCACTGTTCCAGCGCCCGCAGCGTCTTGGGATGCAGTACCTTCGCGCCGAAATGGGCGTGCTCGGAGGCTTCGCGATAGGACATTTCCGGAATCGTGCGCGCTTCGCGCACGTGTCCGGGATCCGCCGTCAGCACCCCGTCCACGTCCGTCGAGATGATCACTTCATCCGCGTTCAGCACCGCTCCAATAATCGTCGCCGAATAATCCGAGCCGCCGCGCCCCAGAATCGTCAGCACTCCTTCCGTGCTCGCGCCAATGAATCCCGTCGTCACCGGAACGATATCCGCCTCCAGCAGCGGCCGCAGCCGCGCCGTGCACTTCTCGCGCGTCAAATCCATCAGCGGATCCGCTCCGCCGTGATGCCCGTTGGTCACGATCACGTCTGTTGCTTCCACCGTTTCGGCCTGCGTCCCGGCCGCGGCCAGGGCCGCCGCCAGAATCGGCGAACTCAGTCGTTCGCCCAGGCTCCAAACCGCATCGCGCGCCCGAGGCGTCAGTTGCCGCAGCAACACGGTGCCTTCGCACAGCCGCTCGCAATCGTCGAAGAGTTGCTTCAATTTCAACATCAGCAGTTCGCGCCCGGATCCGGCCGCGGTCAGCGCCTCCGCTGCTGCGAAGTGTTGCGCGCGCAAATCATTCAAGATCGCCCGCACCGTGCCGCTGTCTCCCGCTTCCGCGCGCTCCGCCGCCCGCACCAGCGTGTTAGTCACTCCGGCCATCGCCGAGACCACTACCACCACGCGTTTCGTCCGCGCCGCGCGCCGCACGATCTTCACCACTTTGCCAAAACACTCTGCATCCGCCACCGATGTGCCGCCGAATTTCATCACCTGCACCGGCTTGCTCCGTTTCTTTCCGAGCGCTGGTGCGGACGATTCCGTCGCCGCTCGCGCCTGCGCGCGTCCGTCCGGTCGTAGCGTCGGCGGCGTCCCGCTCCGCATCGCCGCTCGCAATTGATTTTGTTCGCGTGGCGTCATGCGCGCGGCGTCCCCGCGGCGGCCAAGCCACGTGCACCGCTGCGTTCCACCCGCCACGGCGCCGGCTTTTTCCGTTTGCGGATGCACGCGCGGATCAATTCCGGTTCGTCCCACGGCACATCGTGATACGCCGTCCGCAAAAACACGCTCCCCGAATCCCTCAGCCATTCCTGCGGAAACAGCGCGATCGTCTCCTTGTCCGTTACCGCTGGGCCGTCCTGCACCTGGCCGCCCGTCACCGCGGCAAAAAGCGCCGCCGAAATATTTTTGCCCGGACCCAGCGCCAGATGCCCCACTTGCGTCGATCGCGGATTGATTTCGATCAGGTATGCGTTCCGTGTCCCGGCTTCCAGCATGAAATCGAATCCACACAGCCCCGAAAGCTTCAGCCGCCGCACCATCTTCACCGCGGCTTCGGACATTTCCGCGCTCTCAATTCGCCGCACCACCGTTGCGTGTCCCGTCGCCTTCAGCTTGTTCACTACTTCGAAGTGGAGGCTCGCGATCACCTCGCCCTTCCAGCACGCCACCGCGCTCGTCGCTTCCGTGCCCGCGATAAATTTCTGCACGCTCATCTGAAATGGCCGACGCGCCAGTGCCGGACCCAGCAGCGTCGCGTCCTGGTCCGTAAGTGTCCGTTTCAGCGCCCGCAGCAAATTCGGCGGAGCCTGCAACCGCAAAAATTCTCGCTCGGCGTCCTCCGGCGTCTGCGCGATGCTCACGCCCTCCCCGCCTGAAGTCCCGTTCGCCTTGATCACCGCTGGAAGTCCCGCGCGGCGGATCCATTCCCGCAGTTCGTCCACCGTCTTCACCGCCGCCGTCTCCGGAATCCGCAGTCCCTCTTCGCGCGCTGCTTCCAAAAAATCCGTCCGTGAATACAAAATCGGAAAACTCGCCGGCCAGCCCAAAGAACGCTCCAGCGTCTGAGCAATAAGCGAATCGGGTCCCTCGGCTTGCCGCTTCGTTTCGTAAAGCCGGTGCAATTGCTGCACCGCGATGTCGTCGCCCGCAATCACCAGGTCCGGCTTCGTCGCCATCATCGCCGCCGCAAACGAATTCTCCGGTGAGAAAACGTTGTAGTGATTTCGCTCCTGTACCGCGCTGGTCTTAAACATCGGATGACCCGACGGACACACCGCTTCCACCCGAAATCCAGCCTTCGCCAGCGCCACCGCCAACCGCGCAGTCGGGTACCATTTGAAATTCGTGGCCAGCAACGCCGTCGCCTTCAACTCACATTCCTCCGCACAAACCACCGCGTCCCAAAAATTACGCCTGGAACCCGCCCCAAAACAGAGTACCGTCGTTTCCCAATCCCCGCCTGCGGTACTCCGTACCGGTCAGCCCGAGAGACTTCCAGTGCAGTTCGGTCGCCACCTGGGCTTCCTGAAATCCAACCTAAACCTATAAGATAGAATGATTTACATGTGAGACTGTTTTACCCGGTCCAACCGCAGGGGAAGCCGATCATCGCGTCACGGAACCTTACTTCCCGAGAATTCGCTGAGTCGCCTGAACCCTGCGCGCTGGCTGTCTTTGTAGCGTCGGTCTTCAGACCGCCACCGACCTAACGTCAGGCGATCCAAAAAATCGCCTCAACCTCAAAAACGGCTTCTCTAGCACATTCCAGGAAATCGCCGCCATCGCATAACTCGTCACCAAAATAAACGGAAATGGCACCCACGCGCGCCGGTCGAGATGCAACGTCTGTACCACCCCAAACGGAATCTTGTGCAGCAGATACAATCCGTAACTGATGATCCCCGAATACCGCAGAAACCGGTTGGCTATCAAACCCTGCAGCCACCTTTGCCCCGAATACATCGCCACAAACATAAACCCCGCCGAAGCCAGCGCCGTGAACGAAAAAACAATCCAGCGCGCGCCAAAGGCCTCCGCCGCCAGGGCCAGCACCCCCGCACCCAAAAATAAAATCCACGCCCGCCGCAGCCATCTCTCCGCCATAAATCCTTTCCCGCGCACCAGCAGAGCCAGCACCGCCCCGGCCATCAGCCCGTCCAGCCGGCAAAATACGTTGGTATACAAATTCACCTGGTGCAGCGCCAGAAAGTAGCGCAGAGCGGGCGAAATGCACATTTCCGCAATCGCCATCCGCCACAAATTCTTCGCCGAGCAGAACCGCACCACCGGCGCCCAGAACAAGTAAAACTGCTCTTCAATCGCCAGCGACCACGTCACCGCCAGCGGTCCCGCCGCATTCGTGGAAATCGGCAACAGAAAATTTTGCAG
This sequence comes from Candidatus Acidiferrales bacterium, assembly GCA_036401315.1. GTDB lineage: Bacteria > Acidobacteriota > Terriglobia > Acidiferrales > UBA7541 > Palsa-295. The sequence goes on from DASWVE010000043.1 coordinate 110,834, forward strand.
AAATAAAGGAAACGCCCACCACGGCGACGAAGTCTCCAGCACCTTCTGGTATTCGGTCCCGCTCAGAAACCGCATCGCCACAAACATGAATAAGAGCAGTGCGTAATACAGCGGCCAGATCCGCAAAATCCGCCGCACATAAAAATTCTCGAAATACTTTCCCGTCCCCTTCGCATCCAGCAAAATCCCCGTAATCAAAAATCCCGACAACGCAAAAAACAAATCCACGCCCATCCATCCATCTTTCGCCCACACTTCCGAATGCAACACCGGATATTTCAGGCTGATGTTGTGCACCATCACGATCAGGATCGCGATCCCGCGCACCGCGTCCAGCTGCGGAATCCTCCGTTTGGCCTCGCCCCCAGTCATCGCTCCACGCTCAAGTACCCTTTTCCGCCCGTGAAAAGTCCCGTGCCCGCTGGTCCACCCGTACCATTGCGAACGCTAAGTCCCTAAATTATCGTCATCCTATCACTTGCGGGATGGTCATATTCGTCCCACGGAACCCCTCAAAAGGGACAATGGCGGGGGCATATTGGGTAAAGTTCACGGCCAAGGCATGAGCAAACTGTTACCCTCGAGCGGAATTCATTTCGCTCGCCTTGTGCCCGAATCACAGTAATATTGCTGATAATAATAGGTTTAGGTAGAGCTAAATAGGCGATACGATTGCTTTTCTTCCGTTTACGGCGAAATCTGCCGTGCGGAACTTACGCGCTCCGCGCGTCTCATTCAGTAGGCTCGGCTAACGTGCACACGAACCAAGGAGCAGCCACACCAGCCATGATCGAAGTCGCCATCGTCGGAGCCGGCCCTTACGGCCTTTCCATCGCCGCCCACTTTCGCAGCAACGGAATTCCCTTCCGCATCTTCGGCCGCCCCATGGACAGTTGGATCTCCCACATGCCCGCAGGCAGTTGCCTCAAATCCGACGGCTTTGCCTCCAACATCTACGATCCCCACAGCGAATTCACCCTGGAAAAATTTTGCGCGGAACAAGGAATCGAGTACGCGCACACCGGAATTCCCGTCCGCATCGAAACTTTCCGCGCCTACGGACTCGCTTTCCGCAACCGCATGTTGCCCGAACTTGACGAAAGAATGGTCGAAAATATCGACCGCACGCCTCAGGGATTTACCCTGCGCCTCGAAGGCGGAGAAACGCTCGAAGCGCGTCGCGTCGTTCTCGCCGTCGGCATTTCGCATTTCCACTTCGTTCCGGAAAAGCTGGCGCACCTTCCCGCGGAATTTCTGACCCACAGTTATCGCCACCAAAATCTCGAACAATTTCGCGGCAAGAGCATCGCGGTCATCGGCGCCGGCGCTTCCGCCATCGATCTTGCTGGATTACTTCGCGATCAAGGCGCGGACGTGCAGCTCGTCGGCCGCCGCACCGAATTGAAATTTCATACCGCCCCCAAAGACGCCAAACCTTCCACCTGGTGGAGCCGCCTGCGCCATCCGTCCTCGGGCCTCGGTCCCGGAATCCGTTCCCGTTTCTTTTCCAACGCGCCCAATTGGTTTTTCTTCCTGCCCGAATCTTTGCGTCTGAATCTCGTCAAACGCAGCCTCGGCCCTTCGGCTGGATGGTTCGCTCGCGACAAAGTCATGGGCTGTGTCGCTCTCGTCTTGGGCTACACGCCGGAAGGTGCTGAAGTTCGTTCCGGAAAAGTCCACCTGCAGCTTCGCGGTCACGATGGTTCGCGCCGGGAAGTTGTCGCCGACCAGGTCATCGCCGCGACCGGCTACAAAATTGCCCTGGATCGCCTGAAATTTCTGTCGCCGCACCTTTGTTCCAGCCTGCGGACCGTCGAAGGCGCCCCAGTCCTAAAATCAAATTTCGAATCTTCGATTCCCGGCCTTTATTTCGTCGGCCTCGCGGCGAAAAACAATTTCGGTCCGGTCATGCGCTTCGCCTTCGGTGCTGGCTTCGCCGCCGAAACGCTGACCCGCACCATGCTGAAATCGCTCAAGCGCGATCCAGCTGCGGTTCCCATGCAGAAAGTCGCCAGCGCCGCCGACTGATGCCTCGTATCCAACTTACTCTCGCTCGCACTGCGCGGACCATCCAATGAAACGCGAAACCCTTGCGATCCACGCGGGATACGATGGTGATCCCACCACCAAAGCCGTC
>DASWVE010000044.1:0-26935 GCA_036401315.1 Candidatus Acidiferrales bacterium
TCCCCATACCAACGGCAAGCAATAGAAAACAGGTGGCGATGAAGGTTCGGATGCTCATTTGGGCGCTCCCATTAGAAACCTGGCGAATGATGCTTCGCCGATGAGCGCATTCTGCGAGGGGTCGGGCGGCGGGTCAACGAAACAGAGTCTTAACTCCGTCTAAACAGCTAATTCTAAGATTTGAATGATTTTAAGGGTCGAGTTACGACGTCGCTAGGTGCGGGGGTAGCCGAGCTTGGGATACCAGTCGGTGCCGCGGCCTTCGGGAGTGAAGTCCAGCATCTGCCAGAGCGGGTCGAGATCCGGGGCGCCGCGGGGATCCTGGCCGGGGTCAGCCATGGTGCCGCTGGTTTCGCCGCTGTAAAAGTGGTGGACCAGGCCATCGCGGCGAGTGAAAACGCTGAAGCCGGGGACGTCGGCGTCCTCGGCATTGACGTAGGTGCGGGTGTATTCGCCGCTGGGATCGGAAATGAAGGGCAGATTTGCGAGATTGCGCTCGCGCTGGTAGTCGATGAGGCGGGCGATGGGCGAGCGGGCGGTGACCGCGATGGCGGCGCGCTCACGCAAATTGAGGGCGGTGCCGTTCCAGGAATTCAGGAACGAGGTGCAACTGGGACAGGGGGATTTGCGTTGCGGGCCGTACATCATGCTGTACACCAGCAGTGTGTGCTTATCGCCGAAAAGATTGGACAGTCGCGTGGCGCCTGATTTGGAGATGAGGTCGAAGTCTTTCGGGATTGCGCCTCCGGATGGCAACGCTCGACGTTGGGCTGCGACGCGCTCGAGGTGGCGGCGCAATTCGATTTCTTCGACGAGTAGCGCGTTGCGCGCGGTGCGGTATTCGGCGCTTTCGTTCGGGTGGTGGGCCTGATTGGTGGCAGCTAGTTGCTTCGCGGGAATCAGCGGTAAATCTGACATAGAGCCTCCGCAGCGAATCTTTTGACGCTGGGATTCGCTCCAAATTAAATATGTTATCGCCCTTCGTCGACAGACAGGTCGCGAGTTTTTCCTTTTTTCGCCGCGGAGCCCAAGGTATTGCCGAGCCAGGTGAGAAGAACGGCAAACGCTACGAACACCAGCATGATGACGGCGCAGTACGCCATGACTCCGCCGTAACCGCCAACCTTGCCCGGATCGAGAAATGGGTAGGGATACCAGCCGATGTTTGCGCCGCGAATTTCGCTGTAGATGACGAAGACGAACGGCAGCGCCAGCCACAGCGAGGCCTGGCGAGAGTGCAGACGATGCCGCGGCGGGGAGAGCACCCAATCGACGGCTACGGCGATGGGCATTACGTAGTGCAGCACCGCGTTGACCCACGGTTGCAGAATCCCCAGCGGAATATCGGAGAGGAGAAGAACGTAGACCAGGAAGCCGACGAAAAGATACAGCGTCACGGCTCCGCGCAAAAGGTCGACGGCTAGCGTGCGGCGGGCGCCGAGGCCGACCCCGAGGAAAACGAGAACTCCTAATAGATTGCTAAGCGTGGTGAGAAAGCTGAAAAAATTCAGGGGGCTGAACGGGGGGTGCGCGCGGGAGGTGAGGAATTGGACGATGAGCGCGGCCAGCGTGAGCAGAGCGAAACCGAGGCGGTAGGCGGTCCAAGTATATTGTCGGTTCAAGCCTGGCGTAAAAACCTCCGATTCCGGCGCGCGCGCATGATTCTATATCGCTCGCCGGGAAAATTACGATCAACGCCTCGCCAGGGAACTGGTAACTAGCCCGGCGAGCGTTGAATTGACGGTTTTCGGTACTGCGACTAAACTGGAGTTACGGCTAACGTGCGCGTTAGCGACTGACGTTGACGGTGCGAAGCAGCTGTCGCATTTCGCCTTGGGTAGAAACCTCAGCGAACTATGAGCCCTACGGTTCTTCAGCAGAAACGAAACCAGCAGATCCTGACGGAATTGGTGCGGGTGTACATCGAAACCGGAGAGCCGGTTTCTTCGCGCAGCGTGGCGCGGCGGCATGTCGAGGCGTTGAGCACGGCGACGATCCGGAATGTGATGGCGGATCTGGAGGATGCGGGACTTTTGTATCAGCCGCACACGTCCGCAGGACGGGTTCCTACTGCTGCGGCGTATCGATTTTTTGTGGAGCAGGTTACGGCGCAGGCGACGGCAAGTCCTGAAGACCGGCAATGGATCCGGCGGGAACTGGAAGCGGCGCAGACTCCCGAAGCGGTGATGGAGCGGGCCAGCCAGGTGTTGGCGGCGGTTTCGCGCGGACTGGGAATTTTTATTTCGCCGCCGCTGGCGAGCGCGGTGGTGGAGCACATTCGCTTTCTGCTGCTGCCCGATGGACGAGTGCTGGTGGTTTTGATTTCGGCCGGAAATACGACGCGCGACAAGTTGATTCGTCCGGAGCGCACTTTCCGGCAAGAGGATCTGGACCGCATTGCCGATTATTTGAACCGGCATTACGTGGGCTGGACGCTGGCAGCGATGCGCGCGGATTTGCGCAAGCAATTGGAGATGGACCGCGAGCGTTACGGGCAACTGGCGAACGATGCTCTACTGCTGTGCGATCCCAGCATCATGGGTGACGCCGGCGAGCGGAAAATTTATGTGGATGGCGCGGCGCAGATTGCGTCGTCGCCGGATTTCACGAATCCCGAACAGCTGCGCGAATTGCTGGAAGCGATCGACGAAAAGGACCGGCTGATTGGATTGCTGAGCGGCTGCATCGAATCTCCGGAGCCAGTGCACGTGGAACTGGGGCTCGATAAGATTTCGAACGAAGGAAAACATCTCGCCATCGTTTCGGCTTCGTATTCATCTAAAGATCAGGCGCAGGGTACGCTCGGTATTCTGGCGCCGATGCGCATGCACTACGACCGAGTAATTACGGCGGTGGCGTTCATGGCCCAAATTTTTTCGGAAGAACGACAAGGGAGTTGATTCAAGTGGCGGCTCAAAAACACGGAAACAAGGAAAGCAAAGCGGCGGCAGCGGGAGTGGCGCGCGACGAAGTCGTGACGCCGGATACCAACCCGGATTCGATTTCGAATGCGGAAGGGGTCGTGGATATTTCGAGTGCGGACCCGATCGTCAAGCTGCAAGCCGAGAAGCAGGAAATGATGAACACGCTGGTGCGGCGGCAGGCGGATTTTGAAAATTTCAAGAAGCGCGTCGAAAAGGAAAAGCATCAGGACCGCCAGCGCGGTATTGAAGTAATGATCGAGCAGATGCTTCCGGTGCTGGACGCGTTTGACCGGGCGCTGGCTGGGCCGGTTGCCGGCGGGAATGCGGACTACCGCAAGGGATTTGAAATGATTCGCGCGCAGATGTGGAACGGGCTGGCCAAGCAGGGCTTGATGCGGATCGATACGGAAGGCAAAGAGTTCGATCCGAATCTGCATCATGCGATTGAAAGTGTACCGGGGACGGAACACGCCGAGGGGATTGTGGTGGGCGAGATGCAGCCTGGATATGTTTTCAATGGAAGGGTGCTGCGTCCGGCGATGGTGCGGGTTTCGGCGGGGCGGACGAATTAGAGTCGCGTCGGGGTGTTAGCGCATCTGGTTAAGGTGCGCGCAATTCGGTTTTCATACATTTCTTCTCATTCCTTACGCAACAACAGTACTTCATCTTAAATTCAGAGAGACAGACCAACTATGGCGGCAGCAAAGAATACGGATTTTTACGCGGCGTTGGGCGTCGAACGGGACGCTTCGGCGGAGCAGATCAAGTCGGCGTACCGCAAAGCGGCGCTACAGTGGCACCCGGATCGCAATCCTAATAATAAGGAAGAGGCGGAGCGGAATTTCCGGGTGGCGGCGGAAGCGTACGCGGTGCTTTCGGACCAGCAGAAGCGCGCGATTTACGATCGCTATGGCGAAGCGGGTTTGGGCAGCCGCGGATTTGATTCGGGATTCAACGCGACGATCTTCGAAGAGTTTCAGGACATTCTCGGCGATTTGTTTGGCATCGACGATGCGCTGGGCGGCGGGCGGCGGCGTACAGGGCGCGCAGCGCGCGGGCAACGCGGCGCGGATTTGCGTTACGACATGTCGCTGACGTTTGAAGAAGCGGCTAACGGAGTGACGTCGAAGATTAATTTGTCGCGGCACGAGATTTGCGAATTGTGCAAGGGAACTGGGTCGAAGCCGGGAACCGGGACGACTCCTTGCCGGACCTGCGGCGGGCGCGGGCAGATGGCGTACTCGCAGGGATTTTTCTCGATTACGCGGACGTGCCCGGCGTGCCAGGGCGCGGGACAAGTGATTCAGGACGCGTGCACGGGGTGCCGCGGGCAGGGACGCATTGAACGCGAGCGCACGCTGGAAGTGGGAGTGCCGGCGGGCGTCGATTCGGGGACGCGGCTGCGGATGACCGGGCAGGGCGAGCTGGGCAGCAATGGCGGGCCGGCCGGCGACCTTTATATTTTCCTGGAAGTGAAGGAGCACGCGTTTTTCGAGCGGCGCGGGTCGGATCTGATTTGCGAGATTCCGATCAGTTTTATGCAGGCGGCGTTGGGGACGAAGATCAAAGTGCCGCTGTTGAAAGGCGACGAAGAATTGGAAATTCCGGAAGGTACGCAGTCCGGGCAGATTTTCCGGAAGAAGGCGAAGGGCTTGCCGAATCCGCATGGCGGGCGCGGGGATATGTACATCAGCGTGCGGGTGGTGGTGCCGGCGAAGGTGACGCGGGATCAGCGGCGGATTTTGGAGCAGTTGGGGCAGACGATGAAGGTGGAGAACAAGCCGGCGGAACGGAATTCGACGTTTTTCGATAAGGTTAAGGATATTTTCGGGTAGCAGGATTTTCGCGGGCGCCGCGCCCTGCGGCGCTCGTTTTTTGTGTGGCGTTAGTTCCTTCCTGGTTTGAACCGCTACGGATACAATCTCTTCGTGCGGCGGCGATTTTTCATTGAACAATTTGGCGATGGAACGGCGACTTTGCGCGGCGACGCGGCTGAGCATCTGGGTCGCGTGCTGCGCGCGGAGCCTGGGCAGCTTTATGAATTGAGCGACGGGGCTGCGGTGTGGCTGGCGCGGGTGGAAAGTGTGGGGATGTTGAAGCGCGGGGAAAACCGCGTGGAATTTTCGCTGGTCGAGCCGGTGGCGGTGCGGGAATCGAAGCTGCGGGTGGCGCTGCTGATTGCGCTGGTGAAATTCGATCGGTTTGAGTGGTGTTTGGAGAAGGCGACCGAACTCGGCGTGCATAGCATCTTGCCGGTGGCGGCGGCGCGGAGCGAGAAGGCTTTGGTCGCGGCGGCGGAAAAGCGGCGGGAGCGCTGGGAAAAAATATTGGTGGAGTCGGCTCAGCAATCGCGGCGGGTACGGGCGCCGGAATTGGCGGCGACTGTGGCGGCAGAGAAAGCGTTTGCGCAGAATCCGGCGGAGTGCAAGATTTTGCTTTCGGAGCGCGCCGATGCGGCTTCGCTGCGCGACGTTTTGCGCGGGAATACGTCTAATTCGGTGGCGTTGGCGATTGGTCCCGAGGGCGGCTGGACGGACGCGGAGTTTGATGCGGCGCGCGCGGCGGGATTTGTCGAGGCTTCGCTGGGCCATTTGATTTTGCGGACGGAAACGGCGGTGGTGGCGGCGCTAGCCAGCGTGAATTTCGCCCTGGGCGAGTGAGTGTAGCGACTCGGACGCACGCGTTGCTGAGATTTTGATCGGGCTGCAGCGAAGCCTTCGAGCGTAAGAAGCAGATCCCTCGCTGCGCTTCGGGATGACAACTTTTTTGTGGCCGGTGCGCGAGGCACGGGCTATTGGCGCGTTGCGGCTAGGCGTGTTATAAAGATTTGAGCAGAGAATGTCAGAAACTCCCCAGCTGGAACCAATTCCCCCAGACGAAAATAATTCATTGCCACAATTGCGGAGCGAACTTCGTAGTTGGGCCCGCGATATGTCTGTGCTCCTGGGGCTTCTTCTCACGGTTATTATTTTTCTGTACCAGCCGGTGAAAGTGGAAGGCACCAGCATGGCTCCGCTACTGACCGATCAGGAGCGGATTTTCATCAACAAATTTGTGTACCGGTTCGAGCCGATCGAGCGCGGCGACGTGGTGGTTTTCTGGTATCCTCTCGACCGTTCGAAATCGTTCATCAAGCGCGTCATCGGTTTGCCGGGCGAGACGATTGAAATTCGCAGTGGACGTTTATATGTGAATGCGAAAGAGCTGGGGGAGCCGTACGTTCCGGCGATGTATCTGGATGGATCGAATTACGGGCCGGTGCAGATTCCGGTGGAAAATTATTTTGTGATGGGCGATCACCGCGATAGCTCGAACGATTCGCGGGTGTTTGGTCCGGTGGGACGGCCATATATTTATGGCAAGGCGGTTTTCGCGTACTGGCCGGCGGATCATTTCGGTTCGTTGAGCAATTCCTACACGGTAAACGCGGCATCGCGATAGCGAATCGATGATTAAGCCAATGACTGGTTTTGGAGGACACACTGACGCAGCAGCAGGCAGGGCGCGCGATTCTCGCGCTGGAAGACGGACGAGTATTTAAGGGCCGCGCGGCCGGCGCTCGCACGCGCCGCGGCGGAGAAGTCGTTTTTAATACCAGCCTCACTGGTTACCAGGAAGTTTTCACCGACCCCAGTTATTCCGGCCAGATGGTCTGTTTGACTTATCCCCACATTGGAAATGTCGGCGCGAATTTGGACGACGAGGAATCTCCCAAGCCGTACATCGAAGGCCTGGTGGTGCGCGAATTTTCGGCGCTAGCTTCGAACTGGCGGTCGACGGAGACGACGCAGAAATATCTGGAGCGGCATGGCGTCCCGGTGATTTGGGATATGGATACGCGCGCCTTGGTGCGGCATTTGCGGCAGGTGGGGGCGCTGCGGGGAATGGTGTCGACGGACGAGACGCCGGCGGAAAAGTTAATTCTGGAGGCGAAGGCTTTGCCCACGATGGCGGGGCAGGAATTGGCGAGCCGGGTGAGTGCGTCGGCGAAATATGAGTGGAAGGATGGATCGATTGGGATTGCTTCGCCAATTCTGACGGATGCGGTGGCGGGCGCTGACGCGAAACGCAAGCGGCGGCGCGTGGTCGCTTACGATTTTGGGATCAAGCAGAACATTTTGCGATTGCTGGTGGATCACGATTGCGATGTGACGGTGGTGCCGGCGCAGACTTCCGCGGAGGATGTGCTGGGGCTGAAACCGGACGGCGTGTTTTTGTCGAACGGGCCGGGCGATCCGGAGCCGATTCATTACGCGGTTTCGAATATTCGGAAGCTGGTGGGTCGCGTGCCGATTTTCGGGATTTGTTTGGGACATCAGTTGTGCGGGCTGGCGCTGGGTGGGAAGACGTTTAAGTTGAAGTTTGGACATCATGGCGCGAATCATCCGGTGCAGAATTTGCTGACGAAGAAGGTGGAGATTACTTCGCAGAATCATGGATTTTGCGTGGACCCGGCGTCGTTGCCATCGAGCGAAGTTGAAATTACGCATGTGAATTTGAACGATCACACGAATGAGGGGATGCGGCATCGGACGCTGCCGTTGTTCAGCGTGCAATATCATCCAGAGGCGTCGCCAGGGCCGCACGATGCGCGGTATTTGTTTGGGCAGTTTGTGGAGATGATGAATGGGGCACGATGAGTTCATTCCTCGATTGCGAAAAACAACGGCTTGTCATCCCGAGCGCAGCGAGGGATCTGCTTTTTCGATTGAGTTGCTGAGGCGTCGTCGTGGAAAGACAGTTTCGTGTTTACATTTTAGCGAGTCGGACGCGAAGACTGTACACGGGGATTACCAGCGGCTTAGCGAAGAGGGTTCGAGAACATCGGGAGGGCAGGATTCCGGGTTTTACGTCGCGGTACCGGATTCATCGTCTGGTCTACGTCGAGACGTATCGAGATGTGCATGTTGCGATTAATCGCGAGAAAGAGATTAAGTCGTGGAGGCGGGAGAAGAAGGTGGAGTTGATCGAAAGGCAGAACCCGACTTGGAGTGATCTTGCTGAGGCTTGGTTTGAGCCGTATCCGAGTAAAAAGCAGATCCCTCACCGCTGAAGCGGTTCGGGATGACACGTTTTTAGTGTGGGGCAGTGCTGGGTTGTTGTGGGGCGAGTGCTGGCGGTCGAGCTCGTGGCAGAGAGATGGTGCTCCGCGAATTTTTGAGACATTTGGAGATTTTGAGGGCTGATGCCGAAGCGAACTGACATCAAGAAAATACTGATCATTGGGTCGGGGCCGATCATTATCGGGCAGGCTTGCGAGTTTGATTATTCTGGGACGCAGGCTTGCAAGGCTTTGCGGTCGGAGGGCTATACCGTTGTGCTGGTGAATTCGAATCCGGCAACCGTGATGACGGATCCGGAGACGGCCGATCGCACTTATATTGAGCCGCTCTCGCGGGAATATTTGGAGGCGATTATTGCGGTGGAGCGGCCGGATGCGCTCTTGCCTACCGTGGGCGGGCAGACGGGTTTGAATCTGGCGGTGGATCTGGCTGAGGCTGGGATTCTCGACAAGTATGGAGTGAAGTTGATTGGCGCGTCGCTCAGCGCGATCAAGATTGCTGAGGACCGGCTTTTGTTTAAGGATGTGTGCCGCAAGCTGGGGCTCGAAGTTCCGGCGTCGGAAGTGGTGACGACCGTGCCGGATGCGGTGCGGCTGGCGGATGAACTGGGCTATCCCGTGGTGATTCGGCCGTCGTTTACTTTGGGCGGCACGGGCGGATCGATCGCGTATAACCGCGAGGAATTTGCGGATTTGATCGCGCGGGCGCTGGACGCTAGTCCGGTGCACCAGGCGCTGATCGAAGAATCAGTTTTGGGTTGGAAGGAATACGAGCTGGAAGTGATGCGCGACCACCGCGACAATTTCGTGGTGATCTGCACGATCGAAAATTTCGACCCGATGGGGATTCATACCGGCGATTCGATTACGGTGGCTCCGGCGCAGACGCTGACCGACAAGGAATACCAGCGGATGCGCGACGCCGCGGCGGCGATTATTCGCGAAGTGGGTGTGGAGACCGGCGGATCGAACATTCAGTTCGCGGTCGACCCGGCAACCGGGCGCATGACGGTGATTGAGATGAACCCGCGGGTTTCGCGGAGTTCGGCGCTGGCCAGCAAGGCGACGGGATTTCCCATCGCGAAAATCGCGGCGAAATTAGCGGTGGGCATGACGCTCGACGAAATTCCCAACGACATCACCAAGAAGACGCCGTCGTCGTTTGAGCCGACCATCGATTACGTGGTGGCGAAAATTCCGAAGTGGCAATTCGAGAAATTCCCCGGCAGCGATACGACGCTTTCGACGCAGATGAAATCGGTGGGCGAAGTGATGGCGATTGGCCGGACGTTTCAGGAAGCGCTGTGCAAGGCGATCCGGTCGCTCGAGCCGAGTTCGGCGTGGCGGCCTCCGGCGGAAGTGACGACCGTTCTGCTGCGGGAAAAATTGCACGTGCCGGGGCCCGATCGTTTGCACTGGCTGTTTGAGGCTCTGGAACGCGGGATGTCCAGCGAAGAAGTTTGCGATCTGACCAAGATCGATCCGTGGTTCATCCAGCAGTTGCAGGAAATGCTGGAGGTGGATCGGCGCGTGGCGGCGACGAGCTTGAGCAAATGCTCGGCGGAATTGCTGCTGGAATCGAAGCGTTCGGGCGCGAGCGACGAGGAAATCGCGAAATTGTGGAACGTGAAAGCGGCCAGCGTTCGCGCGCGACGCAAAGAATTGGGAGTCCAGCCGGTGTTCAAGCGCGTGGACACTTGCGCGGCGGAATTCGAATCGTTCACGCCGTATCTTTATTCTACGTACGAAGAAGAGGACGAGGCGGCTCCGGTCGATCGGCCCAAGGTGGTGATTCTGGGCAGCGGGCCGAACCGCATCGGGCAGGGAATCGAATTCGATTATTGCTGCTGCCATGCGTCGTTTGCCCTGAAAGAAGATGGATTCGAAACGGTGATGGTGAATTGCAATCCGGAAACGGTTTCGACGGATTACGACACGTCGGATCGCCTATATTTCGAGCCATTGACGCTGGAAGATGTGCTGGCGATTCTGGATTGCGAGAAACCGCAGGGCGTGATCGTGCAGTTCGGGGGGCAGACGCCGCTGAACCTGGCGCTCGAGCTCAAGAAAAACGGCGCGAAAATTATTGGGACCGCGCCGGAATCGATTGATTTGGCGGAAGACCGACGGCGTTTTGGCGCGTTGCTGGAAGAATTGAAAATTCCGACGCCGAAGAACGGGAGCGCGTTTGCTCCGCAGGAAGCGGTGGCGCTGGCGAACGAAATTGGATTGCCCGTGTTGGTACGTCCGAGCTACGTGCTGGGCGGGCGCGCGATGGTGATCGCCTACGATTTGAAGACCGTAGAGGAATATGTGACGCAGGCGACCCTAATTGGCGGGCTTTCGGATGCGAAGCGGCCGATTTTGATCGATCAATTTTTGGAAGACGCGACGGAAGTGGACGTGGACGCGCTCGCGGACGGCGACGACGTGCTGATCGCCGGAATCATGGAGCACATCGAAGAAGCGGGGATTCATTCCGGGGATTCTTCGTGCGTGCTGCCTTCGGTGACGCTGAAGCCGTCAATTCTGGAGAAAATTCGCGAGTATACGGTGAAGTTGGCGAAGGCGTTGAATGTAGTGGGCCTGATGAATGTGCAGTATGCGATTCAGCGCGACACGGTGTACGTGCTGGAAGTTAATCCGCGGGCGTCGCGGACGATTCCTTATGTGAGCAAGGCGACGGGAGTGCCGCTGGCGAAGGTGGCGGCGCGCTTGATGACCGGGCGGAAATTGCGCGACCTCCATTTGCCTTACACGCAGACCAACGGAATAAAGGAACTGGTGGTGCCGAATTTTTATGCGGTGAAGTCGCCGGTGTTTCCGTTCAACAAATTCCGCGGCGTGGATACGATTCTGGGGCCGGAGATGCGGTCGACGGGCGAGGTGATGGGAATTTCGTCGACGTTCGGTCTGGCGTTTGCGAAGGCGCAGCTGGCGGCGGGGCAACGTTTGCCGCAGCAGGGTACCGTGTTTCTGAGCGTAAACGATCACGACAAACGGCATGTAGCGTTTGTGGTGCAGGATTTGCTGGCGGCGGGATTGAAGGTGGTGGCGACGCGGGGGACGGCGGCGGCTTTGGCCAGCGCGGGGATTGAGGTGGAGTCCGTATATAAGGTTAACGAAGGGCGGCCGAACATTGTGGATTTGATCAAAACCGCGAAGGTGGATCTGGTCATTAATACGCCGCTGGGCAGGGAATCGTTCTACGACGAGAAATCGATTCGGCGGGCGGCGGTGCGGTACAACATTCCTTGCATTACTACGTTGTCGGCGGCTAGTGCGGCGGCGCGCGGGATTCGGGCGATGGCTGGGCATGCCGTGGAGGTGGCGGCTTTGCAGGATTTGCATGCGCGGAAGGCGAATGCGTCGGCGGAGAGATCGTAGGCCTTTTCTTCAGTTAAGTCCCCGGCGTGGCCCGGTGAACGGGTTTGAGGTAAAATGCCGGACGTGAAACTACACGGGATTTTCACTCCTCTTACTACTCCTTTTGCGGCGGACGGCAGCGTGGACCATACGCATATCCGCAGCAACATTGCGCTCTACAACAAGACTGGGCTGGCGGGTTACGCGTCGAATGGATCGACGGGCGAATCGGTTTTGTTGCTGTGGCAAGAGGTTTACCAAATTTGGGAGACGGTGAAGGCGGCGGCTGCGCCGGAAAAGATTCTGATCGCGGGAACCGGCGCGGAATCGACGGCCGAGACGATCGTGCACACCAACCGCGCGGCGGCTGCGGGATTTGCGGCGGCGCTGGTGCGCACGCCGAGTTTTTACAAGCCGGCGGTGAATGACGATCTGCTGGCCGAGCATTATCTGCGCGTGGCGGATGCGTCGAAAATTCCGGTGCTGCTGTACGCGGTGCCGATTTACACGCACGTCAAGATTGAGGCTTCGCTGGTTAAGCGCGTGGCGCAGCATCCGAACATCGTGGGGATGAAAGATAGTTCGGGCGACGTGGAAGGCGTGCGGCAGAATGTAGAAGCCGCGCCGAAGACTTTCCAGACGCTGGTGGGCTGGCCGACGATTTTATTCGAGGCGCTGGAAGTGGGCGCGGTGGGCGCGATTCTGGCGGTGGCCGACGCGTTTCCGGAATTGTGCGTTTCGATTTACGACGCGGCGCGTGCGGGGCAGCGGGAGAAAGCTCAGAAACTGGCGCAGAAACTGGTGTCGCCCGCGAAGATATTTGGATCGCAGGCCGGGCTTTCCGGCCTGAAGTACGCGATGGACCGGCAGGGATACTATGGCGGTCCGCCGCGCCCACCGCTGCTGCCGTTGAGCCTGCCTGCCAAGCAAGAAATCGAAGAGATGCTGGCGAATCTTGGGTACCAGCCAGCGCATCAGTAGTAGAGACGCAAAAATCCTGAGACCGCGGGACGGAAGACACGTCAAACGGTGCAAGGTCCTGGACCTGGCCGGTGCGGTGCAGCGGGTAAACGAGCGCTTGGTGACTGAACAAAATCACAATATGGCGAGCGGTCTGGTGCGTGCGGAAGCGGCGTGCGCGCGGAGCTGTCGTTGCGCGTGTTGTCGAGAGGCGCGACGTTCATGAGCCTGCAAATGGAGCCTCACTGTATTTCCTTCCGCGAAATTCCCCAGACGACCAAGATTTACTCCAGTTTTCTTGACGACTTCGAACATGTGGCGAAGTACTACGCGTACGCGCCGAACATCGAGGGCGTGGTGGACGCGGCACGGAACGTGCAGCTGGATCCGGCCGTGAGAAAAGGCGTGGTCGAGGTGCTGCGGGAGCAGAACCGGAAATTCGCTCCGGGCGGTGTGACCGAAGCGGCCACGGAAAAAAATCTGGAGCGTTTGGCGGCGGGCGCGGTGGCGGTGGTGACCGGGCAGCAGGTCGGGCTGTTCGGCGGACCAGCGTACAGTTTGTACAAGGCGATCACGGCGGCGAGTTACGCAGCGGAATTGACCAATCGCGGGATTGATGCGGTGCCGGTTTTTTGGCTGGCGACGGAAGATCACGATTTGGCGGAGATCAACCACGCGGCGTGGAATTCGCGCGCGGGTTTTTCGGAATTTAAGGTTGAAGCGAGCGAGGCGAAGGAAGGGAAGCGCGTCGGCGAGATTTTGCTGGGCGAAGGAATTACGGCGTTGGTCGCCGGCGCGGTGGGAACATTGGAAGGCGCGGACGCGGAAAAAATCGCGACGGCGCTGCGCGAATCGTATACGCCGAATGAAACGTACGGGTCGGCGTTTGGAAAATTGCTGGCGCGGTTGCTGGTCGGGCGCGGGATCGTGTTTATCGATCCGCTGGATGTGCGGCTGCACCGGTTGTCGGCGCGAGTATACCGGCGAGCGCTGGATGAGTCGGACGCGCTGCGCGAAGCGCTGATGGCGCGGTCGAAAGAACTCGAGAGTGGCGGGCTGCACGCGCAGGTGAAGGTGGCGGCGGAATCGACGCTGCTGTTCTACAACGTCAACGGCGTGCGCGAGCCTTTGCGGGTGCGCGGCGGAAAATTTCACGCGGGGCAGGCGACGTTCACGGTGGAGGAATTGCGGGCGGCGATTGAATCGGCGCCGGATGCGTTTACGCCGAACGTGCTGCTGCGGCCGATCGTGCAGGATACTTTGCTGCCGACGGCGGCGTATGTAGGCGGGCCGGCGGAAGTCGCGTACATGGCGCAGGCCGAAGTGGTGTACCAGAAATTACTGGGGCGCATGCCGGCAATTTTGCCGCGCTCGAGTTTTACGGTGATTGAGCCGGGAATGGATCGCATCCTCGACAAATTTGAACTGAGTTTTCGGGACGTGACGCGCGGGCGGCAGCATTTGCGAACGCGGATGGAGCAGAAATTCCTGCCGGCGGCATTGGCTGAAAAATTCGAGAAAGATGAAAAGGCGCTGCAGGAATTGCTGGCCGGGTATCGTGAACCGATTTCGAAGCTGGATGCGAGCCTGGCCGGCTCGTTGGAGCTGGCGGAGCAGAAAATTCTGCATCAATTCGGCACGTTGAAGGCGAAGGCCGGACGCGCGGAAAGCATGCGCAACGACGTGCTGGATCGCAAAGAGAAAATGATTTTCGATGCGTTGTATCCGCATCATGAACTGCAGGAGCGCACGGTTTCGGCTTTGCCTTGGCTGGCGGCGTACGGCGGGGAATTTCTGGACGGGCTGGGGCAGATTGCGCCGATCGCGGACGCGCTGATCAGCGAAAAGCATGGCGATTCGGATCTGGCGCACATGGGCGTGCACGAGCCGAATCCGGTGCTGGAATTTGTGGCGGCGTGCGCGAACCAGCATCACGTGGTGACATTATCCTCGTAAGCCCGCGTTTTTTCCGGCGACACCAACCAACAAAAATGGACGGGCGCGGCGGAGTTGTTCGGCGCGGTCCCGTGCTAAAATGCGGCGGTTCAAAGGCAGCTCCTATCCTGGGAGGGCATACATGAAAATTACGCCTGGCAAAACGAAAGGCATGACGGCGGTGGCCGACGAGCGCGGCGTGATCGCCGCGGCGGCGATGGACCAGCGCGGATCGTTGAAGAGCGCGATCGCGAAAGAAAAGGGCGTCGACAAGAAAGACGTGCCGGCGGAGATGCTGGAAGAATTCAAGACGATTGTAACGAAAGTTTTGACGCCGCACGCGAGCGCGATCTTGCTGGATCCGGAATATGGCTTGGGCGCGGCTAAGGCGCGGTCGAAGAACGCGGGTTTGCTGCTCGCTTATGAAAACAGCGGCTACGACAACACGCGGCCGGGAAGGTTGCCGGACCTTTTGGATATTTGGTCGGCGCTGCGGTTGAAGGAAGTGGGCGCGGACTGCGTGAAAATTTTGCTGTACTACACGCCGTTTGATCCGCCCGAGGTCAATAACATCAAGCACGCTTGGGTCGAGCGAATCGGCGGAGAATGCATCGCGGCGGACATTCCGTTTTTCCTGGAATTTGTGGGCTACGTGGAAAACGGCGACGAAAAGGGAATCGAATACGCGAAGCAGAAGCCGGCGATCGTCGCCGGAAGCATGGAAGAATTTTCCAAGGCGCGCTACGCGGTGGACGTGCTGAAAGTGGAAGTGCCGGTGAACATGGCCTACGTGGCGGGATCGAAGGCCTGCAAGGGCGATTCGGCGTACACACGGGATCAGGCCAAGGAACATTTCCGCAAGGCGGCGCAGTCGGCGAAGAAGCCGTTCATTTATTTGTCGGCGGGCGTGAATAACGACGTGTTTTTGGAGACGCTGGAGCTGGCGGCGGAATCGGGCGTGGAATTTTCGGGCGTGTTGTGCGGGCGCGCGACCTGGAAGGAAGGAATTCCGGTGTACGCGAAGCAGGGTGGGAAGGCTCTCGAGGATTGGCTGAACGATGAGGGCGTGAAGAATATTAATAATGTGAATGCGCGGTTGAAAGCGGCGAAGCCGTGGTTTAGTTTTTATGGGGCGGCTTCGGCGGCGGCGTTGGGGGATTAGCGACGCGGGTTACTCGTGTTGGTTTTTGGAGGCGGCGAATCGAGAGATTTGCCGCCTTTTTCTTTGGTGCTGACGTTTTCGTCGGCGCTGAAATCGAAGAGAGGTCCCTCGTCGGCACGCAGAAA
Organism: Candidatus Acidiferrales bacterium; assembly: GCA_036401315.1. Classification (GTDB taxonomy): domain Bacteria; phylum Acidobacteriota; class Terriglobia; order Acidiferrales; family UBA7541; genus Palsa-295. The sequence continues at coordinate 15,535 of DASWVE010000044.1, forward strand.
CGGCGCGCCTCTGTCGGGATGACAACGTGAACTGAGGCAACGGCCAACCCAAAGACAACGGCCAACCCAAAGACAACGACAACTTCAACGTCCGGTCACACCAGGTCTGACTCAGGCTTCCGAGCCGAAGAGTCTGCTTTCGGCGTCTTGGTCGGGCATTTGGACCATTTCTTCGAAGTGAAAGCCGAGTTTTTCGAGAAGGCGGATGGAGTCTTCATTTTTCGGCTTGGTGATGGCTACGATGCGTTTTAGGCCCAGGGTGTTTCGCGCATAGTGCATGACGGCTTCGGCGGACTCGCGGGCGTAGCCCTGGCCCCAGAATTTTTGGAGGAAGGCGAAGCCTAGGTCGGGGAACTCGAGAGATTCGCGTTTGAGGACGCCGCATATGCCGGCGACCGTGCCGGATTCTTTCAGTTCGACTGCGTATAGACCGAGACCGAATTGGCGATAGCTTTCTACTGGGCCGTTTTGAATATAGCGGGCGGCGTCGGCTAGATTTCTTACGCCGCGATCGCCGATGTTTTCCAGGAATGGCTTTTCGTTCAGCAGTTCGAGCATGAACGCGGCGTCTGCGGTGGCGGACAGGTGGCGGAGTGTGAGCCGCGGCGTGGATAAGACTTCGACGCGCGCGGTCACTTGCCGGCTAGCGATTCGTATTGTTCGGCCGTGAGCGGGACGACGGAGAGACGGCCGATACGGACCAAGGGCGAGGTGGCGAAGAGCCTTTTCGTTTTGATTTCTGCGAGGGTGACTGGCTTGGCGATGGGTTTTCCGGCTTTGATTTCGACGACCGGTTTTTTGGGGTCGGTGATGCTGACCGAAACGACCGAGGCGGTGCCAACGGCGGCTTTCTCATCGCCGGTGTGATAGATGACCAGCTTGTCGCCGGGCTTCATTTCGCGCAGATTTTTTACGGCGGTGGGATTGGTGACGCCGTCCCATTGGGTTTGTTTGTCGCTTTGAAGGTTCGCGAAGGAATAGACGGAGGCTTCGGTTTTCAGCAAATAGTAGGACGGCATAAGGGCACCTCAATTTAGATTATCGCGACGATTTTGCCTCGGCGGGCAAGTGTGCGCCAGCGATAAGTGAAGGGTGGGGCTTAAAGGCACGTTTGGGGGATAAAAGCAGTGCCTAGTGGCTAGTGATTGGTGGCTCGGGGACAGTTTTGACTGGAAAATGGCGCTGGCGAAGGTGCGAAAGAAGTTTTGCGGCGTTTGGCGCGGGGCTGTATAATTGGGGATTCAGAACTGCTGCGCAAAGCGCATGAGCGACCTTCCTGTGAAGGAGGGTAGGGCTCCTGGACCCTTTAGGGCATGGCCGAACAAACTGACAGAATTACCTTAACCTTCGACGCCGCAGACGAATATCGCCCGGAAGCACCTCCACCACCCGAAATACCAGCCTGGAAAGACGGCAGCATCCGCATTGGAATCCATACCAGCATTGCCGGAGACATTTCGGGGTCGCTGGAGATCGCCCATGGGCTGGGCGCGAACGCTTTACAGATTTTTTCGTGCAGTCCGCGGATGTGGGACCGGGGCGGGATGCGCATTGCGGAAGCGGAAGCGACTCGATTTCGCGCGCGGCGCAAGGAATTGGGACTGGGGCCTCTCGTAGTCCACGACAATTATTTGATTAACCTGGCTTCGCCGAACCCGGTGCTGCGGACGCGGTCGGTGCAGGCGTTCCATCAGGAACTGGTACGGGCGATTGCGCTGGGCGCAGACTTTCTGGTGGCGCACCCGGGCAGCGGGCGGGAGAGCACGCCGCAGGCGGCGGTCTCCGCGATTTCGCAGGGTCTGAAGCAGGCCGCGCGCGGGTTGAAACTCGGCGACATGAAAATTTTGCTGGAGAATACGGCGGGACAAGGCACGTCGATCGGATCGCGATTTGAGGAATTGCGCGCGATTATCGATGCGACGCCCGGCTTGCCGCTGGGAATTTGCATCGATACGGCGCATACCTTCGCGGCGGGCTGGGATCTGCGAACCGCGGAAGGCCTCGAAGCGACTTTGCAGGCCATCGACCGGACCGTGGGGCTCGACAAGGTTTATGTGATCCACATGAACGACTCGAAGACGCACCACGGATCGCGCGTGGACCGGCACGAACATATCGGGCAGGGAAAAATCGGGCTGGAAGCGTTTGGCAGAATTTTGAATCATTCGCTACTCTCGGGGCGGGCGTTTATTCTGGAGACGCCGATCGATAAGCCCGGCGACGATAAGCGCAACGTGGCGGCGCTGTGGAAGCTGTTGGGACGCGAAGTCACGGCCAATGGCGATGGGATGAAGCCGCGGGCCAAGCGCGCGAAGGCGAGCGGCAAGAAAAAGGCGCGGACCTCGAAGAAAAAAGCGAAGACCAAGACGGCGAAATCGAAAACAAAACCAAAATCGCGAGGAAAGTAAACTTGGCCGATCCCGACCACCATATTGCGCATTACGACCCGGCTCAGATTGAAGCGAAATGGCAAAAAGTGTGGGAAGAGCAGGGAGCTTTCAACGCGGTAGATAACGACGCCTCACGCCCCAAATATTATTTCCTCGAAATGCTGCCGTACCCCTCCGGAACGCTGCACATGGGCCACATGCGCAATTACACGATTGGCGACGCCGTGGCGCGGTATAAGCGCATGCGCGGATTCAACGTGCTGCACCCGATGGGTTGGGATGCGTTCGGGCTGCCGGCGGAAAATGCGGCGATCAAGAACGGCACGCCTCCGCGGGAATGGGTTGAAAACAATATCGGGGAGTTCCGGCGCGTGCTGCGGCGGTTTGGATTCAGTTACGACTGGCGGCGGGAATTTGCGACCTGCGATCCGGAATATTACCGCTGGAACCAGTGGCTGTTTTTGCGGATGTACGAGAAGGGCATCGCCTTCCGCAAGAAAAGCAAGGTGAACTGGTGCCCGGCCTGCTGCACGGTGCTGGCCAACGAGCAGGTCATCGACGGTTTTTGCTGGCGGCATGAAACGACGCGAGTGGAAAGCCGCGAGCTGGAGCAATGGTTTTTCCGCATCACGCAATATTCGGACCAGCTGCTGGACGACATGAAGCAGCTCGAAGGCGGCTGGCCGGAGCGCGTGCTGTCCATGCAGCGGAACTGGATCGGCAAATCGCGCGGTACGCGGGTGAAATTCGCGGTAGCGCAGATGCCGGATGCGGCGCTGGAAGTCTTTACCACGCGCGTGGATACGATTTACGGGTCGACGGCGATTGCGATTTCGGCCGGGCATCCGATGGTGGACCGCTTGCTGGACGGAGTGCCGGGACAGAACTCGATGAGCGCGCAGTTGAAAGCCATGCGTCAGAAAAGCATGCGCGCGGAGGATATTGCGAAGGCGGAGAAGGAAGGATTCTTTACCGGGCGTTTTGCGGTGAATCCGTTTTCGGGCGCGCAGATTCCGATCTGGGTGGCCAATTTTGTTTTGGCGGAGTACGGGACCGGCGCGCTGATGTGCGTGCCGGCGCATGACGAGCGGGATTACGAATTCGCGGAGAAGTATCATCTCGCACTGAAAGTAGTGGTGCAGCCGGTGGCTGGGCCGCCTTTGCGCATCGACCGGATGAGCGAAGCGTTTACCGAGCAGGGGCAGCTGGTGGATTCGGGGCCATACACGGGTCTGACCACCGATGCGGCGATCGAAAAAATGTCGGCGGATGCGGCGGCGAAGGGATTCGGGGCCGCGGAGACGACTTACCGGCTAAAGGATTGGGGCGTTTCACGGCAACGGTATTGGGGCACGCCGATTCCGATCGTGTACTGCGAGAAAGACGGAATCGTGGCGGTGCCGGACGACCAGTTGCCGGTGAAACTGCCGGAAAATGTGAAGCTGACCGGAAAAGGCGAATCGCCGTTGGCCGGCGCACCGGATTTTGTGAACACGACCTGCGCGAAATGCGGCGGGCCCGCGCGGCGCGAGACCGACACGATGGATACGTTCGTCGATTCGTCCTGGTATTTCTATCGATACACGGACGCGCACAACGACAAGGCGCCGTTCGACAAAGCCAAGGCGGGATACTGGTTTCCGATCGACCAGTATGTGGGCGGAATCACGCACGCGATTCTGCATCTGCTGTATTCGCGATTTTTCTGCAAAGTGATGCGCGATATGGGATTGGTGCAGCACGACGAGCCGATCGCGCGATTGTTCACGCAGGGTATGGTGCAGAAGGGCGGAGTGGCGATGTCGAAATCGCGCGGGAATGTGGTGGGCGCGATCGATATGGCGGAGAAGTACGGCGCGGATACGGGGCGGATGTACACGCTGTTTGCGGCGCCTCCGGAAAAGGATCTGGAGTGGAGCGAAGAGGCGATTGAAGGTTCGGCGCGATTTTTGAATAGGGTGTACAAGATGGTGTCTCGGCAGGCACCGCGGCTGGCGACGGTCGCAAGCGATTTGACGCGCGAGATGGATTTAGCGTCGGCTTCGGTGAAGGAAAAAGCGCTGGTGCGCAAGGCGCACCAGACGTTGAAACGGATCACGAATGATTACGACGTGCGCTGGCATTTCAATACGTCGGTGGCGCTGTTAATGGAGTTCGTGAATCTGATTCACGCGAGCGAGCCGCTGGACGCCGAGATACGGCCGGAGATTTTGAAAAGCACGCTGGAGCTGCTGGTGCTGATGCTGTCGCCGATGGCTCCGCACCTGGCGGAAGAATTGTGGCAGATGCTGGGGCACGCCACGACGCTGACGCAGGAGAAGTGGCCGGCGTTCCGCGAAGAACTGGCGAAGGAAGATCAGTTCGAAGTGATTATTCAGATTAACGGCAAACTGCGCGGCAAGATGCTGGTCGACGCCGGATTGAATGAAGATGAGACGCGCGACAAGGCGTTGGGCGATCCTCGAATTAAGCAGTTGGTGGACGGAAAGGAAATCGTAAAGATCGTGGTGGTGCCGGGAAAGCTCGTAAATATCGTGCTGAGGTAGCGAATGATGCCCAACACTGGAACGGCGGAATCGAAGAGCGGGGAAGCGGCGGTGAGCACCAAGCACGGAATCGTGGTGCTGGACTTTGGCGGGCAGTACACGCAGCTGATCGCGCGGCGGATCCGGGAGCAGGAAGTTTTCTCGGCGGTGCTGCCGTGCACGGCAAAACTGGAAGAGATTCGCGCGTATGAACCCGTCGGCATCGTGCTGTCGGGCGGGCCGAGTTCGGTGTATGACGCGGACGCGCCGCACTGCGACCCGAACGTGCTGCAGATGGGCGTGCCGGTTTTGGGGATTTGCTACGGCATGCAGTGGATGACGCACACGATGGGCGGAAAAGTGGGACGCGCGGCGCGGCGCGAGTATGGGCCGGCGCATCTGGACATCACCTGCGCGTCGAAGATATTCCACGGTTTTCCCTCGCGAACGAAAATCTGGAACAGCCACGGCGACCATGTGATCGAACTGCCGCAAGGATTTACGATCACGGGGAAAACGGATAACGCCGTGGCGTCAGTCGAACATTGCGAGAAGAGACTTTACGGGCTCGAATTTCATCCCGAAGTGAACCATACCGATCGCGGCACGGAGATGCTGCAGAATTTTGTTTTTGCGGTATGCGGGGCGAAGCGGCACTGGAGCCACACGGGATTCATCGCCGCGATGGTGGATACGATCCGCAAGCAGGCGGAGGGCTCGCGAGCGATTTGCGCGTTGAGCGGCGGAGTGGATTCGGCGGTGGCGGCGGCGTTGGTGCATCGCGCGATCGGCGACCGGCTGACCAATGTGTTCGTCAACAACGGCCTGCTCCGCGGGAACGAGTTTCAGGAGACTTTGGAGTTGCTGCGCGAGCGGCTGGGATTGAACGTGATTGGGGTGGATGCTTCGGAACGATTTTTGACGAAGCTGGCGGGCGTGACCGACCCGGAGCAGAAGCGGAAAATCATCGGCTACGAGTTCATTGCGATTTTCGCGGAAGAACAGAAGAAGATTCTGGCGGGCGCGGCGGGATTGCCGGTGAAATTCCTGGTGCAGGGCACTTTGTATCCGGACGTGATCGAATCGGTTTCGGTGAAGGGACCGTCGCAGGTGATCAAGTCGCACCACAACGTGGGCGGATTGCCGGCGGACATGCCGTTCGGGTTGATTGAGCCGCTGCGCGATTTGTTCAAGGATGAAGTGCGGCAGATTGGGCGCGAGATGGGATTGCCGGAGGAAATTCTGGTGAAGCATCCGTTCCCGGGGCCCGGGCTTGCGGTGCGTTTGCTGGGCGCAATTACTCCGGAGCGTTTGGACATTTTGCGGGGCGCTGACGCGGTGGTGGTGGATGAAATTCGCAAGGCCGGGCTATATGCGAAAGTCTGGCAGGCGTTTGCGGTTTTGCTGCCGGTCCAGAGCGTGGGCGTGATGGGCGACGGCCGGACCTATGGATATACGGTCGCGGTGCGGGTCGTCGATTCGCAGGACGCGATGACGGCGGATTGGACGCGGTTGCCGATGCCCGTGTTGGAAAAAATTTCGGCCCGGATTGTGAATGAGGTCCCGGGCGTGAATCGCGTCGTGTATGACATCAGTTCGAAGCCGCCCAGCACGATTGAGTGGGAATAGTCGAACCTCGAGACGTTCGCGCGGAAATATTAAGAAAGTTGTAGAAGACTTTGGCGGGTTTGGGGACGAACCAGTGTTTCTCGGTTTAGGAAAGCCGCGAAGAGTCGCCGCACTCCGGAAGACTGTGGCGATGGCTGGACACCGCCGGATGGGAAGAAACTCTTAGCGGTTCGCCATCTTCTGCGCCATGTAGAGCAGCAGACGACGGTCGCCTTCATCGATACGGCCGAGCAAGCGGCGGAAACGCCCTAGAACGCGAGCGTCCTTTCCACGAGTGCCCCACGCGATATCATCGGCCGACTTTCCCTTGGGAAGGTTCGGCAATTCGGGCGGTTCCTCGCCATCGTAGAAGAGCTGGTAGAGTGGAATTTCCATGGCGCGCGCCAGTTTTTCCAGCGTCTCAATGGCCGGAACCGTGTGGCCGTTTTCGACGCGGGAAATATAGCAACGCAGTAATCCAGTGCGCTTTTCGATGTCGCCCTGGGAGAGCTTTTTTGTCTCACGAAGGAGACGAATGCGATCGCCGATAATCATGGGCGACATTCTCACATGCGGCGGTTACTGCTGCAATAAGAAACTCGGCAAACAAGTGGCGTGAAAGGCAGTAAGGGATGTAGTTTCAGTATGAAACAGGGCTTGTAAAGTGAGTGTAACCGAAAACGAATGACCCGCGTCCCAAAGGACATGGTAGCCAGCGCCTCGGCCCTTCCGCTAGCGCTCAGCCGGCGGGAAAAGGGCGAACAAGAGAGGGAACTGGTCCGGCTCGCGCAGAGCGGCGAAGAGGCCGCTTTTGAGGAGCTGATCCGGCGGCACCAGCAACGTGTGTTCGGGCTGGTCAGCGGAATCTTGCGCCGGCGCGAAGATGTGGAAGACGTAGTGCAGCAGGTTTTTCTGAAAGTGTTTTTGTCGCTGAAGAAGTTCGACCAGCGTTCGGCGTTTTCGACCTGGCTTTATAAAATCTCAGTGAATGAATGCTGGGATTATTTGCGGAAGAAGAAAGTGCGGCCGCTGACGTACGAGGCGGATATGTCGGAGGAGCAGGTGTCGCGGCTGGATGGGGCGGCTTCGGCGGTACGACCTCCGGAAAGTCCGGTGCAGCGGGCGGAAGTACGCGATTTGCTGGAACACCTGCTGGAAAATCTCCCGGATCAGGATCGGACGCTGCTGGTGCTGAAGGAAATGGAAGGATTCTCGGTCGAGGAACTGGCGGTGATTCTCGATTTGAACGTGAACACGGTCAAGGTCAGGCTGTTTCGCTCCCGCGCTAAGTTGATGGATGTTTACCGCCGGCGGTTGAAGACGAATCCCGCGTTTCCGGGAGCCGGAGACACAAAGACTTAGGAGAGCTATGAATACGAGCGACAACAATTTGGAATTTCGAACCTCGGCGTGCGCGGCGCAAGAAGCGGCGCTGGAGGATTACGTTAGTGGCGAGCTTTCATCGGCGGGCGAAAAACAGTTGATCGAACACCTGGCGACCTGCCACGGATGTACGGAGGCTTTGGCAGAGGCGCAAGTGGCGGCGCGAATGTTGCGGGCGGCGGAGCCGACAGCGGATCCTGGTGCGGGGTTTTCGCGCATCGCGATGGCGCGGATTCGCGGCGAGATGGAAAATCAGGAGGAGCGGTCGATCTGGAGGCCGTTCGTATCGCTGGCCTGGAAGCTTTCGGCCACGGCGGCGCTGGCGCTGGTGATGCTGGTCGGGTTTGACGCGCGGCAACAGGGCAGTATCCGGACGCAAAACGAATTGGCGATTGTGGCGGCGAACGAAGCGCCAGAATTGCTATCGGATGAAGCGCGGCAGCCATCCAACCGGGACGAGACGCTCATCCTGATGGCGGAAGAAGGCCATGCAAAACAGTAAAACGCGAAGCGAAGCGGCGGTGCTGGTAATCGTGGTGTTTTTGCTGGGCGCGCTGCTGGGTGGCGTGGGAACGCATCTTTGGAGCGAGCGCGTGCTGGGCAACGCAACCATGCCCGTGCATCCGACGCGCGACCAGCTGGTTTCTTCGTTGACGCGGGAACTGCAGCTCGATGCGGACCAGCAGAAACAGCTGGGATCAATCGTCGACGATACCCGGACGCAGATTCATACGGTGTATGCTCCGGCGGACGCGCAGCGCGAGATTTTGCGGCAGAAGGGGCGCGACCGGATACGGGCGATTTTGACTCCGGAGCAGAAGCCGAAGTTTGAAGCGTTCATGCACAATTTGGACGAGCAGAGGAAGAAGAGCGAACAGGATCATTAAGCGGGCGGAAAATTTTCGGAGTAAAGAAAAAGGGGGCGGATTTTATCCGCTCCCTTTTTTTATTGCGGTGTTGACGTAAGAACTGCGACTAGAAGGGAATATCTTCGTCGGAGATTTCGGGGGCGCCGCCCATGGGTTCTTCGGGCATGGCGCCGCCTTCGAAATCGGGGTCGGCGGAACGTCCGCCACCGCTGCCCCCGCCGTAGCCGCCACCGGAGCGTGATGCGCCGCCACCGGCTCCTGCTCCGGCTGCTGCGCCGTCGCTCTTGCCGCCGAGCATGCGGAAATTGGTGGCGACGATTTCGAAGCTAGTGCGCTTCTGGCCTTCTTTATCCTGCCACTCGCGGGACTGGATGCGGCCCTCGATAAAAATCAGCGAGCCCTTTTTCAGATACTGCTGGGCGATTTCGGCCTGCTTGCCCCACACGACGATCTTGTGCCATTCGGTGCGTTTCTGGCGCTCGCCGTTCTTGTCTTTATAGGTTTCGTCGGTGGCTACCGAGAAATTCGCGACCGCCTGGCCGCCGCCGGTGAAGCGGGTTTCGGGGTCGCGCCCAAGGCGCCCCACGAGAATTACTTTGTTAACTGACATCGAATGCCTGCCTGTGTTGTTAGATTCAAATCAGTGGAGAAGCTGAGTATAAGGCTTTTGTGTCGTTTTGAGCATAGGGGAATTTCTGTACGGGCTGAATAGTTTGAATTCTGCAAGTGGCGTGTGCTACGGTGGTTGCGGCTGTTTTTTCGTAAATTTTTCTCCTGGGGGCAACAATTTCTGGACTAATTTCTGGACTGGCTCTGATTCTATTCGACAGCCGACTCGAGACGTTGATCACGCAAACCGGTTGGGTAGCGCGAGTTGTGTTGTGTATCCTCCTAGTCCTCTCCGTATTTTCCTGGGCCATTATTTTTCAAAAATCGCGGGCCCTCGGGCAAATCGACACGCAAACCAAACGATTTCTGCAGATGTTTCGAGCCGGACGCGGGCTGCCAGACCCTAATACCTTGAAAATGGGAGCGGGCGATTCTCCGCTGGTGATTGTCTATCAGGCGGGGTATCGCGAGCTGGAAGCACAATTGGGAGCAGCGGATCATCGTCCGGTGGCTCCGGGAATGGCTCCGGCGGTTTCGGCGAGCACGGGGCGGGTTAAAAATCCCAGTGCGGTGGGCGTGCAGATGCAGGTCGCGGCCGGGGACGAGGTGCGGCGTTTGGAGAAGTGGATGTCCTGGCTGGCCACAACTGGATCGGTCTCGCCTTTTATTGGATTGTTTGGCACGGTCTGGGGAGTCATGGACGCGTTCGCGGGTTTGGGGGATGCGGGAACGGCGAGTTTGCGCGCGGTGGCTCCGGGAATCGCGGAAGCTTTGATTACCACCGCGATGGGATTGTTTGCGGCGATTCCGGCGGTCATCGCTTACAACCACTATCTCGGCGGAATTCGCGCCGTGGCGTCGCGGATGGACAGTTTCGCGGCGGAATTCGTTTCGAAAATCGAAACCATTTACAGCGCCTAACGATTCGCCGGCCGCCCGGCCACGCGCGAATCGATACAGGCTGAAACTTTAACCGCAACGTTCAACCTATAAAAACAGACTGAGAATATTCGAAACTGAGGAAGCGTAGGAAATATGCCCCAGATTCAACGCGAAACCGGGACGTCGCTATCGGAAATCAACATGGTTCCGTTCATCGACGTGGTGTTGGTGCTGCTGATCATTTTCATGATCACGGCGCCGATCCTGCAGTCGGGGATCGAAGTGGACGTGCCCAAGACGAAGACGGTGAAAGAGCTGACTGAAGTGCGCATGGTGATTACGATCGACCGCGCGCAACGGGTCTACTTGAATGATAAGCCGATCAACATTCACGAAATTGGGCAGCAGGTGGTGGGGCAAATGAAGGACCCGCAGCATCAGGCGGTGTATGTGCGCTGCGACGAAACGGTTCCGTTTGGAAGCTGGGCCACGGTGGTGGATGCGTTGCGGCAGTCTGGCATTCAAAATATCAGCGTGGTGACGCAGCCGCTCAGCGAGCGGGCGCAGATTCGGTGACATGGCTTCGACTGCCGCAATTCGCGCGCCGGAAACTTTAAAAGGACCGCTGACGTTTTCGCTGGTCTTTCACGGCGTGCTGGCGCTGCTGTTTATCGGTTCGGCGATTTTTTCGCACACGGGAAACGATTGGGGCGGACCGGGCGGGGCAGTCACCGTGGGCGTGGTGGGAAGTTTGCCGGCGGTGCCGCTGCCGACTCCGGAAGTGGTGACGCCGAGCCGCGTGGTGGACGAATCGAAGGGTTTGTATAAGACGGAGCCGCCGGAGATACCAGTGACGCCGCCGGATGCGGTTCCGATTCCGAAATTCGACAAGCTGAAGCCGCCTCCAAAATACGTGACGCGGCCGTCGAAAGTTTTGGAGAATCCGGCGCCACCGCCGCCGAACGCAGTGCCGTATGGCGGAGGCGGAACGCCTACGGTGCCGACTACATCGTTCGCGATGGGGCCGGGAACCGCGGCGCAGGCGGGGATGGGATTCGAGGGGCCCGGTGCTGGGAACTTCGGCGCAAGATTTTCGTGGTACGTCGAAGCGGTGCAGAGGAAAATCAGCGCGAGC
>DASWVE010000045.1:0-2348 GCA_036401315.1 Candidatus Acidiferrales bacterium
CGCTTTTGTTTTTGTTGCTCCCTGCTTCTGCCGCTACTGCGGTTTCGGCAGTTGCAGGATCATGCCGCTGCCGGCGCCGGATTCGACCTGCGGCAGCTGACCGTTCCACTTCTCGATCAGCATCTGCGCATTTTCAATCCGGCGCAGCTCCAGCAGTTGCGGCGTCAGCGAAGTTTGCCGGATGCGGTTCGCATCCGACTCGCCCTGCGCCCGGGTGACCATCGACTTGGCGTCGCCATCGGCTTCCGCGATTTTCTTCGCGGCCTCCGCTTGCGTCGTAGCCAATTCGTTCCGCGCGCGTTCCGCCTGCTGAATGGCCTGAGCCTTGGCCGTAATCGCCGCGGCGATCACGTCCGGCACGCGCGGAGCGCCGATAAATCCGAACTGCTGCACGCTCACGCCTACCGGCGCCACCTTCTGTTCGATCAACGCCTGGACCCGGTTCAGAAATTCCGCCTTTCCTTCACCGTAAATCTGCTCCACGGTAAAAGTCGACGCCACTTCATTCAGCGAATTGCGCACGATATCCCGCAGGATCCCGTGCGTGAACATGTCCAGATCGCTGGCCCGGTACTTCACATAAAAGTCCGGAGCCTTGCGCGGATCGATCGCGTACGAAAGCGAAACGTCCACGCGGATATCCATCCCTTCCTTGGAGTTGAAATCCATCTCCTCGTTGTTGGGATGGCCTTCGGTCACGTCGCGCGTCCATTTCACGGTTTGCACATAGGTGGGAAATTCGAAAATCTGGGTACGCAGCGGGCTGTAGAACACCCACCCGGTGCGTATCGGAATTTCCGAAGCTCCGCGCTGGCTGCCGGCCAAATTGATTTCGACGCCCACGTGCCCCGCTTCAATCCGCGTCACGCGCACGAAAAACGTCAGAAACAAAATCAGCAGCAGCAAGCCGCCCGCGCCGTACACGATCGGCTTGTAGAAATCGAAATTCCGGCGCGGCACAAATTGCACATCGCGATCGTCCTGGCCCGGACGGTTGTTGAAAATTGTCATATCGAGTCTCCCTGTGCGGATAGGGATGAACGCACCCGTGGACCGCGCCACGCTGGCGGTTGCAAATCCCGCAACGACGCTCAGCGCCGAAGCTTAGTGGTCTGTTCGGATGGTCAGGAGAATATCGCGAAATTGTTAGGAATGGATAAGTAATGCATAAAGAATTCATAAGGCCGAAAGTAACCCGTTTCGCGCGAGTCGTTTGCAGCCGCCCCGAGGAATTCAAATTTCACCTCGATAAAAACGTTTACAACTTTGCGGAGGCGGTCTTGGGTGCGGCGGCGGTTGCGACGGCGGCGGCGTTTTTGCGGGCTGCTGCGGCGTTGGCGCGGCAGGCGGACTGTTCGCCGCCGGGGATTTTCGCGCAGGAATCAAAGGCCGCGGCGGCATCGCTGAAGCGGCTCAGCCGGTTGAGCGATGAGCCCAGCACGAAATAATCCGCCGGGTCGGCGGTCACGTTGCCGGCCGTCACGCTTCCAGCGGTCACGCTTCCGGCCGTGCTCGCCGGCTGCGCGCTCGGCGTTGCCTCGGCGCTCGCTGGCTTCGCGACCGGTGTCGGCTTCGCGCCCGACGCTGCTTTCCCATCTTTAGCTCCCGGCTCAGCACTCGCGCCGGCGGTGGCCATGCTCAATTCGGCGACGGCGCCGGCGAAATCGCTGCGGCGGTAAGCGACCAGGCCCAGGCCGCTGTGCGCCTGCGCTTCGTATTGAATTTTGGCCGCGGCCAGCTGCTGGTCGGTCATCTCCGCGGGACGCGCGTAATTCGGCAGCAGCTCCAGCACGCGCTTCTCGTATTTCTCGGCTTTCTCGAGCTCGGCCGGCGCCGCGCTCTGATGCGGGATCACCCAGCCGGTGAAGACCATCACGGTCACATCGTCGGGATTGATCGCCAGCGCTTTCGCTGCGTACTCTTCCATCTTCGCGAAATTCTGCTGCTGATACGCCGCGATGCTCAGCTGCGAATACACGGCTTCGCTGAACGGCCCATCGGGAAATTTGCGCACAAAAGCGTCGCCGGTTTCGAGCCGCTTGGCCGTCTCGTCCGTTTTCAGTTTGAAGAACGCCTTATAGGCCGATTCTTCTCCCGGCGCGAATTTGGGCACATTTACACCGGGTACGCCGGGCGCCCCGGGCGAGCTGGAAGGAGGCTTGGGATTCGCTCCCAGATCCGCCAGCTGCTTTTGGGTGCAGATCTCCCCGGCCTGAGCCAGGGTGGATTGCGGCGCGGCTATAAATGCGCAGCCCGCCGCCGCGATCAGAAAAGTTGGAATCCCGAAGAACGATGAAAGTTTCATAGGAGTGGCCTCCTGGTCACCGCACGCCTCACAAGTAACCCGC
>DASWVE010000046.1:0-9140 GCA_036401315.1 Candidatus Acidiferrales bacterium
TCGCTCGATAACATCATCACGATGATGCGCGTCGACGGGAATTCACGGGTGACTGAGGAAAGTTTACGATACGCGAGTCTGCGGCGCTGATCAGCTTTTGACTTCCGGTTGGTGCAGCAGGAAGTGCGAGGCCAGCCAGAGCAGCACAATCGCGCCCACCATTCCCAAGGCGAAGGCGGCGCCGTGCGCTTTCAGGAAAATGAGCGCGGCGCCGCCGTAGCGTACCGCGAGAATTCCTTCGACTCCGTAACGCAAACCGCGGCCGAGCAAAATGGCCATGATGAAGGTGCGGGCCGGAACCTGAAAGACGCCTTCGGCGAGAATGAAAGGCTTGAATGGAAACGGCGGCGGGAGCAGCGCGGGAATAAACGCGCTGAGGAACGCGTGGCCTTCGACCCATTCCTTGATTTTTGCGGCTTTGCCGCCGGCGTGCTTGTGAAAAAACGCCTCGCCGCCTTTTTTCGCCAGGAAATACAACACGACACAGCCAGCCAATGAGCCCAGCGCGGCCATCAGCGCGTAGTAAGGCATGCGCGCGGGATTGGCGGCGCAGAGTTGAATGAGCATCGCGTCCGGGAAAAACGGGAATGAGAGGACGGACGAGTCGAAAAAAGTGACGACGAACAAGCCTCCGCCACCGAAGGCGAGGACCAAGCCCTGCAACCACGCGAATATTTTGGCTTTGCGGCTCATCTGATTGGAAAAATCCATCCGGAAAATCGAACGATTGTAACAGAGTTTCGCGCAGCGCCGGGGCGGGCGAAATCCCGTGGCGGAATCGAAATTTGCCGATTCGCGGCGCGTCCGTTAGAATTTGTTCTGGAAGTTTTCTCTTCGAGATTTTTCGCTCACCTATGGCCCTCCTCGACAAATTGAATGCGGCGCAGCGCGAAGCGGTGCTGACTACGGAAGGGCCGCTGCTGGTGCTGGCCGGCGCCGGGACCGGCAAGACGCGCGTCATTACGTATCGCGTGGCGCATTTGATCGAGCTGGGCGTGCCGGGCAGCGCGATTCTGGCGGTGACGTTCACCAACAAGGCATCTGGAGTAATGAAGGAGCGCATCAGCGAATTGCTACGCGCGAGCGGGCGAGACGCTTCGGATGTGTGGGTGTCGACGTTTCATTCGTTTTGCGCGCGACTGCTGCGGCGCGAAGCGCGGCATCTGGGGTTGCCGCGGGATTTTGCGATTTACGACGATGACGATCAGAACGCGGCGGTGAAGCGGGCGCTGGCGGCGCTGGAATTTTCGACTGAGGATTATCCTCCGCGCGCGGTGCGGGCGCAGATCAGTCACGCCAAGAACCACGGAATTTCGCCGGACGATATGGCGGAGGTCGCGGCGCAGGCGCGCGACGAGAATCGCAAGGACGTGGCGAAGATTTTCCGAGTCTACGCGGACATTTTGCGGAAGGCAGCGGCGCTCGATTTCGACGATCTGTTGTTGAAGGCAGTCGAGCTGCTGCACGACAAGCCGGAAGTGCGCGCGGCCTGGAATTCGCGG
The DNA here is from genome assembly GCA_036401315.1 of Candidatus Acidiferrales bacterium. Classification (GTDB taxonomy): domain Bacteria; phylum Acidobacteriota; class Terriglobia; order Acidiferrales; family UBA7541; genus Palsa-295. Next base: position 1,503 of record DASWVE010000046.1, read on the forward strand.
TTCCACTACATCATGGTGGATGAATTTCAGGATACGAACCGGTCGCAGGAAGATCTGGTGCGCATGCTGGCGGGCGAGCGGCGGAACATCTGTATTGTCGGTGATGAGGACCAGTCGATTTACGCCTGGCGCGGGGCGCGGGCGGGAAACCTGAAGCGGTTTACGCAGGATTATCCGGACGCGAAAATAATCCGGCTCGAAGAAAACTACCGTTCGACGCAAATCATTCTGGACGCGGCGGCGGCGGTGGTGAAAAACAACTCCGACCGGCTAGGGAAAACTTTGCAGGCCACGCTGGGCCAGGGCAACCTCGTAAAATTTTACGAAGCGCCCGACGCGCCGGCCGAGGCGGAATACATCTGCGCGCAGATTTCAGCGCAGGTGCGCAACGATCCGGATGCGCGGCTGGCGGTGTTGTATCGCACCGGCGCACAGTCGCGGTCGTTCGAGGAAGTTTTGCGGCGGCTGAATATTCGTTACCGCGTGGTGGGCGGGTTCAGTTTCTACGACCGTGCGGAAGTGCGCAACGCGCTGGCTTACGTGCGGCTGATTTTTCATCCCGAGGATGACGTGGCGCTGCTGCGCGTGCTGAACGTGCCGCCGCGCGGGATTGGCGCGGTGACGGTGGCGGCGCTGGAAGCGCGGGCGCGGGAAATTTCGGGTTCGCTGTGGGACGTGATCCGCTCCGGCGAATTCCTGACCGGGAAGAAATTCAGCGGCGCGCTGCGTTCGTTTGCCAAGCTGATCGAAGATTTGCAAACGGAATGTGTGGAACTGGCTCCCGCGCAGTTGATCGAGCGCGTTTTGGCACGCACCGGGTATCTCGACTGGGTCGAGCAGCAGGACAATCTGGAGCACACTTCACGCGGAGAAAATTTGCGCGAACTGGCCAATGCGATGGCGGAGGCGACCGAGCAGGGGCAAACGCTGGAAGACGTGCTGGACGCGGCGGCGCTGGCTGGCGATGCGGATCAATACGACGACACAATTCCGGTTTCGCTGATGACTTTGCACAGCGCGAAGGGTTTGGAATTCGATTCGGTGTTTTTGGCGGGGCTGGAAGAGGGCGTGCTGCCGCATAGCCGGTCGCTGAATGCAGGGAATGCGGAAGTGGAAGAGGAGCGGCGGCTTTTTTACGTGGGGATGACGCGGGCGAAGCAAGTGCTGGTGATTTCGCGGGCGGTGTATCGCCGCACTTACGGGGAAGAGCGCATGCGCGCTTCGCTGCCTTCGCGATTTCTGGCGGAGATTCCGGGAGATTTTATCGAGGCGGCGATGGGTTCGCAGGCCGAGCCGGGAGAATCGCGGCGCTACGAGCCGGATCCGGATTATGTGGCAAGTTATGGCTACCGGAACAAACCGCGGACGCCGTACGGGACGACTTCCGGTGGAAAGTACGGAGCGCCCACTTACGGATCTGCTGGATATGGAAAACCGGCACCTCGGGCGGCGAAGTCGGCGGATCCCTTGGTGGGGACGCGGGTGCGCCATTCGAAATATGGAGTGGGGACCATAATTGGAGTGGAAGGTGAGGGCGAGGAACGCAAATTGACGGTCAGCTTTCAGGATTATGGCGCGAAGAAACTGATCGAGAGATACGCGAACCTCCAGTTGGCTTAGAAATCTTCTGCAAGGGTCATTTCCTCCGGAACTTTTCCGTACGGGTTGCGTGGAACGGCGGCACAATGTAGATTCTTCTCGCTTTCACCGGGAAGGTGATGATTGGGCGCACAGCTCTTCCGCACCAAGAATATCGACCAGTTGATTGCCGAGTCGGAAGAACCCGACAAACAGCTGAAAAAGTCGCTGGGCTGGTTGAGTTTGACTTCGCTGGGAATCGGCGCGGTGATTGGCGCGGGAATTTTCACCATCGTGGGCACGGCGATTGCCGGGCAGAAGCTTCAGTTTAGTTCGGTCCTCAATGCACCGCTGCTGGAATACCTGATTTACCATTCGGCTTCTTTTGGGCGTCCGGGCGCGGGTCCGGCGATTGCGCTTTCGTTCGTGCTGGTGGGCGTGGTGTGCGCGTTTGCGGCGCTGTGCTACGCGGAACTGGCCGCGATGATTCCGATCGCGGGCAGCGCGTATACCTACACATACGCGACGATGGGCGAATTGATCGCGTGGATCATCGGCTGGGATTTGATTTTGGAATATGCGGTTTCGAATATGGCAGTCAGTGTGGGATTTTCGGCGCACGTGGTGAACCTGCTCGATTGGTTTGGCGTCCATCCCGACCTGCGCTGGATCACTCCGGCGTATTTGCCCTCGGGGCTGGCGGACCTGCAAGGAAATACTTTGTATGCGCCGGGCTGGCATTTCGGGTTCAACTGGCCGGCGTTCATCATCGTGATGCTGCTGACGGTGCTGCTGGTGCGCGGAATTCGCGAATCGGCGGACGCGAATACGGTGATGGTCAGCTTGAAGATCGTGGCCATTCTGGCGTTCGTGGTTTTTGCGTCGCGCTTCGTGCATCCGGCAAACTGGCATCCGTTTGCGCCGAACGGCTGGCCGGGAATTCTGACCGGCGGCTCGATCATTTTCTTTACGTATATTGGATTCGATTCGGTTTCGACCGCGGCCGAGGAATGCAAAAATCCGAAGCGCGACGTGCCCATCGGCATCATCGCGACACTGGTGGTCTGCACTATCCTTTATATCGGTGTGGTGGTGGTGCTGACCGGCCTGGTGCCCTGGCAATCGATGTTGGATGACGCGGCGCCGGTGGTGAATACGCTGAAGTTGCTGCATCTGCGAAATATCCAGTTGATCGTGCTGATTGGCGCGCTGCTGGGAATGATTTCGTCATTGCTGGTATTCCAGCTGGGGCAGGCGCGGGTGTGGTTCGCGATGTCTCGCGACGGATTGCTGCCACGGATTTTCAGCCGGCTGCATCCCAGATTCCGCACGCCGGATTTTTCGACGATTGTCGCGGGATTTCTGGTGGGGATTCCGGCGGGGCTGCTGGATATCGGAACGCTGGGCGATCTGGCGAATATCGGGACGCTGTTCGCTTTCGCTTTGGTGGCCGGCGGAGTATTGATCTTGCGCTACAAGCAGCCGGATCGGCCGCGTGCATTCCGCGCACCGGGTGGTATTCTGGCTCCGGTGGTGACGATTCTGACTTGTCTGCTGCTGATGGCGGGATTGCCGATCACCAACTGGATCCGGTTCTTTGTCTGGCTGATTATCGGGCTGTGCTTTTACTATTCGTACGGGCGCAAGAACAGCCAGCTTTGCGATGCGAACATCGCAGCGGAACAGGCCCGGCAAAATTTGGGCGGTAAGAACTAAGGAGCTTGGTTTTTCTGATGCGTCGATCGGCTCAGGGCGCGATTGCGCTTTCGGTGGGAATTCTGGTGTTGAGCCTGGCCAGCGCTTATGGCTGGGGTGAAAACGCCGACCGATTGGTGACGAATAAAGCCGTCGACACGCTGCCGGATGAGATGCTGCCGTTCTTCCAGGCCAACCGGCAATTTCTAGTGCAGCATGTGACGCTCGAAGAGCCGGGCGGGCGTCCGGCGGGCGAGCATCACAACGATTTTATTCAGCTCGATCACTACGGCACGTTCCCTTTTGCGCTGCTGCCGCGCGATTACAACGCCGCCATTTCGAAATTCAACCGGAAAACTCTGGAACTGTACGGGCTGCTGCCGTGGGAAATCGGGGTATACAGCAAGAAGCTGACTGATGCGTTCCGCGATCACAACTGGGGCGAAGTGAAGCTGGCCGCCGCTTCGCTGGCGCATTATGTGAATGCGGCGCACGATCCTTTCAACACCACGATCAACATGGACGGAAAACTTTCCTTGCAGCCGGGCGTGAACGACCGGTTTGCTACCGGCCTGGTGGATCGCTATCAATTGTTTTTCTTCGTCAAGCCGGATGAAGCGGTGTTTATCCACGATCCAACGGATCACGCGTTCGATGCCTGCTTGACCGCGCACTCGTGGCTGGAAAGCGTGCTGCTGGCCGACAAGCGCGCGCACGATTCGACCGGCGGGTACAAAGAGGATTATTACGACCGGTTTTATTCGACGGCCGGCGCGGTGCTGGTGCGGCAGCTTTCGGATGCGGCGACCGACGTGGGTTCGTATTGGATGACTTCCTGGATCAATGCAGGCCGGCCCCAACTGCCTTCGCAATAAATGGGCAGCGCTGAAATGATCGACGTCACATGATTGATGTAACCCCCAAAAATCGAAAGCCGACCGTGGTCGACGCTCTGCCGAAGGCCGAGCTGCATTTGCATCTGGAAGGCTCGATTCGTCCGGCGACGGCGGTGGAGCTGGCCGCGCGACACGGCGTGAGCCTGACGATCGACGAAGTGCTGGCGCGTTACCAGTATTCGAATTTCAACGGCTTCATCGACACCTTCAAGTGGCTGACTTCGTTCCTGCGCACGCCGGATGATTACGCGCTGATCACCAAACAGCTGGCCGAAGAATTGATTCGGCAAAATGTGGTGTATGCCGAAGTGACGATTTCCGCGGGCGTGATGCTGCGCCGGATGCAAAATCTAGAAGCGAACCTGACCGCGATTCGCGATACGGCGCAAAGCGTGCCGTTCAGCCGGCTGCGGATGGCGTTTATTCTGGATTCGGCGCGGCAATTTGGGCCGGAGCCGGCGATGGAAGTGGCGCGTTGGGCGGCAAAGTTGCAACCGCTGGGCGTGGTCGGCTACGGGATGGGCGGCGACGAACTCGCGTACCCCACGGTGAATTTCCGGCCGGCGTTCGATCATGCGCGCAGCGAAGGCTTGCGCGTGGTGTGCCACGCCGGGGAAATCGGCGGTCCGGATTCGGTGCGAGAAGCGATTGATTTATTGGGCGCGCAACGAATCGGGCACGGCATTGCGGTGATGCGCGATCCGGCGTTTGCCGAATCGCTGGCGATGCGGCGGATCGTGCTGGAAAATTGCCCGTCGAGCAATTTGTGCACCGGGGCGCTGGCGCGCCAGCTGCAGAAATCGGGTGCGACGCTGGAAGATCACCCGCTGCCGGATTTTCTGAAGAAAGGGATCCTGGTCACGCTTTCGACCGACGATCCGAGCTTATTTCACACCGACCTGCTCACCGAATATTCCAAAGCGGCGGCGCTGGGATTGACGGACGCGCAACTGGTGGCGCTGGCCGAACAGAGTTTCCACGCCGCGTTTTTGTCCCCCGAAGACAAGCGCACGCTGCTGGTCGATTTTCGGGCCGCCGCAAAAACCGCTGGGCTGATATAATTCCGCGAATGAAAGCACATGTCTGGGTGATGTTGAAGACCACGGTACTCGATCCGCAGGGGCAAACGATTCAACGCGCGTTGTCGTCGCTGGGCCATGCGGCGGTGAAAGAAGTGCGGCAGGGCAAATTTTTTGTGCTGTCGCTGGACGGGCTCGACCGGGAGAAAGCCAAGGCGGAAGTGGAGCGCATCGCCAAGGACGTGCTGACCAACCCGGTGATCGAGGAATTCCGCTTCGAAATTCTCGAATAACGCTTGTCGTTGTGATTTCCGTAACAGGTCCGCGCGCTTGGACCGGCCGTTTTACCGTCTGTGCTACCCTTAATTAGGCTGCTGGCTCTGGTTTTTCTTTGAGCCGCGGCTTCCAGGAGCAAATTCTCGTGTGCGGAATTGTGGGTTACATCGGGAAGAAGCCGGTTGTGCCGCTGATTTTGGACGGGCTGCGGCGGCTGGAATACCGCGGGTACGATTCGGCGGGCATTGCCGTGGTCGACGACCAGGGCAAGCTGCAGATTCGCCGCGCGCCCGGTAAGCTGCGCAACCTGGAAGAATCGATTCGCGCGACGCCGCTCGAAGGGCTTTATGGAATTGGGCACACGCGCTGGGCCACACATGGACGTCCGACGGAAGAAAATGCGCACCCGCATCGCGATTGCAAAGGCGAGATCGTGGTGGTGCACAATGGGATTATCGAGAATTACCTCGAATTAAAACACCAGCTGACCGCCGAAGGGCACAAGTTCGTTACCGAAACCGATACGGAAATCATCGCGCACCTGATTGAGAAATTTTCGGCGGCTCCGAATACGCCGCTGGAAGACGCGGTGCTGAAAACGGTGGGCGTGATGACCGGCGCGTATGCGCTGGTGACGCTATCGACGCGCGACCCACAGAAGATTGTGGCGGCGCGGCTCGGGCCGCCGATCGTGATCGGCCTGGGCGAAAACGAATATTTCGTCGCCAGCGACATACCCGCGATTCTGCAGCACACCCGCGAAGTATTTTTTCTAGGCGACGGCGAACTGGCCGTGCTGACCCCTTCGGGTGTGAATTTGATGGATTTCCAGCGCAAGCCGGTGACGCGCAAGCCGCAGCACGTGACCTGGGACCCGATCATGGCCGAAAAGGGCGGCTACAAGCATTTCATGCAGAAGGAAATTTTCGAGCAGCCGCGCGCGGTGCGCGATACCCTGCTGGGCCGGATTTCGCAGGAAACCGGGCAGGTGTTCCTGGATGAAATGGAAATCACCGAGCAGGAATTCAAGAACTTCGAAGCGGTGAAGATCATCGCCTGCGGCACCAGCTGGCATTCGGCGCTGGCCGGAAAATTCATGATCGAGAAGCTGGCGCAGATTCCGGTGGAAGTGGATTACGGCAGCGAGTTCCGTTACCGCGACCCGATCGTGGCGAAAAATACTTTGGTGATCGCCATCAGCCAGTCAGGAGAAACGGCGGATACGCTGGCGGCGCAGCGCGAAGCGCGGCAAAAAGGCGCGAAGATTTTGGGGATTTGCAACGTGGTGGGTTCCATGCTGACCCGCGAGGCCAACGGAACGATTTATACGCACGCGGGGCCGGAAATTGGCGTGGCTTCGACCAAGGCGTTTACGGGGCAGCTGACTGCGCTGATTTTAACCGCACTATATTTGGGGCAAGTTCGCGGAAAGCTGACTCCCGCAGCAGGCCAAGCCTTGATGCGCGAATTGACGCGCATCCCCAGCAAGATCGAAACGATCCTGCAGCACGACGCGAAGCTCGAAGACCTGGCGCGTATTTTGTTCCGGCACACCGATTTTCTTTATCTCGGACGCGGGATTCACTACCCCATCGCGCTCGAAGGCGCTTTGAAGCTAAAGGAAATTTCGTACATTCACGCCGAAGGTTATCCGGCGGGCGAAATGAAGCACGGGCCGAACGCGTTGATCGATGAGAATCTGCCGGTGGTGGTGATCGCTACGCGTGACGTAACTGACCCGGCTTCGATGCAGCGCTACGAAAAAACCATTTCGAACATGCAGGAAGTGAAGGCGCGCGACGGGATCGTGGTGGCGATCGTCACCGAAGGCGACAATCAGGCGCGCGAAATCGCGAACTACACGGTGGAAATTCCCACTGCGCCCGAATTGCTGGCGCCGATTCTGGAAATTGTGCCGCTGCAGATGCTGGCCTATCACATCGCGGTGCGCCGCGGCTGCGATGTCGATCAGCCGCGCAACCTGGCCAAATCCGTCACCGTCGAATAACTCCGGGCTCCCGCCGAATTTCCCCCAAAAACAAAAGCGCGAAGTTCTTTTTGCGCGTGGTGTGATTTAGAATCGAAACATGGTTCAGGCGATTCGGTTGCGCTTCCATTTTCGTACTCTGCTGCTCGTCCTGCTCGTCTTATTCATCTTGGCGCCGCTGGCGTTG
>DASWVE010000047.1:0-60645 GCA_036401315.1 Candidatus Acidiferrales bacterium
CCGGGCGCGGCTTTGAGCTGAGCGCTTTCGGCAAAGTGCGCCATATCGTTTTCGCGGAAGAGCATGCGGGAGACGGGATCGAGGCCGGTATCGTTTTCGGTGAGGTTGAGGCCGGAGGTCATGCGCATTAATTCGTCGAGAGTGATGACGTGGCGGGGATCGGCGGAGGCGGCCCAGGCTTGGACGGGAGCGCGGGCGTTGACGTCAAGTTTCCTTTGGCCCACCAGAATGCCGACGAGGGCGTTGATGACGGATTTGCTGACGGAGTAGGCGAGGAGCGGAGTTTCGGGCGTGATGCCGGGCGCGTAGCGTTCGGCGATGATTTTTCCGTCGCGCAGGATGACGATGGCGCGGACCTGACGGTGCGCGCCGGGACGGGATTCGGCGAAGGCGGTGTCGAGGGCGGCGGCGAGTTTGGGATTTGTGGGCGCGATTGGGGCGAGTGAATCTTCGGGAATTATTGTGTATGCCGGCGCTGCGGCCGCTGCGGCGGTGTTTGTCGCTGACGGAGAATCGGGATCGCCGAGTTGGCAGCCGTAGGCGGCAGTGTAGGTGGCGACGCTGGCGAAGTGTCCGGCCCAGTTCGTGAAAACTTCGTGGTTCTGGACATCGACATCGTAGTGGAGGTGTCGCAGCAGAAGTTTTAGCCCGCGATTGGCTTCGACTTCTTCGGTGTAGACGCGATCGGCGGGAAGGCCGGAGACGAAGACTCCGCCGCAGAGAGTTTGGCTGACGACGGCGGTGCCGACGCGAATCGAGGGCGCGATGCGAAAGGCCCAGGCGAATGCGGCGAAAATGAGCGCGAGGGCTAACGCGGCGGCGAGCCACGAGACTACTCGACCTGATTCGGATTTTCGCAAGCTGAAGATCCCGGTGTTTACGCCTGGTGCAAGACCGCGCGTTGGCGTCCACCAGTGTATACGGCAAACGCGGGATTTTTGTTTCTGCCGCGGCGCAGCGGAAACAACGCGCGTGAATCAGATGGCGAGTGGGGTGCCGTGGCGGACGCGTTCTAGAATTTCTTCGTTGGCGGGGGGCGTGGCGCCGGGTTGGGAGGCGACCCAGGCGCCGAGTTGATTGGCGGCTTCGTTCATGACTTTCAGGGATGAGCCACGGAGGTAATGGTAAACGATGGCGGCGCCAAAGGCGTCGCCGGCGCCGACGGTATCGGCGACTTTGACGCGCAGGCCGGGGTGCGTGTGGCTTTCGCTACGAGTGTAGAGGCTGCTGCCTTTTTCGCCGTGGGTGACGCAGACCATTTCGACGGCGAAGGTACCGAGGAGCCAATGCGCCGCTTCTTCGATGGTTTTGGCGGGGGATTCAAAAACCTGGGCCACGGTGGCCAGCTCTTCGTCGTTGCATTTGACGATGTTGGAGCAACTCATCGATTCGAAGAGCACCGCGCGGGAGTAGAAATTCTGGCGGAGGGTGACGTCGAAAACACGCAGAGCCGAGGGCGGAGTCCAGCGGAGAAACGTGCGGATGGTTTCGTGCGAGACGTGGGCGCGCTGGGCGCTGGAGCCGAAGCAGACGGCGTCGGTGCGGCGGGCGAGATCCTGCCAGGAGGGAGTCCATTCCATGAAATCCCAGGCGACGCCGTCCGTAAATTCGTAACTGGGCTGGCCGTCGGCGGCGAGGTGGACGACGACGGTGCCGGTGGGATGCGCGTCGTCGGATTGCACGTGGGAGGAATCGACCTGCAGGCGAGTTAACTGTTCACGAGCTTCGATGCCGAGTACGTCGGTGCCGAGGCGGCTGGCGATGGTGCCGTTATCGCCGAGCAAGTGGGCCATGTAGGAAAAATTGGCGGGAGCGCCGCCGAGTTGTTTTTTGCCAGGGAACAAATCCCAGAGGACTTCGCCGAGGCCGACGACCGTGTATGGTTTGGAGGACATGGTTTCGATGACGCCGCGAATGCGTGCAGCGGCCAAGCGTGAAACGATACCGTTAAGAGCGCATCATATTAAATCAGGCTGCGTAGTCTGGCCAACGGTTTCAGCTGCAGAACCGCGCAGTCTGGAGCGGACGCTACGATACACCTGGCGCGGGGATGCGGCAATCGAGGTTTCGCCTGGCATGCGGACGACGCGGCGATGTTATGATGCTGAGGATGAATTTTGTGGCGCGCAAACCCGGGGCTTATTGTTCGTATCGATTTTCGTGTCGGGGCTGCTGTCGTTGTCCGCGTGCGGGCGGAGCTGGCTAGATCGAACGACATTTTTGGATCGTACGATTCGCCGGCCGCTCTGTTGGGCGGTTTTTTTTATGTCTAAATTCTAGGGAATGAGGATTCGATGACCCAAGATTTTACGGGACAGGTTACGGAGCGCGACGTGACGTTGGAAAAACCGATTGGGATTTACTACGAGCATCCGGATTGGTTCCGTCCTTTGTTTCAGCAGCTCGACGCGCGCGGGGTGAACTGGGAAAAGATCGATATTCGGAATCATTCGTACGCGGCGGGGACGGGGAAGGCGCCGTACTCGCTGGTGTTCAACCGCATGAGCCCTTCGGCGTGGCAGCGCGGGCTGGGCGACGCGATTTTCTACACGCTGAATTATCTGGCGCACCTGGAAGCGCAGGGCGTGCGAGTAATTAATGGGTTCAAGGGATTTACGACGGAGACGTCGAAGGCGCGGCAACTGGAATTGCTGGAAGGGCTGGGATTGGGGTATCCGCGGGCGGTGGTGATTCACAATCCCGCGCAGGCGGTGGCGGCAGCGAAGGAAATCGGATTTCCGCTGGTGGTGAAACCGAATATTGGCGGGAGCGGTGCGGGGATTGTGCGTTTCTCTGCGGCCGAGGATTTGCAGCGGGCGGTGGATGAGGGCGCGCTTTTCTTCGGTATCGATTCCACGGCTTTGGTGCAGGAGTTTTTTCCGGCGCGGGATTCGTTGATAACGCGGGTGGAGATTCTGGGCGGGAAATATTTGTACACGATTCAGATTCACACGACGGGCGAGACTTTTGATTTGTGTCCGGCCGATATTTGCATGAACGCGCGAGGTGAGGCGTTGAACCGAATCGCGTGCGCGGTGGATGCGCCGAAGACGGGATTGCGAGTAGAAGCGTTCGAACCTCCGGCGCAGGTAAAGCGGGACGTGGAGCGGATCATGGAGGCGGCGGGGATCGACGTGGGCGGAGTGGAATCGGTAATCGACGACCGCGACGGGCGGCGGCTGTATTACGACATTAATGCGCTGTCGAATTTCGTGGCCGATCCGGTGCGGATGATCGGGTTCGATCCGTATGCGCGGTTGGCGGATTATTTGATCGCGGAGGCGCGGCTGAACGAAACGCGGCAGCGGGCGGGTCAGGTCACTCGAACCGAAGCGACGCGAGCGCGAGCAACGCGATGAGATACGGATACTGGCTGCCGGTTTTTGGCGGGTGGCTGCGCAACGTTGAAAACGAAAATATGGAAGCGAGCTGGGCTTATGTGAAACGGCTGGCGCAGCGCAGCGAGGATTTGGGTTTCGATCTGACGCTGATTGCGGAACTGAATTTGAACGATATCAAGGGAGTGGAGGCGCCGTCTTTGGATGCGTGGTCGACAGCAGCGGCGCTGGCGGCGGTGACGGAGAAGATCGAACTGATGGTAGCGGTGCGGCCGACGTTTCATTTGCCGGCGCTCCTGGCCAAACAGGCGGCGAACATCGACCGGATCAGCGGCGGAAGATTGTCTTTGAATGTGGTGTCTTCGTGGTGGGCGGACGAGGCGAAAAAATATGGGGTGACGTTCGAGCAGCACGACGATCGTTATGCGCGGACCGGCGAATGGCTCGACGTGGTGGATGGCGTGTGGTCGAAGAACCATTTTTCGTATGAAGGGAAATATTACCGGGTCGAGGATAACGTGCTGGAGCCGAAGCCGGCGGCGCGGCCGCGTCCGACGATCTATGCGGGCGGGGAATCTCCGGCCGCGAAAGAATTAATCGCGGAGAAGGCAGATGCGTATTTAATGCACGGCGATTTGCCGGAGCGCGCGGCGGAAAAGGTGAAGGATCTGAGCGCGCGGCGGACGAAATTCAAGGCGGAGCCTTTGAAATTCGGGATTGCGGGCTACGCGATCGTGCGGGAGACGGAGAAGGAGGCGCAGGACGAGCTGCGGCGGATTACGGACGTGCAGCAGTCGGCGGCGGGCTACGCGAATTACCAGCAGTGGATTGCCGGGACCCAGCTGGAGCAGCGGGTGTCGCTGGAGGATTATTCGGTTTCGAACCGCGGGTTGCGTTCGGGGCTGGTGGGCACCGCGGAACAGATTCAGGAACGCATGGCGGAGTTTGAGGCGGCGGGGATTGATTTAGTGTTGCTGCAATTCAGCCCGCAACTGGAGGAGATGGAGGCGTTCTCGAAGGCGGTGATTGCGGCGCCGCCGCGGGTGGCGGGTCAAGCCGCGCACTAGTTTTCTCGCGAGGCAAATCGAACGCCGGTGATGGCGGAGTTGGGCGCGTGATAAACTTTGCGCCGTCACTGGAGGACACTCCGATGCTGGCGGGTTCGAGCGCAAGGCGACGGCAATTTGTTTTTTTTGCGGTTCTTCTCACCTCGATCGTTTTCTTCCCTTCGTTTTTATTCGCACAGAAAAATCCTGCGGGCGTAGGTGTGCGCGCGGCGCGCGTGGTGAAATCCACAAAGCCCAAGCTGGTGGTGATTTTGGTCGTCGACCAGATGCGGGCGGACTACGTGGAGAAATTTGGCGGGCAGTGGACGGGCGGGCTGCGGCGGTTGGTAGACGAAGGCGCGTGGTTTCGCGAAGCGGCGTACCGGTATGCGGCGACGGAAACGTGCGTGGGACATTCGACGATTTCGACGGGGGCGCTGCCTTCGAGCCACGGCATGGTGGCGAACGAGTGGTTCAACCGCGAGACGCAGAAGGCGATGACGTGCACGGAAGATCCCAAGGCGAAAAATGTGGGATACGCCGGAGCGACGGCGAAAGGTGGGGACAGCGCGGCGAACATGTTGATTCCGGCGTTTTCGAACGAATTGAAATTTCAATCCGGGTCGGGGACGCGGGTGGTGACGTTTTCGCTGAAGGCGCGGGCGGCGATTACTTTGGGCGGAACGAATGCGGACGCGGTGACGTGGTTTGATTCGTCGAATGGCGCGTGGCTGACTTCGAGCGCGTATCCGGTGGCGGCGTTTGTGGAAGATTTCGTGAAGACGCATCCGGTGGCGGAGGATTACGGAAAAACGTGGACGGCGATGCTGCCGGCGTCGGCGTATTTGTACGATTCGACGGCGGTGGGCGCGAGGTTCGCCACGGAGTCGGGGGCGGCGTTGCCGCATCCTTTGCATGGTGCGGCGGGGAGCACGGCGCCGGACAAGCTTTTTTATTCGCAGTGGCAGGCAAGCCCGTATGCGGATACGTATTTAGTGAGCATGGCGGAAAATGCGGTGGATACGCAGGGTCTGGGGCAGCGCGGCGGGACAGATTTTCTGGGGGTGAGTTTTTCTTCGCCGGATTATGTGGGGCACGCGTTTGGGCCGCGGAGCTGGGAAATTCAGGATGTACTGGCGCAACTGGATCGGGACCTGGGCGGATTTTTCGCGCACCTGGATCAGAAAGTGGGGCGAGGGAATTATGTAGTGGCACTCTCCGCCGATCACGGCGTCGCGCCGATTCCGGATGATATGGCCAAGGCGGGAATGCCGGCGGGCTGGTTCAAGGTGGACGACGTAAAAACGGCGGCATCGTCCGCACTCGAAAGAAACGGATACGGGAAAGATGCGGTGGCCGCAGTGATGGGCGCGGATATTTATTTCGCACCGGACGTGTATCAAAAGCTGCAGGGCGATACGAGAACGCTCGACGCGGTGATCACGGCGGTCCTCGGCGTGGCGGGCGTGGCGCGGGTGTATACGGCGGAAGAGCTGGAGAACCCGCCGGTGATGCTGAACAATATTTTTATGGCGGAGGCAAATAGTTTTTTCCGGAGCCGGAGCGGGGATTTGCTGATTGCGCCGGATCCGTTTTTCCCGTGGGATTTTTCGACGGCGGGCAAGCCGCGACAATACGGGGCGACGCACGGCTCGCCTTATTATTATGACCAGCACGTTCCGATACTTTTTATGGGCTACGGAATTCAGCCCGGAGAGTATTTCGGCGCGGTCGCGCCGGAAGATATCGCTCCGACGCTGGCGGCGCTTTGTGGAATTACGCTTTCAACGCGCGATGGGCACGTGCTGGCGCAGGCGATGGCGAAGCAGGGCGCGGTGAGCGGCCTGCGGGCGAGGCTGAACGCCGGGGCTGCTGCTCCCAAACCGTAAAGAGCACGATAAAGGATGAGACTAAGGCAGGGATTGTGAGGCTGTGTTAGGCTTTTGAAAAACATGGTGAAGAAAACCAACCGGGTGAGAGTTGCGGCTCTGATTTTTGCGCTGGTGGCTTTCTGTGCATCGACGTGCCAAATGACGTGCGCGGCTGGGATTTGTCCGGAGCAGAAACATCAAGCCGCGGGCCACGTGTGCGGGCAGACTCCGGAGCATCATTCACGTGATTCGCACCTGCCGGAGCAGCAACGGTCCGGTGATTCGGATTGTGCCGGGCACCAACATTCCAATTTGTTTCTTGGCACGTCCGGCAGCGTTCCCAACTTCGCGTTAAATGCAGCTGCCGATATTCATGTTCCGGCGGCCGTGATGAATTCGGGCGTGGCTTTTGCTCTCCATGCTGATGGTGCGAAGGTTTCCGATCTGGCTCCGCCGTTTCGAAGTGTCCTGCCGATTTATCAGCAAAACTCCGATCTGCGCATCTAGTTCTTCCTTTTAATTCGCGCTTCAGCGACAGGACCTGAAACGGGTCTGGGTCGACTGGTGTTTGTGACTTAGGACAGCGCGCTGGCCAAGATGCGACTTTCAACCGTTCACCGAATCGAAAAGATATTTGGAGGGATTTATGGATCGATCACGCCGGAGTTTTCTGCGAGGCGGAGTGGTGCTGGGCGCGGGAGCCGTGGCTGCTGCGAGTGCGGCGGCGAGCAAAGCTATCGAGACGGAGCAAGGAAAGGCGCAGATGGCGTCTGGGATGACGATGGACGACGGGAAGACGCCCGTCCATCACACGACGGCGGCACTGAAAGGCGGGGTTCGCGCGGGCTTTCTGCCGGTCGTCACGCCGGACGTTGCCGACCTGCCATTTGCAATGGACGGCGGCGTGAAGGTGTTTCATCTGGTGGCCGAGCCGGTGAAGCGGGAAATTTTTCCCGGCAAAGTGGTGAATCTGTGGGGCTACAACGGTAGCGCGCCGGGGCCGACGATTCAGGCGATGCAGGGGGACCGGGTACGCATCGTGGTGGATAACCACCTGCCCGAGGCGACGTCGATGCACTGGCACGGATTTGAAATTCCTTTCGACATGGATGGCGGGCCGGGGCTTTCGCAGGATCCGATTCCACCGGGAGGACGGTTCGTTTACGAATTCACACTGGAGCAGGAGGGTACTTACTTCTATCACTCGCACATGGCGATGCAGGAAATGATGGGAATGATCGGCGCGTTCATCATGCATCCGAAGGAAGGCTACGACCCGCCGGTGGACAAAGATTTCGCGATCATTTTGCAGGAGTACGCGATTTTGCCGAACAACCTGACGCCGAACACGATGAGCATGGAATACAACTGGCTGACGTTCAACGGGAAGTCGAGTCCGGCATCGACGCCGCTGATAATCCGGCAAGGCGATCGCGTGCGGATGCGGATCATTAATTTGGGGATGGACCATCACCCGATTCATTTGCACGGGCACCAATTCGTGGTGACCGGAACGGAAGGAGGACGGCAGCCGAAAACTACCTGGGGGCCGAACAACACGGTGCTGGTCGGAGTAGCGCAGGCGCGGACGGTGGAATTCGTGGCGAAAAATCCGGGCGACTGGATGCTGCACTGCCACATGCCGCACCACATGATGAACCAGATGTCGTCGATGGTGGGGCCGATGACGCGGCGGATGGGAATGCCGGCCGGTGCGGGGATGGAAGAAGGCATGGGGATGCCGGGATCGGGCAAAGCCACGGCTGACGAAAACGGGCCGAGCATTGGGCGCGCGATGGGAGTGGGCTCGACGATGCAGCAGGCGACTTCAAACGGACCGCTCGCGCAAGAACAGGGTCAGCACGACGGGGCGCAGCACGACCAACGCGCAGCGGGACACGGGATGCAGATGCAAATGGAAAAGGTCGAGGTGAGCAAGGACGCGAATTCGGTTCCGGGATTTCCGCAGGACGCGTTTATGGAAGGTCCGATGATGGCGATGGACGAGGCGGTGGCGTGTCCGGAAACGTACGGACTGCGAGCGGGTTGGACGGGATACATGATGGGGATGATGACGCTAGTGCGGGTGCTGCCGGACGATTTGTACGAGCACATCGAGCGGCTGCGCCAACAAGCTGGCCAGAGGCATGATGACGCAAACCCGGGCGTGATGCCGAGTATGAAGATGCCGCAGAGCTAGAAGATGAGACAGGGGAGATTCGCGATGAAAAATAATTCCTGGAAAAAAAATATGGTGCACGCTGGGTTCATGGTGGCACTGGCGGGGTTTGCGGCCGGGGCGCAACAGACGCAACCTTCCTCTGTGGGGGCAACGGCCGCGGCGGAAGATAAATCCGCCGTGGGATTGACGCTCGAAGAATTACAGGCGATGGCGCTGGGAAACAATCCCACGCTGGGGCAGGCGAAGGCCGGAGTGAACGCAGCGGCGGGACGAACACATCAGGCGGGGCTTTGGCCGAACCCGACGATTGGTTATACGGGGGAGGAAATTCGCGGTGGGTCGTATGGGGGCGGGCAGCAGGGCGTGTTCATTCAGCAAAATGTGATTCTGGGGAATAAGTTGAGCCTGGATCGCCAGGTGAAAGCGGAAGAAGGCAAACAGGCTGAGGCGGAAATGCGGGAGCAACGCATGCGCGTGGAAAACGGCGTGCGCATCGCGTTCTACCAATCTTTGGCGGCGCAGGAAATGCTGGAGGCGCGCAGGAAGTTGAGCGGGATGGCGCGGGACGCGGTGGAAACTACGAAGCAACTTTTCAATGTGGGGCAGGCGGACGAGCCGGACTTGTTGCAGGCGGAAGTGGAAGCCGATGAAGCGGAGCTGGCGGTAACGGCGGCGGAGCAGGATCAACTGCGGGCGTGGCGCGTGTTGACGGCGTCGGTGGGAAAACCGGGGATGGCCGATACGAAACTTGCGGGCGATCTGGAGGATCTGCCGCAACTCGACGCGGAAAAAGTGATGGAGACCATTCTGCGGGATAGTCCGGCGGTGAAGATTGCGGAGCTGGAGGCTTCGCACGCGGATTTGGAAATTACGCGCGCGCGACGAGAGAGCATCCCCGATCTTTCGGTTAAGGCCGGCTATTTGGATAATCTGGAAAATGTGGGCGGCGTGCCGCCGAAGGCCGTCGGGTCTGAGGCTTTCGCTGAGGTGGGCGTGAATCTGCGGATCTTTAATCGCAACCAGGGAAACGTGGAAGCGGCGAACGCGGACCGCGAGCGCGCACGTTTCGAGGTGGAGCGAGTCTCGTTGACGCTGCGCCGGTTGGCGGCTCCGGTTTTGCAGAGTTATACAACTTCGCGCGCGGTGGTGGAGCGTTACAAAGGGCGAACGCTGCCGAATGCGCAACGAGCTTACGATTTGTATTGGCAGCGGTACCAGGAAGGAGCAGCGGCTTATCCGCAGGTTTTGATTGCACAGAGGACGTTGTTTCAGTTGCGGACGAATTATATTAGCGCGCTGGAGAATGCTTGGATGAACGCGGCGGCATTGCAGGGGTTATTGCTTACCGATCCGTTGGATTTGCCGGCGGCGCCTGGGGAATTGGATCGTCCGGTGCGGGAAATTAATATTCCGGTGGCGGAGACCCAGGGGATGCCGCGGTAACGGCGAAAATCGAAGAGAGGTCCTTCGTCGCGAAAGGCGCTCCTCTGGATGACGGCCAAAGGCGGTTTGGGTGCTGACGCATCGATCGATGGCAGAGCCTGATGATTTGGCGCGGGCGCGGAGTGTGGGTGGATACGGGGATCTGAAATCGGAGAGAGATCCTTCGTCGCTGCGCTCCTCAGGATGACGGCCAAGCGCGGTTTGGGTCTGATGTATCGATCGATGGCAGAGCCGGATGATGGCGCGGTCGTGAACGTCTGAAGACCGCTGCTACAAAGACGCCGGGGCCGCCGCTCCCAAACCGTAGGGAGCGGCAGCGCCCGGCGTTTTTGTTGATCTTCTTTATTCCCCGCGACTAGATCACGGATACGCGACCACGGTGACCGGCGTATCGGGATTGGCGATGGTGGACGAGCCGCCGACGCCGTTGATTACGTTTTGAATTCCGCCCGCGCCCGCCGTGGAGAGGAAGATGGTGGTTAAGTCGTTCATGCTTCCGGCCGGCAGCGTGGTGGGAACTTCGAATGCGTTCGCGGAATAAATGTTGATGCCCTGGTTGAAGAAGCTGTAACTGCCCAGGCCATATCCCGTGAAACTTTTCACGTTACCGGTGACTTTCAGGGCCGGATAACCGTCGACGCCAGGAGACTGGGACCACGCGGCCTGGCTGGGCGGATCGTAGGGCATTTCATTCTGCAGGAAAATATCCGTCCCGTTGTTCCCGGTCCAGACAATTTCGTATTTCTGATAATGCTCGATGAAGAGGCCGTAGGCGGTGACGTTGTTGCCGTTGACGACGAGGCCGGTGTCGGCGGTGTTGAGGGTCCAGCCGACGCCATTGCCGTGATCGGCGCGCCAGGCCCAGATGTCATCGAGGATCGCGTTGTTGCTATTGACCAGCAGGCTGATGGTGGCGCTGCCGGCGGTGGCTCCACCGATGCGGAAGAATACGTCCTGAATTGCCGAGGGGTCAGCAGCGGAACCGTCGGGGAAAATCAGGGAAAGGAAAGTTCCGACCTGGAGCAGGACTGGAGAAGTTTTCGGGCCGGCATCGAAGAGAAGTCCGGAAATTAGAACGCCACGCTGGCTGAGCGCGGTCATGGCGACGTTGCCATTCTGCGGGACCAGGGTGGGGAAGCCGATGCCGAGAACGATGGTATCGGGATACGGAACCACGATGGCGCGACCGAGATTGTAAACGCCGGGAGTGAAGATCAGGTTTTTGCCGAGGAGCAACGCGGCGTTGATGCGGGCCACGCTGTCGGTGGGTTGCGCGATGAAGAAGCGATCGATGCTGAGTGAGGTGCCGGGCGTGGAGCCGGCGGCCCAACTGGCTCCGGAGGAATTGCGCTGCACGGCGGGAACGAAAACGCGGTAATTTCCGTTCGCGTCGGTGTAGAGGTAAGGCTCTTCGCGGGTGACGGGGCTGGTGGCGAGGGTGGTGTACGGGCCGCCGCCGCAAGTCGCCGCGGGGAAGCACTGCGCGGGCGCGCCGACGACGCCGGAGAAGACTTGATTCCAGACGCCGTTGGTCCAGCCATCGATATTGCTGTTGCGGGTGAACCACTGCTGCTGGCCGGCATTGATTATGGTGCTGCCAGTGAACTGCGAATCGGCGATGAAGCCGCCGCTAGCAAACGCAGGCTGCGTGCAGTAATCCTGAAGAGTGACGAGGCCGTTGACGCCGACGCGACGCATGGGCGCGGCTTGGGAGACGGCCCAGAATTCTCCGGTTTGGCAGCCGAAGGTGGGATTGGTGACGTTGATGGTGAGATTGGAGATGGAGCGCCAGAAATTTTCGAGGGCGGTGCAACTGCCGTCGATGCACTGGTTGTAGACGTCGATGGAGCCGTTGATGACCACGTCGCCGGGATTGGCGCCGAGACCGATGACGGAGGTGTAGTAGCCGACCTGGAAATTCAGCGGACTGGCGGCAGAGCCGTAGGTGCCGGGTTCAAAGAGCAAGGCGTAACGCTGGGTGCCGAACTGGTTTCCGACCTGCTGAGTGGAAATCGAATCGACGGTGGCTTGAATCTGGGACTGCGGCGTATCGGGGGTGAAGATGTAGACGTTCGAGCCGAAGTTCGGCGGGTTGCCGGAGCCAGCGGCGAAGGCGGTTAGAGGCATCAGGAACACGAGCGCGACGACGGCGGTGAAAGCCGCGAAGCTCGCGAGACGGTTTGAATTTTTTTTCTGAGTGTTGCTGGCGAGGCAGGGCGAAACCGAACTCCGCGTCTTGGCGGTGTAGGACATTCTGCGTCTCCTTTTTTTGCAGCAGCGATCGAATGGCGGAGGACGAACATGGTCCTCCGGTGAAAAGCAATCCGCCGGGTGCGGATGGCTGGGTTGCGTTTTTACTCCCCGCCCGAGCTGGGGGCTCGGAAGCGAGTGCGAGGAAATTCTGGGCGATGCTTGCTCTAGGGCCGGGGAAACTTTGTTCGTTGGGAAACGTCAGCGAGTTTACCGTGGCTTGGGACGTTTGCCATACAGTCTTTACTGTATCGATAAATTCAGGAGCGAGTAATGGTGCCGAGGCGCCCGCTTAGGATGGTCGCGGGCGGTTGGTGAGGGTCATTCGCACAGGCGCTTCGCGCTGGAGCGTTTGAGTGTGATGGGCAACGGGTCAAAAGCGGTGGCAGAGCCACCGCACTCCAAAATGGGTTGGGCGGCGGGTGGTACGCGGACGCTGCGCGAGCGGGTTGGGCGTGGGCGGCGCGCGTCGCGTCTTTCGGCGCGATTCGTTTCGATGGCTGGCGGCGGATCTAGAACTGAGTTTGCAGGCGCAGCGAGTAGCTGCGCGGGGGGCCGATAGCGTTGCCGGAGAAGAGGCCGCCAAAGTCGATGACGTTTAGGACGTTGTTGAGGTTCTGGCCGTCGGCTTGGAGGCGGACGTTGAGTTTTTCGGATTTATAGACTTCGGCGCCGATGGAAGCGTTGACCTGGAAGGCGGGCTTGATGCGGCCGCGATCGAAATTAATGCGGTCGACGACTCCCTGGCCGTATTGGGCGGTGACGTTGGCGATGCACTGGGGAAGAGTGAGGCTGGGGTCGCATTGAAAATCGAAAGGCAGGCCGGTGTCGTATTGAATGCCGCCAGCGACCCAGAGACGCGGAGTGATTTGATAGCGGAGACGGCCGCGAACGGTGTTGCGCTGATCCTGCGAATCCGGGAAGTGACCGTTGAGGGGAATATCCGCATCGTCGCCGAGGAAGAGACCACCGGTGACGGGGAACCAGGCTTGGCCGACGGTGTAGGAATAGCTTAGGAAACCGGAGAAGCCTTTGTAGTCGACGAGATCGAGCTTGGTTTCGGCCCCGTAGATGACGGATTTGCGGAAGGCGATCGGAAAGCTGATGGTCGTGTTGGCGATCTGATCGTCATCGGCGTAATTGTTGACCAAGCGGCGGTAGTAATTCTGAGCGAGGCGGAAGCGGTTGTAAAAGGACTTGGTGACGCCTACTTCGTAATAATTTCCTTCAGAGGGTTCGACGGGCAATTGCACCGAGATGGGATTGAGGCCGGTGGCGGCCGCGGAACTGGAGAGCAGAATGTTTTCAGAGGAAGGCGTCTGGAAGACGCGGTCGTAGGAAAAGTGGACGACGAGATTGGCCGACGGAAAGTAGCGCGAGACGGAAAAGCGCGGGTCGACGGCCTGACGATTCAGGAAGAGCTGGTAGTGGTCCCAGCGGAGTCCGGCGCTGACCGTCCATTCACCGAGGTGAATCAAGTCCTGGACGAAGACGGATTGTTCGAGCTCGGGACGCTGGGCCGCGAAGGAAAAGGGACTGGGCGTGCCGGGATCGAATTGGGAGGGGTCGGTGATAACAAAGCCGAAATTTTCGTGGAGGAAGGTGTTATCGGATTCAAAGCCGAATTTAATTTCGTGGCGGCCGTGATTGGTGGTGGTGGTGCCCTTGAAATAGGCTTCGCGGAAAAAATTGTGCTGGGAAACGATGATGGGAGTGGATTCGGGATTGGAAAAGAAATCGTTGGAATTGTCGCGAAACATGGCGCGGAAATCGGCGATGGCGGTGGAAGAAAAGCTGTGCTGGTAGGAAGCGACGCCGATGGTTTCGATGTTGTCGGCGGTCTGGCGCTGTCTGGCGGCTTGCTGGATCAATTCGTTGGGAATGTCGTAGCGGGAGATTTCATGGCGGACGCTGAGGTTGAGGCGATCGTTGGGCGTGAAATCGCGCTGATAGTGCGATGAGAAATCGCCGAGCGTGCCGGTGTTCGAAAAGTTTTGGGGCACGACGGGATTGAGGTAGTGATCGGTCATGCTGCCGCTGGCGCTGGCACCCAGCGTATTTTTGCCCCAGCTGTATTGACCTTGAGCGTAGGCTCCGGCGGAATCAAAACTGCCGCCGGACAGCACGACCTGGCCATGAAAGCCCGGCTGCGAATCCTGAAGCGTATTCACCTCGACGATGCCGCCCATTTTTCGGCCGTATTCGGCGGGAATTCCGGCGGTGTAGATGGTCAGCGACTGGACGTCGTCCGCGCCGATTTCGGGACCGAAGCTGGGCGAGCGATTGTCGGTAAGCGGAATGCCGTCGACAACGAACTGGGTTTGATATTCAGAGCCGCGGGGATGGAGCACGGCGTTGCCTTCATAGAGCCAGCCTGGTTGGGAATTGACTAGATCCTGAATGGAGCGTCCGGGGACGGAGCCGAGACGATCCTCGATCGCGCTGGTGCCGACCTGGTTGACCGAGCCGGGCTGATCGGGATTGACCAGGGTGGCTGCGACGGTTACGGACTGCGCGACCGAAGTAAGTTTTAGGTTTACGCGCAGGTCTTCGGGAACCGACGAACGAATCTGAACGGTTTCGGTGTCGTCGGCGAAACCGGAATGCTGGATTGCAATTTGGTAGATACCGAAGGGCAGGCGCTGAAGGTCGAGCGTGCCATCGTCGTTCGTGACTAACGTGCTTTGATATTGGTTGGCGTCACTGACGACCTGAACGCTGGCTTTGACGCCCAGGCCGGAAGGATCGACGACCTTGAGGCGCAATTCTCCGTTATTGCTCTGGCCGAGAGCCGGAAGGGCGAAAACCAAGAGAAAGAGTGCGAGACGCTTCATTGCGTATGGGCTCCGGTCGTGCTGCGCCCGAACTTCGGACGCGAGTCAAATTATTGGATCGGCCTGGGAGATGGCATCCTGGAGTACGGCTGAGGCCAGGGTAAGCCCGCACAATCCCTTACTTTGGATATTACGGGGGCGCCGATTCTGTTCAGGCTAAATTTGCCGGTGGTGAGCGAAATGGAACACAGCGGGCCAAAAACACTGAACAAAATGGCGTTCAGACGAATATACATATAGGCAGGCATGGCGATTACCCCGGCAATTTCGATTGGTGAGTTGGCGCTGCGCGCGGCGTCGGCGCACGAGTCCGTGCCGGAGCGGCCGGAGATCGAGCGCGAGGTGATTGAGCTGTTCGATCAGAACCGAAATTCGCTGTTGCGGTATGCGCTGTCGTTTGGATTACCGGCACACGATGGAGAAGAAGTGGCGCAGGAGACTTTTCTGGCGCTTTTCCGGCACCTGCAAATGGGAAAGTCGCGCAAGAACCTGCGCGGGTGGATTTTTCGGGTGGCGCACAATCTGGCTTTGCGGAAACGCGAATGTAATCAAAGAGCGGCGGCGCAAACGGAGTCGCACGAAAATCGCGCCGTGGAACTGATCGATCCGGGTCTTAACCCCGAAGAGCGAGTGCTTTTCAGTCAGCGGCAGCAACGGTTGATGGCGATCGTGCAGGCGCTGCCAGAGCAGGATCGGTGCTGCCTGGACTTGCGGGCCGAGGGATTGCGTTATCGCGAAATTGCGGCCGTTTTGGGGATGTCGTTGGGGGCGGTATCGATGTCACTGAGTCGATCGCTGGCCCGTTTGATTGTGGAAGAGCAGAGGTAGGCCGATGCGAAACGAAAATACACACCCATCGGATCAAGAGCTGTTGATGCGCGCCGACGGCGAGCTGCCGCGTGGAGCGGTTGCTGCCGTGGATGCTCACTTGACGGCCTGCTGGAATTGTCGTGCGCGGATGGCCGAGGTGGAAGCGAAGATTGCCGAATTTGTGCGGGTGCGGCGCGAAGGCTTGGATCCGACGCTGCCGCCGAGCGCCGGATCGCGAGCGATGCTGGCAGCCCAGATGGCGGAATTATCGAAGGCTGCACCACGGAGAATGCGTTGGAAGACCGCTTCGTTTTTCGCGGATTGGCGTTTCACGGCGGCCTGTGCGGTTGCTGTCGTTCTGTTGGCCGTGGCTTTGGCGGGACTGAAACGCGAAAATCAAGTTGCGGTCGCCAGTGCCTACGGTGCTGAGCTGCCTGACCGGCGGTTGACGCCGGGGGCCACGCGGCAGGTGGCAATCGGCGAGATTTGCGCGGTGAATCATGAAGACGTGGTGAGCTTGGTGCCGGACACGGTGCGGCACGAGGTGTTCCAGGAATATGGAATACGCAATGCGCCAGCCGATAAGTACGAAGTGGATTACCTGATCGCGCCAGGTCTGGGCGGGGCGGAAGACATTCGAAACTTGTGGCCGGAGCCGCGGTTCGATGCGACGTGGAGTTCGTTTGTGAAGGACCAGCTGGAAGAATATCTGCACGAATCGGTGTGCGGAGGGAAGCTGAGCCTACAGACCGCGCAAAACGACGAAGCGCGCGATTGGATTGCGGCGTACCAAAAATATTTTCACACCCGGGAGCCGCTGGCGGGCGATTCAAAAGCTAGCGCGCAACGCGCGGCTTGGATACTCGAGCCTTGGGCTTCAGTGCTTAAGCTTTAGGACCTTTCTCGATTCGAAGTGGGCGGCGTGGAAAAAGATCGATTCCGGCTCGCCGTCTTCCATTGCATCCTTCTTGTGAACCGCGGCGCCCAGCAGGTTATGCAAATTCCGTAGTGAATGGGAATCGAGTGCGACGCTGACCGGGCCGATGCTGACGTGGACCGTGCCGCAATCGCATTCCGCGACTTGCCCGAAATTATCCTGAACGGCCAGAACTCTCTTTCCCGTGCACATGGTAGACCTCCCGAAACGATTCAGGGCCGATTCCTTGTTGCAACTCAGTTGCAACTGAAAATATACGGCAAAGTCGGCCTGCGTGGCAAGCGGCAGCGGTTGAACGGGCCAGGGTGCGAGTTGAACGTCGAAGAACTGCCGCTGAGTGGCGAGTGTGCGCGGGCGGGTTGGGTACAGCATCTGGCCCCGTCCGATACGTACTTCCGGGTATGGTTGCGTTTTCGCAGGCTGATAATCTCCATTCCAGTTTTTTTGAATATTTGAAGGAGAGTGTATGGCTTCCCAAGCCGCGGTGGCGCGTGATGCGAATTGGAATGTAAATCGGCCGGTGCGAAATGAGGCTCATTCGTCGGGAGTTTCTTGGGCGGCGATTGTTGCGGGCGGTTTTGTGGCGGCGGCGCTGTCTTTGATTCTGCTGGCGCTGGGTTCGGGCATCGGACTGTCTTCGATTTCTCCTTGGTCGAATGCCGGGGCATCGGCGACTGCCGTCGGGCGCGGGGCGATCATCTGGTTCATCCTGATGCAAATCGTATCGTCGACGATGGGCGGCTACCTCGGCGGGCGGCTGCGGACGAAGTGGGTGAATGTTCACAATGACGAAGTATTTTTCCGCGACACGGCGCACGGATTTCTGGTTTGGGCGGTGGCGTTGGTGCTGGCCGCGGGATTCTTGGGATCTGCGGCGGCGCGCATGGCGGGAGAAGCGCGAGCGGAAGGCGGGTCGGCAGGCGCTGCGCGGATCGCGGACGCGAATCCTTATTACGTGGATGCGTTGTTGCGATCGGCGGGCGTCACGCCGGACAGCGGCGCGAACAGTGCGGCGGTGCGGGAGGAAGTGGGCGTGATCCTGGCGAATGGCATCCGTCGCGGAGAATTGCCCGATTATGATGCGGCATATCTGGCGCAGGTGATTTCGGCGCGAACTGGCCTGAGTCCCGCGGACGCGCAAGCGCGGGTGACGCAGGTTTTCGATCAGGCGCGGCAGACGGCGGATACGGCGCGGAAAGCCATTGCACATTCGTTGTACTGGCTGTTCCTGGCGCTGCTGGTTGGCGCTTTTTGTGCGAGCTATGCGGCGACGGTCGGGGGACGCCAGCGCGATCGAGTGGTGGAAATCTAGTTCAATTTAATTCGCAGCTTAGGAGAATCGGATGCGTTCAATTTTGTTGTGGGTGATCGGGGTTCCCATTCCCATTATTATTTTGATTGGATTGTTCAGCCATTTCTAACGCGCCGGTATCAGTAGGAATCTGAGCGGCCCTGGCCTGCATATCGAACGATCTTGGTATTTCGCGGGTCGGGCCTGGAAGCGCTTGCGCCACGTGGAGCGACCGTTTGCGCGTTCCCAAACTTCGCTTTCTTGTAGGCCTTCTCGATGTCCCGCGCAGCAATCTGCCCAGTGTCGACGGCGCCGTCCATGAATCCTTGCTCGTCGGCGATGTGCTCCCCCGCAAAATAAATCGATTTGTGATGCTTGGCGAGTTCGGTTCGAACCGGAAACCATTGGCCGGGACGATAGAACGCGTAAGCGCCCTGGGTGTATTTATCCTGTTGCCAGGCGTAGCGGTGGGCGGCGATGGGCGCGGTATCTTCGCCCGGGAAAAGTTTCGCCAAATCCGCGGCGATGAGCGCGCGCAGTTCGACGGGCCCGCGCGACGCGAGATCATCGGCTTTGTCGCCGATCGCATAGCTGCACAGGATGCCCTGCGTGCCGGGCTGACCGAGTGAAGCGGCGAATATAAAATCGGAAGTGCCGTCGGTGAAGCAGGAAAATTGCTTTCCCAAACGCTTCTCCCAGAAGCGGGTGGGGAACAGCAGCACGGTTTTCATAATGCGGCAGTATTGCAAGTCGCGGGCCGCGAGCGCTTGCGATTCGGGTAAGGGTGGAACGAATTTGATGGAATCCAGCACCCGGGCCGGGACGGTGCAGACGCAATAACGAGCTTTGAATACCTGCTCGCGGGGCGGCAACGCGGCTGGGTTCGGCCGCGGCGGGGCGAACAGTTCGGTCCGATTGTCCACGGCGTACACACTCACCCAATCGCCCTCTTGCTCGATTCGTTGCACCTCCATGCTGTTATAGATGACGTGCAGGCCGACGCGTTCGGCGAGGGCATTTACCAGGCGGGTGTTTCCTCCCGCGATGCGCCAATCCATTTCGTCGGTCGTATCGCTGCCCGGGCCGTAATATTCGGAGGCGGCGGAAAATGCACCGGCCTGACGGATGGTTTCGCCAAAATCGGTGCTGTCCATCAGGTCGCGGCGCAGCAAGTCCTGGTCCGAAAAACCCTGGCAGCGTAAGAATGTCCACCAATCCTGACGATCAAAGCTGTTCTGCGCGGCGGGCGAAGCGTTGCCCAGTTTCTTCATTTCTTTCTCGAGCTTTTTTTGAAGCCTTTTTTCAAAGGGCCACGCGCCGACGGGCAAGGTTTCGCGGATGGAGCCTAATTCAGCGAACGAATAGCGGAAGTGGTGCGGGATCAAGTCGAGCTTCAGCTCTTGGCAGAGCTTCTTGATTTCGTCGTGATCGTCGCCCACCCATTCGCCGCCCAATTCGCAATAAAGTTCGGGGCTTTCGCGGAAACGGTCGGTGAAGACGCGGCCGCCGATGCGGTCGCGGGCCTCGACGACGGTGACCTCCCAGTTTTTCTTGGTGAGCTGGTAGGCGGCGCTGAGGCCGGCGAGCCCCGCGCCGATGACGACGCAGCTTTTATTGGATTGCGTTTGTTGGTGAGAGGCTTTATGCATTTTTTCGGCTTACTCCTAAGAATTCGAGTTGCGGCAGTTATTTTCCGAGTGCGTAGTTCACGAAATCCTTGAGGGCGAAATTTTTGTTGTCGGGCGTCCAGGTGGGATTGGAGCTGAGCAGCGAGTGGTTGTCGCCAAACATCAGGCCCAGAAATACTTCGGCGACGATGCGACCGCCGACGGGACCCAGCTGGGGCGTGGTTATCGAAATCTCTCGTTCCACGGGAATTTTTACCTTGATCTGATGGTGCATGGCTTCGGCGAGGATGTAAGTCCACAGCGGGCAATTCTGCGCGAAGACAGGATCGACTCTGTTGATGGGGATAATCGGCGGGTCTTTGGGATCCTGTTTATCGACCCCTTTTCCGATCCGAATGTCCTTGTCTTCCAACGGCGTGTGACCCATGGCCCGGGCGACGTGTTGCCCGGTGGGGAGTCCCAGTCGCCAGCCGCGAATGAGATTGCGGACCGGCAACGCCGGTGGCGGCGCGGCGACGACCGACGGAATGGGGAGATTGGAAAGGGCGAATACGACCGAGGTATCGAGGCGATAGGCAAATTGCAGGCGGTGCGCATTCTCGTGCAGTCTCTTTTTCTCTTTTTCTTTGTCGTGCAGCTTTTCGTCGCTGCCGTAAGGGCGATCGTCGATGTCGATGAAGCGGCCCCAGTCAATGGCGCGGTCGCTGGCCATTTTTTGAAAACCTGCGAGATCGTGAGGGAAGCCCGCTTCTAAAGATTCTGGAGTGCTGAAAATGGGCAAAAGGTTGTGGGCGTCGCTATTGAGCCGATAGCCGGGCCGGACCATGGAATGGCCCAGACGATAGGCAGCCACGGAAAACTCGACAGGCATAAACGGTTCGTTTTTCCAGTGGAAGAATTTCAGGTTCTTTTGATCGTAATTTCCCGCCTTATTCCGGAGCTCTTTTAAGACATTGGCGTTAATGATCCGGGGCAGAAAATCATGGAGGATCATGTACTGATAGTGGAATCGCACTCGCTCCTGGATTTGGGCGAAGGTGAAATCGGGATGGTCCTGCACGGTGCGATTGTGAAAGCGGTGAAACAGGCCTTGGAGCTGCGAGACGATGGTGTTTTCGTCGTTTCGCGGGTCGCCGATGAGCGCGCGAGCCGGGTGCGCGGAATTGCGCGGTAGATCCGTGGCGGTAAATTGGGGAGCACTTGGATTCGGCGGGCGGTCGCCGGTGAGCGGATCGCCCAGCAGAAAGGTCATTCCATCTTTGTTGTACATGTAAGGCTGATCATCGGGGCCGCGGCCATAGATATTGTCGAGGTCGAAGGCGGGAGTACGAAAATCGGTCAAGGCGTCGGGATCGTCCTGGGCCTGCAGGCTGCTGGCGGGATCGAAAGTTATGTCGTGGTCCATGAATTGGCCGAGGTAGGTGTAGAGGGCGGGGATGCCGCCTTCCTCGGGGTCGGGGCCATCGGTGGGCGGGTCAAAGAGGGCGGACATTCCGCTTTTCGTTACCGGAATTTGGAATCCCAGCTTGGTGAGATTTTTAATGTTTTCGTCATCGTCTCGGCCGAATACTGCTTTCGGGAGCGAGCGGAACATGCGTCCGAAGCGACCCTGGAATAGCGGAGACCGGCCGGTGGAAATCAGGCCGCGAAGCGGAGTGCTGTGATGCTGAGGCATAAGAAGACCTCCAAGTTCCTGAATGCGTTATTGGCATTGGGGCCGCAGGCGGAGGGCCTGTCGAAAAATTTCCAAAGCAAGGGAGATCCCGGTTCGTGAAACGAAGAGCGGTGTGCGAGGGCCTGACGGCGTGACCTGAATTCTGCGCAAGATTTACAATGAGGTTCCGTGGTTGTCAAGTTCTAAAAAAGGTAACAACGGAGGCAGTACGTAAGGGATGTGCAGCGCAGGTTGCCGCGAGGTGCAACCGCAGGGTTCGCCGTTTGCAGAGCTTGCGATGGTAGCTAGGTTGAAAACGGGGACGGGAGGAATCGCAACTACTTCGGCGATTTAATGGTCGGGGCGCGCGGATTCGAACCGCGGACCTCCTGCGCCCAAGGCAGGCGCGCTACCAGGCTGCGCTACGCCCCGACCGATACGGGCTCCATCATTGTAAGGCAAGTTGGCGCTTGCGGTTAACGCGAACCGCCGCATTGGTGCGGCGGTTTTTTTTCGTGCCGCGTGCGCGCTATTTTTTGTAGATCAGCAGGGTGAACGTGTCCGGGAGAATTGGCGGACGGGCGCGTGGGTTGTCTTTGGTGGGCGCAGGCGTGGGCCCGAATTCCGCAGTGACGAGGTAGACGGTGTGGGTGGCGTAGTCGATGGCCATGGTGCGGGCGCCCCGCTGGGTCTGGATGGTTTCGACCGGCGAGAATTTGGTCGGCGAATCTTCGTGGGCGATGGTGAGAGTGCCGTCGCCGCAGGAAGCGAAGGCGTAGCCGGTGGCGGGGTCGAAGCGGTTGGCGTCGACGCCCTGGCCGATGGGCACGGTGCCGAGGACTTTGCCGGAATTGCCGTCGACGAAGGCCATGAGTTTATTGTGGCAGCCGACGACGAGGATTTCGTTGGCGGCGTCGATGGCGAGGCCAGAGGGGGATTCGCAGGGCGCGAGCGGCCAGGTGTTTTCGATTTTTAGGGTCTTGGCGTCGAATTTTACGAGGGCGCTTTTATCTTCGAGGTTGACGAAGATATTTCCTTTGGCGTCGGAGGCGGCAAATTCCGGGCCACCGCCGAGTTTGAAAGTAGCGACGGCTTTCCCCGTGGCGGCGTCGATGGCAGTCGAAGTGTTGGCGTCGCCATTGAAGGTGAAGATGCGCTTGGAAAATGGATCGTAGATGACGCCGTCGGAGTCTTCGTCGGTTTTGATCGTGCCGCCGACGGCGAGGGAGGTGAGGTCGAACATGGTAGCGTCGCCATTTTTGCCGTTGGTGATGAAACCCTTGTTGAATTCGTCGGCGATGCCGATGCCGTGAACGCCGGCGGAATTGGGAATGTCGCCGAGGATCTTTCCCTGATCCGGGTCGACGACGATGACGTGGGTGCCGCGGGAGATGAAGAGGCGATGGGTGGCGGGATCGACTTCGAGATAATCCCAGCCGCCGCTGCCGCCGAGCTTGACCTTCTTGTCGAGTTTATAGCCTGAAGCACCGGTCTGCTGGGCCGAAGCGGGAAGAGCCAATAGCAAAAGTCCGAGCGCCAGAATTCCAAAACCCGCTGCGAATCGAAACTTCGTTTTCATCATTATCATCCTCCAGGAATTTAGTCTTGATTTCATGGCCTGCCCATTTTCAACTTTTCTGCGAATCTAATCCGTTATGCTGCCGAGTCATTTCGAGCCGGGCGATGCAGATAGAAATTCAACGCCGGGGTGAGGATCAGCGACAAAACCATGGAGCTGATCAGACCCCCGACCACGACAATGGCTAGCGGCTGCAACATCTGGGAACCGGCGCCGATGGCGAAAGCCAGGGGCAACATGCCGGCGATGGCCGCGAGAGCGGTCATGGCGATGGGGCGGAGGCGGCGACGGCCGGCCTGGATCATGGAGTCTTCGGCGGTGAGTCCCATCGCGCGATATTTCTGTTCGGCATCGAGCAGCAAAATTCCGTTCTTGGCGACGATGCCGATGACCATGATCATGCCCATGAAGGAAGCGACGTTGAAGGTCGTGCGGGTGATGAGCAAGGCGACGAAGGCGCCGAAAGTGGAGAGCAACGCCGACGCCAGAATCGCGACGGGGGCGGAGAAGTTGCGAAATTCGAAGAGCAGCACGATGAAGAGCAGCACGAGAGCGAGAATCAAAACGCCGAGCAGGTCGGCGAAGGATTTTTGTTGTTCGGCGTAAGTGCCGCCGTATTCGATACGGATTGAGGAAGGAAGCTTCAAGTCCGCCACCGCTTTTTTCACCGCGGTGACGCCGCGGCCGAGGTCGACGCCTTCGAGGCGGCCAGTGACTTCGATCAGGCGCTGCAAATTTTCGCGATGGATCTCGGTCTGGCCGGGATCGGTGGTGATGGTCGAGAGGGAGCCGAGGGAGGCGGTGCGTCCCGTGGCGCTGGTGAGCAGCGTATTTTGCATGCGATCGAGCGAGGCGCGGTCCTGTTCAGGTAGACGGACGCGGATGGGATAGGCGCGGTCGTTGAGAATCACCGGCGCGGCGGCTTCGGCACCTTCGAGAATGGCGGTGGCGTCGGTGGAAATTTCTTCCGGGGTGAAACCGGAACGCGCAGCGGTGATGGGATCGACCTTAAAGGTGACCGCCGGGCCGCTGATGTTGTTCTGGATGCCGTCGAGGACGTCGACGACGCCGGGAACTTTTTGGATGGCGTCAGCGACGCGCGGAGCTGAGGTATTGAGCAGTTGCGGATCCTGCGAAAATAATTTGATGACGATCGGCTCGGGGGCGCTGGTGAGGTCGCCGATCATGTCCTGCAAGACCTGCACGAATTCGACCTGAGTGGCGGGCTGGCTTTTTTCGACCTGCTGGCGGACGTCGTCCATGATTTCTTCAATGCTACGGCTGCGATCCTGCTTGAGGCGGACGGTAAAGTCGCCGCGATTGGCCTCGGTGACAGCGATGAGGCCGAGCTGCAAGCCGGTGCGGCGGGAAGTGCTCTCGACTTCCGGAACCGAGCGCAGGATTTTTTCAATGTTCTGGAGGATCTTGTCGGATTCGGCGAGGGAGCTGCCGGGGGGCGTGTAGTAATCGAGGATGAAGCCGCCTTCGTCCATTTCGGGGAGCAGATCGGTGCCGACGAAGTTGTAGCAAACCACGGTGAGGATGACGATGACGAGCGAGCCGATGGCGACAGCCCAGCGGCGGTGCAGGACGACGCGCATGGCGCGTTCGTAGAAATTTACGATGCGGCCAAAAAGGCCGGTGGTGTGGGCGTCCTCGGCGGCGAGGAGTTCGCGGGCGGATTTTGGCGCGACTGAGCCTGCGGCGAGTTCTGGCCCAGTGCGGCGCACGAAATAATAACTGAGCGTCGGCGTGAAGCTGAGGGCCAGCAGCAGGGAGCTGAAGAGCGACACGGTCATGGTGATGGCGAGGGCGCGGAAAAAGCTGCCGGTAACTCCGGTGATGGCGATCAGGGGAAGAAAGACCACGATGGGCGTGATGGTCGAGCCGATCAGCGGAACGGTCATTTCGCGCAGCGCGCTTTGAATGGCCTGGATGCGGCCTTCGCCAGCGTCGCGATGCAGGACGATATTTTCGAGGACGACGATAGCGTCGTCGATCACCAGGCCGACGGCGGCGGCGAGGCCGCCAAGCGTCATCAGATTGAAACTTTGGCCGGTCATTTTCAGGACGATCAGAGTAAGCGAGAGGGTGACGGGAATTACAAGGCCGGCGACGAGCGAGGTGCCCCAATCGCGCAGGAACAGGACGAGAACCACAGACGACAAGATCAATCCGAGGAGCACGGCATCGCGCACGCTGGCGATGGATTCGTGGACGATGGTGGATTGATCGTAAAAAGGTTCTAGATGAACACCCGGAGGCAAACTGGCCGAGAGTTCGGCGATCTGGGCGTGAACTTCGTCGGCCACCGCGATGGTGTTGCTTTGCGGCTGGCGCATGATGCTGACCAGGACGGCGGATTTTCCATTGGCGGTGACAATCGTATAGACCGGTTCGGCGGCGCTGACGACCATCGCGACGTCGCCGATGCGGATGGGGATACCGGCAGCCGTGCTCTTCACCACGATTCCGGAAATTTCCGCGGGGGTGTGAACCTGGCCGCTGACCAGGCCGAGGACCAATTGGTGATTGCTTTCGAACAGGCCGGGGGAATCGATGAGATTGGTGCGGCGAATCGCTTCGAGAAGGTCGGTGATGGTGATTCCGGCGGAGAGCAGCTTGGCGGGATCGGGGACGACATGAAATTCGGGAGCGCGGCCGCCCTGGATGAGGATGGTGGCGACGCCGTCGAGGCGGTTGAGGCGCGGCTTCAGATCGTAGGTGGCGATTTCCCACAATTTTTCCTGGGAAACCGAATCGGATGTGAGGCTGTAGCCGAGAATTGGAAAAGTGGCGAAGGTGAGGCGGTGGGTTTCGATTTTCGCGGTGGGCGGTAGTTCACTCTGCACGCGCGCTACTACGGAATCGACGCGCTGTAGGGTTTGAAACATATCGACGTTCCAATCGAAGAACAAATTCACTTCGGCGGAGCCGCGGCTGGTGGTGGAATAGACTTTCTGCAGGCCGGGCACGGAATTGACGGCTTCTTCCAGCGGACGGGTGATGGTGACGAGCATCTGGTCGATGGGCGTGACGCCGTTGTCGACGCCGATGACGACGCGGGGGAAGTCGGTATTGGGGAAGACCGCAACCGGAATCGAAAAGGCGAGATACGCGCCGACGATGGCCAGAGTGGCGATGAGAAACAACATAGGGCGCGCGAGACGTTCGAACCACGGCGCCTCGTACCCGGGCTGCCCATTTTGTCCTGGCGAATTTTCGGCGGATGGCACGGAACTATTCCTTGCCCTTATCGGCAGGCTTATCCGCGCCTGCTTTGTCGTCCGCAGCTTTATCGTCGGCGCCCTTGTCTTTATCGTCAGCGGCAGGGGCTTCGGGGGCGGGGGCGGTTTCGATTTTGATTTCCGTTTTGTCGGGGACGCCGTATCCGCCGGAAACGATTACCGAATCGCCTTCTTTAATCCCGTCTTCGATCTGGACGTCTTCGGCATTGCGGATTCCGGTTTTGACGGTTTTCTGATGCGCCTTGTCATCGCTGCCCGCTAGCAGGACGTATTCGGTTCCGTCAGCATTTTTAAAAACGGCGCTGGTAGGAACGGTCAAGGCGTCTTTGCTGGTCTTCGCGGTGGCCGTGACTGCGACGGTCATACCCGGCCGCAACGCCGGATTCGGCTTGGGGACTTCAAACCAAACTTCAATGGTGGTGCTGCCGGCATCGACCGCGGGACTGACCAGGCTTACGCGCGCTTGCACCGGCTGGTCGAGGCCCGGGACGGCGAGTTCGGCTTCGTCGCCAACTTTCAAGCGCAGGGCTTCGGCCTGCGAGAGGTGCGCTTTGGCGATGAGCTTCGAATTGTTCATCACGGTGAGGAGTGGGGCATTGGCGGTGGCCAGTTCGCCGGGGTAGAGCGGCCGGTCGGTGATCACGCCGTCAATGGGGCTGCGAATTTCCGAATAGCTGAGCTGGGCTTCGGCGCCGAGATATTTTCCTTTGGCTGCGCCGAGCTGACCGGTAGCGGATTTCAGCGACTGTTCCTGGCCGATGCGCTTCAGGTCGTCGAGCTGACGTTGCGCGACTTCATATTGATTGCGCGCCTGGGCCAAGGCTACTTCGGCGGTGTCGAAATCGCGGCGAGGGAGTGCGCCTTGATCGAAAAGAGTTTTGCGGCTGTCGTAGACCTTTTGCTGAGCGTCGAACGTGGACTTGGCGACGGCGGCATCCAAAGTGGCCTTTTGCAATTCCTGGGGGATGCTGGCGCCGGTGGCGGTGGTGTAGCCGGCTTCCGCCTGCTGAAATTCGCCTTTGCTCTGATCGGCGGCGGCAGCGAGGTCGGCATTTTCGAGAACCGCGAGCAACTGGCCTTTTTTTACGCGGCTGCCGCGCTGGACTTCGAAGGTCTTGATGGTCGACGTAATCTTCGGAGTGATGACGGCTTGCTCGACGGGGTAAACCACGGCGTCGGCGGAAACTGTTTCGGAGATTTCGCCGCGTTTGGCGGCCTCAACTTGCACCGAGACGACCGGCTCGACTTCGGCTTCTTTTTTGGTGCAGCCGAAGAGCGCGAGCGCCGCCGCAAAAATAGATAGCAGGCAGATGACGCCGGTGCGGCGCGATTCGCCGCGGGCAGGTTGGGGAATCATGGCGTGGGCAACACTCCTGTAAGAGTTTGAAGGCTGGCCAGCGCGACGCGGAAACGCACGGCGCCGTCGTGATAGGCGGCGCTGGCGGTGGCGAAGGCGGTTTGAGCGTCGACTACTTCGAGGACGGTACCTTCGCCGTTCTGATAACGAAGCGTGGTGAGGCGCAGGCTTTCGGCGGCGAGCTTGGAGGCGCGTTCCAGGCCGGCCTGTTCGTTCTGCGCGGTTTCGGCTTCGGTGTAGAGCGACTGCATTTCGGCGAGAAGTTTTCTTTGCGCGTAAGAAAGTTCGCGTTTGGATTGTTCGCGGCGAA
Organism: Candidatus Acidiferrales bacterium; assembly: GCA_036401315.1. GTDB lineage: Bacteria > Acidobacteriota > Terriglobia > Acidiferrales > UBA7541 > Palsa-295. The sequence continues at coordinate 27,779 of DASWVE010000047.1, forward strand.
GTTCAGCCTGTTTGACTTTGCTTTGGGTGGCGCCCCAATTCCAGATGGGAATATTGAGGGTGGCGATCGCCGAATAGCCCAGGTTGCTGAGGCCTTGGGTGCGGGCGGCGAAGTTGGGCGCGTCGATTCCGTAGAAGTAATCGAGGCCGAGAGAGGGCAGGTATCCGGCGCGAGCGGCGGTCACGTCGTAGCCGGAGGCGCGCACGGCTTCGAGCGCGACGCGCACGTCGGGATTATCGCGCGCGGCTTGGCGCTGGACTTCTTCCAGGCGCGGGAGCGGCGTGGCGGCGTGCAGATCTTCGGCGAGATCGAAATTCGTATTGAAATTCGGAAAGAGAATGACCGCGAGGTCGAGGCGGGCATTGACGAGCGCCAACTGCGCTTCTTTGAGCTGGCGGCGGCGATCTTCAACTTGCAGGTCCGCTTTGATGGTGTCGGAGTGCGCGACTTCGCCGCCGGCTTCGAGGTTCGTGGTTAATTTCAGAAATTGGTCGCCTTGATCGGCGGTCTGCTGGGCAGCCAGGGCTTTTGCTTCGGCAGCGGCCAGCGCGTAGTAGAGCTGTACGACGGTGACGACCAAGCCGCGCGAGGCGATTTCGGCTTTCGCTTTGGCCGCAGCGGCGGTGGCGGAGACGCGGCGAAAATCGGCGACTTCCGCGACGCCGATGGATTCGTGAACATTTCCCTGGCTGATGTATTCGTGGACGGTGTTATTGGCGATGAAGCGGACGCCGTTCAATTGATTTGGCTGGGTGTAGATGAACTGGTTGTTGTAGGTGACGGTCGGCAGCAGGCCGGCGAGGGATTGGCGGCTGTCTTGATGCGCGATGGCGGCAGCGGTGACGACGGACTGAAATTGCGGATTATATTTGCGGGCGCGATCGAGCGCGTCCTGCAGGGTGAGGCAGACGGGCGCGGCGGGGGTTCCGGAAGAAGCTCCGGGGGGGATAGCCGGATTGGCCGACGCGCCGTTGGTCGTTTGATCGGCATGCGTGACCTGGCAGCCGTTCGCCGCTGCGGCCTTTTGTTCGTCAACGGCCGCGGCACCTTGTTGGGCGTGGAGCGCGCCACCGAGAGCTAGCAGGGCCAGCAGGGCCAGCAGCGTTGGAAGGGTTCGACGAGCGTTCATGAGAGCGGCAAATCTCACGGCGATTTTCTCCGTGATCAGAGTAGGAAAGGCGAGTTAAACGCAGGATTAACGCGGCTAGGCGGAAAGCGAAGCGGCGGGCGAGGGAATTGGCGAGGCTTTTAGCGAGGCGACGAAGACGCTGCCTTGGTTGCTGGAGGACACGAGTTTCAATTCGCCGTGGTGGACTTCGGCGATCCAGCGAGCAATGGCGAGGCCGAGGCCGGCGCCAGCATCGCTCTGGCTGGTGCGGGCTTGATCGGCGCGAAAAAATCTTTCGAAGACGCGCGGTTGCAGATCGGCGGGAATGCCGGCGCCGTCATCTTGCACCGTGACGAGGTAGCTGGAGTGCTGGCGGTTTGCGTTTACCGAAACGCGGCCACCGGGGGCGGAAAATTTGATGGCGTTGTCGATGAGATTGAGGACCATGCGGCGGATTAAGGCTTCATCGGCGTCGACCAACAAATCCGGTTCGGATTGCAGGTCGAGGCGAATATTTTTTGCGGAGGCCAGGGCGCGCGCGGCGCGGACACATTCGCCGAGGAGTTCGTCGAGATAAAACTGGGATTTGGCGAGGGGATAATTTCCGGCGTCAGCGCGGGCGAGGGTGAAGAGATTTTCGACGATTTGGCTGAGACGGCGGGCTTCGTCGCGCAAGACTTGGAGAGACTCGCGATATTCGGCGGTAGAGCGCTGCGGCTGGGAAAGGGCCACGTCGGCTTCGCCGCGCAAGATAGCGAGGGGAGTGCGGAGTTCGTGGGAGGCGTCGGCCATGAAGCGACGCTGCTGGTCCATGGACTGAGCCACGCGATCGAGCAATTGGTTGAAGGATTGAGCGAGCATGCCAAGTTCGTCGCGTTCGTTGACCACGGCGAGGCGATCGTGAAGATTCCCGGCATCGATGCGGGAGGCCTGCTGGCTCATGGAAGCGACTGGAGCGAGAGCGCGACGGGCGAGGAAATATCCGCCGAGGCTGGCGAGAATAATGCCGAGAGGAAGAATCAGCGCAAAGGCGTGGCGAATCGATTCGAGAAATTCTCCAGGCTGGTGTAAAGAAAACAGCACAACCAAAGTGCAGGAACCCTGAGGCGTGGCGAAATGCCGCGCATAGCCGCGAAAGCGTTCGCCGCTGCCGTGTAAATCCGCAAAATCCACGACCGAACCATTAGCGCCTGCTAGCAACTGCTGGAACGATGGCGAGCCGAATACGGCATCGAGAGAAAATTCATTTTTGTCTTGTATTGCAAAATTCGCAGGGGAGGCCTGGAGCAGCTTGCCGTCGGCGTCAAAAACGGCGAAGACGTAATCGCGGAACGAATGCTCGGCGATGGCCTCGTCGATCGAGAGTTTCAAAGGAGCGGCGCCCGGTTGGTCTTTCAGTTCGGCATGCACGGTGGTCAGGAAAGAATCGGAAATCTGGGCCAGGTCGGCATCGATGCGCTGGACGGTTTCGCGCTTGAGAATCGCGTAGAGGCTCAAAGCGCAAAGCAGGGATACGATGGCGAAGGCGGCGGTGTAGTAAAACGTCAGACGAAATCGAACGGAATTAAACATGGATTTTCCGCGTGCCGCCGGTTGGGGGTTTGGGGCGGGCGCGTTTGGCGGCATCGGGAACTCTCGGATGCGCGGCTGTGGATTCGTCCGGCCCGAGAACATAGCCGGCGCCGCGGCGAGTGTGCAACAAGGGATCGGCGCCGGGCGAATCGATTTTCTTGCGCAGGCGATTCACGTAGACCTCGATCAAATTGGAAAATGGATCGAAGGATTCGTCCCAGACATGCTCGGCGATTTCGGCGCGGCCAATCACGCGGCCCACGTTGCGGGCTAGAAATTCGAGCAGAGCATATTCCTTGGAAGTGACCGGGATCTGGCGGCCGGCGCGGGAGACGCGCTGCCCGCGCGTATCCAAAATCAAATCGGCAATTTTAATTTCCGGGAGGCGTACTTCGGTGGAGCGGCGCAGCAAGGCGCGGAGGCGCGCGAGCAATTCTCCGAATTCGAAAGGCTTGGTGAGGTAATCGTCGGCACCGTGATCGAGGCCGGTGATGCGATCGTCGACGGCATCGCGCGCCGTGAGCATGAGGATCGGAGCGCGGATTCCCGATTCGCGAAGTTTGCGGCAGACCTGGAAACCATCGAGGCCGGGAATCATCACGTCGAGTATGAAGAGGTCGTAACTGTTGATTTCGGCCTGGTACAGGGCGTCAGGGCCAGTGGTGGCCAAATCCACGGCGTAAGATTGTTCGCGCAGGCCTTTGCCCACGAATCGCGCGATTCGAGAATCGTCTTCGACCAGCAAGACCCTCATGAGCAGGAATCATAAGCCAGTTTTGGAAAATAGGCATGTTCGGGAAGTTTTCGCGGCGTTTGCCCGCCGGATTTTGCGGCGTGTGACGGCTTCGTAATCTGGCGTTCATCGGATTGACATAAATCACCCCGTACACTTCCGGCTCCTATCCCCTATGAATATTCTCGTGGTTGAAGACGAACCGGAGTTGGCTGCCGTCCTGATGCGCGGGCTGGAAGAAGAGCAATTCAAAGTGCAGCTGTGCGGCGAAGGGCAGGCGGCGCTGCGCCGGTCCGAAGAAACCAACTTCGACCTGATTTTGCTGGATGTGATGCTGCCGGACTTGAGCGGGTTCGAAGTGGTGGAGCAACTGCGGTCGAGCAGCCGCGACACGCCGGTGCTGATGTTGACGGCGCGGGATTCGCTGGCCGATATCGTGCGCGGTTTGGATTTGGGCGCGGACGATTATCTGACCAAGCCGTTTTCGTTCGTCGAATTGCTGTCGAGGATTCGGGCGATCGAGCGGCGCACCGGGATCAAGCCGAAAAACGTGCTGGAGGCCGGGGATTTGGTTTTGGACGTAGCGGCGCAACGCGCGTTCCGCCGCGGCGAGCCCCTGGCGCTTTCTCTGACCGAATTCCGGTTGCTGGAAGTTCTGGCGCGGCACAAGGGACAGGTGGTTTCGCGCCAGGCGATTATTGCGGACGTATGGGGCAACCGGCGGGACGTGGAAGAAAATACGCTTGATGCTTTCGTGCGGCTGCTGCGAAAGAAAGTCGATCGGGATTCGCCGACCCGGCTGATTCAAACGCATCGCGGCGTTGGATATTCGATGGGAATTCCGGATCGGGCATGAACATCACGATTCGCACCCGGCTGACGGCTTTGTATTTTGTAGTGCTGGCCGCATCGTTCAGCGTTTTTGTGTGGATCAGCGATGTCGGATTCCGGCGCAGCATCGAAGTTACGGTAAACGACGCCTCCAGCATGAACCTGCAAAGCCTGCAGCGGCTGATCGAGCGCAGTGCGGCGAAGGGCGACGCGAAAGTACAGAAGGAACTGGCCGAGCTGGCCAGTTGGTGGCCCAGCGGGGCGGTTTTCGAAGTGGCTGGCGCGAATCAAGACTGGATATTCCGTTCGCCGCCATTCCTGCTGCCGGGAGTGCAACTGCCGGCGGCGGATAGCGGGCCTCCCAAATTTTTCACCACCAACCTGAATCACATTCAATACCGGATCGCGCTGCAGAAATTTCAAACCAACGGCCAGACCTATGAAATTCATGCGGCGGTCCCCACCGAGCCGTTCGATCGCGCGCTGGATAATTTTCGAGACATCGAAAGGGAAACCGTGCCGCTGCTGGTGGTGCTGGCGTCGCTGCTGGGTTACTGGCTGAGCGGCCGGTCGCTGGCTCCGGTGACGCGGATTATTGAAACCGCCGAGCGCATTGGCGTAGACAGCCTTTCGCAGCGGCTGGAAGTGCCGCGGGCGCGAGATGAATTGCGGCGGCTGACGGAAGCGTTGAACGCCATGCTGGAGCGAATCGACACTTCGTTCAAGCGTATTACCCAATTCACGGCGGACGCTTCGCACGATTTGCGGACTCCGGTAGCGGTGATTCGCACACTGGCGGAAGTGACGCTGCGGCGGCCGCGCAGCGAACAGCAATACGCGGAGGCGCTGGCGAAAATTTTGAAGACCTCCGAGGAAACGACCAGCCTGCTGGAAAATCTGCTGACGCTGGCGCGGGCCGACGCCGGTACGACCGGAATGGAATTGCGGCTGATCGACCTAGAGATCCACGTGCGGAAAGCGCAGGAACGGGCGCTGCTGCTGGCTACGAATAAAAACCTGGATATCCATTTGCGGACCCCGGGCCGGCCGGTGTGGGTGCGGGCGGACGCGATTGCGATCGACCGCTTGCTGCTGATCCTGGTGGACAACGCGATCAAGTACACGCCGGATGGGGGCTTTTGCGAAATCGAAATGCAGCCGGAAGCCGATCAAGTGCAAATCCTGGTCCGCGACTCCGGAATTGGTATTGCGGAGCATGAGTTGGCTCTGATTTTCGAGCGCTCCTACCGTACGGACCGCGCGCGTTCGCGGGAAACGGGCGGCGCGGGACTAGGGCTGGCGATTGCGCGCTGGATTACGGTTATGCACGGTGGAACCATCGCGGCGGAGAGCCGCCTCGGTACTGGATCCATCTTCCGCGTTACCTTGCCCGCCGCGCCGGGCCTTCTGGCGCAAATTCCGAGCGAAGTACCCGTAGTTGCTGCAATCTGAAAAAAATTCAGGCTCTATTCAACCCCGCACAAAGATTCGTTCACGCCACGTCCGCAAACCGCGAGCCTAATGGGCCTACGACGAAGAGCCGCAGATTTCTTCGAGCGGCCCGGAACGAGACCCGTTCGACATTCCACAGACGGCGGCCTGAGGAGAATTCAATGAGCAGGGTGATCAAGCGAATTCCAAATTTCTTCACCTTCTCCAATTTAAGGACAGCGGACCGCAATGCGTCGCGTCTGGCGCTTAGCCTTCTGGCGCTGATCATCTTGCTGCTGACGGCCGGAACCGGTGGCGCGCAAACGCGCCGAAATTCCGCGGACGAACGCGGCGCGAGCTCGGAAACGGATCAGAACGGCAAAGGTTCGATTTCAGGTTACGTGACGGATGCGGGCGGAGGGGTGTTGCAAGGTGCGGCGGTTTCGGCACAACCCGGCGGATATTCGACGGTGTCCGATACGCAGGGCCAATTTACGATCGGCAATCTGGCGCCGGGTGAATATACGGTGACGGTGAGCTATTCGGGCTTTGCGGTGTTCACTTCGAAAGTGAAACTGGCCGCGGACCAAAAAGCTTCACTCAACGTTTCGATGCAGATTGCCAGCGCGAACCAGTCGGTGCAGGTACACGCAGATCTGCAAGGGGTAGCGGAAGAGATTCAGATTCAACGAACGTCGGAAAATATCGTCAACGTGATTTCCGCGGACGTGATTCGCAGTTTGCCGAATGCGAATATCGCCGACGCGGTCGGACGGCTGCCGGGCGTTTCGTTGGAACGCGATGAAGGTGAAGGAAAGTACGTACAGATTCGCGGCACTGAGCCGCGGCTGACCAACGTGACGATCAACGGCATCAATGTGCCCTCGCCCGAAGCCACGGTGCGGCAGGTAAAGCTCGATGTGATTCCCGCAGACCTGGTGGAGACGATCGAACTGAATAAAACGCTGACCGCGAGCCAGGATGGCGACGCGATCGGCGGGACCGTGGACCTCAAATTGAAAAGCGCCGGCGACCAGCCGACTTTGATTCTAGAAGCGATCGGCGGGCGCACGCCGATTCTGGGCGGGCGCTACGTGGGAACGGCGGATACGACGGTCGGCCAGCGTTTCGGCGCGGACAAGCGTTTCGGGGTTTTGTTCGGCTACACCTACGACTACAACGGGCGGGGCATCGACGACATTGAGCCAGGATTGGACACTGGGCCGCAGGGATTTCCCACGCCCTATTATGACAGCCTGGATCTGCGCGAGTATCGATACCAACGGACGCGCTGGGGCCTGGGCGGAACCGTCGATTACCGGCTGAAAGAAAATTCCAGTTTCTATGTGAACTACCTGTATTCGGATTTCAAGGACTACGGAAACAAATGGGTGTACACGATCAACGATGGCGATGTGCCAGAATTCAAGACCTCGCAACGCACTCCGGATTTCAAAATCGGGCTGGTCTCGATTGGCGCAAAGCATGTGTTCTCGAATTCCTGGCTGGCTTGGAATATTTCGGTGGCGGACGCGGGTCAACAGCAGGCGGCGGGCAATCCGGGAGTAACTTTCGACCCCATCGTGGGAGTGGCTTGCAATTTCGATCAGGCAGCCACGACTAATCCACATTTGCCGCGATTTAATTCGGCCTGTACCGCGCCAGGATCGGCTACGTTCGATCCGACGCAATACGAGATAACCGAATTCGATACTTCATCCGGCCCGACCGGCCAAGTGAACCTGCAAGGTTCGGTGGCGTGGGGCAAGAGCTACAAGTGGGGATCGCACACCGGGACGTTTGAAGTCGGCGCGAAATTGCGGAATGCGCACAAGTATCAGAACGCGAATTCGCCGGTGTGGGATCCGAACGGCACCTTTCTGATGAGCGACTTTTTGAGCGGATTCAAGGCCGACAATTACTACGGCGGCGCCTACAATTACGGGCCAGTCACCAGCTACCGTAAGCTGAAAAATTTCTTCGACAATAACCCGAGCGATTTCACGGAGGACATAAGTAATACCCACCTTGGTTCGGACCCGAATAACTACAATTTGACCGAGCGGGTATCGGCCGGGTACGTCGTCAATAATTTGCAGTTCGGAAAATGGCGGCTGCAAACCGGATTACGGCTGGAAGCCACCCAACTCGACATTCAGGGTTTTCAGGTCCTGACAATCCCGACTGGCCAGCCGAACGCCGGCGACTGGCTGAGTACCACCCCGGAACGCACCAGCCAGTGGTACATCGATCCGCTGCCTAGCGTGCAACTCCGCTACAACCTGACGGCGGATTCGGATATTCGCGCTGGATATGGGCGAGGCTTGTCGCGGCCGGACCCGTACGATCTGGTTCCGTTTTCGCTGGTGGATCAGTCAACCAACCCGTTTACGGTGCAAATCGGCAACCCCAGCCTGAAACCGGAGCACGCCAACGATTTCGATATTCTCTACGAGCACTACTTGAAACCTTATGGCGTGATCCAGGCTGGATTCTTCTACAAGCAATTGCAGGATCCGATCTACTCAACGGATGCGTTGCCTGCCGCGAGCGGACCGTACGAAGGGCTCTTCGTGCAGCAGAACATCAATGGCAGCAATGCGAACGTCCGAGGTGTCGAGTTGGCTTACGTTCAGCAGTTCGATTTTCTGCCTTCGGCGCTGCGTGGCTTGGGCATGACTGCTAACTACACGTACACGGCTTCCAACGCAGGAAGCCTGCCAGGAAGGACTGACCAGCCCGCGCTGCAGCGTCAGGCGCCACACACCTTCAACATCATCCCAGGCTACGACCGCGGGCGGGTTTCCATTCACGTGGGCATGACCTACAACAGCGCGATGATCTATCAATATCAGTTCATCAATCTGTCGGATGGCATAGTGACGCCCCCAGCGGGCGGGCTGAAGGGCGCTTCCGGCGACATCTACCTTTATCCTCACTTTCAACTCGATGCGCAGGGAACAGTGCGCCTGAGCCACGGTGTGCATCTGGTCCTTTCCGGCGAAAACCTGAACAACGAAGTCTTCGGCTTCTACACCGGAAGTCAACGGTTTGTAGACCAGCGAGAGTTCTACAAGCCGACGTACTCAATCGGCGTGCGCTGGACGCCTCTTCGAGAAAAATAGAATGGAAATTCCAAGCGTCATTTTCGGTTTTTACCTTGGATTTAGGCTGCGTTTAAGAAGCGAAGCGTAAAAAGGTGCGGATGAACATTGAACTGAGACGAAGTCACGGAGCGCGGGTGAAATCGATCGTGCTGGGGTTGGCTGTAGTCTCACTTTTTGCCGGGTCGACGGCGTGGGCTGGCGCTGCGGACGAAAATCAATCGGGATCCTCGGTGGTTGCGCCACATGGGGTGAAGCCCAGCGCGGCTTCAGCAAAGGCCGGAAACGATCCAGTTCTGATCGGGGCGGGCGACATTGCCGACTGCACCGACTTGGCTGGAGCCGAGGCGACGGCAAAAATTCTGGAAGCGAATCCTGGCACGGTGATGGCCATCGGCGACCTGGCGTATCCGGATGGCACTAGAGAAAATTTCGAGTGCTACGACAAAACCTGGGGACGGGTGAAGCCGCGCACGCGGCCGGCGGTGGGGAATCATGAGTTTCATTCCACCAGTGCGACATTTTATTTTCAATATTTCGGCGCGGTGGCAGGCGACTTCAAGGATGGTTTTTACAGCTACGATCTGGGCGCCTGGCACATCGTCGTGCTGAACAGCGAATGCAAAGAGGTGGGTGGCTGCGATGCGGGCTCCCGCGAAGAAAAATGGTTACGTACGGACCTCGCCGCGCATCCCGCCGCCTGCACGCTGGCCTATTTTCACAAGCCACTCTTCAGCTCCGGCGCGAAGCATGGCAACGATCCCGAAATTCAGCCGTTGTTTCAGGCGCTGTACGACGCGCATGCGGATGTGGTGGTCAACGGGCACGATCACGACTATGAACGATTTGCGCCGCAGACGCCGACCGGCGCGGCAGACCCGAAACTTGGGATTCGAGAATTTGTGGCCGGCACCGGCGGGAAGAGCCACCGTCCGTTTGCGGAGTCGCGAGCGAACAGCGAAGTTCGCGACGACACCGCTTACGGCGTTTTGAAATTTGTTTTGCATCCGAACGGTTACGACTGGATGTTTATTCCGGAGCCGGGAAAGAATTTTACGGATGCCGGAACCGGGCAGTGCCACGGTTCGGCCGCTTCCAAGAGCCGCTGAAAAGCAGCTGGCTCGCAAGACGTCGCAGCACCACGGAGGATCCATGAAGCGGATACTGGCCGGTGTATTGGCAGTCAGCGGAGCGATTTTTGCCGCGGCGAGCCCGTCCGGCTACCGGGTGTCGAACCAGGTTCCGTTGCCGGGTGCCGGTGGCTGGGATTACCTGACCGTGGATGCCGCGGCGCGGCGGGTGTACATCTCACATGCGACGCAGGTGGAAGTGCTCGACGCGGACACGCAAAAAAGCGTGGGCACAATTTCCGGGCTGCTAGGAATACACGGGATTGCGCTGGCGCCCGACGTGGGCCGAGGTTTTATCACCGCGGGCAAATCGGATTCGGTCCTGGTGTTCGACCTAAAAACGCTGAAGACGATTTCGACGGTGAAGGTCGGCAAGAAACCGGACGCGATTGTTTTCGATCCGGCGACGAACCGGGTATTCGCGATGAATGGCGACAGCGACAGCGCGACGGCAATTAATGCGGGCGACGGCTCGGTGGCCGGGACGGTCGATCTGGGCGGCGGTCCGGAATTTGCGGTGACGGATGGCGCGGGAAAATTGTGGGTGAACCTGGAAGACAAAAGCGAGCTGGTGCAGATCGATACCAAGGCGCTGAAGGTGGCGAACCGCTGGGCGGTGGCGCCGTGCGCGTCGCCTTCGAGCATGGCAATCGATGCGACCAACCGCCGGATTTTCATCGGCTGCCGGAACCATTTGATGGCGGTGGCGAACGCCGATACGGGCAAGATTGTGGCGAGCTATCCGATTGGTGATCATGTGGACGCTTCGGCGTTCGATCCGGAAACGAAACTCGTGTTCAATTCGCTCGGGGAGGGCAGCGTTGCGGTATTTCGCCAGGATTCCGCGGACAGCTACACCCCATTGGCCAACATCCCGACCGCGCAAGGTTCCAAAACCATGGCGCTCGACGGAAAAACGCACCGGTTGTACATTCCCTCGATGCACGCGGGGCAATTTACGATACTGGTACTGGACCGCGAGGCGAAAGCCGGGTCATAAAAAGAAGCAGCGAAGCGCTGTTTCGTTTCTGAAATAAATTCCGTTTCTTTTAACGCTCCCGTCATTTGCCGTTTACCCCTCAGATTTCTTCCTATTTCACTATCTTAAGATTCGTAAAGTTCAGGAGGAATTTCGAAATGCGTTTCATCAAAGCCATGCTGTCGCCGGTCTTGGCTGCTTCGCTTTTGGTCTCTCCGTTGCCGTTGAGTGCGGGGCAAGAGACGATTGACGATAGCCCCAACGCCGTAAAGCACGTTTTGCTCATTAGCGTGGATGGTCTGCACGCGCTGGATCTTTCCAATTACGTGAACGCGCATCACGATTCCACGCTGGCCCTGCTATCGACTCACGGAATCACCTACACCAACGCGGTGACTTCTTCGCCCTCCGATTCTTTTCCGGGTTTGGCGGCGCTGGTTTCCGGCGGCTCGCCGGCGACGACCGGCCTCTGGTACGACGTGACTTATAACCGGGCGCTTTCTCCCCCGGCGGCGACCACTTCGTTGCCGATCACTGGCGGACAAAATCTGTGCCCGAACGTCATCGGCACTCCGGTGGCTTACGATGAATCGATCGATTTTGATTTGACGAAATTGAACGGCGGCGGCGGAATCAATACCAATTTCCTTCCGCGCGATCCCAACAATAATTGCAAGCCGATTCTGCCGCACGAGTGGATCCTGGTGAATACGATTTTCGAAGTGGTGAAGGCCAACGGCGGCTACACCGCGTGGACCGACAAGCACCCTTCGTATTCGTGGACCAAAGGTCCTTCGGGCAACGGCGTAGATGATCTGTACACGCCGGAAATCAATTCCAACCCGGTTGCGCTGCCGCAGTTCGCGGGCTGCAGCCCGGTTCCGCAGGTCGACAATACTTTCGACGATGGCTGGACGACGGACTTCCGCAACATTCAGTGCTACGACTCACTGCATGTGCAAGCCACGCTGAACCAGATTGACGGCTTCACGCATGACCGTTCCAAACCGGCTCCAGTGCCGACCCTGTTTGGTTTCAACTTTCAAGCGGTTAGCGTTGGAGAAAAACTGAAGAACGGTCCGGTCACGACTGGTGGTGCGGCGGTGAATGGGGGCTATTCGGATGTCTTGGGGACGCCGGCGCAGGGGTTGGCGTTTGAACTCGACTTCGTCGATCAGTCGCTGGGCCGGATCGTTAACGAATTGAAGAAGCAAGGTCTCTACGATTCGACGCTGATCATCATCTGTGCGAAACACGGGCAGTCGCCGATTGATGTCACGAAGAAAGTGGCGATCGGTAATGGCCAACCGGCAACTTTGATTGGCGCAGCCGAAGCGTTCGATATTTCGGACGACGGCTCGTTGATCTGGCTGACCGATACGGAACTCGCACCCAGCGTAGTCGCGATGCTCAGCGAACCCGCCAACCAGAAGACGCTCGGCATCCAGGAAATTTTCGCCGGGCAGTCGCTCAAGAATAAGTGGGACGATCCGGGCAGCGATCCGCGGACGCCGGACATCGTTCTGAAGGTCAACACCGGCGTGATTTTCACCGGTGGTTCGAAGATCTCCGAGCACGGCGGGCTGAATGAAGATGATATTCACGCCGCGCTGCTGATATCGATGCCGGGAATGACGCCGAATCACGTGAACACCCCGGTGCTGAATCAGCAGGTGGCGCCGACGATCATCAAGGCCTTGGGTTTCGACCCGAGCCAGTTGGAAGCGGTGAAGAAGGAACAGATTGCCGTTCTGCCGTTTCTCTTCAGCAACTAAGAGGGCCGCAGAGTTAATGCATGGTCGTGGGGACGGGGCGCCGGGTTTCCGGCGTTCCGTCCCCACTTTTTTTGATTCAGCGGCGTTTGAGGGTTTCGAGCTCGTCGAGGGTGCGAGGCCAGTCGGAGCCCAGGAGGCGGGAGAGGCTGCGGTCGGCTAAAACTTTTCCGTTGGTCTGGCACTTGGCGCAATAATTCGTTTCGTTGTCGGCGTAGCGAATCCTCTGAATTTTTTCTCCGCAGGTTGGGCACGGTTGGCCGTAGCGGCCGTGGACCGCCATGTCCTTTCGAAATGCAGTGACCTTCTCGGGGAATTCTGTCTCGGCTTCTTTCTGCAGGCGCTTCATCCATTTTTCCAGCGTGGAGAGGGTGGCGGCGTATAGGCGCTCCCATTCTTCGGGTTTTAATTTGTGGGTGTGCATGATCGGCGAGAGGCGGGCGGCGTGGAGAATTTCGTCGGAGTAGGCGTTGCCGATGCCGCTGAGGATTCGCGGGTCGGTCAGGGCGCGCTTTAGGGTGCGATTTTCGTAGGTTAAGGCTTCGCGGAAAGAATTCAAATCGCTCTCGAAAATTTCCAGGCCGCCGGGATCGTGGGCGCGCAGGTTTTCTTCGCCGCGCACGAGGTGTAGCGAAGCGCGGCGTTTGCTCCCGGCTTCGGTGAGGACCAGGGAACCTTGGGGGAAGTCGAAGGCAGCGAGATTCTGGCGTCCGCCAAGTTTGGCGTTTCGATGGCGCCAGTGCAGGCGTCCGGCGATCATCAGATGCAGAACGAGCCAGAGGTCGTTATCGAGACCGATGGCGATGCGTTTTCCGATGCGGCGTAGTTCGCGGACCGTGCGACCTTCAACTTCGGCGATAGGCGGATCCGCGGTGCGCAGCAGGAAGGCGCTGAACAGGCGGACATGTTCGAGCGGCTGATTGAGAATGCGGGCCTCGAGGGCAGTTATATAGGCGGCTATGTCAGGTAATTCAGGCATTCCTGAACAGATTGCATGTGGCGAAGATAGTTGGCAATGCGTTTTTCACATAAACCATCGACTTCGTAAGTCAATGGAAATAAAAGACATATTAGAATTTAAGGCCCTAGTCATCGAAATTAATTGACATGGAATATATCTTACGATATTACTTTAGACGTGTTTTATGCATAAAGGAGATTTACAAATGCACCACCACAAACATTGCGATCGTCGCGGCTTTGAAGGCCGTGAACGCCACGGCCATTTTGGCCGCGGACGATTTTTCGGGCGCTTCGGCGCCGGCTTCGCGGGAGCCGCAGGAATGCGGGCCGCGAAGATGCTCGCTTCGGGCGACCTGCAGCTGATTATTCTCGCGCTGCTGAGCGAGAAGCCGCGTTATGGCTACGAGATCATCAAGCAGGTCGAAGAACATTCGAGCGGGATGTACTCGCCGAGTCCGGGGATGGTTTATCCGGCGCTGACGTACCTGGAAGAAATGGGCTACGCCGCTTCGGAATCGGAAGGGACCAAGAAGCTGTACAAGATCACCGAAGCGGGCACCGAGCACTTCAACAAGAACCGCGCGGGCGTGGAAGAAGTTCTGGAGCAACTCTCGCGATTCGGCAAGAAGATGGCGGATTTCCAGAAACGCTACGCGGAAGAGAATGAAGAGCGCGACGACGACGGCGGGCGCAGCGGCATCAAGGCGGAATGGCGGGAGGCGAAGCAGGAATTTCGCGATCTGCGGCACGAGCTGAAGGCCGCGATCATCGAGAAGATCGACGCGACGCCGGAAGAGCGGCAGCGGATTTTCGCGATTCTGAGGAAGGCGATCGAGGAAATTCGAGGCAAGAAGTGAGCGCGGAGCAGGGCAGCGGCGTGGGCGCGGAGGGCCGGCTCGATAAGGAGAAGGCCCGCCGCGCTGCGCGGCATCCGGATCGTCCGGGGGAAGAGTGCGGGGCTGCGCCGGGTGTATATAGGCCGGTAGTGGCGCAGGGCGACTGCGAAGGCAAGAAGGATTGTGTGGAGGTTTGCCCGTATGACGTTTTCGAAGTGCGGCGGATCGATAACGCCGATTTCGCTAAACTGTCTTTCTTCGGAAAAATGAAAAGCCGCGCACACGACCGGCAGACGGCGTACACGCCGAAGGCGAGTCTGTGCAAAGCCTGCGGTCTGTGCGTCGTGGCGTGCCCAGAAAAAGCGATTACCCTGGTAAAACACGATCCCGCTTGAACAACGGAACGACGCGTTCGATTTGCGCGCGCAATTTCACTACGTAGGACCTTCTCTCCCACTTTTATTCCGGGCATACTTCCGGGGTGAGCCGGCAATCTCTGGTTGAATTCGTGCTGGAATATGCGGGGAAGGGCGATGAAATCGCCTTCCGGCGGCGCGCTGGATACCGCATGGAGAGCTGGACGTACGCGCGGGTCGCGGAGGACGCGAATCGGGTGGCGCGCGAGCTGGAGGCTCGCGGCATCGGCAAAGGCGATGCGGTCGTCTTGTGGGGCGAGAATTCTCCGGAATGGGTTGTCGCGTTTTTCGGATGCGTGCTGCGCGGCGCGGTGGTAGTCCCCATGGATCTGGGGTCGACGCCGGAATTCGTGGGGCGCGTGGCGCGGGAATCGCGGGCGAAACTGATGTTTCGTTCGCGCGATGCAGCGACGGACGCGGCGGAAATTCCGGGTGTTGAGCTGGAGTCGCTGCCCGAAATCACGCGGGAGCGTGATTCCGGGGCTTATAACGCGGCGGCGCTGACACGCGACGATACACTGCAGATTATTTTCACTTCGGGCACGACTGCCGAACCCCGTGGAGTGGTGATTACGCACGGCAACGTGCTGGCTAACATCGAACCCCTTGAACGTGAGATTTCGAAATATCTGCGCTACGAAAAACCGTTTCATCCAATACGATTCCTGAATTTGCTGCCGCTGAGCCATGTGTTCGGGCAAATGCTCGGAATTTTTATTCCTCCGCTTTTGAATGGGACCGTAATTCTGACGGATTCGCTGAAGCCTTCGGAATTGACCGACCTGATCCGGCGGGAGCGCGTTTCGGTGCTGGTGGCGGTGCCGCGGGTGATCGAGGCGCTGCGGCGCGATGTGCTACTGAAGGAAGAGCAGCGCGACGGCGGGGCGAAGCAGTTTCAGCGAAAATTCGACCGCGCGGCTTCGAAGCGTTTCTTGCGGCGCTGGTGGATTTTTCGAAATGTCCACCGACGGCTGGGCTGGAAATTCTGGGCGATCATTTCGGGAGGCGCGGCGTTGCCGGAGGAACTCGAAACTTTCTGGAACCGGGTGGGGTACGCGGTGATTCAGGGTTATGGCATGACCGAGACAACCTCGCTGATCAGCCTGAACCATCCGTTTCATTCGGCGAAGGGATCGCTGGGTAAAGTTTTCCCGGGGATGGAAGTACGCATCGACGACAACGGAGAAATTCTGGTGCGCGGGGAGAATGTGGCGAAGACGTATTCGCTCGGCGGGACCACGCAGCAGCTGGCTGGCGATGACGGCTGGTTTCGAACCGGCGATTTGGCGGAGGCGGGCGAGGAGGGGCGGCTGTATTTCAAGGGGCGCCGGAAAAACGTGATCGT
This sequence comes from Candidatus Acidiferrales bacterium, assembly GCA_036401315.1. Classification (GTDB taxonomy): domain Bacteria; phylum Acidobacteriota; class Terriglobia; order Acidiferrales; family UBA7541; genus Palsa-295. The sequence goes on from DASWVE010000047.1 coordinate 43,999, forward strand.
GACGCCGGCGGGGATGAATATTTATCCCGAAGATCTGGAGAAGGCGCTGCGGGCGCAGGCGGGTGTGCGCGATTGCGTGGTGATCGGGATTGAGAACGATGGAAACGCGGAGGCCTGCGCGGTGCTGCTGCCGGAAGGCGGCAATGCGGATGGCGCGCGAGTGGTGAGCGCCGCGAACCGGTCGCTGGCGGAATACCAGCGGATTCGCCGCTGGTTCGTGTGGCCAGAGCCAGATTTTCCGCGGACTCCGACGCAGAAACCAGTGTTGTCGAAGATTCGGGAAGTGGTGAGCGCGCAGAGCGACAGGGCAGCGGCGCCGGATTCAGCGCGTGGCGGCGATTCGCTGACGGCGTTGATCGCGGAAATTACCGGCAGGAAGGGGCTGCCGCTGACCGCGGAGGCTTCGCTCGAAGCGGATTTGCAGATGTCGTCGCTGGATCGCGTGGAACTGCTGGACCGGCTGGAAGAGCGTTACCAAGTCGACTTGAGCGAGACGCAATTTGCGGAAGCGACGACGGTGGGGCAGCTCGAACAATTGCTGCGCGAGCCGGCGCGGGCCGCTGCGGAGTACAAATATCCGGCGTGGCCGCAAAGCTGGCCGGTGCGATGGGTGCGGCTGGCCGTTTATCATTTGGTGGCGTGGCCGGCGACGTATTTGCTGGCGGCTCCGCGAGTGCGCGGGCGGGAACATTTGCGTGGAGTGCGCGGGCCGGTGCTAGTGATTGCGAATCATGTGACGTATCTGGACATCGCCTGGATTTTGCCGGCGCTGCCGTGGCATTTGCGAAACCGGCTGGCTACGGCCATGCGCGGCGAGCGTTTGGCAGAAATGCGCCGGCCGCCGAAGAGCATGAATATCTTCCGGCGTGCGCTGGAGCGGCTCGATTACTTTCTGGCGCTGGCGCTTTTCAATGTGTTTCCGCTGCCGCAGCGGTCGGGATTCGCGAAATCTTTTGCGCACGCTGGGGATTTGGCGGATCGAGGGTGGAGCGTGCTGATTTTTCCCGAAGGCACGACCACCGACGACGGCAACATCGCGCCGTTTCGCTCCGGGATTGGTTTGCTGGCGCAGCGGCTGAATATTCCGGTGGTACCGCTGCGGCTCGATGGTTTGCTGGAATTGCGCGAGCAAAATCAGATTCTGGCTCGGCCGGGGCAAGTGCGAGTCACGATCGGCGAACCGGTTCGCTTTCGCGCGGAAGATGACCCCGAGGAGATTACGCGGGAACTTGAGCGTCGAGTGAGGGCGCTTTAATTTTGCAGGTTGGTTAGCCGCGGGCAGCCTGGCGACAGAACTAGAAGCTGAAAATGCCGCCGAAACCCTGCCATTGCTGGCCATCGAAGCGGATTAAGAATAACTGGTGGATGGGCTGGTAGTCGGTGGGGCTGGTTTGGATTTTGATTCCGGGGCGCAACATGCCCAATTCGAGATCGAGATTTGAGGCTTGCTTCATGACGTTGGCGCGGGTGAGGTTGTCGCCGCACTTCTGCAGAACGGCGATGAGGGCCTGAGCGCGCTCGTAGCCGGCGACATTATCCTGATCGCGGAGGCTGGCCTTCGGATTGTATTTGGCCATCCAGTCGAGGAAGTCGCGGACGGCAGGATCGTCATGCGAGCGTGGCGACCACCAATTTTTGGACCGCGCGTTGCAGATGATGCCCGCCGATTTTTCGAGGCCAGCGGGCTCGAGGAAGGCGGCGATGGACAGGGAAGCGTTGGGCAGGAATTGCAGCGGATGCCAGCCGGAATCGTAGGCGGCGCGAATCGATTTGGTGGCAAAGGGGCCGATGGCGAAATTGAAAAACACATCGGCGCCGGAATTCTTTAGCGCGGAGATTTGGGCGTCGAGAGACGCGTCGGAAACCTGGTAGGAAACTTCTTTCACGATCATGACGGATGCTTTCTCGCCTAAGCCCTCATGTACACCTTGCAGATATTCTCTTCCGGAGTCGTCGTTGGCGTAGAGCACGGCGATTTTTACCGCGGGCTTATTGGCCAAAATATATTTCGCGTAAGCCACACCTTCGTCGCGGTAGGTGGCGAAGAATCCCATGGTCCAGGGATAGCGCGTAGGATCGTTGAATGCGGCGGAGCTAGCCTGGACGAAAAGTTGGGGGACTTTGTTCTGGTTGAGGTAATCGCGGATGGCGAGATTGCTTTCGGTGCCGATGGTGCTGAAGAGCAGCAGAACTTTTTCGTCTTCGACGAGTTTGCGCGCCAGTGGCAGGGTGTTGGCGGGTTCGGAGGCGCCGTCGAGGCTGATGAAATTAATTTTGCGGCCGTCGACGCCGCCGCGGTCGTTGATCATCTGGAAATAGGCGGCTTCGGCGCGGGCGATGGAGGCATATTCGCTGCCCCAGCCGGTGTAGGGGGCAATGTTGCCGATTTTGATTTCGGTGTCGGTAGCGCCAGGGTCGTAAGCTTTCTGGGCTGCGACGCGTGGAGCGGACGCGGCAACCGCGAGAAAGATCCCGAGCAAAAATCGAGCATTATTGCAGGAATTCGGAAATGTCACGCGCGTCTCTCGCTTACTGAATTTCGACCTGGGTAAATCCGAATCCTTTCAACATGCTGGTTAGGGTGCTGCGGGCGTTTTGGTCCGCGGATTTCAGGATCCCGTCCTGGGTGGCAGCTTCCTGTAGCTGACGTTCGGCTTCTTCGCGCACTTCGCTTTCGAGATTCGGGTCAGGCGAAGTGAACAGGCCGGTGTCGCGCGAATAGACGCGCGTTTTGCCGTTATCGATGCGGGTGCTGAAAATTTCAGACTGCGGGACGTGGAAGGTTATCGAGCCGTTGTGGACGACTACATCGGCGGGCTGGACTTTGGCAAGGTCAACGCCGGCTACGACTTCGCCGTGAACGACGAGAAGCAGGCGATCTCCAGCGAGAAATTTGGGGAGGTAAGGGTTGTCGCGCTCGCCGGAAATAATTTTGTCCATAGTGTAGGTGACGGTTTCGAGGCGCTGGAGCTGCTGGATCTGGCGGACGACGGTGGGCTGGCTGACGTTGATGGTGGTCTGGCCACTGCGGAATAGGCCGAGCAGGTGGAGCAGGCCGACTCCGGTGGTGAGCCAGACGGCGCCGCCGATGACGGCGATGGTCAGCAAAATTCCGAGAAAGACGCCGAGAATGCCGGTGAAGCGCGGGCGGTGCGGTTGCGAAGATGTGGCGCCGGAAGCCATTTCGATTTAATTGTCGCCTAAGTCAGAGGGTCTTGTCCCGCGAATAACAGACTCGTTCAAGATTGCATTCGATGCAGCAGGGCTTGCGGGCCAGGCAGACGCGGCGTCCGTGCCAGATGATCTGGTGCGAAAAACGGATCCATGAGTCCTGGGGAATGATTTTGATCAGATCCTGCTCGATTTTTTTGGGGTCTTCGTTCTTGGTGAGGTCCAGGCGGTTGGAGATGCGGATGACGTGAGTATCGACGACCACGCCGGAGGGAATTCCGAAGGCGGAACCGAGAACGACGTTGCCGGTTTTGCGCGCGACTCCGGGGAGGGTGAGAATTTCTTCCATCGTTTTCGGGACTTCGCCCGCGAATTCTTCGACGATTTTCTTGCTGGCGCCCATGATCGATTTGGTTTTGTTGCGGAAGAAACCGGTGGGGCGGATGTCCTGCTCGAGTTCAGCCGGACTGGCATAGGCGAACGCAGCCGGCTCAGGATATTTCTGGTACAGGGTTTCGGTGACTTGATTGACACGGACGTCGGTGCATTGTGCGGAGAGAATCGTCGAGATCAGCAACTGGAAGGCGTTCTGGTGCTTTAGCTCGCAGACGGCGTCGGGATAGGCTTCCTGAAGCTTGTCGAGAATGATACGGACGCGCTTGGGATTCGGGCCTTTTCCCGCTTCGAGTCCGGGCGTGGGACGGAAAGCGCGCGCGACGCCGTGCGATTTGGGTTTCGCGACCGGCTTTTTCTTTGCGATTTTCTTTTTTGCTTTGGCCATGCGCTCGAAGAATATATCACAGCGGGATTTTCACGACGGTGAACGCAGCGGACGAAGGCCTAGAGACGACGCGGGAACTACTTCTCGATACGAACGCCCTTCCAGAACGCGAGGTGATTCTTGATTTCCGCGGCGGCGGATTTCGGTTCGGGGTAATGCCAGGCGGAGTCGGGATTCTGCTTGCCGTCGACTTCGAGGGTGTTGTAGCTGGCTTCGCCCTTCCACGGGCAGGTGGTGTGGGTGCCGCTGGGGCGCAGGTATTCTTGTTTTACCGAGTCGGGCGGGAAGTAATGATTTCCCTCCACAACGACGGTTTTGTCGCTTTCGGCGATGACCTGATTATTCCAAATTGCTTTAGCCATACTCTCCCGGTGCTGCACGCCGCTTATTCGGCGAAGAAAAGACTCTGGGCGAAGGGCCATTCGGTATCGGCCCACTGGCCGGCGCAGCGGAATCCGGTGCGTTCGCCCAGTTGAATTACTTCCTGCGGATTATATTTGTGCGAGCTTTCGGTCCAGATGGTTTCGCCTTCGCGCAGGTAGAAACGATAGCCGGCTTTGCGGATGGTGATGCGCTGCCAGGCCTTGGAACGCAGATGCATTTCGACGCGGCGTTCGGATTGATCGTAACGGGCGACGTGCTCGAACTGGGCCAGATCGAAATCGGCGTCGAGCTCGCGATTGATGCGGGCCAGTAGGTTCATGTTGAAAGCGGCGGTAACGCCCGCCTCGTCGTCGTAAGCCGCAAGCAACTGCGGAATCGGTTTCTCGAGATCGGTGGCCAGCAGCAGGGAATCGCCTTTTTGCAGGACGGCGCGAACTTCGCGCAGGAATTGCTCGCCGGCGGGGCGATCGAAATTGCCGATGGTGCTGCCGAGGAAAAGGACGAGCAGGCGTTCGCCATCTTTGCGGCGGGCGGCGACTTCCTGGAGCCCGTCGAGATAGGCGCGCTCGAAGCCGACGATGCTGACGCCATCCATCTGACCGATTTCGCGTTGACAGCGATTCAAGGCGCTGAGCGAAATATCGATGGGGTAATAGTTCACACGTTGTTTGCGCGAAAGCGCTTCGAGCAGCAGGCGGGTTTTTACGCCGCTGCCGCTGCCGAGTTCCGCCACGACCACGGGAGATTCGAGGCGTTCGACGATTTCAGGAGAATAGCGTTCGAGCAAACGCATCCCGGCGCGGCTGAGGCCGTATTCGGGAAGCAGGCAGATGACGTCGAAGAGGCCGGAGCCGACTTCGTCGTACAGATATTTTGACGGCAATTCTTTTTGGCCGGCCTGGCTGAGGCCGACGACCACGTCCGAGGCAAATTCCGAAACAATTTCCGGGGCAGTATTCGCCGCCATAATTCGTGGAGCGCTGGCCATGATGAATTATTCCTCCACGCAGCGGAAGCTGCCGTAGACGTAGGGATAGTGAGGCTGGAACCAATTGCGAAACGAACGGCGCATCATGCAGGCATCGGTCCGGGGCGAACCGCCCTTCATGACGTAATGCTTCGAATCGAAAAAATCGGCGGAGTATCCCGGGTAGAACGCGAACGGCTCGAAGCCGGGCAACGGCGCGAAGGTGGTGGAGGTCCACTCCCAGCCATTGCCGAGCAGATCTTCGACGCCAAAGGCGCTGGCGCCTTCCGGATGCGCATCGACCGCGGCGCCATCCCAACGCTGATGATGGAAATTTCCGGTTTTCACGTTGGCCAGAGTGTCGCCCCAAGGGTACAGGCGTTCGCGGCCTTCGGGAGTTCCGTAGGCGGCGCGATGCCATTGCTCTTCGGTCGGTAATTTTTTGCGAGCCCAGCGCGCGAACGCGGCGGCTTCGGCGTGACTGACATACACCGGCCAGGATTCGGGCATCGGGATGATGCCAGACATGCTGCGGTAATCCCAGCGAGTTTCCGCCGAGGCGGGATCGCCGGCGTTGCGCGGAATCCAGAAGTGGGGGAAGAGAATATTATTTTTGCGGCGCCATTCCCAGTCTTCGGGCTTCCAGTATTTCGGGACCTGATAGCCACGGGCCTGAACAAATTTCAGATATTCGCCGTTGGTGACGGGAAAAGCGTCGATCGAAAATTCTGGGACCAAGACTTTTTGCTCGCCGAATTCGTTGTCCCAGCCGAAGGCGCGTTCGGCGCGGGGCTGACCGAGGGTGGCGATGCCGGAAGGGATCGCGACTTGGCGTTGTTCCGGGCCGGGGCCGTCGTCTTCGGTGGGCGCGGGGCCGAGGGCCTTTTTGTCGACCGGCAAATTGTGGAGCAGATAGGCCAATGTTTCGGCGTGCATCAGGCGATGTTCGATCGCGACATTCAGCAGTTGTTCATTCGCCGGAGTGATTCCGTTTTCGCGCGCGAAGCCGGTATCGCGGATGGCGGCGTCGAGATGCTCGCGGGTGATGCGATTATATTTTTCCACGCGGGCGATGGTCGGCCAGTCTTTGGGCTGATCGGTCGGCAGGCCGCCATCGACCGGATCGATGCCGAAGGCGAAAAGCTTGTTGAATGTTTCATCGTGCGAAGCGAGGCCCAGCGGACCGCCGAGCAGATTGAAATCGAAGGCTTCGAGGTGGCCGAGATAAAAAATCAGGCGATGACGTTCCGGAATCGGACGCTCGTAAAAAGCGTTGGGCGTAAGCACACCAAAAATATCGTCGGTTCGCTGGCGAGCTTCGGCCAGTCGCGAAAGTAAGGTCGATTGCGATGCAGTTACGGCACGAGAGGCGTTCAAGACTTTCCCTCGGAGGGCCTAAGAAGGGTCCCTGATTCAGGGGTCAGGGTCAAGGACCCTTGTACCCTCAAATCCGGCCCGACGGCAAGTTAATGTTTCAGCGAGATTGGATGCCGCGGCTAACCAAAAGTAGCAGCGAAAGAAGGCGAAAGAACATACAGGATTTTACGGAGGGCTTTGCCGCGGTGGCTGTAGACGTTCTTTTCGGCGGGCGAGATTTCAGCGTAAGTGCGTTTGAGCGATTCGAAATAGAAGACCGGATCGTAGCCGAAGCCTCCGGTGCCTTGGGGTTCGGTGGTGATGGAGCCTTCGGCGGAGTCGGAAACCACGGCTAACGGGCGGCCCTGCCTCGCGATGCTGGTGACGCAGACGAAACGGGCGCGACGGTCGGGGCCGGCTTTGCCTTTCATTTCGTGAAGTAGCTTGCGGACGCGGTCGGCGTCGGTGGCGTTGGGTCCGGCGTAACGCGCGGAATAGACTCCGGGCGCGCCACCGAGGGCGGGGACGACCAGGCCGGAATCATCGGCGAGGACGATTCCATCGTTATCGCAAAAGCCGCTGTAGTAGAGGGCTTTCCCCGCGGAATTTTCGGCGAAGGTCGGGGCGGTTTCCTCGAAGACGGGAATCGAGGCGAAATTCGGAAGCAGTTCGAGGTCGAGCGAGGCGTCTCCGGCAAGTTCGCGATATTCACGCAGCTTTCCCGGATTCGACGAGGCTAGAAAAAGTTTCACGGGTGCGGCCACGTCGCCAGGCATCGCGCGCACGCTGCGGATGGATTGCGCGAGGCCAAAGTCATTTGGAGCGCGGCAGAAATTTCAAACTGAGCATTTCGGTTTGAATGCGGACCAATTGGCGAATGCCGCCGGCGGCGAGTTTCAGCAAATCGTTGAGTTCGACGTCGGTATAAGGGCGGCCTTCGGCGCTGGCCTGCACTTCGACGAAATGGCCGCCGCCAGTCATGACCACGTTCATGTCGACTTGCGCGGCGGAATCTTCTTCATAGGCGAGATCGAGCAGGCGTTCATCTTCGACCAGGCCGACGCTGGTGGCGGCGAGGTAATCGAGCAGCGGCAGCTTGCGCAAAATCCCGGCGGCGACCATGCGTTCGAGTGAAAGCGCAAGCGCGACGTAGGCGCCGGTGATCGAAGCGGTGCGCGTGCCGCCGTCGGCTTGAATCACATCGCAATCGAGCCAGACGGTCCGTTCGCCGAGGGCTTTCAAATCCATCACGGCGCGCAGCGTGCGGCCGATCAGGCGCTGAATTTCGAGCGTGCGGCCGGATTGTTTGCCGCGGCTGGATTCGCGCGGGGTGCGGCTTTCGGTCGAGCGCGGCAACATGCCGTATTCGCCGGTGACCCAACCTTTGCCCGAACCTTTCAGGAAGCCGGGGACGCCGTCTTCGACCGTGGCGGTGACGATGACGCGGGTGTGGCCCTGTTCGATCAGCGCGCTGCCCTCCGCGTGCGGAATAAAGTCCGGAGTGATCTTCACCGGACGCAGTTGGTCGGCGGCTCGTCCATCAATTCGCAAAATGAGTCTCCCTTCAGGATGAGTGCTGCGGGTGGAGCGAAACGAAGCGTCAAGTGTGACGAGTAGGCGGAAAACTGTCAACCATTTGGCGGGTTGGATTCGCGCTAGCTAGATGCGGTTTCGGTCTCGACTACGGACCCGAGGCGACTCGGCCCGTCGCCCCATTTTTTGCGGAGTAAGCGGTTCAGCGGTTCGGAATAAAAACGCGCGGTTAAATCGCCCAAGAGCGCGGCGACTAAGATGACTACGCCGAATAAAAGTGGAACGGCTTTGAGTGATTTTCCAGCCATTACGAAAATCTGGAAGAAGGCGAAGACCACGAACATGTGAGTCAAGTAAATCTCGTAGCTGCGCTGGCCGAGGTTCGTGAGAGGACGCAAGACAACCGGTACGCGCCACTGGGTTTGGGACGCGGCGGTGATGAGCAGGCAAGTGCCGATTGCCAGGATCGACATATCGAGGCCCGTCGAACTCGGTCCCCAATTTTCGACCAGTCTAGAGCAGCACAAAATGAGAATCAGCAGGGCCGCGCCGATGCCGGAAAAAACCAGGAGCGTCCTGCGAGAGTATCGGATTTTTTGGGTTATGAGGGCGGTTAGGCATCCGAGAGCGATGGCGTCCATGCCGCCGAGATAGGAATACTCCTGCCAGACTTCGTTTCCGTGGGCAAAGACGGTGCGCGCAAAGGGGCCGAGCAAAACGAGGATGCAGAGAAGCGGTACGAGGAGCTTGGTTCGGCCAAATAGCCAGCAGACGACTGGAAAAAACAGGTAGAACATTTCTTCGACCGAGAGCGACCACAGGACGTCCCAATTTCCGGGAAGGTAGCCGCGGCGGGCTTCGAGAACATTGATGTGGAAGGTGAGCGCTGCAAAAAGTGCGCGGGCGAGACCTCCCGTTTTTGCGGCGACGACGAAGTTGGATACGCCCGCGAGGTGCAGGATGCTCAAAGTCAGCAGGAGCAAAAGCAGCAAAGGCGCAATACGCGCGAAACGCAGCAGGTAGAAATCGCGGACGCTGACATTTGCAAGCGAGCCCCAACGCCGAAGACTCGTGGAGGTAATCAGAAATCCAGAGACGGCGAAGAAGATTTGAACGCCGCATTGTCCGTTCCAGAACAACGAAGAGATCAGCTGGTGCGGCAATCCGTGGGTGTAGGGAATCTTCGCGAGAAAGAGGCGCATGTTCACGTGATTCATCAGCACGAAGAAAATGGCGAGGCCGCGCAGTAAGTCGACGCCGTCGAGGCGGGACCAGCTTCGGTTATTTTCTTCGGGTCTCACTAGCGCTGGAGCGGCGAGGGCGGAGGCGCAGGTTTGGTGGATGGTGCGGGAAGTGGTGGCGCCGAGGGAAGCGCCGGCGCCGGTGCGGCCACAGGTGCTTCGGGATTCAGATCGAAAAAACCGGTGAGGTCGACGTGGCCGGCGAGGGTGTCGGCCTCCTGGCCGTGGATCAAGATTTTCAAGCGACGCAGGGTTGCGACATTCGCTTCGAGCGTGCGCGCGATGGAATCGACGGCCTGCAGCTCGCTGATGATGCCAGACGGCGTGCCGGTGGACAGCGCGTCGGAAAAATCGGCGACGGCGGTGCCGTCGGGCAGGATATAGAAACCCAGAAGGGTGGCGTCGGCGGGGAGCGTGCGCTGATCGGGCGAGGGGACTTGCAGAATCAGCGCGTCGATGACTTGGCGCGCGCGTTTTACCGGATCGGCGGAAAGCGGCAGCGCGACCTGCGACGGCGCGAGCTGGTCCGGGCCGGCGGCCCAGAAAATTTTCGTTTGGGACATGACGTCGCTGGAACTGGTCAGCTGCGGTTTCAGCAGTTCGCGGCGGGCTTGCTCTTCGGAGTTTTGGGTTTCAGCCAAATGGGTCATCCGATTTTGCAGGCTGCGCAGACTGATGAGGCCGATGATTACCGCGACGGCCAGAATCGCCAGCGTGATTTGCAGATTGCGCGGCATTAATTCGCCCCTGCGGCGCGCGGCGGCGCGGTGTTGGTGGGAATTTTCTGAGCAGATGCGCCGTAGCCCGGACGCGCGAGCTGCACGCTGTGGACGATGGTGCCGGCGAGCGGCGCGCCCATCGAGGCCAGCAGGCTGCCATCGGGAACTGCGACGCTGGAAAGTTCGACGGCGACGGCGGGCGCGGAGACGGAACGCAATTCGCGAACGGCAAAGGCGCTGGAAGTCGTGGGAGAGCCGGGGAAGCGTTGGGCCAATTCGGTCTGCACAATATCGGCGAGTCGGTGGCTGGCGTCGAGGTAGGGGCGCTGCGCTTCTTCCCAGACGACCAGATTTTTCGGCGCTTCACTTGGCGTAGGCGCGGCCGCGGGCGCGTTCGAATATTGATAGGAGTAGGCGCGAGCGGTGCCAATTTTGCCGGTCGAGGAGACGTGGATGCTGATGAAAATCGCGTCGCGATAGGCGTTGGCCAGGGCGGCGCGGTCTTCGTAGGACGGATTCGAATCGTCGTTGCGGGTCATGACGGCGCGGTAGCCCAGGCGTTCGAATTCAGCGCGGAGCTGGCGGGCGTAACGCAGGACTAAATCTTTTTCGAAGGTGCCATTGGAGCCCTGCGCGCCTTCGTCACTGCCGCCGTGGGCGGGATCGATGACAATCATCGGGCCAACGTGCGCGGCCGGTGTAGCCGGAACTGGAGTTATCGTTTGCGGCGCTTGCGACGACGGGGACTGAGTCGGAGGCGTGAGCGGCGCTGAATTCGTGATCGGTGCTGCGCCTTGCTGCTGGGCAATCGCGTGAAGTGCGCCGAATGTGGTGGCGGCTACGGCGAGAAAAATTGCGAAGCGCAGCAGGAATCGAAGCACGGCGAAAAGAATAGCAGAAATGCGCGCAGCGGAAGCTGGGAAGGCGCGCGGGTGTGTGCGCGGACGAAACGGCGCAGCGCCGGGAAAACTTCGGGGCAGGGGCGTGGGGTCAGGTGCTCTGGCGAATCAGGTCGGCCGCTTTTTCGGCAATCATGATGGTGGGGGCGTTGGTGTTTCCGGCCGGCACGATGGGCATCACGGAGGCGTCGACGACGCGAAGGCGTTCGACGCCGTGGACGCGGAGCTGAGGATCAACGACCGCCCGCGGATCGTGGCCCATTTTGCACGTGCCCACGGGATGGTAGAGGGTTTCGACTTCGGCGCGGAGGAACGCGGCGAGGTCTTCATCGCGCGTGGCGCTAGCGCCGGGGTGCAGTTCTTCGCCGCGGTACGTAGCGAAGGCTTGAGTGTGCGCGATGCTGCGCGAGAGGCGCACGCCTTCGATCATCGAGCGCAGGTCGTTCGCGGTGGAAAGATAATTGGCGTGGATTATCGGGGCCTCGAGCGGATTCGCGGAGCGCAGTGTGATGCTGCCGCGCGATTCGGGAGCTATAAGCGTGGGGCCAAAGCCGAAGCAATATTCTTTGCGGCGGATCAGTCCGTGGCCACGGTAATACGCCGGGCCGAACAGAATTTGAACGTCGGGGACGTTCAATCCATCGCGAGTGCGGGTGAAGAGGCCGGCTTCGGCGACGTTTGAGGTGAGCGGGCCGTCTTTCAGGAAAAGATAGCGGAGCAGATTGGGCACGGTTTCGGCTTTATCAAGGCTCACTGGCTTGGTGCAGAAATAGCCGACCGAAACCATGGGATGGTCCTGCAGATTCGCGCCGACCCCGGGAAGGTCCTGCCGGGTGGCGATGCCATGGCGCGCGAGCTGTGCGGTGGGACCGATGCCGGAAAGCATGAGCAGTTGTGGCGAATTTACCGTGCCGCCGGCGAGGATGACTTCGTTCGTCGCGCGAACTTCTTCATCGCGTCCGTCGCGAAGAAATGCGACCCCTACGGCGCGGCCTTTTTCGAGCAGAACCCGCTGGGCGTGGACGCCGGTCCAGACATGCAGGTTCGGGCGTCGTAGTGCGGGTTTCAAATAAGCATCGGCGGCGCTGTGGCGCTGGCGGTTTTTCTGGGTAACCTGGTAGAGGCCGACGCCATCTTGCGCCACGCCGTTGAAATCGGGATTGGCGGCGATGCCGAGTTCTTCGGCGCCGGCCACGAACGCGCGGGTTAGCGGGTTGACGAGATGCAAGTCAGCGACGTTGAGCGGGCCGCCCGCTCCGTGAAATTCGCAGGCGCCGCGTTCGCGATTTTCGGATTTTCGAAAATAGGGGAGAACGTCGGAAAATCCCCAGCCTTCGTTGCCGAGATTCTTCCAGCCATCGTAATCCGCGGCGTTGCCGCGGATGTAAATCATGGCGTTGATGGAACTGGAGCCGCCCAGGACTCTGCCGCGCGGCCAGTAGAGGCGGCGATTGTTCAGGTGGGGTTCGGGTTCGGTCGTGTAATTCCAGTCGACTTTGGTCTTGAAGAGTTTCGAAAAGGCGGCGGGGATTTTGATTTCGCGCGCGGTATCTCGGCCTCCGGCTTCGAGCAGCAGGACGGAGGCCGCAGAATTCTCGGTGAGGCGCGCGGCGAGGACGCATCCGGCAGAACCCGCGCCGACGATGATGTAGTCGTAGGTTTTTGTTGTGCGAGGCAAGGTTTAAGAATTAAACGCTATCGGTGGTGAGGCCGCAAACTGAATTTGCGGGCGTACTGGAGGTCTGCTCGTTCTAAGGAAGGACAAGATGGCTTCAGGGGCTAAAGCCCCTCGTGCTTGGCGGAGTTTATGACGGGACTGAAGTCCCGCCCTTCCAGATCGAGTCGCGATGACGGAGGCGTTGTGGCGCGGATCACGAAGGCTGGCGCGAAACGGCCGCGCAAGAAGGAAGGCGACGAAGGCATTTTTTCTGGCACGGCTGATGCCTGGCCCTGACGAATGTTGCGTGGGTGGATCACGCAGCTTTACGTTCGTCCGCCAAGGCAGGCGAGGCTCCCCAACCGTTGGGGCGAATGATGTATTTCACCACATAGGCCACGACGCCGCCGGCGATGAGGATCGACCCGAAAGTTAGCCCGTTCATGCCGAGGATCTGCTCGCTCTCGCCGTGAACGATCGAGAAAACCAGCAGGAGCGCGGGGCAGACACCAACCAAAATCGCGCCAGCCATGCCTCCCGGAACTTTGAACGGGCGGCGCAGCGTGGGCTCCTTGATGCGCAGAACGATCAGGGCAATAAATTCGAGCGAAAGGCTCGTGCCGTAGAGCAGCACGTCGATCGTCACCAGGCGTTCGAAACCGAGGCCGAGGCATAGCGCCCAGCATCCGGCCAGAACGATGATCGCCACCCATGGCGCGCGGGTCTTGGAGTGAACTTTGCCGAAGACGGAAGGCAGCAAGCCGTCCTGCGCCATGGCCAGCGGCAGGCGCGAGTAACTCATCACCAGCGCGTTGAACATGCCGAAGGCGCTCATCATGCCGCCGAGGACCAAAGCCACGCGGAATCCGCGCGCGACGAGAGGGCCGCCGATCAGGCCGCCCATCAACCCAGCGATGTCCGCCCACGAACCAGTTTCGAATGCGCTGGCGTGAACTCCGGCGAGCCACATCGCCGCGAATGGAACGATGTAAGTGGCGGCGACGACGATCACGGCGACGATCATGGCGCGTGGATAGGTGCGCTGTGGCCGCTTCACTTCGGTCGCGATGGTCGAGGCGTTGTCCCACCCCATGTAATTCCACATGCAAATCAGCAAGCCGCCGATCAGGCCGATATTTGAAGAAGAAGGTGTAACGGTGGCGTTCGCGAGTTCGCCAAGTTTGAACGGAGCGATTAAAACCAGCGCGACGAACGGCGCCGAAAGCAGAAAGAAAAGCCACAGCGAGCTGATGGCGACGATGCGGATGCCCGCGATATTCAAAATCGCGCAGAGCACGACGACGCCGAGACCAACCATTACGCCGCGATGATCGACGCCGAACCACGGAACCAGGCGCGTCAAGTAGGCGACGAACAGCGTGGGATAAATCGCCATGTCAAAAATGCTGGCGACGAGTGACAGCCACGCTTCCTGAAATCCCCAGAAATTTCCCATGGCGCGGCGGACCCACGCGTAGTAACCGCCTTCGGAAGGCAGCGCGCTCGAAAGCTCGCCGATCATGAACGCCGTCGGCAGGCTCCACAGAATCGGCGTGATCAGCAGCAGCAAAATGCCGCGCCCGTAACCCGCGCCGTGAATAATATCTTCGGTGCCGTAGGTTCCGCCGGACACCATGAAAAAGGTGGCAGCCACCAGGGGCCACAAAGTTAATTTCGCCGATTTTTTTGGGGAAGCAATCGCCCGGGAAGGAAATTGGGCTGGCAGGGATAAGGTACTCAATTTTTTGTCGCGTCCTCCATCAGCGATCCTCGCTCTCTCGAAACGACTTATGCGGAGCGAGTCCGCAAAATGCAGAATACGTTTATTTTTTTGCGATGCAAGAAAAATATGCAGCGAATCGAAAACAATTTTTAGGGCGGAAAGTCGGAACGCGGCGACGAACGAACTCGAAATGACGTGGTGGCCGGCGCGCCACTCTCATGGATGAGATCCTTCGCTGCGCTCAGGATGACGGCGCGTATACAGAACCGAAGCGCACGAAGGTTAGCGGCGGGCGACGCTGGCGGGTGGAATTGGCGGGAAAGAACGGCGAGAACTTCAGAGGCGCAAAAAAAAGGAGGAGGCTTGGCGCCTCCTCCCTCGCGACTGCAAGTTTGCTTTTACTGCGGAGTGGACGAACCTGGTCCGTCGGCCATCTTCTTAGCCTGGCGCCGTTCGCGCATTTCCTGCGCCCAGATTTTTTGTTGTTCGGGAGTCATGACCGCCCAGACTTGGCGGCGAGTGTCCTTTTTCGCCTCTTTCATCTTCTGCATGCGCTGCTCGTCGGTCAGGGTCGTATCTTTCTTGATGGCCTTCATTTGATCTTTGGCGTCCGCGCGGATCGCGACGATCTTAGTCTTCTGATCGTCGGTGAGATTTAGCGTGGAGTCGTTTTCAGGCGTATCCGGATCCATAGCGCCGCCGCCCTGGCCGGGATGTGCCGTCATGGCCGAACCGGCCGGAGGAGGCGCGGACGAGCCGGTGTCCTGAGCGCGAGTTACGGGTGAAAGTGCGAAAAACAACGCGAGTGCTCCCATCGAGAAGATCAATTTATTTCTGGTCATAATCCGTCCTTAAACTGCGAGATAAGTACACGCCGCCATTCTCCCACCGCTGTCAACCGGGCGGGATGAAAGCCAAAAAATTAAACCCCAGCGGGGACGAAAACACTCGCCCACTCCGCTGGAATTGAGGAGCGGGAGAGATCGCGCCGGGCAGCATGGATTCGTTACATATAAGGTTATTTTGGCCCCTCTGGTACCCGGGGGCGAAGAACGGGAAACTGCTAGGACGAAAGGGCAAATGTCTTCTTTCCTGTGGGCCAATTCCTAGGCCCATGGCCTGCCTAAACCCTTATTTGTCAATCTTCTATGGATTTCGGCGTTTGGGTTTCCACTTGCCTTTACCAGGTTACCAGCGTTGCGGTCCCCGCCGCGAAACGCTGGAAACGGAGTATTGGCTATGAAAAATATTCTTAAAGGCGGGGCGCTTCTCGTGGCTTTCGTTTTCCTCGCGGTTTTGCCCGCCCATGCAGATTCTGGAGACACCTATCAGTTCGATATGTCGGGTCCGGTCACGGCGTCGTGGACCATGTCCGAAAATCCGACTCCGTATTACTACGAGGAAGGAACGGTGTTTTTGGTGGAAGCTCCCGACCTGGTGGTTGACGGCGTGGCGGATGGCAGCGACATCCTCTGCTTCTTCAGCCTGGGAGATTTGGGCGGCTTGAACAGCGTGAATTTGCTGCCGGATTTCTTTGGCCAGCAGGTTTACAGCGGCGACGAATCGGCTCCGACCTTCACGACCGGGACTTACTACTTCACGATGTCCGGCACGAATGCGATTGAAACCTTGACGATCGCGCAGGCTCCCGAACCCGGCACGATCCTGCTGCTGTGCTCCGGCCTAGCGGCGATCGGCCTGAAACGGAAACGCCAGGCGGCGAACTAGTTCGTTAACCAAGTTGGGTGATCGAGATTCCGAGCCAGCCACTTTGACTTCTGGCTGGCTCGGGACCTCCGGTTCTTAATGCCGGTTACTCGGCGGTTACTTCGTGGCGGGCGCGGCCTGCTGCAATTGAGTCAGGTCGGCCAGAACTTCCTCGCTGTGCTTCGTAGGACTCACGTCCATATATTCCTTCACGATGACCCCGTCCGGATTGACGATGAAGGTGTGGCGCGCGGATAGCTTCTTCACGCCCAGATTCAGGATCGAGCCGTATTCATCCGAGACTTTGTGGTCGGGATCGGCCAGCAACTTGAAGGTCAATCCTTCCTTGGTGCAAAACTTCTGGTGGGAGTCTTCGTCTTGTACGCTGACTCCTACGACCACGGCGTTCTTTTGCTCGTATTGGGCCAGGTCGCGCTGAAAATTATGGGCCTCCACGGTACAGCCGGTGGTGAAGTCTTTGGGGTAGAAGTACAGGACTACCCATTTTC
>DASWVE010000048.1:0-6624 GCA_036401315.1 Candidatus Acidiferrales bacterium
CGCAACAGCCAGGCCCGCGCACCCCCGCCTTTGGCCGTCATCCAGAGGAGCGCCTTTCGCGACGAAGGATCTCTCTTCGCTTTCCACCACGCCCAGTCGCGTCCATCACGCACCACTCAAACGAAAATTTCTAACACAGCGCTTCATGACGTGCAATTGTAATCGAGATTCCCCGCTATAATCGAACCGCGCAGCGCGCCAAGTAAATAATTTCCGGAGCAAACAGTTTGATCCCGCTGAAGGACCTGACCCCGCGCCGCTCCTTCCCCACCGTCACGCTTCTCCTCATTCTTATTAACGTCGCCGTCTTCATCTACCAAATCACTCTGCCGCCCCACGCCGCCGAAGTTTTCGTCAATACTTGGGCCGCCGTCCCCTCAAAAATCTCGCTCGCTCTCGCCGGCCATCACTACACCCTGGCGCAAGCCCTCATCCCTCTCTTCACCTGCATGTTTCTCCACGGCGGCTGGCTGCACATCATCGGCAACATGTGGTTCCTCTGGATTTTCGGTGCCAACGTCGAAGACCACATGGGCCCATTCGCCTACCTATTCTTCTATCTCCTCTGCGGTATCGGCTCGAGCATCGCCCAAACCGCGATGTCCTGGGGCTCCCACATCCCCGCCCTCGGAGCCAGCGGCGCCATCTCCGGCGTCCTCGGCGCCTATATAATTCTTTTCCCGTCCTCGCAAATTTACTCCCTCGTCACACTCTTCATCATCTGGTTCCGCGCCCGCATCCCGGCGTTGGTCTTCATCGGCCTCTGGTTCGTCCTCCAAGCCTTCAGCGCCTACGGCTCCCTGGCCACCACCGGCCACACCGAGCAAGGCGGCGTAGCCTGGTGGGCCCACGTCGGCGGCTTCGTCCTCGGCCTGGCCCTGGCTAAAGTAATGCCTTCAAGAAATCGCCGCGCCCTCTACGCCTAAATCGCCAACGCAGTCGGCGTCCCGACAACTGAAGTCCTTGTCGAATTCTAGAAATTTCCACCGCCTTCGCTGAAATTTAATCCGACGGCACCAAGCAATCTTCAAGTATCACTTCTTGTAGCCAGGCGCGACGCGAGCGGCCCGCCCCACGACGATTCCCGTCCTCCCGGACGAAATCTCCAGCGCAAAACATTTTGGAGTGCGGTGGCTCTGCCACCGCTTTTGACCCGCAAGCCCGTCCGCCCAAATTCTCAACCGCCCAAACGCCGACGGCCCCACATCGATCCACGCCCAGCCCAATTCTCTAAACCAAAAAATAAAAGTACTTCGTCATCCTGAACCCGCCTTCCGGGTGAAGGATCTCATCCACGATCCACGTCGCACCTCAAACCGTTCGTCACCTGACGAGCCTCGCTTCGCCACGCTGTCACCCGTCCCTTCAGCCAACCTCCGTAACAAATTTCTCCCCTGACCGTTATATCCAAGAGACCCGCCGCGTAATGTATATTAGTGGCAGTCAGCAAGCCCGAAACAGGAGCCCCGTATTAATGTCGAGTTCCACCAATCCAGCCCGGCCCGACCTCGGCGCGCTCCGCATCGATAAAACGCAGCGCAGCGAACGCAAAGCCGGCAAAATTATCGGCATCATCCTCGCCGCGATTCTCGTCATCGCGCTGGTAGCGGGTGCCGCCTATTATTCCCGCAACAGCGCTCCGGTCGTCGAAGTCGCTACCGCCCAAAAAGCCGGGCCCGCAGGCCCCGCCGCGCTGCTCAACGCCAGCGGTTACGTCACTCCGCGCCGCCGCGCCACCATCGCCGCGAAAATTACCGGCCGCGTCGTCGGGGTCTACTTCGACGAAGGCGTGCATGTAAAAGAAGGACAAATTCTCGCCAAGCTCGACGATTCGGACGTGAAGCGCGCCCTCGATTCCGCCGTCGCTGATCGCAATTCCACGCAAGCACAGATCGCCGACTATCAAGTCCAACTCAAGAACGCCGAATTGCTCGTGCATCGCTCGAAAGAATTGCAGTCTGCCGGCGTGCAGAGCCAGGAAATCGTCGACAACGCCGAGACCAGCGCGGACAGCCTGCGCGCGAAAATTGCACTGACCAAAGAACAAGTCGCCGCTTCCGTGGCTCGCATCGACGAAGCCCAACAAGCCGTCGACAACACCGTCATCCGCGCGCCCTTCGAAGGCATCGTTGTTTCCAAAGATGCGCAAGTCGGCGAAATGGTCTCGCCCATTTCCGCCGGCGGCGGATTCACCCGCACCGGCATTGCCACCATCGTCGACATGAACTCGAACGAAATCGAAGTCGACGTGAACGAAGCCTACATCGCGCGCGTCGAACCGGGCCAACTCGTCACCGCCGTGCTCGACGCCTATCCCGACTGGCAGATTCCTTCGAAAGTCCGCACCGTGATCCCCACCGCCGACCGTCAGAGGCCACGGTGAAAGTTCGCATTTCGTTCATCAAGCTCGATCCGAAAATTCTCCCGGACATGGGCGTCAAAGTGACTTTCCTGGGCGAAGCGCCCAAAGAAAAACCCGGTGCCATTCAGCCCGTCGCTGCGATTCCAGCCGGCGCCCTCCGTGACGAAAGCGGCTCCGAAATCGTTTTCCTTGTTAAGGACAACAAGCTCGAACGCCGCGCCGTAAAAGCCGGAGACCCGCGCGGCAGCGACGTAGAAATTTTCGCCGGCCTAACTCCCGGCGACGTAGTCGTAACCAAAGGTCCACCAGACCTGCACGACGGCGAAACCATTCAGCTAAAGAAGTAAAGCGACGCCGCAAAACGTGTCGCGGCCCCAAATGTTAAGTCAGGCCACCTGTAGCGGCCACCTTTAGGTGGGCCATTTGACTTTAGGTTGCAGTCTTCGTTTCAAGGTTTAGCCTTGGCTTTACGCTTTTGAATTCGTCCTTAGCTTTTGGGGTCATCCCGACAGAGGGCGCCTTTTGCCCGACGAGGGATCTCTCTTCGATTTCAGCGCGATCCAGGCGCAAACCGCGCCACCGACAAAGAGGAGCACCACATGGTCCGAGTAGACGGCACCGGCAATTCCGACAGCCTCATCAAAATCCGCGGCCTGGACAAAACCTACCGCCGCGGCGGCGAAGAAATCCACGTGCTCCAGTCCCTGAACCTCGACGTCGACCAGGGCGAGTTCGTCGCCTTCATGGGACCCAGCGGCTCCGGCAAAACCACGCTCCTGAATCTGCTGGGCGGCCTGGACGTCCCCTCGAAAGGCAGCATCACGGTAGCCGGCGACGAAGTCACCCACATGTCCAGCGGCAAACTCACCGAATGGCGCGCCCGCCACGTCGGCTTCATTTTTCAAATGTACAACTTGATCCCGGTCCTCACCGCCGCGCAAAATGTCGAGCTACCGCTGCTCCTCACTAAGCTCTCGAAGTCCGAACGCCGCGCGCACGTAGAAACCGCTTTAACCATCGTGGGCCTCAAGGACCGCATGAACCATTACCCCCGCCAACTTTCCGGCGGACAAGAACAGCGCGTCGCGATCGCCCGCGCCATTGTCGCAGACCCGACCTTCCTCCTTTGCGACGAACCGACCGGCGACCTCGACCGCAAGAGTGCTGATGAAATACTTGAACTATTGACCCGCTTCTCCAAAGAACACAACAAGACCATCTTGATGGTCACTCACGACCCGATGGCCGCCGATCGAGCTCAAGCAACACTTCACTTGAACAAAGGCGTGCTGGTCGAAAGCGCCCACGCCGGGAGCCTGGCATGAAGTATCTCCATCTCATCTCCGCCAACCTGTTCCGCAAGAAGCTGCGCACCACCCTGACTGTCGGTTCGTTCATCGTGGCCCTGTTCCTCTTCGGCTTCCTCGCCATCATTCATGGTGCGTTCAACGGCGGCCTGGATGTGGTCGGCGTCGACCGCCTGATGGTCATCAATAAGGTCTCCATCATTCAGCCCCTACCCCTTTCCTATCGCGACCAGATTCAGCGCATCCCCGGCGTAAAATACGTCACCTATCAGAGCTGGTTCGGCGGCATTTATCAGGATCCCAAGAATTTCTTTCCCAGTTTCGCCGTCGATCCCGATACCCAGCGCCTGGTCTTCCCCGAACTCGCCGTGCCCGACGACGAATGGAAGGCTTTTGTCGCCGATCGCGAAGGCGCCATCGTCGGCAAGAAAACCGCCGACCGCTTTCACTGGAAAATCGGCGATCGCGTTCCGCTGAACGCCCCGATCTATGGCACCGCCGCCTGGGAATTCAACATTCGCGGCATCTACAACAGCCCTCGCGACGGCGAAGACCTCACCCAGTTCTGGCTGCAGAAACAATATCTCGAAGAACGCCGCACCTTTGGCAAGGGTCAGACCGGCTGGTACACGGTTAAGCTCGACTCGCCCGACGATTCCGCGCGCGTCATCAAGACCATCGACGACATGTTCGCCAATTCGCCCTTTGAAACCAAAACCGAAACGCTCGCGGAAATGGCCGCGTCTTGGGTCAAGCAAGCCGGCAATATCGAATTCCTGATCCTGGCCATCGGCGCAGTTGTTTTTTTCACTTTATTACTGGTCACCGGCAATACCATGTCGCTCGCCATTCGCGAACGCATGGGCGAGCTCGCCGTAATGAAAGCCGTGGGCTTTTCCGACCGCTTCGTGCTCTTCATCGTGCTAGCTGAATCGATTTTGGTGGCCGTTGTCGGCGGCGCGATCGGCCTTGCATTCGCCAAACTCCTTACTATTTTGGGCGATCCCACGGGCGGGGTCTTGCAAACATTCTTTCTGCCCAGTTCTGCGATCCTGCTGGGCATCGCCTGCGCCATCGGCATCGGCTTCCTCGCCGGAATTTTACCGGCCACCACCGCCATGCGCTTGCGCGTGGTCGACGCGCTTCGGAGGATTTGATCTCATGGCCATTCCCATCGTCTATAACTTGCGCAGCATGCGCGCCCGCTGGCTTTCGGCGATCGTCGCCATCCTCGGTATCGCCGGAACCGTTGCCGTTTTCTGCGCCATGCTCGCGCTGGCCCGAGGCTTCCGCGCCACGCTGGTGCAATCCGGCTCACCGCAAAACGCGCTGATTCGCCGCGCCGGATCCTCCGCTGAACTCGACGGTTCCGTCGCGCTCGATCAGGTAAAAGTCATCGAAGACGCGCCCGGTATCGCCCGCGAAGATGGCCAACCACTCGTCAGCCCCGAAGCGGTAGTCATCGCCGGATTCAACTTGAAAGCCACCGGCACCAACGCCAACGTCCAGGTCCGCGGCGTTTCGCCCATGACGCTGAAAGTCCGCCCCAACATTAAAATCATCGAAGGCCGTTTCTTTCAGCCTGGCTTGGCCGAACTCGTCATCGGCAAAAACGTCGCGTCCACCTACGAAAATCTCGAATACGGCAAGCCCATCAATTTCGGCGGCCAGACCTGGAACGTCGTCGGTGTTTTCGACGCCGGCGGCAGCTCCTTCGATTCCGAAGTCTGGGCCGACAGCCGCGTCCTGAATCAGGTCTACAAGCGCCCCGAAAATCTTTACCAGTCGGTCACCGTCCGCCTGACCTCACCCGACGCCTTCAACCAGCTGAAAGACAATCTCACCGCCGACCCCAAACTCACCGTCGAAGTCGATCGCGAACTCGATTACTACGCCCGCCAGTCCCGGGTCCTCACCACGCTCATCACCGTCCTCGGCGGCCTGGTCGCGGTCATCATGGGCATCGGCGCCGTGATCGGCGCGCTCAATACCATGTATTCCGCCGTCTCCGAACGCTCCCGCGAAATCGCCACCATGCGCGCCATCGGTTTCGCCGGCAGCAGCATCGCCATCTCGTTCGTCTTCGAAGCCCTGGTGATCGCGTTAATCGGCGGCATCCTCGGCTGCATCTTCGTCCTGCCGCTGAACGGCTACACCACCGGCACCATGAACATGCAGACCTTCTCGCACCTGGCCTTCGCCTTCGCAGTCACGCCTCCGCTGCTCCTCGCCGGAATCGTCTTCGCCCTAATCATGGGCATAGCCGGCGGTGTCCCCCCAGCCGTCCGCGCCGCCCGCCGCCCCATAGCCCTAGCCCTCCGCGAACTCTAGCCCCGCCGCCCCCGCCCCCTCGCGCAGCACACGAAGTTCGCCCGCGGAGCCGCACGAATCGATCCTCACCACCTGTAACGGCCGGCATCAGCCGGGCAGATTTTGCCTTGGTCTTTACGTAGCGGCCACCTTTAGGTGGGCTGATTTTGACTTTCTGTTTAAGGTTTCGCTTTAAGCACTTGGCGTCACCCGACAGAGGGCGTCTTCCGCCCGACGAGGGATCTCTCTTCGATTTTTGCACAGACACAAATTCGCCGCGTCGCCGACACCTCCACCAACAGTTGAATTAGGTGCCAAACCGAAATACACCCATCCATGTATTCTCGTCTTCCTCTCGAAGTTCGATAATCACCTCGCGCGTTCCTCGAACTCGCGCGCGCATCATTTCGCACTTGAAGCTTCCAGAAGGAGGCACGAATGCAACTCTCGCGATCGATCTTGGCCGTCACCGCTGCGCTTCTTTTGGCCGCGTGCCTGTTCCCCCACCCCGCCATCGCCCAAAATCAAAACGCAAATCCCACCGCCAACCGCGTCATGGGCCAAGTCGATTTCACAGGTGTAATGAAGTCCGACAAAGAATCCGGCGTCTGGGTGGACAACCAATACGTAGGCTTCGTGAAGGAA
>DASWVE010000049.1:0-8277 GCA_036401315.1 Candidatus Acidiferrales bacterium
GGCAATTCCTCGAACGCGCCTACTAACTTCTCGGATTCGGTTAACTTTTCGCAGGCTTGGTCCAAGGCTGCGTATTCTGCCGCAAATTGTTGATGCATGCCAGCGTGGTGCGCGGGTGAATCCCAGCGATCGATGGTGAGGTAGTGCTGCAGATTTTCAGAGTCACGCAACAACGAGGTGCTCACAAATCCCGAGCATTTGCGAAACAGCGTGGCCCATGAGCCTACGGGACCATACAAATTTTCAAATGCGGCGATTTTTTCGGAACGGACCACGAATTCCCACACTACCAAAAACAACGAAGCCTCCGAAAAACCAGATTCGCATCAACGATTCTACATGTTTGCGTACGCGACTATTCGTTGCGCTTGGATTTCTGCATGACGGCGCCGCCGAGGACTTGGAGCGCGGCGCGGAGCAAGGATTCGAAATCGTTGCCGACGGTGGCGCGGGATTTGGCGATGGCGGATTCGACGGCGCGCTCCTCGTAGCCGAGATTTATGAGGGCGGAGGCGACGTCGGATTCGAGCTGGGAGCGCGTGGAGGGCTTGCCGGCTTCGGGAACGTCGACAGCGGCGAGTTTGTCGCGGAGTTCGACGACCATGCGCTCGGCGGTTTTGCGGCCGACTCCGGGAATGCGAACGAGTTGCGCGAGATCGCCTTTGCGGATGGCGGGGATTAATTCGTCGAGAGACATGCCGGACAGGATTTTCAGCGCCAGTGAAGGACCCACGCCAGAAGCGGAAAGCAGCAATTCGAAGCAGTGTTTTTCGCGCGCGGTAAAAAAACCGTACAGGGAAAATTGATCTTCGCGGACGTGAGTGTGAATGAGCAGCGTATTTTCGGAATGCAGCGCGGCGAGAGCGGTGAAAGTAGATAGCGGAATCTGCACGACGTAGCCGACTCCGCCGACTTCGAGGAGCACCTGGTTGGGACGTTTTTCGATGAGCGTGCCGCGGAGAGAACCAATCATGTCGAGCGATTATTGATTAGGGTTAGAAGCGTGTCAAACAACAGGCTGAAAGAAATTTAGAAAATTGCGAAACATTTGCGGGACGCGCGTCGTATCTGTGGGTGTAACAAGGAACGAAAAAACAGAGCGGGGCAAGCGAGCAGTGTTCGTTTTCGGGCACACGGTGTTCGTTTGTGGTGCGCTTGCTGATTTTTTGTTTCGGAATTGTTTTTTTCTGACGAATCCCTCGAGGCGGTTGCTTCCGGCCGGCGTACAGGTCCGTCTAAGCAAACGCGAGGGGCGAAAACAAACCCAGGAGGAAAAGAAAATGTCACGAAGCAAAGTGGTGAAATTTTCAACATTGGTAGCAGCGCTGGTGATGGTGCTTTCGATCGGATTGCAGACGCTGTCGGCGAAGGATTCGAAGGCGGGAACTTCGTCGATGGTCACAGTACAGAATGCCACCTCACTCGCCGGTCAGGAAATCAAACCGGGAGACTACATGGTTTCGGTGACGGAATCGCAGGTGACCATTTCAAAGAATGGCAAGATGGTCGCGCAGGCACCGGTACAGTGGAAAGACGAAACGGCAAAACCGCGGTACACCTCGATTGTGACCGACGGAAACAAAATCAAGGAAATTCACTTTGGCGGGAAGAATAAGTACGTCGAAGTCGGGGCGGCCAGCTAAGGATGAAAAAGCCAGCGCACGGCGGGCAGGATTGGAAGTGTTCGGCACTGCCCGCCGATTTCGCGGAGTAAAACAGAAGCGTTATGGTGGAAACAGGCGGTACGAAGTTCAGTGCGGGGGCCGATCTTTGCGGATCGCTTCATCGACGAGGGCTTCGAGTTCGCGGCGAGTGAGCGTGATGCGCTCGGTATCGACACAGTCGGAAGTGATGGGAAATTCCGGGCCGGAATTCGAAGCGACTTGCAGGCCGTAGCGGGAACGAGCGGCAATGAGTTTTTGAACTTCGTTGCCGGAAAGTAGAACCTGTTTGCCGATGAGTTCGGTGACGAGCGAGACGCGGGCGAAATGCTCGGCGGTTTCCATTCGGAAAAATGCGGTGAGCAGATCGTGGCCGTAAGTTACGACTCCATGATTGGCGAGCAGGATCGCATCATAACCATCCACAAACGGTTCAATACTTTCCGCCAGCTCAGGCGTTCCAGGCGTGCCGTAGGGCGCCACCGGAATGCAGCCGAGCGAAATAATCAATTCGCAAACTAGGGCTTTGTTCAGCGGGGTTCCGGCGGCGGCGTAGCCGGTAGCGACCGGCGGATGCGCGTGGCAGACGGAATTGACTTCGGGACGATGGCGGTAAATCGTCAGATGCATGGCCAGCTCGGAAGAGGCATTGCGCCCGCCATTCACCTTCTTGCCATCGAGGTCCGTGATGACCAAATCTTCGGGCGACATCATGCCCTTGCACATACCGGTCGGCGAAGTGAGAATGTGGCGCTGATTCAGGCGGACGGAAATATTTCCGTCGGTCGAAGCGACGTAGTTGCGCTCGTAAATCCAGCGGCCTACCGCGCAGATATCGCGGCGATGCTCCTCTTCGGATTTAAGGGCTCCCGGTTGGACTGGTCCGCCGCCGAACACCGTGCCTCCTCGGAAAAACGCGAGCGAAATTACAAATGTGCATACGCTCTATACCCCAGGATGGAGCACGGCACAACGAAAGAATTTGCACAGGTGAGCGTTTGGGCCCGGCAGCCCAAACGGGGGAAGTGCGACGGTGGTTAACGACGGTTCTTAGTTTTAGAAGTTAAGCGTAAATGCCGCGGAGCTTCAGGGCGCGAGCGACGCGTTCGATGGCAACGATGTAAGCGGCGATACGATTACTGACGCCATGAGATTCCGCGGCACGGACGACCTGATCGAAACTTTGATCCATGACGTCCTGCAGGCGTTCGTTGACTTCACTTTCGCGCCAGAAGAATCCCTGCCGGTCTTGAACCCATTCAAAATAACTGACAGTGACGCCACCGGCGTTGCCGAGAATATCGGGGATTACGAAAATGCCTTTCTTGTCGATGATTTCGTCGGCGTGGGAGGTGACCGGACCATTGGCGCCTTCGCAAAGAATCTTGCAGTCGACGCGACTGGCGTTTTTGGTGGTGATCTGATTTTCAGTGGCGGCCGGGACCAGGATATCGGTGGGATGGAACAAAACTTCCTGAGCCGTTTGTTTTTCGCCACCGTCCGGGAATTCCGGCAGCGGCCGGCCCTGCTTGTAGACCCAATCGACCAGCTTGGGAATATCGAAACCTTTTTCGTTGTATAGGCCGCCGTGAATATCGGCGACGCCGATAATTTTGTAGCCAGCGGCGTGCATTAACGTGGCGCCCTGCGAGCCCACGTTGCCGAAACCTTGAATGATGACTCGGCAACCCTCGCGCTTCATTTTCAATTTAGCCAGCGCATTGTTGCAGCACATCATCAGACCGCGGCCGGTGGCTTCGCGGCGGCCTTGCGAGCCGCCGAGTTCCAGGGGCTTACCGGTGACGACGGCGGTGGTGGCTTGGCGGGTGTGCATGGAATAAGTGTCCATAACCCAGGCCATGGTTTGTTCGTTGGTGCCGATGTCCGGGGCGGGGACGTCACGCTCCGGGCCGAACCATTCACTGAGTTCAGCGGTGTAGCGGCGGGTGATGCGCTCGAGTTCAGTCTTGGAAAGTTTGGAAGGATCGCAGATCACGCCGCCTTTGGCACCGCCAAAGGGAATATTAACGACCGCGCATTTCCAGGTCATCCAGGCAGCGAGGGCGCGTACTTCGTCGATCGATACATCGGGAGCAAAACGGATGCCGCCTTTGCCGGGGCCACGAACGGTGGAATGCAGGACGCGGTAACCGGTGAAGACTTCCATCTTGCCGCTGTCCATGCTGACGGGAATGTAGACGGTGATTTCCTTGCTGGGATATTTGAGGTAGCGATAGATGCCGTCTTCGAGGCCGAGCTTCTGCGCCGCGGTTTCAAAACGAGCTTCAGCGGATTGGTATACGTTCAATTCATCTTGCGCAGCCGCAGACATGTAAAGCCCTCCAAGAATTCAGCAAATAAAATGTTGGTTAGATAAGGACCGTGACGACGCCGAGTCTTTCCCAAGGGAAAGCGCTGGAAACAGCGAGTTGACGGCGTCGCCCAGTATACGAATCTGGTAGATGCTCCGCAACCAATCGGTTCTTAAACTGAATCATCGAGGTTACCTAGTCCGTTGGCGAGCAGGGGCAGACTTTTTCGGCTGCGCTTTTCTGGGTGCGGCTTGATCCACGAATTGGCGGAGCAACAGACGAGCCACGCGCGAGTAATCGTGACGCAGCACGCGGCCATGGTGCAGGAAATCTCCGACGATATACGGCACACGCATGCGAGTGAGTTCATCGAGAGAAGGCTGCACCGGGGCGGAATGCTGCGCGCGATATTTTTTGAGCAGCACCGGAGGCACAAGCTCGCGATTGATTAGGACAAAATCGAAGATGGGTTTGCGGGTGTGGTCGTAAATGGCGCGGACGTGATCGGCGACCGAATAGTTTTGGGTTTCCCCGGGCTGGGTCATCAAATTCGCGATGTAGATGCAGGTGGCGGAAGAGGAGGCGATGGCGTCGACGACCCTATGGATCAGGAGGTTCGGAATGATGCTGGTATAGAGCGAGCCGGGGCCGATGAGGATCAAATCCGCCTGGCGAATCGCTTCGAGAACGTCGGGGATGGGGCGGGCGCGGCGGGGGACGAGGCGAATCCGCCGAATCGGCTTCTTGGACAAGGAAATTTTGGTTTCGCCGGCGACGATCTGGCCGTCGGCGAGTTCGGCTTCGAGAGTGACGTTTTGAGCGGTGGACGGATAAATGCGACCACGAATGGCGAGGACTTGAGAGGAGACGCGGACGGCTTCGGGAAAATCGCCGGTAACGTTGGTGAGCGCAGTGAGGAAAAGATTGCCAAAGCTGTGGCCGGAGAGACCGCGGCCGAGAGGAAAACGATACTGAAAAAGTTTGCTGAGGAGATGCTCGTCTTTGGAGAGCGCGACCATGCAGTTGCGAATGTCGCCGGGAGGCAGGACGCGATATTCGCGGCGCAGGCGCCCGGAGCTGCCGCCATCGTCGGTGACGGTGACGACCGCGGCGAGATCGGAGATGGGGCGCGGAACCGTTTCGTTCTTGCGGGTGGAGATGTATTGCTTCAAACCGCGGAGGATGGTGGAGAGGCCGGTGCCGCCACCCAAGGCGACGATGCGAACGGAGCGAGCGCGAGTTTGTACCTTAGCTTTCACAGGGAGACGGCCGACCTTTCGTTTTGGATGATTTCGCGGAGATTAACCCGGTGAACCGTCGCGCTCCGGGTAGAGCAACTCGGTGAAACGGGGATCTTCCTGCAAGAAAGCGAAGTCCTCATCGTTGCGCGCGTGGTAGCGATTTTCGGGACGCAACTGAATGGCGATTTTCAAATTCTGCATCGCGGATTCGGCTTCGCCGGTGAGGCAATCGAGCGCCGCCATGGCGTAAACGATGTGATCGGCTTTTGGCGCGGACTTGCGGGCACGGTCGAGATGCTCGCGGGCGTCGTCCCAGCGGCCCAGATTCATGAGCGCGACACCCTGGGTGTAATGATCTTCGGCGGACTTGGCGGCCGGAACGGGAGCGCGGGCGATGCGTTGATCGCAGATGCGAATGTGCATCTCGGCGCGGTCGTGCAGCTCTTTGGACGGACCATGCAGCACGCGCTCGAGCGATTGCTTGGCACGCGGAAACTTCTGCTCCTGGAAAAACTTGAGGGCTTCTTCGTAAGCTTTGAGCTGCGCTTGCTTGGCCGGAGCGTCCGGATCGGGGGGCGGGGCCTTGAATCGGGTCGCGGCCTTAGCAGTCTTATTTTTCAATGGTTTATGGCTCTTTGCCGAAGCGTTTTTGGAGCGGGTCCCGGAGCGTTTCAATTGGCGTCCTCGCAGGAAACGTAGTGGACCATAGCAAAGTCGGGGAGGCGCGTCAATGTGGGGAAATGGGCGCGTTACCCGTAGAGAGTGCGGATCGGCGGCACTACAGCTTAAAGACGATGGACGGATTCGGGCGGTTGCTGGATGATGCGTGCGGCTGAGGGGTCAAATTCCCGAAATGGACGGTGGGCATCCGAGTGAAACGCGAAAAGGAAGTGGTGAGCGCGGAGACGAAGGCTTCCCCGGCGATTCACACGCGGGCGGAGGAGAAAAAAGTCGAAGAGCGGCTGGCGATTTCGCCCAGCGTGGTTTACGAAACGATTCGGCGCGAAGGCGAAGAGGAATTGCACCGGACGTCGGCGGCGCTGGCATGGTCGGGATTCGCGGCAGGGCTTTCGATGGGATTTTCGCTGGTGGCCGAAGCGCTGCTGACCGCTTATTTGCCGCACGCTACCTGGGCGCCCTTGATTTCGAAATTCGGATATTGCGTGGGATTTTTGATTGTCATTCTGGGGCGGCAACAGCTTTTTACCGAAACGACGCTGACGGTGATTTTGCCGCTGCTGGCGAAGCCCGCGCTGGACAAGTTAATCGCCGCGCTGCGGCTATGGGCCGTCATTCTAGGGGCTAATTTGTTGGGGACATTTTTGTTTGCACTGGTGGTGGGGCGGGTCTTGATTTTCGATCCCGCGATACGACAAGTATTCGCCGAGGTGAGCCGAGAAGGAATTGACGCAGGATTTGGGACAGTGCTGGTGCGGGCGATTTTTGCGGGATGGTTGATCGCTTTGACGGTGTGGCTGCTGCCGGCGGCGGACTCTTCGCGGGTGAGTATCATTATCATTCTGACGTATCTGATTGGAATTGGCGGGTTCAATCACGTCATCGCCGGGTCGACGAAAATGTTCTATCTGATCGTGACCGGGACGGAGACGTGGAGCGCGTATCTGGCACATTTTCTGGTGCCTACTCTCTTAGGAAACATCCTGGGCGGCGTGTCGCTGGTGGCGTTTCTGGGCCACGCGCAGGTAGTTGGGGGCCCGGGTCCCGCATCGCATAACTCATAAAGAAGAGGGGTGATTTCGCCCCCCAAAACCGGCTTAGGGGTGGGCTGGGGGGAGCATCCCACCCGTGCGGGTGGCCGCTGGGGTGTCTATTGCGAAGCAAGGGGCAAGGGGGCGCGTTGGCCGGAGACGGGGGCTATGCTATAAACAATGAGGTTCGCTAATCCGAGGAAATTGTGCCGTTTATAAATTTTCCCGCAAGGGAAATTAACTGCAAACTTGTCTATTACGGCCCGGGCCTCGGCGGGAAGACTGCGAATTTGCAGTGGATTTACGAGCATACCGGAGCGAATCAAAAGGGAAAGATGGTCTCGCTGGCGACCGAGACGGATCGCACCCTTTTCTTCGATTTTTTGCCGCTCGATCTGGGATCGGTGCGCGGATTTCGGACGCGATTTCATTTGTACACGGTTCCGGGTCAGGTTTTCTACGAAGCGAGCCGGCGGTTGATTTTGAAGGGCGCGGATGGCGTCGTGTTTGTCGCGGATTCGCAAGAAGAGCGGCTGGACGCGAACCTGGAAACGCTGGATAACCTGCGCGAACATCTGAAGGATCACAATCTGGATTTCTCTACGATTCCTTACGTGCTGCAATTGAATAAGCGCGACCTGCCCAACATCTTGCCGGTGGAAGAGCTGCAGAAACATTTGTTGGTGAAAGGCGAGCCGACTACGGAAGGAGTGGCGGTTACCGGGCAAGGGGTTTTCGATACTTTGAAAGAAGTGGCGAAACTGGTTTTGGCGGAATTGAAGAAAAACGCTTAGTGGCAATCCCCGATTTTCCTACCTAGAAATTAAATTGCGCTTTGGAAACTCTCCGTAGGTCTACGCTCGCGCGATATTGCTGCGGAATGCGGCGACGGCTCTGGATTCTTCGTAGAAGGTGGGGATGGCGTGGATGAGACGCGTCAATTCCAGGACTTCCTTGACGTGGCCGGAAGGATTCAGGAGTTTGACACCGCCGCCCTGGCGATCGAGGGTGACGAAGGAACGGACGAGGGTGCTGATGCCGGAGCTATCCATTTGAGTGACGCCGGCGAGGTTGAGGACCACTTCGGAAGCTCCGGCTTCGGAATATTTGCGGAGTTCGGCGACGAGCTCGTCGTTACTCACGCCGATGACGATGCGGCCCACCAAATCGAGGATGGTGACGACTCCGGATTTACGTTCGGCGATTTGCAAGCCCATCGCTAGCTCTCCTTACTTTGACCAGAACCTCGAACCGAGCTGTGCCGCGGTATGACGACGCTGGCACATTCGAGGAAAACGGATGCGAGAGTACCCCGACCGGCGCGTTCGAGTGCGGGCATTATAACCCTTTCGTT
>DASWVE010000050.1:0-16287 GCA_036401315.1 Candidatus Acidiferrales bacterium
GAATCCAGCGCCGTCATGTAGCAAGATTTCTGGTGAAGGTCCACTCCTACGTGGATCATCGCGTGCCTCCTATGGGTCTGTGCTTCGAGCACGATCGTACCCCCGGGAGGCACGCCTGTTTTCATACCATCTGAGGAGCGCATTTCGCGACAAAGAATTTCATCCATGCTCCCACGCCAGAATCACAACGATAAAGACGCCATCGCGCCCCGTCACAGTATTCCGATCTCGCCGCCACGGCCAAGTAATCCAGCGCAGCGAACCGGGACAGTTCATCAACTCCCGCCTCATCGCCCAAACCGTCGTCATTCTGAGGAGCGCCTCTCGCGACGAAGAATCTCATCCATGCTCCCGCGCCGGAATCACCACGACGAATACGCCGCCAGTCCCGCCACAGTATTCCGATCTTGCCGCCATGCGCCACCAGCAAACCGTATCCGGAAGGGCGGCACTTCAGTGCCGTCAACAAAGCGCAACCCTCCCGAGGGCTTTAGCCCCTGAAGCCATGAAGTTTTTCGTGAGGACACGACTTCAGCTTGGTCAAGCGCAACGCAGACCGCCCGGCGCGGAAAAAATAATTTCAAATGCAGAGTCTGAGTTTGCGCAGACCTTCTTCGATTTGTCCCGCGTCGGTGCCGCCGTAGCCCAGAATCAAACCGCCGCGCTGCGGCATTTTGGCGTAGCACGACGAAAGCGGCTGGGCGGAAACGCCCAGCCGCGCGGCTTTTTTGGCGACGGCTACGTCGTTCACGCCACGCGGCAGCAGCGTGGCCAGATGCATTCCCGCCTCCGCGCCAACCACTTCCATGATTCCCGGCAAAATTTTCTTGATGGCTGTAACCAGTGCGCCGCGGCGCTCGGCGTAGAGCATCCGCATGCGGCGGATGTGCCGCGCGAAATGGCCTTCGAGAATAAAATCGGTCATCACCGCCTGATACAGCGTGGAGGAAAAAACATCCGTGGCATCGCGCGCGGTGGAAAAAGCGTTGATCAAATCGCGCGGCACCACCACGTAGCCCAGGCGCAGCGACGGGAACACCACTTTGTTGAATGTCCCGGCGTAAATCACTCGCGCGCCGGTATCGAGCCCTTGCAGCGACGCGATCGGCCGGCCGCCGAAACGGTATTCGCTGTCGTAATCGTCTTCGAGAATCCAGGCGCCGCGGCGCGCGGCCCATTGCAGCAGCAACATGCGTCGCGTCGCGCTCATCGTGACGCCCAGCGGATATTGGTGCGACGGCGTGATGTAGACGGCGCGCGCGGCGCGCGCGCGGCGAATTCCCTCCGCCACATTTAATCCTTCGCGATCGACCGGCACCGGCACCAGCCGCGCGCCGGCGGTCATCAGCGCGTGCCGCGCTCCGTGATACCCCGGCTCTTCGATCCACACCCGGTCGCCGGAATTCAGCAGCACCTGCGCGGAAAGCTGCAGCGCCTGCTGCGAGCCGGTGGTCACCAGAATTTGCGAAGCGTCGCAACGCACCGCACGCACCGTGGCCAGATATTCCGCGACGGCTTCGCGAAACGGCAGGTAGCCCATCGCGGTGCCGTAAGCCATTGCGGTGCGCGATTGCCGCCGCGAGTGGCGGTTCACCAGCTTTGACCAAATCTCCACGGGAAAATGATCGAGCGCCGGCAGGCTGACGCGGAACGCGCCCATATTGTCGAGCCACGATTGCGGCTCGGTGTGCATCGCCACGGCGCGGCGTGAAATTCTTCGCGGCGCGCCGTCACGGTCGTCTTCTTGGCGCGACGATCTTGCCGACGGCGCGCGCTGCGCCGCAGGGCCAGTAGTTGGTTTGGAAATTTCGTCAGGGATGGAACGCGCGACGCAGGTGCCGGCGCCGACGAAGGTCTCGAAGTAGCCTTCAGCCTGCAACTGCTCGTAAGCGCTCGCCACCGGAATGCGCGAAATTTCCAAATCCGCGGCGAGGTTACGCGTCGATGGCACGCGCTGCCCCGGACGCAGGCGGCCATCGAGGATGGCCTGTCGGAACCAGTCATACACCTGGCGGTAGAGCGGCGCCTTCGCGCGCGCATCGAGCGCGATCGGCGGAAAGAAAGCCGCGGCGACTCGTTTCACGGCCATAGTCGTGGGTCCAAAGTGGCCTTATCGTATCACGCGCAAGTGGCTATTGGCGGCAGCCACTCGCGGAGCTACTTTTCATGCGGCGACGCTAAATAGCGCGCCTTACGTTTTGCCTGCAGCACGGAGGAAGCATGATTCAGACACTCAAGACCATCGCCATCGTCTGCTCCACCATCGCCATTTTCTTTCTGCCGCACGACCGTGCGACTTCCGCGCCTGCGGAATCGCCCGCCACCTGCGACGTGCAGCGGCACAATCAATATCTCGTCGCGTCGCAACCGGCGCTTCCCGCCTCTGCCCAGCCCACGCCGGCCGCTGTGCCTTTGTCGACACCAGCCGCGGCTCCAGAGCAACCCCGCGACGGCCAGCACGATTTCGATTTCGAAATCGGCTCCTGGAAAATTCACCTGAAAAAACTGATGCACCCGCTGACCGGCTCGACCACCTGGGTGGAATTTGACGGCACCTCCAACACCCGCAAAGTCTGGGACGGCCGCTCGCAACTGGAGGAATTCGAAACCGACAGCCCCACCGGCGGGCATATCGAAGGCCTGACGCTGCGCCTCTACAATCCCGCAGCGCACCAGTGGAACCTGAACTGGACCACCGCCAAGCTCGGAACCTTCGGCGTGCCGACTATCGGCGAATTCAAAAACGGCCGCGGCGAATTCTACGACTGGGAACCCATCAACGATCGGATGGTCCTGGTGCGCTTCGTCTGGTCGGAGATCACGCCGAACAGCGCCCACTTCGAGCAGTCTTTCTCGACCGACGGCGGCAAAACCTGGGAAGTGAATTGGATCACCGATCAGACGCGGGTGAAATAACGGCGCGACGGAGCCAACCATGAAAAGCGAAACGAAGCGAATTGCATCACGGAGCGCGGCGAGATATTTTCGCCGCGCGGCACTGCTCGGAGCGTTAATTCTCGCGTGGCCTTTGACGCATCAAGCCAAGACGCATGCTCAACAGGCGGGCGCGGCTCAAAACGCGCAGCGCGACGGCGCGCACGATTTCGACTGGGAAATTGGCTCGTGGCATTCGCACCTGAAGCGGCTGGAGCATCCGCTGACCGGCTCGACCAGCTGGGTCGAATACGACGGCACCTCCGAAGTCAGCAAAGTGTGGGACGGCCGCGCCAATCTGGTCGAACTTGAAATTCAAGGGCCTACCGGAAAAATCGAAGGCATGTCGTTGCGCCTTTACAATCCCGCAGCGCATCAGTGGAGTTTGAATTTTTCGAACAGCCGCGTGGGCACGCTGAGCGTCCCGACCGTCGGCGAATTCCGCGGCGAAGGCCACAATCTGCGCGGCGAATTCTACGATTACGAAGATTTCGGCGGACGCATGATCCTGGTCCGCAATATTTTCTCCGACATCACCCCGAACGCCTGGCATTTCGAACAAGCCTTCTCCACCGACGGCGGCAAAACCTGGGAAGTAAACTGGATCACCGACGACACCCGCCTCGCACCAAAGTAGTTACGTTTGCGTTGGCAAGTCCATCAGCTTACCCCGGAGATCGCAACTGTCCCATGGCCATGATCGATGATGCGCCAGCTTACCTTGGAGTGCGGCGGCTTGCCGCCGCCTTGACCAAGCATCGTCGGTGCAGGCATCGGTTGGGGGTTGAAACTCGACGTGCGGAGAGGCCACGGGTTTCGTCTTTTAGGACTCTGCGTCTTGAACCCTATTCCATCCTCGGCCTCACGGAAGTTTGCGAAGGCGGCGGCAAGCCGCCGCACTCCAAGGTAGTCTGCACGGCCAACGGCCCGCGCTCCGCCGCAAAATATTACCTTGAACATATTTTACTTCGATGTTCTTATGCCTGCGCTGTGGCGCTCCTGAAACCCGCCGCACCGGCCCCCCGCGAACAATCCACGTTGTAAAGGATAGCCATCATGAAGAGCGAGGAACAATGGCAAATGTCAGAATTCACGCCGATGCGCAGGCAGTTAGTCGCGGGAGCCGCCGCGCTGGCAGGACTTTCAATACTCCCGGCGTCGACCGTCGCGGCTGCCGGTGCATTCGCAGCGCCGCGCGCTGCCGACGACAACGGCGTCAGCCGCACCGCCGAAGCCATCCATCAGGAGACCACCTACAAAGCCAGTCCGCAGCGCATCTACGACGCGCTCACCGACGCTACCCAATTCCAAAAAGTCGAGCTGGCCAGCGGCGCGATGAAACCCGAAGACCTAAACGGAAATCCGGCGAAGATCAGCACCGAACCCGGCGGCGCGTTCAGCCTCTTCGGCGGCTACGTGACCGGCCGCCAAATTGAACTCGTCCCCGGCAAGCGCATCGTCCAAGCCTGGCGCCCAGCCAGCTGGCCCGCCGGATGGTTTTCCATCGCGCACTTCGAGCTAGTCGCCGACGCCGCCGGTACGAAAATTATTTTCGACCACGTCGGCTTCCCCGCGGCAAGGCCGACGGCCTGGCCAGCGGCTGGCAGGAACATTACTGGGACGGCCTGACCAAATTTTTCGCGGCGCCGGCCTAACCTGACCGCGCCGGGGTAGCTTACCTTGGAGTGCGGCGGCTTGCCGCCGCCTTCGCGAAATAATCGTAACGCCAGTTAGCGGTTGGGGTTAAAACTCGGCGTGCGCAGAGGCTACAAGTTCAGGGTCGCTTTTCTGCTCCCGCGCCTCGAACCCTATTCCATCCTCGCCTGAACCTTACTTCGCCAAGGCGGCGGCAAGCCGCCGCACTCCAAGGTAGGCTGGCCCGTCAGCGGCATCGCTGGTGGCGCGAGGTGCTAGTCTTTGAACTGATCGCCCGCCGCAGTGAAATCGTCGGGGATTGCTAGTCGAGCGCGGCCGAACGTGAGCAGCTCCTTGCAAAACGCGGCGCTGGCCGTTCGCTCCAACCACTCAGCCGAACACCATTCGTACTTCGCCGCGGTTCGGACTAACCCATGACGCACCGCGTTTTCGTGAACATAACGCAATCGCGGGAAGTAGGAACGCTCGTAAGTTATTCGCGTTTCCCAGTATTGAAACCACACTTGACGCCCGGGCAACTCGTCAATTTCGTTCAATCGTCGCGCCGTCAGCGAATGGAGTTCGCTCACTAACTCGCGGAGTTGGTGCGGGTCGTCGAATCCGCCGATGAAGTGGTAGTGATTCGGAAAAATCGCCCAAGCTTGTAGTGCCGCGCCGTGTTCGCTGACGCGGTCGAACAAAGCAGCTCGGAGCAGGTTCAATTTGAGTCGCGAATGGAAGAGTGGCTTTTTTCGATAAGTTCCACTGGTGACCATGTAAGTGCCGCCTAAGTCAAGACGATGCGATGGCGCATGCGGCCAGTCCGGCATATTATTTGCAACATATAACTGACAAAGCGCGTAAGGCTATCTAATAACTTTGTCCACCGCTATGGTCGATCGTGCGCTAGCTTACCTTGGAGTGCGGCGGCTTGCCGCCGCCTTCGCCAAAATATCGTAACGCCAGGTAGCGGTTAGGGTTTAAAACTCGGCATGCGCAGAGGCGACAGGTTTTGGGGTGGCGTTTCTGTACCCCGCGCCTCGAACCCTATTCCTTCCTCGGCCTAACGCTACTTCGCCAAGGCGGCGGCAAGCCGCCGCACTCCAAGGTTTGCTGGCTACGCGTCGGCCGAGCTGGCTGCGCGATCATCCGGGTGACGATTCGCACACGCCATGCAACTCTATTCGTAGCGCAGCGCCACCAGCGGGTCGACGCGCGTCGAGCGCCACGCCGGAATCAAGCACGCCGCGAACGCCACCGCCGCCAGAATCGCGGTTACGGTGACGTAGGTCGCCGGATCGCGGCCGCTGACCACCGTGAAGGTGCCGACCACGCTGCCGGCCATGAACGTCAGCGCGATGCCGACCAGCAGGCCCACGCCCACGATCAGCACGCCTTCGCGCAAAACCATCTGCAAAATATCTCGGGGTTGCGCGCCCAGCGCCATGCGCACGCCAATCTCATGCGTCTTTTGCGCGGCGGCGTAGGAAACCACGCCGTAAACTCCCACGATCGCCAGAATCAATCCCAGTATCCCGAGCATGGCGGCCAGCGCGGCGCCCACTTGATACAGCAGCAAACCATTCAGAGTGTAAATAGCCTGGCGCATGGTTTTCACGTCGAACACCGCCAGCTGCGGCGCCAGTGAATCGATAATGTGTTCGACCACCGGAATCATCGAATCGGGCGCGCCGGCGGTGCGCACCTGCAAAATCTGCAGCGAATTTCCAGCGGTGTGCTGCAAGTAAGGAATGTAATACATGGGGCGATACGCGCCGCTCACCCCCTGATAGCGAATATCCGCCGCGACTCCGACCACGGTCATGGGATGCGCGATGTCGCTGACCATCGAGAAACGGCGGCCCATGGCGTCGGCGTTGGGCCAGTATTCGCGGGCCATGGCTTCGCTGATGACCGCCACCATCTGGGCGTTTTGATCGTCGTTCGCGGCGAAGACCCGGCCGCGATCGAGCTTGATCTGCATGGTGCGGAAATAATCGGGAGTGACGCTGGCGTAAAAAATATTGTTCACGCCTTGGCTGGGCGGCGGCGTGTAACCTTCCACCGAAATCGGCTCGGCGTTATTGTAGTAACCCATCGGCGCGCCGTTAGCGATGCTCACCGAAACCACGCCGGGCACGGCGCCGACGCGGTCGAGCAGCTCCTTGTAGAACGAAGTGGTTTGCTGCTGGCTGTAGCCGATCTCCACCGGATCCATCATGAAATTAACCACGTGGTCGGTCTCGAAGCCCAGCGTAATGTGCTGGGCCTGGGCCAGGCTGCGCGAAAATAATCCGGCGATGATCAAAATAACCAGCGAGCCGGCCACCTGCGCCACCACCAGCGAAGTGCGCAAACGATTTTTTCCGCCGACCACGCCGCGGCCGCCTTCATGCAGGATGGTATTCAAATTTCCGTGCGAAGCGCGCAACGCCGGAACCAGGCCGACCACCAGACCGGTGGCCAGCGCCGCGAATGAAGCGTAGGCAAATACCCGCCAGTCAAATCCGAAATCGAAATTCAGCGGCAGGTCGACGTTCAGATTGATGTGGGCGAAAGCCACGCTGCCGAAATATCCCAGCGCCAGTCCCCCGATTCCACCGAGCGCCGCGAGCAATAAACTTTCCACCAGCAACTGTCGAATCAGCCGGCCGCGCCCCGCGCCCAGCGCGGAACGAATGGCCATTTCGCGCCCGCGCGCCGACGCGCGCACCAGCAGCAAATTGGCGACGTTCAGGCAGGCCAGCAGCAGCACCAGCCCGGCCAGGCCCAGAAAAAGCGTGCTCAAAATCAAAACCGTATTGTTGGGATCGGGCTGCGGCCGCGAACGTATTTCCAGATAGGCCTGAACGCTCGCTCCTTTTTCCGAATCCGGATGGTCCTGCGCCCAGTGCGCGGCGATGACGTTCAGCGCGCTGCGGGCCTGCTCCAGTGTGGTCTCCGGTTGCAAGCGCGCCAGCAATTGCAGGCTGCGGTTCTGCCGGTTGGTCAGGTAGTCGGGAGCCGGAAATTCGATGCCGATCATGCCGAGCGGCAGAAATCCCTGCGCCGAAATCACCGCGTTCACCCCGGCAAATCCCTTCGGGGCCACGCCGATGATCGTGAAGGGATGGCCGTTCAGCGAAACGCTGCGGCCCACCACGTTCGGGTCGGCGCCGAACCGCGATTTCCAATACTTGTCGCTCAGCACGATCACCGGCCCGAC
Organism: Candidatus Acidiferrales bacterium; assembly: GCA_036401315.1. Classification (GTDB taxonomy): domain Bacteria; phylum Acidobacteriota; class Terriglobia; order Acidiferrales; family UBA7541; genus Palsa-295. The sequence goes on from DASWVE010000050.1 coordinate 7,775, forward strand.
GCCCGGCGCGGCGTCGTCCGCCGGTTCGACGAAACGGCCCAGCTGCGGCTGAATGCCCATGGTCTGGAAAAAATTCCCGGAAACGTAATCGGTCAGGATGCGTTCGCCTTTCCCATTAACGGCCATTCCGTCCAGGCCGATCTGGTGCGCCGCCACATCCGAAAATACGGAGGTGGTTTGCTCGCGGATCTCGCGATATTCCGGCACCGACATTTCCGGACGCAGCGTGCCGCCCTGCCGCTGGGCCGCCAGCATGGTGAGCCGCAGCGGCTCGTGGATCGGCAGCGGGCGCAGCAGCAGCCCATCGATCAAGCTGAAAATGGCGGTGTTGGCGCCAATGCCCAGCGCCAGGGTGATGGTGGCGGCGGCTAGGAAACCGGGGGAGCGCAGCAACATCCGGAGCCCGTAGCGAATATCGGCCATCAAAGTTTCCATCGCGCCTCCTGAAACACCCCTGCCGTGTTTACTCTGGAATTTACTACGATGCAAACTCGCGAAATGTTTCACCTGCCGTGCCCGGTTGGACGAACGAAGGAGAGATTAGGCTCAAGCGTGACCCCCAGAATCTGTTTGGCCGGAGGCCGGGGCCGAGGTCGATGACGCGTGAGCTTACCTTGGAGTGCGGCGGCTTGCCGCCGCCTTTGCAACCCATCGTGAGGGCAGGTGATGGTTAGGGTTTGAAGCTAGGCGTGTGCAAAGGCCAGGGGTTTGTCTTGACGTCTCCATCCGCCGCGTCTTAAACCCTGTTCGACCCTCGCTCCAACAATATTTAGCGAAGGCGGCGGCAAGCCGCCGCACTCCAGGGCAGGCTGTAGGCGCGTAGGCCAGAGAGGCTACGCGAGCACATGGGTGAAAGGGCTCACGGCGGGATGCCGCGATTCTTGGCGACTTACTGTTCCGGCGTGGGCGCGTCGATGCTCACTGCGAAGCCGTCACCAGTGAATTGCTCGACAATTTTGTCTGACGGCACGGTGTAAGATTTTCCCGCGCGCACAATCAGGAATTCGATGGGGTCGCCGCGGTGCGGACAATCGGAAACCTTAGCCTCACCGGTGGCTGTAGCCTGTGTGGTTGACGCCGGATTACCCGCCATGCACGGCATCACATGTACCACGCCTCTGAATCCGTCCCGCACATTGACGCAAATCCGGTGCGGCGCCGCGGTGGCGGCGCAGGATGCCAGCAAGAGCGCCAGCGCCATCGGCGCGCACAGGCCAATGCGCAGCATCAATACTTCCCGTCGTTCCCGCTGGGTCATACAAATTTCTCCGCGCGCCGATTTTTCGCCCGGCAAGAGGCGAGTGAGGAAAATCCTATCATAAGTGGTATCGCACGGAAAAAACGGAAATCGCTCAAGATGCAGGAAGGAACTAAAAGCGGCTAACAGTATTTCGCAGCAAAGACTATGCTGCGCATTTAGCGCAGGTCACTTTCTGATGTCGTCTCGCGCCTTTTCGTAGTCCGTATTGTTGGGATCCAGCTTCGCCGCCTTGTCGTATGCACTGTAGGCTTGATCGGATTGCCCGAGATTCTCGTAGGCGACGCCCAAGTTGTACCAGGTCGGCGCGTCGTTCGGCCGATAACGCAGCGAATCCAGCGACCATCTCACCGCGTCGGCATAATTGCCATCCTGCATCGCCAGATATGCGAAATGGGCTTCTTCCCAGCCGGCGTTGCTGGAAAAATTAATTTTCGGCCGTCCCCAGGCGGATCCCCAAACGGAAAATGCGCTGAGCAGCACCACAACCAGCGTCAGCGAGGGCCGCAGCCGCGGAATGGCGATCGCAAATCCAATGAGAATCCCGAAAATCGCCCCAGCGCCATGGGCGATGTTGCCTACGTTCCAGACATGAGTCGCCGTGAGCACCACGCACAGAAAAAACCAACCCACGAACAGATTCACCGTCGATTTGTCCATCGCTCCGGCAAATCTTGGGTCGCGAGCGGATAACACCCAAAGCAAGCCGAAAAGACCGTAACCGATTCCCGAGAGGCCCACACCAGGCTCGTCCAGCGCATATTGGAAAGCGTTGGAACCGAGGCCCAGAATCAGAAAGAGCAGAACCGTGTTCAGGTGGCCGAAAATCTTTTCGATTTTTGTTCCGAGCACCCAGAGCCACGAGAGATTGAAGATCAGGTGAAATAAATTAATGTGCGGCAGCACCGAGGTGAGCAGCCGCCACCATTGCCCGCGGCCGATTTGCGGAGATGCGAATAGTGTGGAGATGTCGACCTTGGCCCACCAGGCCAGCGTGACCGCGACAGCGAGCGCGGCCGTGGCGGACACCACGGGATACTGCATGAATTCGGAATAGCGCGGTTGCGGCCACGGCACTGCGGGTGGCGATGCGTCTTTTGCGGCCACCGCCGGCACCGCCGTGGAGGCGGAATCGACCGGCAACGGCGCGTCTGGCGTGGGCCCCGAATCCATCTGATGGAGGGATGCTAAATCGGAGTATCGCCCGACTCAAGTTATTTATTATGACAGTTTCAAATTCGGTTAGCGGGAACTCGCGCGTTTACGCGGAACTTTCGCGCCTTTCTTGCGCGCTTCGGACAAGCCGATGGCGATGGCCTGCTTGCGGCTCGTTACCGTGCCGCCCTTGCCGCCTTTTCCGGATTTCAGTGTGCCGCGCTTCTCGCGGTGCATCGCGCTCTTCACGCTTTTCCCCGCCGCTTTTCCATAACGAGCCATTGTTATCTCCTGTGATTGAACTTGATTCTGTCCCTTCGGTATCATCGGCCCGCGCCGTGCGAGCGTCGATAGGGTGAATCCCCTAAAAAGACGATCGCGTTACGTTGAAACTTTTTCACGTACGAGGCGTAATTCATCTCACGGAGAGGTTCATGCCGAAACAGCACTACTTTATGCGTCTGGTTCCGCCGCGCCCAATTTTCCCCGGCAGCATGACCCCCGAGGAGCTGGCGCTGATGGGCCGGCACAAGGAATACGTCGCGAAAGCCTTCGACGCCGGAAAAGTTCTGGCCTACGGGCCGGTCCTCGATCCCGCTGGCGCTTTCGGCATCGCGTTGCTGGAGATGAACGACCTGGCGGAGGCCGAAGATTTCGCTCGTAACGATCCTTCGATCACCGGCGGAATGAATACGTTCACGCTGGCCCCGATGGTAATCGCGGCGGCGCAAGCCTCGAAGGCGCCCACCGCATGATTGATCCCACGTCACGATCGATGCGGCACTAGCTTGCCTTGGAGTGCGGCGGCTTGCCGCCGACTTCACCAAGCATCGTGAGAGCAGGCGCCGGTTAGGGTTTGAAACTCGACGCGTGAAGAGTCCAGGGTTTTGGGGTGGCGTCTCCATACGCCAAGTTTTGAACCCTATTCGATCCTCGCGCCGACACGATCTTGCCAAGGCGGCGGCAAGCCGCCGCACTCCAAGGTCGGCTGAAGGCGCGCAGGCGCGAGAGGCGACGCGATCGTTTGCTGACGGCGCCCGGAAATTGACTTGCTATCCGACGCGCCGATGGCGCGTCCAACGCGGAAGAATTTCCGGCTCGAGATACTTACTCGATAATTTCTGGAAGCGAAGGATGACCATGCGATTGGAGTTCGTGCGTCGTGCTGGCTTGTATTTTCTCTTTGCCGTTTGCGGATTCGCCACGCTGGCGCTTACGCCCGCGCTGCGCGCGCAACCTGCTCCGCAGTTTCCGCCGCTCGCCAAGCCGGTCTGCGCCGACAAGACTCCGCAACAATGCGTCGAACTCTCGATGGACGCCATGGGCGGTCGCGCCAAGCTCGAAGCCATCAAAACCGTGCGGCTCCAAACCGTCGGCCACACCGAGCTGACTGAGCAGTCCTATCGCCAGCAGCCGTTCATCACTTCGTACCAGCGCGCGTCGACCACGCTCGATTTCGTGCATCAGCGATTCCGTTCGGAATCGCGGCTCACCTGGCCCGAAGCGGATCCGAATCAGGCCGAATCGGATTCGACGATCATCGTCGGCCCCGCCGGCGGCGTGGTGCACATCAAATCCGGCGACTTCCCCGCCCCGCTCAGCGTGCTGGATGCAGTGCGCGACGCGCTCGCGCTCAGCCCCGCGCGCATTTTGCTCACGGCTACGAACGCGGCGGACCTGACGTACGCCGCGCCCGAAGTGCTGCGCGAAACCGCGCACACCGTGGTCACTTTCACCTACGGAAAAGTTCCGGTGCGCGTCCTGATCCATCCTTATAACGCGCTGCCCGACGCGATCGAAACCACGCAGCAGTTCAACGATTTTTGGTATTTCTGGGGCGACGTGCAGCAGCGCATCTACTTCGATAATTTCGAGCGCTACCACGGTATTTCGTATCCCACCAATCTGGTCGAGGAGCGCAATGGAACGCTGTGGCGTTCGACGCAAGCGTTGAACGTCGAACTGAACATCGCGCTGGACGAAACGGATTTTGCGATGGACTCGAAAGCCGCTTCCGCGAGCCTCGCCGGAACCGGCTGGAAACGCGGCTTCCATCCGGACCAAAGCACTGCGCTCGCGCCAGGCGTCGATCTATATCCCGGCGCGTGGAATTCGACCATCATCAAGCAGGACGACGGCGTGGTAATCCTCGAAGCGCCGATTTCCGGCGATTACACGCAAGGCGTGATCGACGAAGCCAGGAAAAAATATCCCGGCGCGCCGATCAAGGCTGTGCTGTCCACTTCCGATTCGTGGCCGCACACCGGAGGCGTGCGCGCCGCCCGCGCGCAACACCTGAACGTTTACATTCTCGATCTAAATCAGCCGCTGCTCGATCGCATGATGGCCGCGCCCCACACCATCGATCCCGACGCGCTGGAATTAGCCAAGCGCGCCGACGCCACAGCGGATGCTTCGAAACCGAAGCAGCGGGCTATCTGGAGAATTGTTTCAGGTAAGACCGTCGTCGGCTCCGGCGACAATCGCGTGGAATTGTATCCGCTGCGCGGCGCGTCCACCGAACGCCAGTACATGGTCTACTTTCCGCAGCATCACATTCTCTACGCCAGCGACACGCTCACCCTGAACGACGACGGCAGTCTCTACGATCCGCAACTGATGCACGAAGTCGCCGCCGCCGTCGCCCGCGAACATCTGCAGGTCGACACGGTCTTCGCCATGCACCAAGGCCCAATGCCGTGGACGCAAGTCACCGCGCTGCTGGACAAAGTCGAAAAATAATCACGCCGCCGAGACTTTTATTTCTTCAGCCTCTCGAGAGCGGAGTCCAATTTTCCAGAATCGACCAGCTTCTGAAAAATCTCGTAGGGATCGTTGGCGTCGCCCTGCTTGCGCAGCGTCTCGGAAATAAAGAGGATGCAGACCTTGCGCTGCTGCGACGAAGCCGCCCAGCAGATTCGATAACGGCCCTTCTTGATGCGGAAGAACTGCGAGAGCGGCGCGGACAGACCGTAGTCCTTGTTGATGGGATTTCGCGGGATAAATACTTTGATGACTTCTTCGATCATGCGAAAAACGGTGTGGTGCGCGCTGTGCGCGTCGGCGCGGCCTTCGGCCTCCTGCATTTTGCGGTAGAGGCTTTCATACGCGGCAAACGCGGTTTCCGAAAATTCCACGGCGTAGGGCGCCGCCGCGGCGATCGGCGCAGCCGGTACTGACGGTTTTTTCTTCGGACCGCGATCTTTCGAACCGCGCTTCATCGCTTACTTTCGTTTGGCCAGCGCCGCTTCCACTTCAGCCAGGGTGCGCACCCGGCCCGCGGCGAGGTCGTCCGCGCCAGCCAGTACGCCTTGTAGCTCTTTCGATTCGCTCAACAGGTCCAGCGTATTCATTACCGAAAGCAATTTCTGCTGCATGCCGAGGAATTTTTCGTAGGTCAGCAGCACGGCGAGCGGCGTGTTGTTGTCCTGGATCACGTACGTGTCATCGGTCTCTTTCAGCACCGCGACGCTGAATTCGCGCAGCTTGCTTACACCCACATGCTTGATACTGGGATCGATCACGGGAAAACCACTGAAAGAAACGCTCATAGGAATGCTCCGGACTCGCCCTAGCCATCGTAAGTGCCAAGTATGGGGCAGTCAAGTTAGATAGTACTCTATTGACTCTATATTGTCAATATACCGTACATTATTCGACGGCGAATTGACAATCGGCTCCCTATCTGCCCTTTGTTGCGGCCGCGGCCTACTTCGAGGGTCTCGCAAGTTCCGCTGCGACCTGCGGATCGATCTGCAGTTTTGAATTGAGAGTCTGATTCTCGCCAGGCTTGAGGCGAATCTTGCGGCAGTCGGGCGTGAATCCCGGAGCCGCCACCAGCACGTCGTAAAATCCCGGGGGAATTTCGGCGTAGAAGTTGCCGTGCGTGTCGGTCTTGAGGAAACGATCTTCAGGGATTCCGACGTTGGACGCCAACCCGGTCTTCGAGCCGCTCGAATCCCAGTGCACGATCAGTTGGGCGTCGGTCAGCGCCGCGCCGGAAGAATCCGTCACCGCGCCTTGCAGCAGAACATTAGCCGGCGCGTCCTGGCTCGTCGCATTACTGTGAGCGGCTGGCGCGACGATCATCAAGAGCGCGGTCAACGTCACCACCAGCGCCGCGAAAACTTTCCGCACGATATTTTCCATTTGGGCCGTCTCCGTGAATTCTATTCCGACGAGATAATAACGCGACCTGGTGCATTCTTCACGGGTGGGTAGAGCTGCGCGATCGCGTAGCGTGTACGACCGATGCCCCTTCCGCCTACCTTGGAGTGCGGCGGCTTGCCGCCGCCTTAGCCAAACATCGTGAGGGCAGGCGGCGGTCAGGGTTTGAATCTCGGCGGGTGAAAGAGGCTACAGGTCTAGGGTGGCCTATCGGTTTATCGCATCTTGAACCCTATTCGGTCCCTCGCTCCAACACTACTTGGCCAAGGCGGCGGCAAGCCTCCGCACTCCAAGGTAGGCAAACGGCGCGTTGGCGCCGGACGCTACGCGAAAGTTGGAGGGTGGCGCTCACGAACGAGCGCGGAAGTCGTGCGCTGGCTTAAGCTCCATACTCGCCCATTTCGCCGGCGCGGACGCGCCTCTCTGGACGGCCAGGGCTCGACGCTCAGTTCGGATTATTTCCGCCGCTGTATTGTTTCAGCAGTTCCTCGAGCGCTAAAGTCTGCCGCTCGGTCAATTTCGCGCGCAACAATTCCACCTCGAGCGGATACATCGAGCCGTACTCGGTCTGCTTGTCCTTGGCCGGATACGCGGCGTCGATGTACGCATCCCGATACGCCACCCAGGCGCGCTCCGACGCTTTGGCTTTTTCCTCCGCGTCCGGCACGCTGGCGGCTTTCACCAGCACCTGCGCGTAGACGCGATTCAATTCCTTATCGGCGCGCGTTGCTTCCGCGCTGGCGCACCCGTTCATTTCGATTTGCGTTTTGGCTTTTTCATTACACGCCGAATATTCCTTCGAAGTCTGGCTCGTCGTCTGCCCCATTGTCGTCCCCGCCCCGAAAATCACGAAAAACAAAATGGCCCCATATCGCATCCGGTCTTCACCTCGCCTATTGGAGTTCCCGCCTGCTACCAATTGCAATTTCCGCTGGTCCGCGTTCCCAAATATTCCGCAGGGTGCTCCATCAGTATCCGCGAATCTCGCCAGAACAATAGGTAGGCACTTTTCCGCAACGGCCCAATGAGTTACGTCGCTTTCGGACGAAACACCCAGGATTCTCGGGTTTTAATTCTTTCGATTCGACGGGCGGGAGCATTTCGAGAAGAGTTTTTGAAAAATCGGCGGGCCTGGCGCCCAGTCAGCGGATAAACGCGAAGACCGCCCAGAAGCAAACGCCGGCCAGCGCCCAGAGCAGAATCAGCCAGCGCAGATGATGCTTCAGATTAAAAGCGATCAGCGCGAACACCGTCGCTCCCACCGAGAGAATAATTCCGGTGCGAAACGCCGTAAGAAACAACGGATCGTGCCGCGATCCGCCGGTAGCGTAGCCGAAGGCGATCATCCACAACGCCAGCAGCGCCGAGGCGCTGGCCAGCGCGAAGCCAAGAACAGGAGCAAGAGCAGTGGGGCTTTTTGGCATGAGCAGTGTCTTGGAGCCGACATCCTATCACCGGATTCTGGCCGCGCCACGTAACTTTGCTGGAAGGAGAGGCGTAAGTTACCCGCGCGCGGCGGCGTTTCTCGTCGGGCCGATAACCTGCGCTAGACTGTGCTGGTCAGGCCGTTCGATAAATTGCAGGAGGACTTTTATGACTGGCAACGAATTCCGGCGGATCGCGCTCAGTTTTCCCGGCGCCGAAGAAAAAGAACACATGGACCATCCCGACTTCCGCGTCGGCAACAAGATTTTCGCGACGCTCAACTACCCAGACAAAACCCGCGGCATGGTGAAACTTTTCCCCGATCAGCAACAGCAGATGACGCAGGCCGATCCCGCCATGTTCGAGCCAGTACCGGGAGGGTGGGGCAAAGGCGGCGCGACGCGCGTGCACTTGAAAGCGGCGAAGGCCATGAAGCTACGCGAGGCCATGCGCCTGGCCTGGGAAAAGGCCGCACCGAAAAGTAAGGAAAGCAAAACGAAAGTAAAAA
>DASWVE010000051.1:0-2403 GCA_036401315.1 Candidatus Acidiferrales bacterium
GCGCCGCCAGGAGCGCGCCCACGAGAGCAAACGGAAGAGCGAACACGGAGTGTTCGATCTTGATCATTTCAAAGACGGTCCGGACGCGGCCCTTGCTCATGGCGAAGGAGAGTTTAGCAGACAGGGCTCTAGAATCCGAAGAGATCGCGATCGGGAACGGCCGCTGCCGGGATCCGTTCAGGCGCGCTTGAGAGCGCGAACCAGCAAGAGGAGCACGACGGCGCCGACGACGGACATCACGAGACGACCGACCAGTCCGAAAGCAGCGAGGCCAAGCAGCCCGAATATCCAGCCACCTAGAATGGATCCGACGACTCCAACGAGAAGGTCAACGAGAACGCCCATGCCGTGGCCTTTCACGATTTTTCCCGCGAGCCAGCCGGCAAGAATGCCAATAATGATCGTCCAAATCAGCCACATGGGGCCTCCGAGCGCGCCAGCGCCGCGCCATCCGTTTAGCGAGACGCAAGGGCAGCGACAATCTAGCACGACGAGGCGCCACTCGCACTACGCGAATCTGCCGGAGCGAGTGGGCAGCGCCACTGCGTCGTAAGAGGACTGGATCAAAACTCGAACCCGCGAACAAGTTTGCAGTCGCCAAAATCTCCCCGGGTTTTAGATTTTCACGCCCGGGTTCAGGCAGAATGGAGGCGCTGATTGAAAGATGCGTGATGACGAGGGGAAATGGACGAGCGCGATCTGCGGCGATTCTTAGAGGCTGTACAACGAGGAGAGCTGAAAACCGAGGATGCGCTCGAAAGGCTGCGCCATCTGCCTTTCCGGGACCTGGGCTTTGCGAAGATCGATCACCACCGCGCGTTACGGCAGGGATATCCGGAGGTGATTTTCGCGCGAGGGAAAACCGCCCAGCAGGTGGCCAGAATCGTGGAGGAAATGCTGGGCAACAAAGCCTCGCACAACATTCTGGTAACGCGGGCCGACGAGAAGGCGTTCGGAGCCGTGAAGCGGCTGTTGCAATCCGTGAAGCCGAGTCGCAGCAGCGGAAGGGCCGGGAAGTCTGGCCGGAAAAACGCAGCTGCGCCGGAAGGGAAATGGCTGAAAGCGGAATTCCATGAACTGTCGCGCACGATTGCGATCACGCGCACCCGAGAAATTTCCGGAAAGGGACTAATCCTCGTGGTCACCGCCGGGACCAGCGACATTCCCGTAGCCGAAGAAGCGCTGGTGACGGCGCGAGCCATGGGGAATCGCGCTGAGGCGGTGTACGACGTAGGAGTTGCCGGGTTACATCGATTGCTGGAACATCGCGAAAAGTTGAGGGAAGCGCGAGTGATCGTATGTGTGGCTGGAATGGAGGGCGCGCTGCCGAGCGTCGTCGGAGGAATGGTGGCGGCTCCGGTGATCGCAGTGCCGACGAGTGTAGGATACGGAGCGAGCTTCGGCGGTCTCGCGGCGCTTTTGGGAATGCTAAATAGCTGCGCGTCAAATGTGAGCGTTGTGAACATCGACAATGGATTCGGCGCCGGATGCGTGGCGAGCGTGATCAACCGAGCGTAACGGCGAGAGTTCTTCCGCGCAGCCGCCGTCTCCTAGAGGCTTTCACTTTCGGACAATCCCGTGAATGCGCGCGTTGACCGGGTGGGCCGCCACGCATACGCTGGTAGCATCCATGGCCACCGCCGACGAAGACCTAGGTCAAATTGAGCGGGACATTCGCAGGTTGAAAATCGAGTACGAGCAGTATTTTGGCGGAGGACGGTCGCGTCCTCCGACCGATACGCAGTGGCGGCTTGAGACGACGATGCGCCGTTATAACGACCGCACCGCGGAGTTGAGCTTCGGGCAGCGATTCCGGTTTAACAATCTGGCGCAAACGTACGCAAAGTACGTGGAAATGTGGCGGAAGAAAACACAGCAGAAAGAAACAGGGATCACGCAGCAGCATTACGGGGCAGCCGCCAAGGCCGTCGAAGCGGCGCGCGCGCGAGAGGCGAACGCGGTTGCGGGAAATGCGTCCGCGCGCGGTGAAAACGCGGACGCCGATGCGGGCGAATCTGGGGTTAATCCGGTGATGGCGGCGAAGCTGGAAAGAGAAGCAGCCATGGCGTTTGTCATGGCTTTCGCGGATCCCGAACAAGAAAAAGGGAAAGTGACGCAACTCTACGAGCGGTTGCTCGCAGCACGAACGGAAACCGGAGAAACGGCAGGAGCGCCCAGTCTTTCGGCATTCGAGCGGTTTGTGCGCACGAAAACGAAAGAGCTGAAAGATAAAGGCGGCCGGGAGATCGAGTACAGCGTGAGCATCGAGGCCGGCCGGGTGAAATTGAAGGCGCGCATCTCCAACTAGCAACCTGCATCCTGTTTATTCCTTCCGCACAAAACTACCTGGAATTCCCGCCGGCAAGAAATCCACAGGGCGGTTCGAACGGGTCTTTCTAAATC
>DASWVE010000052.1:0-17323 GCA_036401315.1 Candidatus Acidiferrales bacterium
CGACCGTCTTGGGGCAGGCGCTTCTCGCTAATGTCGAGCTTGGCCATGATCTTGATGCGGCTGGTAATCGCGTCCTTCAACTTTAGCGGAGGTGCCATTACGTTTTGCAAAATGCCGTCGATGCGAAACCGCACTCGATATTCTTTCTCGTAGGGCTCGACGTGGATGTCGCTCGCGCCGCGCTTGACGGCGTCGGTGAGGATCAGGTTGACGAGTTTGATGATGGGCGCTTCTTCGGCGGCCTTCTCGAGGGTGGCAAGATCCATCTCCGCGTCTTCCGCGGAAAGTTCCAGAGAAGCTTCTTCTCCGGCGAGGTCCTTCATTACTTTATCTAGCTCGCCGACACTCTCGACATCGCCGTAGAACTTGTGAATGGCTTCGCTGATGGCGGTCTCAGAAGCGACCACCGGCTCGACATTGAAGCCGGTCATGAACTTGATGTCGTCCATGGCGAAGACGTTGGTGGGGTCGGTCATCGCGATGGTCAAAGTCGAGCCGACGCGCGAGAGCGGAACGATCTGGTAGCGAACAGCCGTCTCCTGCGGCACCAGTTTGATGACCGCCGGATCGACTTCGTAGAATTTCAGGTTGATGGAAGGCACGCCGTATTGGCGGGAGAGGACCGCGGTGATGTCATCGTCGTTCACCAAGCCGAGCTTCACCAGGCAGGTCCCCAGGCGGCCGCCGCTCTTCTTCTGGTGCTCGAGGGCCTGCTTGAGCTGATCTGCGGTGATCAGGCTGTCTTTGACAAGTATTTCACCAAGTCGTGAAGACATGATTGTCCGGGAGTGGTACTAGAACCACTCGATGAGCGAGCGTAGCATGCGAGTCATTGGAAAAATTCGCGGGGTCGTTCTTTCGTAGTGAATCAGCTAACATCCCTTACGCCTCCGCAAAACCTGTACCAAAGAACAGGCGTTTTTTCGCTCCTGTACGTTGGTACAGGTGCAACAATTTAAGTCACTTAGCGTCATTTTGTGTCTGTAGCGAATATCGGAAAATTGGAGCAGATTCTGCAGCGTGATTCTGCGGGGAAAGTGAAGGGGTAGCGGGTTCGGACCGAGCCCCAAATGCCGTCAAAAAGCGGCCAGAAATACGCTTCGCGCTACATTGTTCGGGGCAATTCTGCTACATTATTCAGGTTCAGTCGGGCGGTTAGCTCAGCGGTTAGAGCGTCCCGCTTACACCGGGAAGGTCCGCGGTTCAAATCCGTGACCGCCCACCACCCCACCCCCGAACACATCGACGTAGCCGTAGGTGCGAAACTCGAATCTTCGGAATCACTGGGTGTCGGAGCGTCCCAAATGGAAAACGACGAATTGATCTTCCTGGCCGCGGCGATTCTGATGTCCCATGTCGCCGGCCACAGCGACACGGTGCCGGGCCGCGAAAACGAAACCGCAATCCGCAAAGCCCGCGAGCTATACGCCGAATTGAAAACAGAGAAAGACGACCCGAACGACGAGCTTGGGTTGCTGGATCACGCGAGGAAGTCCGGGCTGCTGTAGCGCGGCTGAGTCACCGACTCGGAAGGCTTATCAACATTTCAATGCTGTGCTATAGTTTCTAGGTTCGCGCAGACAACGGGAAGGTCCTCGGTTTAATTCCGTAACCGCCCGCCAAGTTTCAAACCTGTTTTACCCCACGCGGGGGACGTAGTTCAGTTGGTTAGAACGCTGCCCTGTCACGGCAGAGGTCGCGGGTTCGAGTCCCGTCGTCCCCGCCATTGTTTTGGATGATTCGAAGAAGAGTAGTTCCCTTTCCTCCCGCTCTGTCAGCATGGGCATCGGCAGAGAATCCGGCACATCAAGACCGAGACCAAATTTCCCCTACGTTCCGGCGGTGACTACGGAAACGAGGGCGAGTTCCATTCTTCAAGCGTTAACGCGGGAGATGTAAGTGCAGGTGCGAATGCGCGTATTTGTAAAAATTGGTGAGCTTTTCGCGGAAAGTGTGCTGCCACAAGGAATCGCAAATTCGATCCAAGAGCAACGCCACGAGAAGGCAAGGAATAGCGAAGAAGATCGCGGAGGTAACAATTTCTCGAAGGAAAGCGCCCATAGTGCACCTCGGTAGGGCTGATAGGCGAAAGTTAGCACCAGCGCCGGAAAAGTCAAGAAATTCCGCGCTCGACCCGAATGCCCGCCGGAGGATCCGAGGCAGAATCGAGAGACCTTCGCCCGCGAGGACCCGATAAGGGCGAGATCGAAGCTCCCTCCCGCCGATTACGCCTCGTCGAAATCTCGCCTGCAAATACCCTGTGCGCTATGATGGCTCCCCGTATGGGTAGCGACTCGAACAGAATTTTTGCCGGAACTTCGGGATGGGCTTACGCGACCTGGAAGCCTGGGTTTTATCCTCCCAAGCTGGCGTCGAAGAATTTCCTGGCGCATTACGCGACACGGTTGAACTCCGTCGAGGTCAACTATACGTTCCGCCGAGTGGCCAGCCCGACGCTGCTGCAGGGATGGATCGCGGCGACTGGAAGCAATTTCCAGTTTGCGATCAAAGCTCATCAAACGATCACGCACATCAAACCACTGCGGGGAGCGGAAGAAGCATTGGACAAGTTCGTGTCGTCCCTCGAACCGCTGCGAGTGGCCGAAAAGCTTGGGCCGGTTTTGTTCCAGCTTCCGCCAAATTTAAAATGCGATGCATCCCGTTTGCGCGATTTCCTAGCCACCCTGCCGAAGTGGCTGCGCGCCGCGTTTGAATTCCGCCACGAGTCATGGTTCAACGACGAGATTTATGATGCTCTGAAGAAGTCTAATGCAGCATTGTGTTTGGCAGAAAGCGACGAACTGGCGACGCCCGAGATTCAAACCGCTGATTTTCACTATCTGCGGTTGCGCAAAGCGGCCAACAACCTGAAAGCCGCACAAAAAAAGGTGCGAAAGCTCGCGGCCGACGGTCCCGTTTACGTTTACTTCAAGCATGAAGATACGGCGGAAGGCGCGCTACAAGCCGAGGCGCTGCTGCAACAAAAATAACGCACCGACCGTTTCGGTCCTGTCCTTTTCTGATTTCTTAAGACGACAATTTGCTTTGCAGGGCGCTCAGCAGCTTGTAATCCAGCTGATGTCCGTGCCAATTCTTGAAGTCGGTGCCGGCGCGGCCGGTATCAAGAATTCCAAAAGGGCCGCGGAAATTCCACAACGCCCAGCCGGAGTGCAATCCGCCGATCACGTCCAATGAATCGCTGAACCAGGCGTTGACCACATCCGGCGGCGTATTTTTGTCGCAACCCATTTCTCCGAAATGTATCGGAATTCCCTGCTTGGCCGGCTCGGCCCATGGCGCGAACTTATCGACTAGAGTCTGCTTGCTAACGATCACGGTTCCGCTGGCGTCCTTCAACGGCCAGGTCGGAAGCGGAAGGTTGTCGCCATAGGGCCGCGCCCACGGATTGTGGTAGTGCGTGAGTTGCACCGGAAAATAGTCGTGACAACTTTGAATGATTTTCGTGTCGTACAACTCTGGGATGGAGTCACGTCCGACGTTATAGCCATCCGTGACGATGAGGCGATTGGGATCCTCGGCTCGTATGGCAGCGATGGTAGCGCGAACCACGCGAACGTAGTCAGTGGCATCGGGGCGCACCGACTGGTCTAAACCGAGTTTTGCCGTCTCGAAATCCAGAGGTTCGTTCACCAGGTTGAAGCTCAGCTGATCGTTAGAGATTCCTTTGTAACGCCTGGCGAAATAGCTCCACTGGTGCGCGAAAGCATCGAGCGTGGCCTGGTCTTTGTAGACGCTGGTCTTTTCCTTGGTGATATGAATGCCGGTGATTTTTTCATTCATCCCGTCGAGAATGCATTCGCCCGGTGCGCGGTGCAGGCTGATGTTCACGTGGACGTGGTGTTTCTGACCCAGTTTGATGGCGCGATCGATCGGCTCGACATTCTTGTCATTTATCTTCAACAAGTCATTCGGGTCGGTCCAGAAGCGGTAGTCCATCGGAAGGCGGACCAAATTGAAACCCCAGTCGTGAATCCATTTGAAGTCGTCTTCCTTGAACTGGCCATCGTTTTTGTATGGAAAATATTTCATCCAGTCCGTATCGGTAGAGAAATATTCGAGGAGATTGAAACCGTACCAGCGGGGATTGATCGAGCCCGCAATTTGCGGATACTGGCTAGACGCGCCTAACCGGAAAGGAACGGCGGCCGACGCCGCGCCGACGATTAAGGATTTGAGAATCGTGCGCCGGTCAATTTCGCGTGACGAGCTCTGTTGGTTGTGGTTCGACAATTTGGGTCTCCTCACAGTCGAATTAGAAACTTTCCCTGCTAGCGTCCGCTCTCCGAGGATCCCGAAACAACGGAATCGTGATCGGCCTGCACCGGCGTTGGCCGGTAGGCGGATACCAGCCTGGCCACGACCACGGCGATGTAGAAAATTCCGGCCATGCTTTCCAACGCGGCGATCAGGCGCACGTACGGATTGACCGGAATGATGCCGCCGTAACCAACGCTGCTGAGAGTGATCATGCTGAAATAAAGGAGCGTACCGCTGTGATTCTCGGGAATCACCTGATTGAAAGGGTTGACCACGAAGCGGCTGAGAATCCAATACAACTGAGAAAATGCGATGGCGATAATCAGGTAGCTGATGAACGCCTCGGCGATGGCGTTGGTGGCGAGGTGCGGGACCGAATTGAAGCGCTCGAAAATCGCCCAAAGGATGGAGACGGAGAGGGTGAAGCCGGCGATCGGTGCGAGGTGGGTATACCAATGTGGCGCGTCGCAAAAAGCCTCTAGCGCTCGCGCGACGAACCATATCCCCACTATGGGAAGTACGACCAGGCGAACCGTTCGCTGCCGCGCCATATAACTCGCACCGGCCAAAAGTCCCAGAACAATAATCACGGCTAGGGCGGCGCCGGCGAGCGGATGATAATCAGCTACGGGCGAGGCGATGATATCGGCGATTAGGAGGAGCATCAGAAGCTCGGACCGGTGCTTGACGAGGAAACCGATGACCGGACTTCCCTTCCTCATGCCGCACTCCTTCGCCGGAAAGCTTCTGATGCGCCAGACGACCGCGCCATTCTAGTGCAAGTCGGGAGCGTAACGACGTGTTTTTGGCAAGCCTTTGACGCGTGTTATTCTTCGGGGCGTGGACACAATCGAAAAAGACCGCGGCGCAAAGTTGCTGGAAGCCCAGCAGAAGGCTGACCGGCTGTTCAAGGAAATTGAACGCCACGGCATTATCCGACCTGGAGTGGCCGAAACACAGGTCAATCAAGACATCTATGATCTAGCCGAACGGATGTACGGAATCTCGACCTACTGGCACAAGCGAATCGTTCGCGCCGGCCGCAATACTCTTGCCCCCTACGACGAGAATCCGCCCGACCTGACAATTTCACATGACGACATTCTATTTCTCGACCTTGGTCCGGTATTCGAAGATTGGGAAGCCGATTTTGGGCGGACATTTGTGGTGGGCTCTGATCCGGTGAAGCTAAAACTTCGAGACGACGTCGCGCGCGGGTTCGCCGACGGAAAAAGGTATTTCGATGAGCATCCGGATATAACCGCGGCGGAACTCTTCCGTCATGCGGAGGATTTGGCGTGCAAGTACGGCTGGGAATTTGGCGGTCCTATCGCCGGGCATTTGATTGGGCAATTCCCACACGAGCGCATTCCTGGAGACAAGATTTCCCTCTACGTCCATCCGGACAATCCGCTTCGGATGCGCGACCTGGATGCGGACGGGAAGGAACGGATTTGGATTCTGGAGATTCATTTCGTGGACCGCGTGCGCGGAATCGGCGGATTTTATGAGGAGCTTCTGAGCGTCGGCTGAGGTTCTGGTGCCCGCCATGGGAGCGCTCTTCAGGAAAGCTGTTTTCGTATCATCGGCGCGACCTGGGTGCCCAGGATTTCTATGGCGCGCTTCATTTTTGCGTGGGCCACGGTTGATACGCCCATCTGGAAGGTGATCCGCGAGATCCCACCGAGCGCTTCATTTACATAGAGTATCTTTTCCGCCACGGTCTGGGCGTCACCGATAATCAAGGCACCAGTGGGACCGCGAGTGATGTCGAACTGGGCGCGCGTGGTCGGCGACCAGCCGCGTTCCTTACCAATTTCGGTGAAGGTATCTGCGTAGCCGGGAAAGAAATCGTCCGCCGCTTTTTCCGTCGTGTCCGCCAGGAAGCCAATCGAATGCAGACCAACGAGCAGCTTTTCCGGCGCATGGCCGGCGCGCCGTCCGGCTTCGCGGTATAAATCAACGAGCGGCCGGAAACGAGCCGGCTGCCCTCCGATAATCGCGACCATCAAAGGCAGGCCCAACATTCCAGCACGCACGAACGATGCGGGAGTTCCGCCGACGCCCACCCAAATGGGCAGCGGATTCTGCAGGGGGCGCGGGTAAATTCCCTGCCCGGTGAGTGCCGCGCGGTGCTTTCCCGACCAGTGGACGTTGACGTTGTCCCGAATCGCCAGCAATAGATCTAGTTTTTCGGCAAAGAGCGAATCGTAATCTTCCAGCTGCAAACCGAACAAAGGATACGACTCGACGAACGAGCCACGGCCCGCCACAATTTCCGCGCGCCCCTGGGAGATCAAGTCGACAGTCGCGAATTCCTGAAACACGCGCACGGGATCAGAAGCGCTGAGCACGGTTACCGCGCTGGTCAGACGGATGTTTTTGGTGCGCGAGGCAGCCGCGGCCAAAATCACGGCCGGCGCTGAATCCAGGAATTCAGCGCGATGGTGTTCGCCAATTCCGAACACGTCCAACCCGACTTGGTCGGCGAGTTCCATCTCGGCGAGCAAATCGCGGAGACGTTCGGCCGGGCTGAGCGTCGCTCCGGTGGCGGGGTCGGAAATCGCTGCGGCGAAGCTATCGATGCCAATTTGCACAGACACCTCTTAGGAAACCGAATACACCGTAACGCGGCTTAGATGCCCAGTCATGAGTTTAGATTCCTTCCCAACGGCCGCTCACGCCTCTTTGTCGCGACGATGGCAGTTGCCAGAGTGGGCCACTCTGCCGATAATACTTCGCGGCTGCATTTATAGTTTTGGGGAGGACGCATGAGAAAAGAAAAGCGAATTTATTCGTGCAGTTGGCTGGTATTTTTCGCACTGCTCCTGGCTGTGGCCATCGGGCCTTCAGGCGCGCAAGCGCAGACCGGGCACACCGAGAATTTCGTCATGCGCGATGGAACTAAGTTGACGCTCGCGGGAAACAATTTCCGCTACAGCGGACCAAATATTGAATGGCTGGGCTTGGAAGGTTACGGGCCGCACGATCCGATGGGACCGCGCTATCCGAGCCGATTTGAAATTGACGACGCCTTCGCCACCGCGGCTGAAATGGGAGCGCGGGTGGTGCGGTCGCAGACCATGGGCGACACGGTCGGCTGCCCACAGTGCATCGAGCCGGAAGCTGGGAAATTCAACGATGGCGCATTCCAGGCATCGGATTACGCGCTGGTGGCCGCCCGGAAGCACGGTATGCGAATCATCGTTACGCTGATTGGTGATTGTGCGACCTGCAATGCCGGCGGGATCGGGCAGTATCTGGCGTGGAACAAAAAACAGAACCCGCAGGACTTCTTCACCGACCCCGCCATCATCGCGGCCTACGAAAAACACGTTGATGCGGTTCTAAATCACGTGAACCCGCTGACCGGCGTGCGTTACAAAGACGATCCGACGATTCTGGCGTGGGAAGACTGCAATATGTGCGGGCTTATTGCGTTGCTGATGGGCGGTGGACCGTCGGCCCTTGGGCAAGTTTCAGATTGGGTGGAAACGATCGGGCAACACATCAAGCAGCAGGATTCACGACACCTCTACTTGGATACGTCTGGAATTTTCCGGGCCTATCCGAAGGCGCTCGACAACAAATCGCCGGACCTGGTGACCTTCGAATATTACCCTCATTGGGATGCGCTGTTGGGAACGGGCGAGGTTACCACTGCGGCGACGTTCACGCGCGACGCTTCGATGGTCACTGGCCACGGAAAGGCATTTATCGTTAACGAATTCGGCTGGGATCGGACGGACTGGAAAACCCAGCAAGACCTGCAAACCGTGCTGGACACACTGTCTAAAGATCCCAACGTTTCGGGCGATGATTTTTGGGCGCTGCAGAGCCATCTCGAAAATTTCGGTTTCCAATTGATTCCTGCCGACGCGCACGACCCCGCTTACGCGGAACACGGAGAAAGCGGCCAATGGTGGGCGCTCTACTATCCGGGAGTGAAGACGTTGGTAAATTCCGCGGAGGATATGGCGGAGCGAACGCAGCAGCTTCGGGCGCACGCGTACACGATGGCCGGAACGGCGGTACCGAAGCACGCCATTCCGCCGAAGCCAGTGATCACGTCCGTCGTTATTGGCGGGCTGATCGTCTGGCGCGGTTCCACCGGCGCCGTGAACTATTCAGTGGAACGGCTGGATGCGGGCGCGAAGGAATGGAAAACGATTTGCGACCACTGCGCGACCGATAACGATGACCCTTGGCCCGATCCGCACGCAACGCTTTTCGGCGGGCGTTACCGAGTGACAGCGTACAACGCTGACGGAGCGCCGAGCGAACCGTCGGACCCTCGCTGAGTAATCGCCCGCTTCCTTAGCTGGGCGGCGGAATGTCGATTCGTGCGTTGCATCGAGCCCAGCCCTGGCCGATGCATTTCAGCGTGACGGTGCCCGCGCCGGTCAATTTCGCCGTGTTGCCTTTCTGCAAAGTTCCGCTGAATCCGGGAGCTGTTACATTGCAGGTTGGCGGCGGAGCGTTGGGCACGTCTGAAACCGTCGCGACGCATGTAATGGTTGCCGGCCCAGTGATCGTTGCCGTGTCGGGATGCTGAACGCCTTTATCGAAACTCGCGGCCATTGAGCGAACCGTACCGCGCCGGGCTCGCTGCGCGAGTCCGGGCAACGCCAGCATCAGAAGCACCGGCGCGAGTACCCAAACGCGCGACACATGGTTTGCAGTCACTCTTCCACCTCCAACTGAAGCTGGAATCTACACCTTTCCGCGATATCGCAGCAACATCGGACGCATAGACGTCGGTGCGCCGGGCGGCTTTCCTTGGCGGCGCATTGATGCTACTTTCCGGAGCCAGGATGAAAACCGGCCGAATGGCTTCGACGACTTATGCCTGAACGATTTGCCTTCGCCGACCTCCGGGAATTGATGGCGAAAGCCAATGAGGAGAAGTCTGGCGATCAACTGGCGGGCATCGCGGCGCGATCCGAACGCGAAAGAGTGGCCGCGAAGCGCCAACTGGCAGACCTGCCGCTCGCGGACATCGTCCGTCAACCCCTGATCGATCCGGACCACGACGAAGTTTCCCGCCTGCTTCTCGAGACCTTCGATCAGGAGGATTTTCGCGCGATCCAAAGCCTGACCGTCGGAGAATTCCGCGAATACATCCTCGACGACGCTACGACCGAAGAAAACCTGCACCAAATCCAGCGAGCGATCATCCCCGAAATTGCCGCGGCGGCAGCCAAGATCATGAGCAACAAGGATCTGATCCTGGCTGCGGCGAAAATTCGCAATGTGACGCGGTGTCGCAACACCCTGGGCGAGCGCGGCGTGCTGGGAATTCGTGCGCAGCCGAATCATCCGGTTGACGACATCGGGGGAATTCTATTGGCAGCTTTCGAGGGACTTTTTTATGGATGCGGGGATGCAGTGATTGGAGTAAATCCCGCAGCGGACTCGGTCGAGACCGTCAGCGGGATATTGCATGCCTTGGAGCGACTGGTCTCAGCTTACGGAGTGCCGACTCAAACCTGCTGCCTCGCGCATATCACGACGCAACTTGCCGCCATGGAGCGCGGAGCGCCGGTCGATCTGCTGTTCCAATCGATCGCCGGAACGGAAGCGGCCAACCGGAGTTTTGGAATCACTCTAGCCACGCTGCGCGAAGGCCGTGAAAGAGTTCTGGAGCACCACAAATCGCGGGACGTAGCGTGGGTCGGCGCCCAAGCAATGTATTTCGAAACCGGCCAAGGCAGCGCGCTTTCGGCGGAGGCGCATCACGGCGTCGATCAGGTCACGCTAGAGGCTCGAGCTTACGGCGTGGCCCGGGCGTTCGATCCCTTCATCGTCAACAGCGTCGTTGGGTTCATCGGACCTGAATATCTCTATGACGAGCGGCAGATTATTCGCGCCGGGCTGGAGGATCATTTTATGGGCAAGCTGCTGGGCCTGCCGATGGGTTGTGATGTCTGTTACACGAATCATGCGGCGGCCGACCAGAATTCCGCGGACAATCTGCTGCTGTTGCTTGGAGCGGCCGGCTGTAACTATTTCATGGGTGTGCCGGGTTCGGATGACGTGATGCTCAACTACCAATCCACCAGCTATCACGATGCGCTGGCTGTGCGGCGGCTTTTTGGTCTGCGGCCCGCTCCCGAATTTCTGGCGTGGCTTGAATCTTCGGGTATGTTCCGGAATGGGGAGCCCCTTACCCTCGATGAATCAATGAGGCGCAATCTGTTTCGCCGCCTGGAGCCTGCGCTGCGAGAGGTAACCTAATTGGCGGACGATACGAGGATCGTGCCGAGCGCCACGGATGAACTACCGGAGTTGATTCGTGAGGTTCGCGCACGCACTCCGGCGCGAATCTTGCTTGGCCGCGCTGGAGCGGCTTACCGTACCGGAACTCAGCTCGATCTAAGAGAAGCTCACGCTGCTGCGCGCGACGCTGTACGCGCCGAGTTGCAAATGGCCGAGGTGTTCGGCAAGACGTTTACGGAAAAATGGAAACTCTTCGAAGTTTCCACTGAGGCCAAATCGAAATACGAATATCTTCTGAGGCCGGACCTCGGGCGGCGTTTTGACAGCACGTCTAGCGACGAAATTCGACGGCGCTGCCAGCCACAACCTGATCTTCAGATCGCGATTGGCGACGGCCTCTCCGTGGCCGCCGTCGCCGTCCAAGTTCCAGCGCTGCTTCCCCTGATTTGTTCGGGAGCTGAAGAGCGCGAATGGACGGTCGGAGGGATTCCGGTGATACGACATTGTCGCGTCGGGATTTTAAACGCAATCGGGGAGATTCTCGCACCGCGCGTTGCGGTTCTGCTGATTGGCGAGCGTCCCGGACTCGCGACCGCCGAAAGCTTATCCGCTTATATGGCGTACCGGCCGAACGCGGGCCATTCCGACGCGGACCGCAACCTCATCTCTAATATCCATGTTCGCGGCCTCGAGACCCAGGCTGCGGCGGCACGAATTGTGAATCTTGCGGCGCAAATGATCGCCGCCAACCGCAGTGGCTTCACTTTACGTGAAGAACCGCGCGCCCTCGAAATCCGTTAGCGTTAGCATCAATTCGTAGACCGCCGTGACTCAATTTAGAAAATGACTCTCATGCGCACACCGAGCAGCGCGGTGACGTAGGCTTTCGGTGCGTACGTTGGGTGTATAGACACCTCGAGGTCCGGGCCAATTTCGGTGCTGTGCGTGAGACGCAGGCGGTAGAAAGTCTCGAAGACACTTTCGTGATGCATGCCACCCTTCGCCGGCGCGGTGTAATTGAAGGCGGCGCCAAACATGTCTCCTCTGCGATCAAAAGGATGCACCTGCGCTATTCCCAGCGTGTTGGTTTGCCGGATGGCGGTCCCGGTTTCAGTGGCGAAACCGAAACGGCCGAAGGGAGCCCAGCCGTCGGGAAACTCATGTTCAAAACCGAACCCGCCGCCATAACCGCTACCCATCGTCTTGGTGTCATCGCGCCAGAAGCCGATGCGGTAATCTCGATACTCTTCGCCCACCGAACCGGTATACCAGCCGAGTTCGATAGCCTCCATATATTTGCGATCGCCCAAGGTATCGATGTTGCTTTGGGCCGAACCTTCAGTGTCTATCGCGACAGCGTGAACGTAGATATGCCGCGTCGCTTGAAATTCGACGGCGGCTCCCCCGGCATAGGCCCCGTCAGAAGCGAACGACAAATTCCCGTCATTCTGGCCGTTCAGAAATTGGGTCCGCTCGTCATTGTTGAACATGCTGAGGCTGATGTATTCGTTTGGATGGATTTTGCCCACGTAAAACGAGAGCCGTTTATGCAGAAAATCCTGCCGCCAATACAGAATATTCAAAGTCACCGCCCGCTGGGGACCGCCTCCCTGAAGGCAATTGAGAAACAAACCGGAACCCAGGCTGTCGCTAAGGTTGAACTTCTGGCTGATCCCGATGTTTTCTCCGGAGCGAACCAGAATACTAATGGACCCGGCCGTGCTTCCTTTGTCGTAAGCGATCCACGCGCCGGTCAGATCGACTCGTCCGCTGAACTGGTTGTGGCGGATGCTGCCCGCTTGGGTGTTGGTCGCGTATTGATCGAGAAGCGTGTAGGTGGCGCCGAACTTAAATCGCGTGCGCTGGTAGACGGATTGGAGGAATTGATCGAACGGTTGAATGATTGGAGCCAGCGGATCCGAGTCCAACAGAGGGTCCGCGGGGATTTGAGACAAGGCTGCGGCGTCGGCGTCGAGTTCTTGTTTCAGTTCGTCGGAACCACGTTCGGCCTGCGCAGATGCGGAGGTCGAAGATGCATTAGAAGACAGTGGGCTGGACGAGGAGTTCGGATTTGAAATCTGGGCGCAGGCGGGCGTCGCAGCGAAGAGAAAAATGGGCAACAGGCAAGTTCGCCTGAATGTCCGCCCTCGAGACGAGGCTTGCGCGGTTTCTGAGAATTTCAGAGACGGCGATTCGCTGGGAAGCATCGCGGAGGCAGATACTATCACTATCAAGCGAAACACAACCTGTGTTTAACGCATTCGGTCGCTTTCGGATTCCCTGGCGTAAATTTTGATATGGCTAATTTTGAGACAATTGGGATATACTCCCGCGCGTTCGACGGTTTTTTCGGCTTCGCGAGGGGCTGGGGAGCATAAAATTTTGAAACTCAGAGTTTTCCACCCGCAGGCTGGCAAGAGAACGAACATAGCTCTACTTATGCAAAGTGTTGCATATTGAGAAAAACGAGCGAGAGATGGCTGCTTTCAATCTATTGCAAACAAATAACTTAGATCGATGACCAAAAGCTGCGAACGGCAGGCAACGTGCACAGCAGACAGCAGTTACAAATGCGCGGAGGTGCGCGAATGAAGTTTTCGAGACTATTAGGTACGGCGGCTTTGATCCTGTCGCTGGGTATGACCGCTGCCGTAGCGCACGCTGACGGAGCCGATCCGACCGTAAAGATTAACAAACCGGTTGGTGGCGTTGATCCTTCGTGCGCTGACGCGCAGGCGGCAGATCCGACGATCGTTTGCCTTACGCAGGACGGAACGGCAACGATCAATCTGAACCAGATCACGACCTTCGACGTAGGTGGTACGGTACCCATCACAAGTTTCGAGATCACTTTTCCGGGCGTAGTTGGAAACTTCTACAACTGCTTCTCGGATATATTCACCAACTGCTATAGCGTGAATACCGGAACGGTAACCGAGTTGTTCCTATTTATGGGCGGCCCTGGTGCCTGCGAGAGCAATGGCAGTGCCGGCGGCCAATGCCCGGGAGTCCTCGACCCAGGCACCGAATTCACGGTTCAGGGTATCGGCTTTCCGGACGGAGCTACCGCGACTCTTCAGGCACCCGAGCCAAGCACGATTGCTCTCTTCCTCGGCGGGCTGATCGCGCTCTTTGCATTCAGCCGGAAGCGTTCAGCGGCCCTGCAGTCCTAACATCAATAACCGTTTCGGCTTTGGCGGCGTCCCAGCACTTGGGACGCCGTTTTTTTTTGCCCCGGGCATGGTTCCGTCGGACGAAGACTCCGGACGGGTGAGCTGACAGGGATTCGCCCTAGTTTTTGGGTGGGCGCTGCTCAGCGAGGTAGCTGCAGCTTTGAAGGGGAGGTCTCTTCTACGGCTTCTTCGCGGCGTATCTCTGCATCAGCTTTTGAAACTCTGCTTCCTTCTGCAGCGGTCCTAGTTCGGGGTCTCCGCCCGCGTACTCCGCCGGGTAGTGTTTCTCGAAGGCATCCTGCAGGGACTTCAGTGCTTCCGGAATGCGCTTCGCGATCGTATTGATTTCGGCCTGGTCGTAAACGTACTGCACGTTGTCTTTGTCGATGGTGCGGGCCTTGCGCATAAAGTCGTCCGCTTGCTGAATGTTTCCCGTCTTCGCATACGAGAGCGCAATCTGCGCCATCACATCTGCGCTCTTCGGATTGGTCTGCAACTCCTTAAATCCGAGCGCAATCGCTTTTTCGTATGTCGCGTGCGCTTTATCCGCCTGGTCCGACCATCGGTAGGCGTCAGCCAAGTTGACCATTGTCTGGGTATCGTTTGGACTAAGCGCAACCGCTTTCTCAAACATTCCGGCGGCGTTCGGGTACTGCTTCAAGAAAAAGTAGGCGGTGCCAAGGTTCGAATAGGTCGAAGAAATTGGCTCGATTTGCAGCGCCTTCTGGAAATACGGGATACATTCTTCGTATTTTCCCTGGGTCAAGAAGACATTTCCGACGTTCTCGTAGCCGGCATCGATATCCGGTTCGAGCACGGTGATCTGTTTGAATGCTTCCAGAGCTTTCGGATAATTCCCCAACTGAAAATAGGCGTTGCCCAGTTCGTCCTGATTGACCCAAAAATACGGATTAAGCTCGACCGCCTTTTGGAAATTGGCGATGGCCTGCTGAGCGTTGCCGCTGGCCAGATAGGTATCTCCCAGACGCCGATACGATTCGTCCGAATTCGGTGCCAGCGTGATGGCGCGTTGCAGCTCAGCGATCGCTTCTGAATATTTTCCGGTCGTGTTGTAAACGCTGCCCAAGGTGGAATGAACTTCCGGCAAGTTGCCGTTCAATTGTTCGGCTTCCTGTGCCGCCCCCAGTGCCTTCTGGGTCCAGAAGCTTTCCTTGGTCGAACCGTACATTCTCAAGCTCGCATCGGCGATACCGGTGTAGGCCAGGGCGAACTTAGGATCTTGCTTTAACGCTTGGTCAAAGAAATCGAGCGAAGCCTGAATGCTCTTTTCGTCGTGGCCGCGCAGCGAACTTCGGCCGCGAAGGTAGAGATCATAGGCGGCTACGTTCTGGGTCGGCCGCAGTGAGGCGTTGGCGCTTTCCTCGTTGGTCGGATTGATGTCCATGGCCGTGACCACCTGGGCGTAGATCGAGTCTTCCAGGGTAAAAAGATCGGCGGGGACGCCGTCGAATTGCTGGCTCCAGACGCGTTTCCCGCTGGCGACGTCTTCCAGGTTGAGAATGATACGTATCTTGTCGCCATTTCCCTGCACCATGCCCTGAATCAACATGTTCGCGCCAAGGCTGCGTGCGATCTTCTGCAGGGATTGTTTCTGATCGACTTTCGAAGCTGCATCCGAAGACGTAACGCGGACACCCTTTAGCTGAAACAACTTCGCTGACAGCGCCTCTTCGATCCCCTGCGCCAGATAACCCAGCTCGGATTGATCGCCGAGAATTTTAAGCGGAAGGATCGCAACGAACCGGCCACTTGATATGGGTGGAATTCCTGACGTGCTGGAGGCGTCACCAACACTGGTCCCCGATTTTCCGAGCCCCGGAATAAGATGGCGTACAGGCGGAATCGCCAGGGCCAGGAGCAAAAGGGCTACAATCCCGCTGACGACCCAGACCCATTTCCGATTGGCGAATTCCGGAATCTGAATAATGACGCTTTGGGAGCCGCTTCGCGAAATGCCGCTACGCGACATTCCAGAACGCGACATGTTCATCGAATTCGAACCCTGCAGATCGGCCAGAATTTCGTAAGCATTCTGGTAGCGCGCATCGGGTTCGCGTTCCAAACAACGCATGATGAGCCGCACGAGCCAGTTCGGCAGGTCTGGGTTCAGCGTCTTCGGGCTTTTCGGTTTTTCCTGAATACGCTGGTACATCACTTTCAGGGTTGATTCGCCGGTGAACGGGACGTCACCCGTGGTCATTTCGTAGATGATCAGGCCCAACGCATACAGGTCGGCGCGGCCGTCGGCCGGCTTGCCCTCGACCTGTTCTGGCGACATATAGCGGGGAGTGCCCAGGAACGCGCCGGTCCGGGTCATGCCAATCGCGCCTTCTTCAAACGATTTCGCCAGGCCAAAATCGCAAACATAAATCTGGTCGGCTTTATCGACCAGTAAGTTTTGCGGCTTCAAGTCGCGGTGCACGACGCCTTCCGCATGAGCGGCCGCCAGCGCTTCCGCGATCTGCTGAGTAAATTTTAAGATGCGGTCGAGTGGCATCTTCGGATTGTCGCGAATGACGTGCTGGAGGTCCTGGCCTTCGACATACGCCATCGAGATGAAACGCAAGCCGCCAACGTCGCCCATGTCGTGAATGCGCAAAATGTTTTTGTGGGAAATTTTGCTGGCGAGAACCAACTCCTGCTTGAAGCGCTTCAGCGCATCGGATTGGCCGATGGCGCCTTCCCGGACGACCTTAATCGCCACGGTGCGGTCTAGGTCCTTGTCGTAGGCTTTGTAGACCCGGCCCATCCCACCCTGCCCCAGGAGGGCTTCAATCCGGTAACGAGGACCAAAATCGCTTCCTGGAGCGATGACGGTGGCGTCCACCATCTGAATTGTTTCGGATTCACCCATAGGCATGGGCGTCCCGCAGCGTGAGCAGGATTCCGCGAAATCGGGGTTAACCGTGGTGCAGTGAGGGCAATTGATCAAGAAAAGCCGCCTAAACGGCTGTAAAACAACCCAAGAACGAGATTATCCGGCATCCCGAAAGCCCCTGCAACTACTAACTGAAACGGTGTGCGATAACGTGCTTTTTTCTCGTTGGTTGTGCGGTTAGACTCGTCGCCACGCTCTGCAGCGTTTTCGATGCTAGGGACACCTCTCCATTTTTGGGTCATTTTTCTGGTGACGGTCGCGGTGGCCTTGGTGATTGACCTCGGAGTCTTTCACCGGAAATCCCATACCATTCAACTCAAAGAGGCCCTGCTCGAGAGCCTCGGGTGGATCACAGTTTCCCTGCTGTTCAACGTCTGGGTGTATTTCTCGCAAGGCCATCAGGCGGGGCTGGAATTCCTGACCGGCTATCTGGTGGAAAAGTCGCTCAGCCTCGATAATATTTTTGTCTTCCTGATTATTTTTCAGTCGTTTCAGATTCCCGCCAGATCGCAGCACCGGGTTCTCTTCTACGGGGTCATCGGAGCGCTGGTGATGCGCGCCCTCTTCGTAATCGCGGGCGTTGAACTGCTCCAGTACTTTCATTCCGTCATTTACATTTTTGGGGCCATCTTATTATTTACGAGCATACGAATGGTGGTGCCCAGCGCCCGGCCAGCCCGGCCGGATCAGAACTGGCTGGTGCGCCTGGCGCGCCGGATTATGCCGTACGCAGAAGATCCTGACGCGTCGGGAT
>DASWVE010000053.1:0-19175 GCA_036401315.1 Candidatus Acidiferrales bacterium
ATCTGGGCCACGAGGCGTCGGCCTCGATGGGGCTCATCTTTGTGGCGCAGGAGCCAAAGCATGTTCCAGAGCACGCCCAGCGAAATAACAAATACGATGAGGCCGAGCGAGTTCTTGTTGGAGGTGAGGCCCACGTTCTCGGGATTGCCGTCGGGGTCATATCCGCGGCCGGTGACGGTGTAGCGGATCATAAACACCGAGTAGGGGAACAGAATGAAGCCCACCCGCGAATAGACTCGACGGAGCGCGGCGATGGGTTGGCCGTCGGTCAAAATGACGAGAACCATCACAAGGTCGCCCACGGCTTTGGTCCAACGTTTGAAGGAGGGCTCGTGGAAGGGCGACCACGCCACGCTAAGCAGGCAATATACAAAGTAAAAGATGATCGGGCCGCTCAGCGCGAGGTAGGCGCTGGTGATTTTCCTGCGATAAAGCAGGACCAGAATCCCGAGGCCCAACAGCGCCGCGAAAACGGCGGCGTCCATTGGGCTCCCTTCCAGTGTCGCGTCGAGAACACTACCGGACGTGGATCCCATGTCGAACCAGGAGGAAACCGGTCGGGAGCCTACGATCCAAAGCCACATCACCGGGAGCCAGAGGGCTGGGGAGGTGCGAACGGAATTGTCCCGGTTCAGGAAGAATAATCCGGCGACTCCGATGCTGAAGATTATGAAGGCTAGATTTGGATTCATTTTTGATGCTGGCCGATATTTGAAACCACTTCGTTATTGCAGTTTTCCTTCCGCTACCAGGCGTCGTATGACCAGGTTCGCGCCAAACTGGTTGAGGTGATTGTCGTCGTCCATGATGGGGATGGTGTGCGCTCCGTCGGCGTATTCGGCGCAGCCATTGGCGCCACACAACTCCTGGTATAGCGAAATGTAGCGCACATGCCAGACGTTTTCGGCCATGGTCTGCATCTTGGCGTCGATTGAGGCAATACCGTTCACACGATGCTGGCTGGCGAAATTCGGCTTGTTCCAGGCGAGGGAATAAGCCAGCAGCCTGGGGAGTGGTCCGTCGTATTCGGGGATGGGTCCAAAGACGGTCACCGGAATATTGTGTTGTTTGGCCCAGGCGATCGTGGCGGTGAGCTCGGGAAGTTGATTCTCGGACCATCTTCCAACCATGAACAAGCCTTGAATGGGATGAGACGGAAGATAGGTGTTGAAAAGATAGTCCGTCATTTTCTTGCAGTCGGGGTGAGATTCGGAATGAAGCAACGGCGGGCAATCGAAGGTGCTGGCCTGCATGACATTTGCATTGGGTAGCGCCGACGCGAGCGCGGACCACAGCATCGCCGAATGGCTATCGCCGATTAGAAGGTAATTATTCTTGCCGCTGTCGTCCTGATGCAGGCAGAGGTTGTAATTAAATTGGTCAAAGTGATAGTCGGAGGTGAGGAAGCAACCCGTGCGTACAATTTCCTCGCTGTCGTGGTGCACGGAGGCAACTTCGAGCGCGTTCGCCGGAAAACGGCTTTGAAATCCCTTGGCGAAGACGGTCAAAGAAGAAAATCCGATCAGGATGATCATGACGGCAGCTGCGAGCGCGAAGAGCGGCCGTCCATTCAGCCGCAGGCGGCCGCTGCGGAAGGGGCGTTCGACAAAACGCCACGAGAGAATTCCGAGAACCATCGAGAGTACGATTTCGACGAGCATGTCCAGTCGATGCTCGTTGAGCAAAGCTGCGATGCGCGGAGAGGTGATCGAACTGACTCCGATGAAGACGCCCATGTGCTGCAAAACGATGACAGGCCAGTGCCACAAATACAGCGAATACGAGATTAGCCCGACAAACACGACCGGGCGCCAGGAGAGAACCTTCCCTATTAGGGAGGTGCCGCTTTCCCCCGCGCCGATGATCAATGCTGAACCAACGCAAGGCGCCAGGGCGCTGATCCCGGGAAAAAGAGTCCGTTCGGTATAGAAGAGAATCGAAAACGCCATCAACCCAGATCCGATGACCGTTGCGACATTCCGTTGCCAGGCCGATTGCAGGCGAGGAAACATTCCGAGCGAGAGCAGTGTCCCCAACAGTAATTCCCACGCCCGCGTGTAAGGCATGTAGAAGGCGGTCTCTCGATTGTGGGAAACGACGACGACGCTGGCAACTAAAGAGGCACAGAACAGAACGATCACCGACAGGCGTAGCCGGCTGGGGAAAAAGCGGCGGACAACGACAAGAAAAAGCGGAAATAAAATGTAAAACTGCTCTTCGACGGCCAGCGACCAGGTGTGCAGCAGAGGATACGAGGTCGGCGCGTCAAAGTAACCGGAGTGTTGCCAGAAGTAAAAATTGGAAGCCGAGGCGGTAGCCGCCAACATCGATTTGCTGTAGGCCACCAGTTCAGACGGCAGCAAATAGATGACGGCCGCTACGCTAAACACCGCCAGCATGGCGAAGAGTGCTGGGAAAATGCGCCTGATTCGGCGCTCGTAAAATCCGACCACCGAGAAGCGGGAGTCGGCAATTTCATTGAAAACAATGAAGCTGATCAGGTAGCCGGAGATTACGAAAAATACGTCTACTCCGACGAATCCACCGGGAAATCCATTCAGCCGAATGTGAAACGCGAGCACGCTGAGAACCGCAACGGCGCGCAGTCCATCAATATCTGGACGATACTTCAGAACAGTTTTGCCTTGGGCGTTCTGGTCGCTTAACGCCGGGGCGCCGGAAGGATTGCTCAAGCGAAGACTGCCTTGTAGAGCCGGTCCATGCTCGGCACGTTTTTTCGCAGGCGATCCGTAACTTCGACGCTGAGTATGGTGAGGACGAAGGCGGCGACGAAAGATGCACACAGCATCGGAAATCCGAGAGTGACATGCCGGAGGCTAGCGGCGAGAACCTGAAGAATGGCGATCTGCGAGATATAACCAAACAGCGAGTATTTTCCGAGCAGAATAAATTCGTTTTCGATCGCGCCAGAACCGCTTCCGCTGATGCCGGCGAGATAAATGACCATGAGGCTCAGGGGTACCCCGACGAGTTGTATCCAAAACGGAACATTCCAAATCGTTATGGCAATCGTGTATCCCACGTACGCCAGTCCAAGAAGGTAGGGGTGCCGCACGAACTTATTAATTGCTGGGATAGGCAGGAAACCGGTTAGCAGGCCAAGCAATCCGATGGTAACCAGCTCCAGGTTTGGACTCTCCGTGCCGAAGAATTCGAGTGCGAGGCTGGATGCCAACAGAAGCACGCACACGACCTGAAAGGTGTACCGGTAGAACTTGTACGGAAGCATCAAAGCTCCCGAAAGCATCAGCAAATAGCTGATGGGCACCAGAATAGAAAAAGATACAAGCTTACCGCCCACCACCGGCATATTTCCGGAAACGAAGACGGTGAAGATGTTCCCCGCATTCAGCAGGTTCTGCGAGACGGAGCCGGTTCCCGCCGCGGGCACGATAAAAATTCGAGCCAGGTTGAGGGCGAGGAATATGGCCAGGAGCTTCAGCCCTCTGGTGATTAGTCTTTTGGGGAGCCGCGGATCGGCGACATCGTATTTCGCCAGATATATGTTCGAAATCATGAATCCGGTCACAAAGATGAACGACGGAGTCAAGAACCGAAGGTAGCGGTAGTATTCCCAATCGCCGCCGATGAAATAGTTTATCCAATGGTAGAGCACCATGATCAGAACGAGCGCTCCCTTGGTGAAATCGAGAGCGGTAATGCGTTGGACTTTAGGCGCGCTCGCAATACTCTGCGCACCGGCGATTGCGCCAGCGCCGGGGATTGGTTGAGATTGTGCTTGAGTGGACATGTTCTACGACTCGAATCGGGCGATTCCGCGGCTAGTTCTGAGCGTCTACGAATAGCCGGTGGAACAATTCGAGAGAAATTAGGCGATGGATTTCCGTCGTGTAGTTGCGGTTTCCGCGCAAATGCGCGTTGACAATTGTTTCAACTCGCTTGCGCTCGAGGTAAGGGCGGGAGAGCGAGCGCTGGCTTAGCAGCATCTCGCGGACGTATTCTCGCAAGCGGTCGCGAAACCAGAGCCGGAAATGGTAGAGCTTGTGACGGCCGAGCCAGATGCGTTCTAAGCGAAGCGGCGACAATAGATGGTCGACTTGGGCGATCCATTGGGGCATCCCGTAGTCATAGGCGTATTCCGCTTTGAAGAGGAATTCGAGGAGCGCGTGGAGGGCGGGATTTTTCTGATCGCCCAGACCGCGGTCCGTTCGCAGTTGCGCTAACGCGAGATTCCCCTCGCGGATGAGCCGTATCCGGCCTTCCTCATTGATGGCGACGGGGCCGGGCGATTGGTAGATGGTGCGAACCAATTCATTGTCCAGATAGGGCGTGCGCACGCCGACTTGAGTTTGTTCCAGGCCGAGTACACCGTAGTGGTGCCACGGCGATTGGCGGAAGGCGATAAAGGTGACCGGATGTCCGCGGCGGCTGGCATCGTAGGTCTGGGTCGCTCGTTGAATTTCGGGTAGCAGATCTTGTTGGTACAACCCCGCCGCCGGCTCAACAGCCTTGAACATCACGGCATGCAGAAGCATTTCGCTGCCGTAGGTGCCGACCATTCGAATCGGAGCAATCAGGCGCGCTTTTTCATTCAAATACAAGTCCGGGGCGCGGCTGGTATCGACCGTGGCGTCGGTCAGATAGATGGTCCGTTCGGCATAGTGAGCAAATTGCGAGAGGAACTCTTCGCCGGTCGGAATGGTGGTGTGCTGTTGACCGCAAATCTCCGCTACGCGACGCGCTAGCTTCACGTCCTCATTATCACGATACATGCTGCCGAAGGTGTAGCACGGCATCGTGTTTGGCGGAGGATTGCGCCAAGCCATAATGATGCGGGTGTCCAAGCCTCCGGTAAGCGAAACGCCAATGTGTTCCGAGCCTTCAAAGTAGCGCGGCAAGTTTTTTACGAACACGTCGCGTAAATGTTCGTAGTACTCTTCCGGTTTGAGTGGTTGCAGTTTTTCCCACTCGCTTGGTTCGAAATACGGAGATTTTTTCTCCAGCAGGCCGCCGCGGAAAGTCCAAGCCGACCCGGGAGGGAGGACATGGATGTCCTGGAATAAAGTCCGGTCCTCAAGCGGGCATCCGCAGACGATGTACTCTCCGATGCCACGCGGATCGGCGACCCTCAGCTCCGGGCGAACCTTGAGAATTGCCTTGGCCTCCGCCGCGAAGTAGAAGGAATCCTTGGCCTGGTGGTAATACAGCCGCTGCAAGCCGTAGCGATCGTTGAACAGCATGGCCAACCCGCGAGTGCGATCGGCGACCAGGCCATGAAACCTGCCATTCAATTGCTTGGGGAAATCCGGCTCGTCTTCGTAGCGATGCACCAAATACGCAGGTGGGTCTGGAGCGATCGCATGCCCGGCGGCTCGAAGCGCCTGAACCTTTCCTGGCTCGGGAAACTCTTCGCCGGAAAATACCAGCGTCGCGTCGCCGCGCTCGTTCTGGACTGGCATTTTTGCCGCGAACGAGCCTTCCCGCGCGACCCATCCAACATAGATGCCTTGGCCGGGGTCGCTCCAGGTGCCGGCGGTATAAAACGATTCGTGACGCAGCGTTTCGAGCATCTGCTTGAGCTCGTGCTCCGCTTCCGCCTTCGGGCGATTGGTGACGATACCAACGATTCCTGGCACTAAAAAAATCTCCTAGAGTGAATCCGGTTTCAGTTCGAATTTCTTTTGGTACCACTTACTGCGTAAGTCGCGGAGGTTTTCGGCGAATTTTGCCGGCAAGCGATCGGCCAGACGATGATGCAATCGCATGGATAGGGCCATAGAACCCCACGCGGTTAGCGGCACGTAGTAACGGGGTATGTCGACGCGCGCAAACCCGTTGCGCTCCTTGAACTCGCTCAGCGTGCTCGTTAGTTTTTTCCCGTAGGCGAACTGGGAATACACCAGATAGCGGATGCCGCGATCGGCGCACGAGCGAACGGCTTGCGCCACCAGAGCATTGGTCGGCGCCTTATCCCGGTATTGGATGGCCGAGATGATGTGCATCATCCCCGCTTGGGTGCCAGTATCGTCGATCGTCAGTTTGATGAATCCGGCGAGCTTCTCACCATCAAAAGCCCCGATGTACACGCTGGTATCGAGATAGGTCGAGCTCATCGCG
Organism: Candidatus Acidiferrales bacterium; assembly: GCA_036401315.1. Classification (GTDB taxonomy): domain Bacteria; phylum Acidobacteriota; class Terriglobia; order Acidiferrales; family UBA7541; genus Palsa-295. The sequence continues at coordinate 6,100 of DASWVE010000053.1, forward strand.
TGAACTTTTTCCAGCGTCTTCCCGAAGTGGGGAAAACGGCGGCCCTGGCGAACCGGGACTTCGTTGTAGATCTCCCAGATTCCGCGGGAGAGGTTTTCGTCAAATGCGACTTCTCGAATTGAAAGCCCTTTCTTTTCCGCCTGCTTGGCTTTGTTGCGAGCTTTGAACCCGATCTGTTTCGACCACCAATTTTCAAACGTGGTCACCGGGAGAACGGCCATGTTATCCATTTCGAATGGATATGGAAGCCGGCGTGAGGTCTCGAGCAGGTTCTCCGGCAGTTTCTGGATGAAGGTAAAAAGATCGATCCGCATGTCCGACTCGCGCAGCGCGGCAATTACAGGTTCGGGGTCTTCCAGGAACTTATAATCGTCCGCGTCCAGGCGCGCAATTCGACATAGCCGGCCGCCGACTAGCAGGCCCCTTTTGTCAAATTTCAAATCGGTCATTCGCGAACTCATCGTTGCACACTCTTCGATTGGAATAGTTGCTGCGGGTTACAAACTCTCGAGCCCGATGCTTGGCGGGTTAGTGTCTCGATCGATCCGGGATCTAATCTCAATTTACAGCCACTGCCGCGGTTTCCTGGGTTCGCAGCCACTGCTCAAAAAGGACCAAGCTAAACAGGATTTTGTGATTATCCTGCCGGCCGGACTTGTGAAGTTCAAATAGCTCGCGGACTCGCGCGGGACGAAGATATTGATAAATCTCCGACTGCGGATCCAGAAGAGTGTCAGCCATTTTGTTATTCAGGGCATCCCGGAACCAATCGTCGACGACATTGACGGCAAAGCCGCGCTTCTTCCGTTTCAAGATTGATTCGGGAAGGTAACTTCCCGAGACCTGACGGTGCAGCCATTTACGCGATCCGTTTCTGACCTTGAAATTCGCCGGCAGGCGCTCCACGTACTCGACGATGTCTTTGTCGACGAATGGGACGCGAAGTTCAAGCCCGTGCGCCATCGAAAGTTTGTCCGCGTACATCAGCAACTCATCTGGCAGAGTGGACCGCACTTCTAAGAACTGGAGGCCGCCCAATTCGTCGGTTTGATTCATTAAGCCAGCGAGATCCGACCAGGAATCCAGGATGAAGTCACCGGAGTTCGGAGCCAATACTCCGTCCTGGAACAAGTCTTCGACTTGAGGCCCGGGCAAAATCGACAAAACATTTTGGTATCGCCGCATGCGATCGCTGATCGCGAGTGAATAAACTCCGCGCTTTAGCGTTTCGCTTCGGGGTAGCGCGGCGACCGCCGAGGATATGGAGGTGCGCATCCAATTCGGCATCTGTCCCCACATCGCACCGTAGCGCACACCAAGGTGACGACGATAACCGCCGAACAACTCATCCGGCCCCTGACCGACCAGCGCTACCTTCACGTCCTGGCGGGCTCGTTCGCACACAAAGTACATCGGAACGATGGAGGAGGCAGCGATGGGTTCCTCTAATACCCCGACGATTTTCGGGAGCGCTTCTTCGAAGATAGCTCTCGTGATGCGGACGGAGGTGTGTTTCGAGCCAAGCAGGCGAGCCGTCTCTGCTCCATCGGCGAGTTCGTCATCGGCATAACTCGTGCCGTAACCGACGGTATAGGTGGGCCAGGAAGTTCCGCTCTGATTCATCAGCGCCAGCAGCAGGGCCGAATCCATACCGCCGCTGAGAAGTAAGCCGACCGGAACGTCGCTAATGAGTTGGCGCCTAACGGCTTGTTTGTAGAGAGCCAGCAATTCTTCGCGAGCCTCTTCGACCGGCTTCGCGGGAGAAAACGGAGTGGGCTCAAATTGGTACCACCTGCTGACCTGGTGAGCTCCGTTTTGGACGACCAGTTTTGTTCCCGGCGCGAGTTTATGAATATCTTTCAGGATCGTGAACGGCGAAGGAGTGAAGCGATAACGAAGGAACAGATTCAGCGAATTCGGATCGATCTCCGGTTTGCCGGGCATGGTGGCCCGGATCGCACGCATCTCCGATCCGAAATAGAGGGTTCCATCAGCAATTCGGTAATAGAGCAACTTGATACCGAAAGCATCGCGCGCGAGCACCAGCCGCTTTTGCCGCACGTCCCAAATGGCCAGACCGAACATGCCATTCAGGCGGTTGAGAACTTCGTCGCCCCACTGCTTGTATCCGTGAATGATGACTTCGGTGTCGGAATTGGTTTGGAATATATAGCCGAGACTTTGAAGTTCTTGCCGCAACTCTTTGAAATTATAAATTTCGCCGTTGAAGACCACCCAAACGGTTTGTTCCTGATTGGACATGGGCTGGTGGCCGCCAGCCAGGTCGATGATCGAAAGCCGGCGAAATCCAAGCCCAAGCGGTCCGTCGAAGTAAAAACCGTCATCGTCCGGGCCCCGGTGAGCAATGGACTTCGTCATCAGCTCGATGTCCGGACGGCGAACCGGAGCTTGGGTCCCGAAGTTAAATTGTCCGCAAATTCCGCACATAGAATTCTATTCGCTCGCTAGGCCGACCGATCGCCGGCTATTCAGAAAGGAGAGTAAATTTGTTGATTGGTTTCAAGGTGAGAACGGATTTTAGAATAACTCGCAGCTTGCGCATTTGTTCTCGACGGTGAAAAGCCATCAGGTCGCTGGAGACCGGCCTCGGGAGTCTGCGCAGGGCCGCTGAGACGTAACCCGAACCCAAGGCGATACCGTCAATGATATACGGCCGTTTGGTCATCCGATACGAAACCCGGAACATCTCCCACAACGGATGTCCTCCCAGGATGTAGTCCTTCTCGCCGTAGGAAAATGACGCCGCTAAGACTCCACGCTCGGCGGTTCCCAGATGCCGGTTATGGAAAAACGATTTTTCGTTGAAGGAGCGCGTCTTCCAACCTTTCATGCGCGCGGTGGTGACGGCGATCCAGTCGATGCCGCCGGCCTTGTTGGCGAAATATCCATCTATTTCTTCGAAGCATTGACGACGAAACAGCTGACACTGGCCGGAGACGTAGAACTGTCCTTCGAGGCTATCCGTTTCCGAATTGTAGCCACCTTCTTCTTTGAAAACTGTTCCGGCGACTCCCAGACGAGGCTCGTCCCGAAATTTGCCCAGTAGAAATTCAAAATGGTCTTGGTCCAACGAAACGTCCGAATCCAAATTGCCGATCACGACGTAATCGAGATTTTTCACTCGCTCCTGGCCCGCGTTGAACGCGTACACTTTCCCGGCGAAGTGCCGCTCTTTACGCGCCGGCAGGTTCACCAATTCGATCCAGTCGTATCGAGCCGTATATTGCTCGACGATTGCCGCGGTGCTGTCCGTCGAGCCGTCGTTTACGATGACCCATTTCAACGGCAGGAAGGTCTGCTGCACAACCGAATCGAGAGTCTTCTTGATGAACAACTCTTCGTTGCGAGTCGGCGTGATCAGCACGTAGGGAGGAAGTGTTAGATTCGATTGCATAGCAGAGTTTTCGGTCGGAAGCGAAGTGCTATTCGATTTCGTTTCTTTTACATCGCTAAGCACGCTGCCTGTGTCCTCGCTGACCAAAGATCGTTCCAATGGTAATAGTACTCTTGTCTGCCAGATGGGCTTCCGCTCGCAGCTTCACTTTCCGGAAGCGGATAATTGGAAATAATATTTTAAAGTTGAAACTGCGGGCTAGCGAACGGCTCCGACTGAAGCGAAGTCCTGAACATTCTGGACGACGCGTGCTTGCTGCGCGGGTTGGAGCTGCGGAAACATGGGCAGCGATACGATTTCGAGGGCGATTTTTTCTGTGACCGGAAAATCGCCTTTTTTGTATCCGAAACCTTCGTATGCTTTTTGCAGGTGCAGAGGAATCGGATAGTGGATGCCGGTGTCGATCTTCGCGGCGGCCAAATGTTTTTGCAAGCCTTCGCGATCGGCGACGCGGATTACGTAGAGATGGTAGACGTGACGCGAATTTTCGGGCTGATGCGGAGCGACGACGCCCGGAACTCCGGCGAGCAACTTGCCGTATTCGACGGCAGCGGCCTGGCGTTCGCGGGTCCATTTCGCCAAATGGCGAAGTTTCACGCTGAGCAAGCCGGCCTGCAGCGCATCGAGGCGGCCGTTGTAGCCTTCGATATCGTGGTAATACTTTTTGGCCTGGCCGTGGTCGCGTTGCATTTTCATGCTGCGCATCATGGCTTCGTCGTTGGTGGTGATGGCTCCGGCTTCGCCGCAGGCTCCGAGATTCTTGCCGGGGTAGAAGCTGAAAGCGCCGGCGTGGCCGATCGAACCAGCCTTCATCCAGCGATTGTGTTTCTTCGAAAAATATTCAGCGCCGTGGGCCTGGCAAGCGTCTTCGATGACGATCAGCTTGTAGCGTTCGGCGATTTCCATCAGGGCGTCCATGTCCGCGCATTGGCCGTAAATATGAACCGGAACGATGGCGGTGACCGGAGCACGCAGCTTGCGATGGAACGGCTTGCCGGTTTCGCGGTCGACGTAACATTCCTGTTCGAAATACTGAGCCAACTTTTTCGGATCCATCGCGTAGGTTTTTTCGTCGATGTCGACGAAATCGAGACGCGCGCCGGCCTGACTGATAGCTTCGGTGGTGGCGATGAACGTATGCGGAACGGTAACGACCACGTCGCCTTGCTTCACGCCGGCGGCGGTCAAAGCGAAACGGACTGCGTCGGTGCCACTGGCCACGCCGACGCAATATTTCGCGTCGCAATAGGCGGCGAATTCATTTTCGAAATTTTCGACCATGGGTCCGCCGACGAATCCGGCGGTGCTGATCACTTTTTGGAACACCGAAGTGAGCTCCTGCTCAAGTTCCTGGTGGGGCGTGATCAGGTCCAGGAATGCGATTTTTTCATTGTTTGACATTAGCGATCCTCTTGTCGTCAGTGACGTACCGCAGAATTTTAGCTGGGTTGCCGGCGACGATAGCGTTGGCCGGAACGTCTTTGGTGACGACGCTTCCGGCTCCCACGATCGCGCCCGCACCGACCGTAACATTCGCGAGGATCGTGCTGCCGGAACCGATCGACGCGCCCTTCTTGATGATGGTGCGTTCCACTTTCCAGTCCGCTTCGGTCTGCAATTGCCCGTCGCCGGTGGTGGCGCGCGGGTAGGAATCATTGATGAAGGTAACGCTGTGCCCGATGAAGACGGCGTCTTCGATGGTCACGCCTTCGCAGACGAACGAGTGGCTGGAGATCTTGCAGTTACTGCCGATGCTGGCGCCCTTCTGAATCTCGACGAACGCACCAATCTTGGTGTCGTCGCCTACCGAACAGCCGTACATATTGATGAACTTCGAGAGCTTGACGTTCTTGCCGAGCTTGACGTCCGGCGCGATGGCTACGAATTCGTTCATAGCTGGATGATTTTGCCTTTTTGTTGGAGTGACTGATCGGCGGCTTCGAGCATGCGGACGACGTGAAGGCCCGCAACGCCGTCGTTGAAAGGCGTCTTGTTGTTCATGATGCAATCGACGAAATAGGCGGCTTCCATTTTTAGCGCTTCGACCTGTTCGACTTTCGGAGCCCACATATCGCCGGAGCGGTAGCTGACCAGCAGGTCGTAAACACCGTCGCCGTTCATCTGCACGCCCTTATCGTAAACCTTCAATTTCTCGTCGGCTTCCAGGTCGTTCCAGACCAGCATTTTCTTTTCGCCGCCGATCAGGGTGGTACGGACTTTTACTGGGGAGAGCCAGTTCACGTTGATGTGGCCAATCATGTTATTTGGATAATAAAGCGTCATGAAGGCGATGTCGGCGACGCCGTTCAAATGGCGTTCGCCGGTGGCAACAACGGCTTCCGGTTTTTCTTTGATCAAATAATCCATGATCGATAGATCGTGCGGCGCGAGATCCCAGAGCACGTTCACGTCATGCTGGAAGAGCCCGAGATTGACGCGCATCGAGTCGTAGTAATACAGCTCGCCGAGCGTGCCGTTATCGATGAATTCCTTGATGCGGCGGACGGCGCCAGTGAACAAGAACGTGTGGTCCACCATGATTTTCAATTTCTTGCGGTCGGCCAATTCGATGAGCTCTTCGGCCTGGGCCGCCGTGCAGGTGAACGGCTTCTCGACGAACACGTGCTTGCCATTTTCCAGGGCCGTCTTGGCCAGCTCGAAATGGGTCCACACGGGAGTGACCACCGCCACCGCGTCGATGTCGGGCGAGGTGAGCAGCTCTTTGACGTCATTCGTGGTGCGAATATCAGGAAATGCGTGACGCACGCGGTCGAGCGATTTTGAGCTTTTGTCGCACACCGCAATCACGCGGGAGCGGTCCTGGCCGTGGAAATTCCGAACGATGTTCGGACCCCAGTAACCGTAGCCAATCACTCCCATGCGCAGAACGCCATCGTTCGAACGCACCGGTGCCGACGACTTCATTCCAGACTCGACGCTTAGACTAGTAGCCATCTCTCTCCACCTCGAGGGTTAAAACTTGAGAAGACACTGCGAAAAACGGTAGCGCGGGAAACAGAAGAAACTTCTGTCAGCGAGTCCGCGATGCCTAGTTGCAGGCCACTGCGGATTGTTTGCGGGACATTTTTTAATAGGCTCCGTCGCCGGACAAAACGGCGCGCGGTGTTTGCAGCAGAATCTTCACGTCGAGCATCGGCGACCACATTCTCGAATACTGCAGGTCCAGCCGGACCATTTCGTCAAAGGTGGTCTTGCTGCGGCCTTGCACCTGCCACAACCCGGTGATTCCGGGGCGCGATTCGAGCAGGCGGCGGCGATGCCAGATGTCATATGCTTCAATTTCGTAAGGGATCGGGGGACGCGGGCCAACCAGAGACATTTGGCCGCAGAGCACGTTCCAGAATTGCGGGATTTCGTCGAGGCTGGTGCGGCGCATGAATTTACCGATCCAGGTGACCCGCGGATCGTTGGTCATTTTGTAGACAGGCGTCTTGGAGCCGTTGGCGGACGATGCGGCTTTTCCGGCGATGAAATTCCGGACGTATTCCTTGTGAATGGCGGCGTCGGTGGAAACGTACATGGAGCGGAATTTCAGGAATTCGAAATTCAGGCCGTACCGCCCGACGCGCTGCTGGCGGAAGAATACCGGGCCTTCGGAGGTGAGCTTCACCAAGCCGGCCAAGACGAGAAACGCCGGAGAAAGAATCGCCAGAGCCGCTGCGGAGCCGCAGATGTCCATGGCGCGCTTCACGATCAGCGAGAGCTTTTTCTTCTGTTCGACTTCGAAGAGATCCGGATAGAGCTCTTCGTCCACGGCGCGGGCGTGGCCATTGCCGTCCCAGCCATCGGGAAAGGCGTAGAAAGAAATCTGGAAACTATTCAATTGGTTGGCGCGGAAAGAAGCCTGCAGTTGCGCGGTGATCTTGGACTCGATGATTTTCACCGCAGTGCTGACTTCGGCCTGGCCGAATTCGGTGAAGATCACGCCGAAGACGGCGTTGGTTTCAAACCAGCCGGCGATGTCGGTTTCGCGGATGCCGGCGCCCAGAACCACGGCAATCTGTTCGAGCAGCGCATCGGTCTTCTTGCTCTTGACGCCCTTGCCATCGATCAGCATCAGCACCAAGTGCTTGCGCGAGCGTTCAGAACGCTTGCGTTCGCGGCTGAGCATGCGGCGGAAATGATCTTCGGAAAGAAAGCCGGCCATAGCGCTGGAGCCATTGGCGAAGGAGACGGCCGGTCTCTTGGTTTCTGGAGCTGCTTTTGCTTTCGTGGTTACGTCACTCACCGAGTTCCCTCTTTATCGAGCGCCACTTTCGATTATTTGAAGCTTGCGCTTCGGCGCAACTGCCACTCCTCGACCGTCAGGAAGCGATCGAGAGAATCTTGTCTTCAGACGACTTGAGCACCGGCCGCGCGAGCGGGGTGATGAAGGCCGAATCGATTTCGACGGCCACGGAGCGTTGCAACAGAGAAACCGAAAGAACCAAGCGACGCGCGCCTTTGATATCGGTCAAAAGGCCTTCGAGGCCCAGCAAAGGACCGGCGCTGATGCGCACGCGATCGCCGATGGTGAGAAACGGGCACGGTTGGTGACGGATGCCGGAAGCGACCAGGCGCTGAATCGAGAGGATTTCTGCCTCATCGACCGCGGCGGGAATGCTGTTGAAACCGACGATTTGAATCACGCCCGGGGTCTTCAGGATGGGCAGGCGGTTCTGCGGATTGAAGCGGCAGAACAGGTAGCCCGGAAACAGCGGGGCGTCGAATTCCTTGATACGGTCCGACCAGCGCTTGCGCAGCTTATAAACTGGCAGAAATTGCTCGAATTGCTGGCCGGCCAACTGGCCGGAGACGCTGGCTTCTTGCCGCGCCCGCACCTGCAGAGCGAACCAGGGAAATTTGGTATCCGCCGCCCGGGCGGTCGTTACGGCTTCCGAGTTGTGGTCTTTAACGAGCATTTTTAGGTTCCGACTGCCGTTCCCACGCTACCGCCACAAGAGCCACATTCGCGCTCTCAATACCTGACGAATAGCTTTGCACGACACATGCCACCGCTGGCCTAGACCACTAAACTGCTATATCTATGTCCCCAATGGGCTTAATTGTGGAAAATTGCCCGACTATCCGCCCATACCCGCGATCTTGGCCGGGGACAAAGAACATTGCTATCCCGGACATGCAATTGTTTTCCGCGCCGCAAATCACAGAAAACAAAGCCGAAAGCTGGCATCCATGGGTTTGGCTGATGCCTGCCATTCGATTTTTGGATTTATTGGGCACGTTCGCCTTTGGTTTGAGTACCTGCGCCATACCCGTAACCGTACCCATAGCCGTATGCAGACGAATAGTACGAACCGTAGGCTTGGGCCGGATCTACCGCATTTAGAGCGACTCCCACGACGTTGCGGCCCTGCAATTCCTGAACAGAACGCTGGGCAGTAGCCATAGGCGTCTGGCCGGCGCGGACCACCAAGAGGATTCCGTCGACCATATCGGCCAGGAAGCTTGAATCGGCCACGGGCAGCAGCGGGGGCGAATCCAGGATGACCCAGTCGAAAACCGGAGCCATACGGGTAAGCAAGTCCTTGAGGCGCCCGTTGGAGAGCAGCTCACTTGGATGGCTGGTCTGGGACCCGCCGGGGATGAAGCAGAGATTGCCGTCGAGCCCGCTCTGGACTACGGCGTACTCGTCGACTTCTCCGGCCAAGTATTCGGTGAGACCCGGCGAAGGCGGCGCGCCGAGCGGGACGTGCAAGCGCGAACAGCGGAGGTCGGCGTCGATAATTAGAACGCGGCGGTCGGGCTGGCGGACGATGGACTGCGCGAGATTGTTGGTGACGAAGGTTTTGCCTTCGGCCGGCACGGAGCTGGTGACGAGCAGCGTCTTGAGCGGCTGCGTGCTGCGCATCTGGTAGAGGCGCGAGCGCAAGGTGCGGAACTGTTCGGCGCCATGAGCGTTCATCGCCGAATTGATGAATACGTTCACGTTCGGATCGAGATGCCAAGTCGGATGCGTGCACTTCTTACGCAGATCGTCGAAGCGCAAAAAATCAGGAGACGCGGTGACGGGAGCCTCGCGGCGCGGCGTGTAATTCGCGGGATCGGCGATTCCGGTGCGAGCGAGTTGATCCTGAACATGAATGGAACCGTGTTCGACCACGTGGGTTTCCACCGATGAAATGGTGGAAAGATCCGCAGCTGGCGCGCTGGCCCGTTCCTGTTCGGCTTTTTTCAAGGCTTCGTGAATGCGACTCATGGTTTCCTTTCGCGCATAGCAGAGGGCACGATGTTGGCTTCGCGCAAGCGCCCGAGCAGTTCATCAAGATTCTGAAGCAAGGCCTGAGTATCGAGGGACTGCGCGGCAGCATTGCCATTGCTAACCGAAGCGATCGGCTCGATTTCGTCGAGCTGAAATTCGCGGGCGACTTCCTCGACCAGATGCGCCGGAACGGGGCGCAGATGATCGACGTAGGCGTTGATCAAGGCATGTTCGCAGAGCAAGTTGACAACGCGCGGAATGCCCCGTGAATACAGGTTTACAGTTTGAATCGCTTCTTTCGAGAAAATCGGCTCGCCGTTGGCGCCCGCGATGCGCAGACGTTCGGCGATGTAACCGAAAGTCTCTTCGAGGGTCAGCGGAGCGGTGCGGCAACGCAGAGTGATGCGCTGGCGCAGCTGGCGCAATTGCGGCAGCTTAAGTTTTTCTTCGAGTTCGGGCTGGCCGGTCAGTACGATCTGCAGCAGCTTTTCGGTAGAGGTTTCGAGGTTGGTGAGCAGGCGAATTTCCTCGAGAACCTGCAGCGAAAGGTTCTGGGCTTCGTCGACGATCAGCACAGCGGTTTCGCCGGCGCGATAACGTTCGAGAAGCCAGTGGTTCAGCTTCAGCAGCACCTGGCTTTTGTGGCGCGATTCGACTGGAATTTCGAAGTCAGCCATCATGAAATCGAAAAGCTGGCTGACGTTCAGCTGCGAATTGAAAACGAAAGCGGTTTTGACGCGCTGGCCGTGCAGCCAATCGAGCAGACGGTTGAGCAGCGTGGTTTTGCCGGTACCGACTTCGCCGGTAAGCAGAATGAAACCTTTGCGGTTTTGAATGCCGTAGGTCAGGCCGGCCAGCGCTTCCTGAATCTGTTTGGTCAGGAAGAGATAGCGCGGGTCGGGATTGACGTTGAACGGGCTCTCGCGGAGTCCAAAGAATTTTTGGTACATGATGGTCTCTAGGCTCCCGCTCCGACTTCCACGCCGGTTTCAACGGGCGCGTGGCCGGGACGCAATTTTTTCTTGGAGTCGAGCGACTCGACGGCCGGAATCATCGCCAGCACGGGCAACTGCAGAGCCACTTCTACGTCGCGTTCGGTTTTGAATGACGAATCCTTCATTTCCAATAACAGCGCGAGGCCCAGACCCAAGCCGAGGCCACCGCCGAACCCGCCCAGCGCGAATAGCGGGCGATTCGGAAAAGACGGCTTGGACGGCAGATTGGCCGGGTCGAGAACGCGAAACTGTTCGCCTTGCTGGTCGCGCTCCATCTGGGAAGCCATCGCAGCCTCTTGGCGTTTTTTCAGAAGATCGTTGTACGACGCCAGCGCCGTTTCGTACCCGCGGGTGACTTCCTTGTATTGCTGCTCCACGGCCGGACTGGACTGAATGCGGCTCTGGTAGAGGCCAATCTGCTGCTTGATCTGTTCCTGCTCTTTCGTTTTTGCGGCGATGGCCTGATCGTAGCTGTGCACTTGAGCGCGAAGCTGTTGAATGGAAGCCGGCTCTACTGAGGACTTAGGCTCTTTCGTTGTAGCCATTGCTCCGGCCTGGTTATCTTCCGCCATTTTCTTCTGCAAGGCGGCGATATCCGCCTTGGTCTTAACCACGTCGGGATAATCCTCGGTGTAGCGCGACTGCAGAGTGGCCAGCTGATTCTGCAGCGCAATTAACTGCTGTTCGAGGGTGGCCGGGTTGTGCCCGGTCTGCGAAGACTGCCAGGCGGAGACCTGCTGGTTCAGCATGGTTTCGGCAAAACTCTTGTCCTGTTGCGCGCGGTACAGGGCCTGGGTCGCAGCGTCCAGTTGCGAAGTTAGGCCCGTTAACAAATTCAAGTTGGTCTGTTCTTCGTCGGGGAGCGCGCCCATGTATCTGCTCTTGAAGGCTGAAAGTTTGGCGTCCTGATCGTTGAGCGCGGCTTGGGCGTCGACCAGTTGCGTGCTGAGGAATTGGGTGGTCTCCTCCGAATGCTGCTGGCGCGACTTCAAATTTTCTTCGATGAACATCGAAGTCACTGCGGTACAAACCTCTTGCGCCGTTCGCGCGTTATCCCACGTCACGGCAACGTTAAATCCAGGCAGTTCGCGCGATCGCGTTTCGGCCATCGGTGCTACTGGCGTAACCTCGATGGCGGTCTGCAAGCGCCCAACCAGCACATCCATCGAAGTCTTCTGGGCGTCGTTCGAGTACAGCCCATACTGCCGGATGATGGGTTCCAGGCGGCTGCGGCTCAAAATTTGCTGCTGCATGCTGGAGAGCCGCTGGCTAATGTCCGAGGTGTCGATGGAGGTGACGTATTTTTCAGGAACGGATTGCTGCTCGATCAGCACGAGCGTCTGGGATTTGTATTTCACCGGGAGCAGGCGCGAGACACCGTAGGCGAGCGGGCCGCCCACAATCGTCAGGATCAGAATCATGATCCAGTGGCGCTTGAGCATCGCCAGGTAATCGGCTGGGGTTAGTTCACGTTGTGCCATTCCATCCTCTTTCGCTGAACGCGAGTTCGATTGTCTAGAACGCGATCGGTTGCCGGTGCCAATTCAAGCCCACGGTAATCTGATGCCGCGTCAAATTCTGATTACAAGTGACGCCCACGCAGAAATCCTGGTTCGAAGCCTGGTGCTGCAGCTGGTAGTTAAGATTCAAATCCAAAGCGCGACCCAGGGTGCGGTCGAAACCGACGCCCCCGTACCAATAACCGAAACTTTGGGGGGCGGTCCCGGTCGTAGAAAACGCGTTGATGCCCTTGTTGTGCGAGTAGCCGACGTCGACGCTGCCGTTGAGTTGGCGCGTCAGTTGGCGGCCGGCTGTGCCGGAAACCATGTCGGCAATGCCTCCCAGCAGAACTCCGGAGCCACCGCTGACTCCATGTGAGTAGGAACCCGCCAGAATCACGCGTTGCAATTGATAAGTCGCGGAGGTGCTGAGCGACCAATACAGTTCGCGCGTTTGGCCGCCGGAAGCCGGAACAGTCGTCGTCGCGGCGGTGAGCGGGCTGTTTACGAAAGTGATGTCCGGACCTCCGGCGATCTGAAACGAAAATCTGCCGGTGACGCGGCGGCCGTAGGAAGCCTGGAACGAATTGTCGTTGATCGACTGATTGAAACCGGAGTAGCGATAGCCGCTGAAGCGGTAGAAAAACGCGAGTGTATCTTTGCGATTGAGCTGGTAGTTGTAGCCGGCCTGAAAGATCGAGTCGCCGAAATCGACCAGATCGTTGTCGAAATAATGCAGCAGCGAATAGCCGCCGGCGATGGTGATGGAGGAGCGCCGGTCGAGAAAAATATCGGCCTGGGTCAAGAAGGAATTGGTGGCGCGGTTGCCGCGCGTCGTCAAAATCGAATCGCCGGGCGTCAAGCCGGGCTGCAATCCGATGGAACCGCCACCGGGCAAAGCGACTCCGCCGCCGAGGCCCGCGTATCCAAACGACGCCTCGGGC
>DASWVE010000054.1:0-26706 GCA_036401315.1 Candidatus Acidiferrales bacterium
TCCACCGGCAGGATCAAACTCGCTCCGCGCGGCGTAATCCCGCGCGCCACCGAATTGTCCGGATTATTCAAGGACACCTGCGGAAAAATCGAAACCGCAAATCCTTTTTCCGCGCTGTCGTAAAACCGCCACTTCACTCCCAGCTGATCCTGCCCCAGCCCATAGCGCGCTCCCGTCGCCGGATCCCACACCCGCAAATACGCATTTTCAAACGTCAGTTGAATCCGGTCGCCCAATCCAAAATTAATGTCCACATCCGGCGTGTGCGCAATCGATTGCCCGCTGTACAAAAACGGCATGTACCCCAAATTAATTTCCCACTGCTTGTTCCCCGGCGTACCCGGATCATTGGTGTAGTAAGGCGGCCCACCCTGCCCCCACGCCACGCCGCCCAAGCACGCGCAGTACGCCACCAGCACCGCCGCGACCCGGAAAATCAAATGGATAGATGTACGGAAGACACTCACGCGCCCAAATTCTACCGCCGAACCCACGCCCCACCCCACCCAAGTACGCCACCCATCGTTGACCAATTTTCCGAAACTCGATAACGTCTTCACGCTGGCGGAAATCAACATGGCACAACTTCAATCACCCAGAACCGGCAACCCAGCAGTCGATCCAAAATCTCCTTGGAAAATCACCCTGCGAGACTGGGATTGGTCCTACGGTTACAAGAGTTCTCCATCGGCATGGCGCCGGCTGCTAGCCCGCGCGCGCCAAGGCGACCCGGAAGCAGAATGGGAAGTAGCCGAGCGCTATGCCGATGGAAGCAAGGACCTTCGAGGAAATATCCTCGTCAAGCGATCCACCGCGAGAGCCACTCCTTGGTTTCGGCGCGCCGCCGAACACGGCAGCGTCCCTGCGCAAAACACCTTGGGAGTTCTGCTCAGCAGTGGAAAAAGCGCCGGAAAAAATGTTGAGGAGGCGCTGCGCTGGTTCAAAAAAGCTTTTCGCGCCGGAGAGCAAGCAGCCGCTCAAAATATCGCAATAACCTACCGGGAAAATGGCGACTTCAAATCCGCCGTCCAATGGCTCCAAAAAGCTGTACGAGCCGGCGACGGCGACGCGTACGTCCAACTTGGGATTCACTACTACTGGGGCAAGGGCGTCAGCAGCAATCCAAAAGCAGCCGTGCGTTGCTTTCGCGCTGCCATCAAAGCAAAAAACATTTCTGGCGCGGGTAGAGACGACGCCTTTTTCTTTCTAGGCATCGCGTATCAGGAAGGCCGCGGCGTTTCGCGTTCAACCCTGAACGCCAAGAAGTTCCTCAAACAAGCGAATGTTGACGGCGATCACCCCCCGGCCCGCGCGATGCTGGAAACGCTGCGGCCCGCACGCAGCGCGAAGCGCCTACGTAACCCGCAGCATCCTCGCGCGACCAGCCCCGCAGGGGCGGCATAGGTTAGCCCGGCCCGTAAGGGCCGGAAATCCAACCGAAAAGCCTCGAACGCCGTAAGTGGGACACCGCTTTTTTCGTGTGAACATCACGTGTGTACTTTCCCATCAACACCACGACGTGTTATCATGCATCGCTTTCTTGTAAGAAAAAGCCTTCACCTGCGCTAGGGAGGCGCCGCGAATGCCATCTACCGCTCAAGCTCCACGCCAATTGCGAGCCGGACCGACGGCGGTTCAGGACGCCACCCCGACCGCCGAAATCCCCTTCAGCCCCATTTCTAATCGATAATTTCCGGAAAATTTGGCGCGATTAGAAACCATGCCCAAATGACTGAAAACAAAAGCCAACTCAATTTTCTAATCGACAATTTTTGTGGTGTCAGCCGCCCCCAGTTGATACAAGTGACAACTGGAACCGCCCCCGCGCCATCCCGCATTTCTCTGGAACTATTCGCGCTTGCGGGGAGAATATGTAACGGCAGGCAGGGCAGGCCGTCCAATCTTTCACATGGCACCTGGGGCCGAAAATATCGATGACGGGCTGCTCGTCCGCCGCATGATTGCGGGCGATGAGGATTCGTTTACGCTGATTTACCGGCGTAAGCATCCGGCGATTTATCGTTTCGCGCTGCATATGAGCGGCAACACGGCGGTCGCGGAAGACGTGACCCAGGAAGTCTTCATGACCCTGATTCGCGACGCCAAACGCTTCGACCCGGCGCTCGGCACGCTCGGCGGATTTCTCTTCGGTATCGCCCGGAATCATTTGCGGCGGCGCTGGGATCAGGACCGCGGGGCGGTCCCGCTGCCCGGAACCGCTGAAGAGTTGGACGCGATTATGCTCACGCATGTCGGCCGGAATGGCGGGTCGTCTGCTGGATATGGCAACGGAAATGGCAACGGAAACGGAAATGGCCACGGGCATGTCGCGCCGTTTCCCGATCACAGCGATGAGCTGGTCTCGCGCGAAAACATTCGCCGCGTGCGCCAGGCCATCGCCACTTTGCCCGAAAATTATCGTGAAGTTGTGGTGCTGTGCGAGATGGACGAAATGAGTTACGAAGATGCGGCCGCCGTGCTGGATTGTCCGATCGGAACCGTCAGGTCCCGCCTGCACCGCGCGAAATCAATGCTGACCGAGAAACTGCGCGAGGCCGATACGATGCCGGCTCCGCGCAAATCGGCCGTGGCTCGGTAAGTGAACGGCTAGTAAGAAGGTGACGAATATGACGAACGAACGAAAATTGGAACGAGGCCCGATGGACTGCGCTGAATTCCGCGAAGTTCTGCACGAACTCGACCGCGTTGGCACTCCTGGCGCCGCGTCCTTTGACGCCGCCATGCTGCACGCCGAAGCCTGCGGCGACTGCGGCGTGCGGCTGGTCGAACAAGAGTCTCTCGGATTTGCGCTGCAGAAAGTCGCGCGCGAATCCGCGCGCATGCCGGCCGCCGCCCGCGTGGAAGCCGCATTACTCGACGAATTTCGAAAATCGAATGTGTCGGCGCCTGCCGCCAGCAACATTTCGGTTTTGCCGCTGCGCAAGAAGACGACCTGGCAGATTGTGGCGCTCGGCGTTGCGGCGGCCTTGCTCCTTGCTTTGGGCTCTGTACTCTATCAGCGCAATCTGGCAAACGCTCCCGGAACTCCCGCGCCGAGCGTGGCCGCGAACAACATAGCGAACACGGTGAAGACCGACGCCTCGTCCGTTCCGGTCGCAAATAATTTGGGCGTTAGCGTCGCTCCTGCATCGACTTCGAATCCGGCCGCAAGCTCGAACGTCGCAGCCGGCACGACTCGAACCGCCGCGGCAAATAGCTCGGAGCCGACCGAATACGCGACGGCCTACGTGCCGCTGCCTTATGCCGACGATCCTTCGGCCTTGGAAGGCGGCTCCGTCGTGCGCGTCACGCTCGGACGCTCCACGCTGGAATCCTACGGCTTGCCGGTCGATGGCCTGGGAGCCGGTGACCGCGTGACCGCGGACATGATTGTGAGCGAAGACGGCACGCCGCAGGCGATTCGTCTGGTGTCGCAAGCGGACTAACGAAATTTTGGGTGACGGTTCACGTGACTTTTGGCGGAGGCGGAAAAATGCGTGGTGATTTTGCGATGAAAAATTCCGGACGGAAAATGGTTTCGCGGATTCTGGGGGCTGGATGCGCACTGGCGCTTTGCGCGGTTGCCGTTCAGCCGGCGCGTGCGCAGGGAACTCCGGCCGCAGCTGCTCCGCCGCCCGCGCCGGAAGCGATCTACGGCGAAAGAATCGGTCACGGCCCGATGCCGCCCGACGCGATTGAGTTCCTCGGCTTTCAGGCCGGCCTCGACGACAAAGTCGTCACCGCCGCGCCGTTCAGCGCAACTTTCACTACCGAATCGAAGCAGACTCTTTCCGACGGCAACACGATCGACCGCACTTCCACCGGCTCACTCGCGCGCGATTCGCAAGGTCGCACTCGCCGCGATATGACTTTGCCCGCGTTCGGGCCGTGGGCCGAATCCGGCAAACCTGCTCCGCACGTCGTCGCGGTGAACGATCCGGTCGCCAGCTCGCGCACCTTGCTTGAAGTCGACACCAAAACTGCGCGAGTGATGCAGGTTCCCGCCGGCCGCTGGAATGGCGGCGACAAGAAGCGAGATGGCGGCAGGGAAGCCGCGGAGAACGATACCGTGACCACTGCGCTGGGCACGCAGACCATCGGCGGCGTTTCCGCCGAAGGCACGCGCTACACTCGCACCATTCCCGCCGGGCAAATCGGCAACACCAAGCCGATCGTCATCGTCACCGAGCGCTGGTATTCGCCAGACCTGCAAATGGTGGTGATGACCAAACACAGCGACCCGCGCATGGGCGAAACCAGCTTTACCATATCCAATATTCAACGCACCGAGCCGGCCGCGACGCTGTTTCAGGTTCCGGCAGACTACGCCGTAAAGCAGGACGGCTATCGCGGCGGCCGCGGAAATCGCGGGGGCCCAGCGCCCAACGCGCCGCCCGTCGAGCAGTAAACAAATCCAGCAGGAAACGATTCGAACGCTAAACGAAGCAGGCCAAAATGTGGAACGTATATTTATTTTTAGCGATATTTTGGATTCGCAACTCGGAAATGTTTACGGAAAGCGCGCCAAAAAAAGCGCGGCTATCATCCCGAACCCGGTTCGCCACTGAATGGTCTGCTTTTTACGATGAGACAACGCAGAATTTGAATCAGGTGAGAACGAAATAGAGGAAGAGATTTTTTCTTAGGTTTTTTGCATCGCGCGATCGAGTAATTCTACGACGTGCAGAACTTCCTGCCCGGTCTTTCGCATCGCGACTCCCGCCCGCAACTGCAAAATACATCCCGGATTCGCCGTCGCAATAATCTCCGCGCGCGTCTGCTTCACTGAATCCATCTTCAGGTCTAGCAATTCCATCGAAGTTTTGTTTTCCGTCACGTTGTAAACGCCCGCTGACCCGCAGCACTGCTCGGACATCGCCATCTCGACCAGCTCCACTCCCGGAATCGAGCGCAGTAGTTTCCGCGGCGCTTCGCGAACCTTCTGCCCATGCACCAGATGGCAGGAATCCTGATACGTCACCCGCGCGGCCAGCGGCTTCATCGGGGCCGTCAATCCCAACTCCGCGAGAAACTCATTCACGTCGCGTACCTTGACGGAAAACGCTTTGGCTCGCGCTTCCTGCTCCGCGTCATCGGGGAACAGCAGCGGATACTCCTTCAGCATCGATCCGCACCCCGAAGCGTTGTTGATGATCGCGTCGAAGTCTTCCGCGCGAAATGCCGCGAAGTTACGCTGGGCCAACTCGCGCGCGACGTCGCGCACGCCCGCGTGCGCGGCTAAAGCGCCGCAACATCCCTGCGCTTCGGGCACCACCACTTCGCAGCCATTCGCTTGCAGCACTCGAATCGTCGCGCGGTTCAACTCGCTGAAGGTCACCTGCGCCACGCAGCCGCCGAAAAACGCCACGCGGGCGCGCCGCGTCCCGCTCGCCGGAAACGTTTTGCCCAGCTCACCGAAGAAGTAGTCACTGTCGATGCGCGGCAAGAGCCGCTCCTGGCTCTGCAAGCCGAGCAGCCGCAGAATCCCCGATCCGCGCGCGAGCGCGGCGAGTCCCGAACGCTGGTAGAGCTTCAGCGCGCTCGCAGCCAACGCAATTCTGCGCGGGTAAGGCAGCAGCTTGCGGTAGACTACGTCGCGCGCCACGCGCGTCAGCAACGGCCGCTTATACTTTTGTTCGATTTGCGCCCGCGCCAGCTCCAGAATCTTTCCGTACTCGACGCCCGAGGGGCACACCGTCTCGCAATTGCGGCAATTCAAACATCGATCGATGTGCGTGACGAACGAGTCGCCAATTTCCAGGCGCCCCTGATCCACCAGCGCCATCTGCCGAATGCGCCCGCGCGGCGAATCCGCTTCCTGCCCCCACAGCCGGTAGGTCGGGCAATTGTTCGCGCACAAACCGCAATGCACGCAGCGCGAATAGTCCGCGTATTCGGGATTATCGACCGCAGAAAATCCGCTCAGCGTCAGTTGGAACTCGCGCTGCGCTTCTTCGTGTGACTGCGGCGAGGTTGGATTCGCTGGCGTCATGGAAATAACTTCAAGTCGACGCCGTTGGCCATGGCCGCGTATCCCGCATCGGACGGATGGACATGATCTCCGCAATCGTACCGCGGATCAAACGCCAAAGGCTTCGCCGGGTCGCCAGTAATGCGGTCGAAGTCGATGACGCCGTCGGCCGCGCCGGAATTCCGGATCCAGTTATTGAGCGCGATGCGCACCGCGTCGCCCTTTTCGGTGTAAGTATCCCGGCCCAGGTAAGGAGTGAGAGTAGCGAGGTAGACGATCAGGCCGTGCGAATGGGCGCGGGCGATCAACTGGGTCAAGCCTCCAATCAATTCCTCGGCCGAAGCGTTTTCCGCCGGGTCGTCCCAATCCAGATCGTTGATGCCTTCGAGAATAACGAGATATTTCGCTCCGCTGCTGGCGAGCACGTCGCGATCGAAACGCGCGATGGCGCTGGGGCCGCGTACGTTGCGCAAGATGCGATTGCCGCTGATCCCTTCGTTCAGCACGCCGATCTGGCCCGCGCCTTTTTCTTTTTGCAGGCGGGCGGCAAAGTAATCCGGCCAACGGCGGTTGGCGTCCGGGGTCGAGCAGTAGCCGTCGGTGATGGAATCACCGAAGGTCACGACCGCGAAGGCTTTCTCGCCGGCGACTACGTCGATGGCTTTGACAAAATTCCAGGACGTCGAGGTGTGCGAAGTTTTCAGCGCGGCCGCAGCGGTGGCATCGCCCTTGGTGATGTAATTCGCGGACATGCCGAGTTCGTGGCAAGTGATGGCGGCGATTTCCTGGTCTTGCACATAGACGCTGACCGCAAGCGTCGACAATGGAGCAACTTCCATCGGGACTTCGTCGCTGAGCATCAGGCCGTTGGCGGGAATCGTCACCGAGCTGCGGCCGTTGAAGGTCAAGGCGTGGTCCGTGCCAGGTTTAGTTGTACCGTGGCCCGCATCGACGGCGATGCGAGCTGCCCCGACCAGCAAGTCGCTGTTCCCGAATTCGTTGGTTAGCTGCACCCGCAGAGATTTTCCGCCAATGCTGATGCGCATCACATTGCGATAGGTCGAATCGCCGGCCGATGGCTCTCCGGATCTGACGGGACATGCGGCGGGAGCTGACGCCCAGGTTCCCACCCAATTTTCAGCAGTTTTGTTGGCCGCATGGGCCGGAACAGATGCAGCGATAAATACCGCGAGCGCAGTCAGGCCAATTTTCATCTTCAAGGTTTCACGTTCCCTCTGTTACAGCCCTCCGACGAAACGGCCG
Organism: Candidatus Acidiferrales bacterium; assembly: GCA_036401315.1. Classification (GTDB taxonomy): domain Bacteria; phylum Acidobacteriota; class Terriglobia; order Acidiferrales; family UBA7541; genus Palsa-295. Next base: position 7,235 of record DASWVE010000054.1, read on the forward strand.
GGGCTGAGAATGCGCTGCGGATCGAAAACGTTTTTCAGTTTTTGCATTTGTGAAACATTCTGGGGATCGAGGCCCCAGATTTGCAGATTCGGTTTCCATTCCGCCGGGCACCATGGAATTGTGGAGCTGCCCTCGAGCTTGGCGACTGCTTCGTGGATTGCGCGCGTGGTTTTTAGGACTCGAGCGCCGGCGTGTTCGTTCTGCGCTTCGGGCAGCAGCGCAAAGTAAATAATCCCTACGCCGCGAGCGAGCGCAGCCCAGGGCAGGGAATTCGCATCGGCCGCGGCCTGCGCGGCGTCCAACGCATTTTCCATGCGCGCGGGCAGCACGCTGATTTTCACGATGGTCGTGGCCGGCGAAGAAGCCAGCGCAATCGGAATGAATTCGCGTTTGCGCGCCCAGGCTGGCCCGAGATTCTCCGCAAGAATCATTACGCCGGTGGTGCCGCATTCTTCCGCGATCTGGCGCAGGTCCGCGGCATAACGCGCTAGTACTTTTTCGTTTCCGCAGTAGCCGGTGGTGACGGTCCATTCTGAATTCGACAGTACGCCAGCCGGCATCGGCGCCGGCTCGAACGGCGACGGCGCCACCGGGCCGGCGAAGAGTTCCCCGACGCGCGGACTCAGTACTTCCAAAGTGATCGGCGTCAGCGGCGATTTGGCGATGCGGTCGCGCATCGCGCAGGCCTGCGCGGCGGAAACAAAACGCGCGACCAAGCCGCGCGTCGAAACCGGCAGCGGGAACGTCTTGAAATTCAGCCGAGTGATGACGCCCAGCGAGCCGAGCGCGCCGATCATCAATTTGTGAATGTCGTAGCCGGTCACATTTTTCACCACGCGGCCGCCGCTTTTCGATGCGATGCCGTCGCCGGTGACGAATTCCATGCCGAGCAGGTAATCGCGCGCGGTTCCGTAAAATTGCCGCAAGGGTCCGTCGACACCGGAAGCAATGATGCCGCCGATTGTAGTGCGCGCCGTGAAGGGGACTGCGAACGGTAAAAACTGGCCATGTTGCCCAAGAGCTTTAGCGAGGTGCAGCAGCGGAATGCCGGCTTCGACGCTGAGCGTAAGATCGCCGGGATCGTAGGAAATAATTTTGTTCAGCGCCGACATATCCAGCGCGAGGTCATAGCGCTCCGGCGGAAGACCCAGGTTCAGCTTGCTGCGGCCGCCCGTAGTGATCACGGCTAACTTTTCCGCCGCGGCCAGCTTAATGATTTCGGGAATTTGCTCGACGGACTCGGGGCGAACGACGACCGCAGGTTTCATTCCGCCGATTTCGTAGTCTGCGAATTTCGAAGACTCGGCGAGAAGGCTAGCCGCTCCGAGCAGGCCGGAGAAACGGGAGTGCACCGAGGCGGTGGTCGCGCTCATAGCGCGGCGACGCCTTGAAGCGGCAGCGGCTGAACGTGAATTTCGCCGCAACCTTTTCTCGACGGGAAAATTTTCCCCGGATTCAGCAGCCCCTGCGGATTGAAAGCGTCACGCACTCGCCGCATCAAATCTAATTCCGCTTCGGAGAAAAGCAACGGCATCAGGCGATCTTTTTCCATGCCCACGCCATGCTCGCCGGTGATCGCGCCGCCCATTGCGAGGCAGAATTTTATGATTTCGTCGGAAGCGGCGACGACGCGGCGGAATTGTTCCGGATCGCGCGCGTCGAAAAGAATCAGCGGATGCAGGTTGCCGTCACCGGCATGAAAAATGTTGCCGATCTGAAATCCGTATTTTTCGCCGATCTGATTGATGTGGCGGAGGGTCGCCGGAAGTTTAGTGCGGGGAATCACTCCGTCTTGGACGTAGTAGGTGGAAGAAAGGCGCCCGACCGCGCCGAAGGCATTCTTGCGGCCCTTCCAGAGCAGATCGCGCTCGGCCGCGTCGCGCGCCACGCGCACTTCGCGGGCGTGATGCAGGCGGCAAACTTCGGCGACGTCTTCGGCGTGTTGCTCGGCGGCTTCTTTCACGCCGTCGACTTCGAGAAGCAAAACGGCGGCGCAATCGAGCGGGAATCCGGCGTGCACGTAGGCTTCGACGGCGCGCAGAGTCCAGCCGTCAAGCATTTCGCAGGCCGCGGGAGTAATGCCGCGCGCGGTGATGTCCGCGACGGTTTCGGTGGCGTCGTCGAGAGTTTCGAAAATGGCGAGAAGAGTTTTTACCGTCTCCGGATTGCGCGTCAGCTTCACCGTAATTTCGGTGATCAGCGCGAGCGTGCCTTCAGAGCCGACGAACAGGCCCATCAGATCGTATCCGGTCGCATCGAGCGCGGGACTGCCGATGCGAATCAGTTCGCCATCGGGTAACACTGCTTCGAGCGCGAGCGTGTGATTGGTGGTGACGCCGTAGGCCAGCGTATGCGGGCCGCCGGAATTTTCGGAAACGTTGCCGCCGATGGTGCAGGCTTTTTGGCTGGAAGGGTCGGGCGCGAAATGCAATCCGGCGTAGGCCACGGCGGCGCTGAGATCGGAATTGACCACGCCCGGCTGCACCGTGGCGCGCTGATTTTCGATATCTATATTAAGAATGCGATTCATGCGGGAAAAAACCGTGAGGATGCCGCCGTTGCGCGCCAGCGCGCCTCCGGAAAGTCCGGTGCCGGCGCCGCGGCCGATCAGCGGGGTCTGATACTGGTTGGCCAGTTGGACGATGCGCTGGACTTCCGCGGTAGTGCGCGGAAAAACCACGCAGGTGGGGCGCGCCACTTCCACCGAGCCATCGTATTCATAGAGCAGCAATTCTTCGGGACGATGCAGCACGGCGCCGTCGCCGAGCAAAGACTTGAGGTCGCGGAGGAGTCCGGAATTCATGCCTGTGGCGCGCGGAAACGTGAGCCGCGCTGAAAACGAGTATAGGTGCGCGGCGTAACAGGCGTCAACGACGCGTAGGGGTAGTCTACAAAGCGAGAAAAAGCGATAGGCCGCTGCACTGCAAAGATCCGACAGTTGGCCAGTGTTCTAAGCCTTATCGCAAACGAAGATCAGAGTCCTTAGGTAAGCGCGGACCGATAGTCGGCATGAAGAGATACTTAAGACCTGCAATAGCGCCAGCCATCAATACAAACGAGAATGCCAGAGAGCCTAGAAATAGACGGAGCCCACGAAAACCTAGAAGGTACAAAGCACATATTGCTATTGAAACGGGTAGCCAAACGAGAAATTGAGTGTAAGTCTCAGATCCTTGAAGCCAAGAATCGCACGATGGACAACGAAACGGAGTCGCGACACGGACATCTTTCGCTCTTAACTGTGCACGACATTCTGGGCAATTCGTCGATCTCATGTAGGTCACATAGTCGTTTATTCCTTCCTGCATACACAAGGTTTGAATTCCGCTCGCATCACTGACATGCTGACTAGACCGTAGGCCACCTCGTCGACAAAGAGTCGAGTGGAGGGCTATTCGTGCTTCCAACCTTTGCTCGTCAACCAATCCTGCCACCAGCTGTAATTTTCTTCCAGCGCCTGTCGTTTTTCTGCGGGGAGACCGGGGCCGCGTTCCGGGATCGCGGGCAGCGGCTGCAATCCTACCGTGGCGCGGATCGCGTCCACATTTTTGGGATCCGCCAGCGTCCACGGGCGGCTCCGTCCATCTTGCGGATCATCGAGGGATTGCGTGCCATATCGCTGCGGTTGGTTCTGGTACATCGCGATTCGGTCTTCAAGGTAGGCCGCTTGCCACGGCGGTACGCGGCCTTCGGCGATGCACGCGCGCAACATTTTCAAGGCGGAGCGTTGAAATTCGGGCTCGCCAATCGCGTGCTGCGCGATGAGCCAGGCGGCTTCCGCGCCATCCGGGCCGGCGATGTCTTCGGCGGGCCAGCCGTGGATTTCGATCAGCTCGCGTAATCTGCTGGCGTTGCGCGTGTGGAGTTCGTACATTTCAGGGTCGTAGTGGCCGTCGATTCGGCCCGAAGTCACGAGTTCATCGCGCACGCGCAGGTCTTCGTTTCGCATCTCTTCCAGCTCGCGGTGCAAAGCATCGTTTATCATCGGCAAAATTTGACCCCGACGGATTTCGACTTACCCAGTTGAGTTCGAAACATACTCCAGGGTGGTAGAATCGCCAAAACCGGGATGAAAAATTATCTTACTTACTTTTTTTTGCTGGTCGCGGCATATTCGACGTGGTTGCCAGCGCAAGCTGCCAGGGAAAAATATCCGGCCGTGAAGCAAGACGAACAGTCCGCTGGAGGGTTGAATCCGAAAGCGCCGGCGGAGCTGGCGCGCTTTGCGTTTCTGGTCGGCCAATGGAGCGGCGACGCGAAATTGAAGCGGGCGGACGGCGGCACGGATCGTCTGAAAGTTGAGTGGGACGGGCGGTACGTCCTCGACGGTTACGCGATTCAAGACGATTACCGGATGACTTCGGTGGCGGGGGAACTGGTGGTGTTGGGAATGAACGTGCGGGCCTACGATTCAGAGAAAAAGAAATGGAATATGAAATGGTTGAACGCACTTGCGGGGGACTGGACGGATTTGGGGACGGACGAGATGGGTGGAGTGCGCGTTGATGAGAAAACGATTTCGTATGTCGTCAAAGAGCCGATGGCTGCCCATGCGCTGACCCGCATTACCTTCACCAACGACTCCGCCGAGCAATTCACCTGGCGCGGCGAAAAATCGAACGACGGCAAAACCTGGGAAGAATTTCTGACCATCGAGCTGCATCGTCGAAAGAATTGATTGGGCCCGTTGAATGGGGATGGGGATGCCTACTGCGGTACCGGACCTGCGAGACACGATTTTCGCGGCGTGGAAGACTAATAATCAGGTGACGATTTTTCTGGTGGAGCATCTTCCTGTTGAATTGTGGGAGGCGGCGGTGCCGGGCTCTCCGCGCCGGACGATTCGGATGATTTGCGCGCATCTGCATAATGCGCGGCGGGCGTGGATTCGGACGCTGGGCACGGAATTCGGGATCGTGGCGCCCGGCTCGGTGGACCGGTACAAGGTGACGCCGAAGCAGTTGGTTGCGGCGCTGGGGCGCAGCGGGGCGGGGATTTTGAAGCTGCTGCAGTTCGGATGCGAGCGGGGCGGAACGATTCCGGCCGCGCGTGCTTACGTGTGGCGGAATCTTCCGCTCGATGTCGGGCACGTGCTCAGCTACTTCGTGGCGCACGAGGCGCACCATCGGGGGCAAATCATCATGCTGGCGCGGCAGTTGGGACATCGCCTGCCGGTGGCGGTGACGGGCGGCGTGTGGGAATGGTCGAAGCGCTCGCGGGAAGGGTAACTGGCACGCAGGATAAGGTCGACAGGTTTACTGGCCCGTCCTATATACTCATGCATTATCCATTGATGCTGCTTGCGTTTCGCCTGCCATTTATGCCCGCTCGAATTGCAACCGCTTGAAGTGCCGAGGCGCCCATGGCCCTTCCACTGCAGAAGCTGCTGGAGCGTCTTGAAGATCTCCGCCCGGATTGAATCCCGCGGTTCAAACGATTGGTCAGTTCCGTTTTGGCACAAATTCCATTTCTCATAGCAAATTCCATATTTTTAATCGACAATGCGGCGATTAGAAATCGTCGTTAACTCGAGTCCGTAGAGATACATACGCAATTTCTAATCGACAATTTTTGAGGGAAGTTTTCCCTTTCGGTGGTTGTTGCGGAGTGGCCGCGGTGTGTGCTACTCAATCGGTGCGAGCGATGCGAGCGAGGTTGCGAGACGTGGAGAGACCTAAAATCCTGGCGACGCGGCTCTTTTATCCCGCAGCGCGCAGCGTGCTGGAGAAAGCTGGAGAGGTGGATTACTGGACCGGCGCAGAAGAGATGCCGCGCGCGGAGCTGTTGAAGCGCGTCGCAGATAAAGACGCGCTGGTGTGCGTGCTGACCGAAAAGGTCGATGCGGAATTGCTCGCTGCAGCGCCGAAGCTGCGCATCGCGGCGACGGTTTCGGTGGGCTACGACAACATCGATGTGGCGGCATGCACGGCGAAGAAGGTGATCGCGACGAACACGCCAGGAGTGCTGGACGATACGACGGCGGATCTGGCGTGGGCGTTGATGCTGGCGATTGCGCGGCGGCTGGTCGAAGGCGACGCGTTGGTGAGGACCGGGCAGTGGCCGGGATTCGCGATCGATCAGTTGCTGGGCGGCGACGTGTACGGGAAAACGCTGGGGATCATTGGATTCGGGCGCATCGGACAGTGCGTGGCGCGGCGCGCGTTGGGATTTCAGATGCGGGTGATTTATTCGGGGTCGCGGCGGGTAGCGAATGAAGTGGAAAAGGAATTGAATGCATCGTTCGTGAGCCAGGATGAGCTGTTTCGGGAGGCGGACTTTGTGAGTCTGCACGTGCCGCTGACGCCCGCGACGCGGCATCTGATCTCCGGCGAAAACCTGGACAAGATGAAGCGCACGGCGTTTCTGGTGAATACTTCGCGTGGACCGGTGGTGGACGAGGAAGCGCTGGCGGAGGCGCTGGAGAGTAAGAAGATTGCGGGTGCGGCGCTGGATGTGTTCGAGCACGAGCCGAAGATTCATCCGAAGCTGCTGGCGCGGCGGGATGTGATTCTGACGCCGCACATCGGGAGCGCTACGGTGGAGACGCGCACGCGGATGATGGTGGTGGCGGCGAATGGCGTGGCCGAGTTTTTGGCGGGGCAAACGCCGGCGAATGCGCTAAATAAGGATGCGGTGGGGTCGCGATAAACGTGGCGCAGCGCGATTCCAAAACGGCGGCGCGGCGGATCTTGCAGGAGACTTTGGCGGCGATCGATATTCCGGCGGCGATCGCGCGTCGATTGGATGGCAACGCGGTTTTTCCTCTGCTTCCTGAATTGCATAATTTCCGAGAAATCGTGGCGATCGCTTATGGCAAAGCTGCGGTAGCGATGGCGCAGGGATTTCAGGCTGCGGTTGGCACGCGCGCTGGGGCCGTGCCGGTGCGCGGAATTCTGGTGCGGCCTGAGGCGGCATCGTCTGCGCCGGTTTTGCCAGGATGGCAAGAGTTTGTGGGTGGGCATCCGGTGCCGACGACGGAAAGTTTTGCGGCGGGGCGGGCGATTCTGGAGCGGCTGGCACAGTGCGACGAAAAATCGCTGGTGGTGTTTCTGATTTCGGGCGGCGGATCGTCAATGGTAGAAGCGCCGCTGGATGCGGGCGTGAGCATTCCGGATTTTCAGGCTTTGCATGGGGCGTTGGTGACGTGCGGCGCGCCGATCGAAGAAATCAATGTGGTGCGGAAACATTTGTCGGCGACGAAGGGCGGGCGATTGGCGCTGGCGGCTCCGCGGGCGAAGAAATTGACGCTGGCGGTTAGCGATGTGCCGGGCGGGTACGAATCTGCGCTGGCTTCGGGGCCGACTTTGCCGGATCCGACTACGGTGGCGGATGCGGAGCAGGTGATAGCTCGATACGGATTGCTCGACAAGCTGCCTGCGGCGATTCGGGAAATGTTTGTGCATCGGCGGTTGCAGGAAACGCCCAAGGAAGGAGACGCCGCGTTTGCGAATGCGATATTCGAGACGTTGCTGGGCGAGCATGATCTAGTGCACCGTTCGCACCACTGCTGCGAAGCCGAGGGAATTTTTTGCATGGCGGACGAGCAGACGGACGGCTGGCCGCTGGAAAAGGCGGCGGACGAACTGTTGATGCAACTGGAGGCGCTGCAGCGCGACTATCCGGGAAAGCGGGTGGCGATTTTGGCCGGAGGGGAATTGAGTTGCCCGGTGACCGGAGATGGGTGCGGGGGGAGGAATTCGGCGTTCGTATTGACGTGCGTGCCGAAAATCGCCGGAAAAAAAATAACGGTGCTCAGCGCGGGGACGGATGGGATTGACGGGAATAGCCCGGCGGCGGGAGCGGTGGCGGACGGCGAGACGCTGGGGCGGGCGGAAGCGGCGGGGATGGATTGGAAGGAATATATGAAGCGGAGCGAGGCGTACAATTTTTTTATGAAGCTGGAAGATGCGATTGTGACGGGGCCGACGGGAAACAATTTGCGGGATTTGAGGATTTTGATTTCGGGTTGAGCATTTGAACGCGGCCGGTAAACATCGCCGGCCGCGTCCTTGGCGTGACTTCCTAAGAATTTAATTATTGTGCGGGCGGCTTCTGCGTTGCTGGATTCGCCTTTTCCGCGGCTTTGGCTTTCAGCTGGTCGATCTGCATTTGGACCATGGGGCCAGTGCCGAGGGCGAGGTCGCCGGACTTGACCAGATTTTCCAACGCGGGGATGGCATCGGGATCGCCGCGTTTGGTGATGGCGAAGAGCGAGGAGAATTTGATGTCGATGTACGGTTCCTGCAGATAGGAAATAAGCGCCTGGGTGATCGCTTTGTTTTTAGGATCGAGGCCGGCGACGGCGCCGATGGCGGCGCTGCGGGAATCGAAGGGCTTGCCGGGCGCGGCCCATTCCAGGAGCAGCGGGACGGCGCGATCGTCACCGAGCGAGCCGAGTCCGTCGAGGGCGCCGTTGCGAAGCTTGTCGTCGGGAGATTCGGATTTTACGGCGGCGGCCAGAACGTCGTAGGCGTTCGGAGCTTTGATTTCGCCGAGGGCGCCCAGGGCGGCGGCACGAACGCGATAGGCTTTATCGTTCGCGGCGATTTCGGTGAGGCGAGGGCCGAGGGTAGGGTCGGCGGTAAATTCGCCGAGCTGTTCGACGGCGATTTCACGGACCCAGGGCTTATCGTCGTTGAGGCCGGCGATGATTTGCTTTTCAGCGTCCGGGCCGCCGATTTTGCCGAGAGCTTTGAGCGATTCAGAACGAATTCCCCAGAAAGAATCGTGCTGCACGGCGTTGCCGAGGGCGGCGATGACGTCGGGATTGTCTTTTATTTTTCCGAGAGCAACGGCGGCGTCGGCACGATCGGGTACATCCTGCGCATTCTTGAGCTGGTAAATCAGCGCGGGAGCGTCTTTCTTGAATTCGAGAGTTTTTAGCACTTTGTCGCCCTGGTCGAAGAGGACCATGAGCGGCGCGGAAGGCGCGGGCAAGGTGAAAGTTTCCTCGGCTTGAGCGACTTCGATCGAATGCGTCTGACGGCCGGAGGCGGTGGCGATTTCAACGTCAACGGGCATGTCGAAGAGATCGACTTGGCCTTCGACTTTCTGGGTCTGCTTGACGAGCAGCTTGATCTGGTGAGCTGCGTCGTCGTAGGTATAGCTGACTTCAAAGGCAGGAGCGCCGGCGCGCCAGATCCATTCGTGGAAAAATTTGTCGACGTTGATGGCGGTGGACTGGTCGATGGCTTTTTCGAGGTCGGCGGTGACGACGTTTTGGTTACGGTTGGTTTCGAGATAGTAATGGAGGGCGTGGAAAAAATTGTCGTCGCCGAGTTTGGTGCGGAGCATTTTGAGGACCCAGCCGCCCTTGGTGTAGACGTTTCCGGCGTACTCGATGCTGTCGGTGAAATTGCGCTGGACGATGGGCACGGTGAAGAGGCGCTTCTGGCGATGCCACGAATTTTGTTCGCGCCAGAATTCGTAGGCGACGGCATCGGCGCCGTAGTGCTGCTCGGTCCAGTAGTGCTCGAAGTAAGTGGCGAAACCTTCGTTTAGCCAGATGTTGGCCCAGTCGCGGCAGGTGACGAGATCGCCGAACCACTGGTGCGCGAGTTCGTGGGAATCGAGGCTGTCGGAACCTTCGCGCTCTTCGGCGGCGAGTTGCGGATGAACGAGACCGCGGGTGGTGAGGGTGGTGGCGCTGGTATTTTCCATGCCGCCTTCGACGAAATCGTTGACGGAAGTCTGGGCGTATTGGGCCCAGGGATATTTCACGTCGAGCTTTTCGGAGAAGAGCGTGAGCATGTCCTTGGTGCGGGAGAAGGTAGGCTCGATTTTGGATTCTTCGCCGCGCGGGACGACGTAACGAACCGGCATGCCATTCCACGAATCTTTTTGTTCGACGAATTCACCGGCGACGACGGAGATGAGATAAGTGGAAAGCGGGAGAGACTGTTTCCAATCCCAGGTTTTCAGGCCGTCGGATTCGGATTTGACGCCGACGAGATCGCCGTTGGAAATCGTGATCCAGGTGGCGGGGACGGTGACGAGCATTTCGGAAGTGGTGCGGTCGTTGGGATAGTCGTAGATGGGAATGTAGTAGCGAGTGTCTTCGGCTTCGCCCTGGGACCAGACTTCTTTGGGGCGATTCGGATAATTTTTGTCGGGAAGGACGAAGTAGAGGCCTTTTTTCGGCTGGCCTTCGTAGCGAATGAAGACTTCGTGAGTCTCGCCGCGTTTGGAAGGAGCGCGGAGCTGGACGATGACGTTTTTATCGGTGACTGAAAATTTGGCGTCTTTGCCGTCGAGCTGGACGGCTTGGATGTTAAGGGCCACGGAATCTAATTTAATTTCGGAGACGCCGTCGTGAAACATGGAAAGTGAGTGGGTGACTTCGCCGCGGACCTTGCGCTGGTCGGTATCGAACCAGAGGTGGGTCTTCACGTTGCGGAGATCGTAGTCGCGGCTGCGGGCGTAGGGCTCATCGGCGCGGCTCATGAGCGGAAGCAGGAGCGCGGCGGCGAGAACCAGAGCGCAAGTGAAGATGGCAGGCAGCGAACGAGTGCGGCGAAGGCGAATCATTTATTTTGTTTCTCCTCAGGTCCCCGGAGGGAATTTCGGGTTGCGGCAAAACACAAAATTATAATACGGAGGCGCTGGCGGCGCGTTTCGTATTTTTGCGCGGTTGACGCGCGAATATTCGGTTAGAGCAGGCCCTTGCTGAGGCCGCCGTCGACTTGAATGGTGGTGCCGGTCATGGAACTGGCGCGTTCGGAGCAGAGGAAGGCGACCAGGGCGGCGAATTCGTCGGGGCGGCTGATGCGTCCGATGGGAACGGCGGCGGCGGAGGCCTTCAACATTTCCTCGTAAGTGACGCCGGAATCTTTGGCGCGTTTTTCGAAAAGCTCTTCGAGGCGCCCGGTGAGAGTGTAGCCGGGGCAGACGTTATTTACAGTGATGCCGTCGGCGGCGTATTCATTGGCGAGAGTTTTGGCGAGGCCGGCGACACCGGCGCGGAGGGAATTCGAAAGCATCAGGCCATCGATGGGCTGTTTGACGGAAATCGAGGTGATGGTGACGAGGCGGCCCCAATGGTTGCGTTTCATGCGGGGCAGGACTTCTTTGGCGAAAAAAACATTGCTGAGGAGAGTGAGATCGACGGCGGCGCGCCAATCCTCGATGGAGAGTTCGGCGAATTTCTTGGCGGGAGGACCGCCGGCGTTGGTGACGCAGACGTCGACGCGGCCGAATTTCTGATCGACGGCCTGGACGAAGGCGGCGACGGCTTCGGGTTTGGTGACGTCGAGCGCTTGGGCGAAAACCGGTCGGCCGCTGGTGGCTTCGATTTCTTTGGCGGCTTGCTGAAGGTCGGAGGCAGTGCGCGCGCAGATGGCGAGCTGGCAGCCTTCTTTGGCGAGTTCGTCGGCGACGGCGCGGCCGAGTCCTTTGCTGGCGGCCGCCACGATGGCGACGCGGTCTTTCAGTCCAAAATCCATTTATTGTTCCTTCTTTGCGCCAACGCGCAGGTAGGCATCGTCCTTGCGGATCCAATCTTCACGGCGCGGGGAGAAGAAATCGAAATCGACGGTGTCTTCGAGGGCCTCGGCGCTGTGCGGGACGTTGGCGGGAATCATCAGAACTTCGCCGGGTTTCACGGTGGTGTCGGTGCCGTCATCGAAAAGAAATTTCAGGGCGCCGGAGAGGACCATGGTGTATTGCTCGCTGCGATGGAAGTGGCGCGGGACGATGGCGCCTTTGAGCAAAACGAGGCGGGCGAAGGTGGCGTCGTCGCCGTTGAGCATCTGGCGGGTGATGAGTGGATTCATTTTGTCGGTGTCGAGCATTTCGAATTTTTTGGTGGAAGGCATGGGGTTCCTTGGGCGAATTGGCCAACGAGAATCGTGTAACGAAATGGCGGAATCGTCAATGGTTGAAGCTAAGCGGCGGATGCTTGCCGGGCCGGCATGGATTAAGATGCGCGGGTGACGATTCTGCGATGGGTCGCGGCGGTGGTTTTATTTTTGCAACTGCCGGTCCCGCTATTCTGGTTCGTGGTGCATCCGGGGATTGCTTACTGGAGAAAACACCAGAAGGCCGCCTACGCCGTGGGGTTGGCGGCGTGGCCGGTGGTGGGAATCGGCCTGGTTGTTTTTCGCCACGATTTATTCCTTACCCAGTATCCAGCGGCTTGCCGAATTGTGACGGGCGGTGCGCTGATCGTTTTCGAGTTGTGGCTTTTCCGGCGAGCAAGCCACGATCTGGGCACGGCGCGTTTCGTGGGCAAAACGGAATTGTCCGGGGGCGGGGAAGTGGTCTCGAGTGGAATTTACGGGCGGATGCGGAATCCACGTTACTTCGGTTCTTTCCTGTCGATTGTGGGGGCGGGCTTGTTGGCCGGAACCGCTTGCTTGTGGATCGTTGCGGCGATATGGACGGCGATGATGCGCGTGGCGATTGGATTTGAGGAGCGGGAGATGCGGAATCGGTTTGGAAAGGTTTATATCGAATATTGCCGCAGGGTGGCGCGATTCTTTTAGTTTTCGGAGAGGGTGAATCTTAACGCAAAGGCGGGCGGGTCTGAGACCCGCCCCTACAGATCGATCGTGATGATGGCGCGGTTGGTGTTGCGTGTGAAATCGAAGAGAGATCCTTCGTCGCGTAAGGCGCTCCTCTGGATGACGGCCAATGGCGGGTTGGTGCTGGTTTGGAGTATGCGGCAGAGCCGGACCGTTTGAGTGATTGGTGGAGACGGTGTGGCGCGCTGAAAGCGCGGCATGCGCTAGAATGTGCGGCGGATGATTTGGTGGGGAGAAGCGTGAGCGATTCGCGGCCTTATCGAAAAATTGCGGAGGGGACGCAGCCGGAGTATCTGCATGCGGCGTATGCGTCGACGGTGAAACGGGCGCCGACGCAGCCGCTGATTTTGTTGCCGCACACGAAGACGGAATTGACTGGACCCGTGTTTGGGCATTCGCTAATTCGCCCAGGTGACGGCGACTTGACGCGGCAGCACGCGGGCGAGCCCTTGGGCGAGAGAATTATCGTGAGCGGGCGCGTGTTGGATGAGGATGGGCGCGGAGTGAGTGGGGCGCTGGTGGAGATCTGGCAGGCGAATGCGGCGGGGCGGTATTTGCATAAGGTGGATCAGCATGGCGCGCCGCTCGATCCTAATTTTTCGGGATGCGGGCGGGCGATCACGGATGAGCAGGGCAGTTATCGTTTTGTTTCGATTAAGCCAGGGGCGTATCCGTGGGGGAACCATTACAACGGTTGGCGGCCGCAACATATTCATTTTTCGCTTTTTGGGGCGGGGTTGCTGACGCGATTGGTGACGCAGATGTATTTTCCGGGGGATCCGCTGCTGGAATTCGATCCGATTTATAAAAGTATTGCGGATGAGCGGGCGCGGGAACGATTGGTTTCGCGATTCGACTGGGAGACTACGCAGCCGGAGCAGGCGTTGGGCTATCGATTCGACATTGTGTTGCGCGGGCGGGAAGAGACGCCGGTGGAGCGTTCAAGATGACGATGAGCGCGTCGCAGACGGTGGGGCCGTTTTTTGTGATTGGGTTGGAGCATTTGTACCGGGCGGATCTGACTGGTGCGGAGGTTTTTGGGAAGGCGATTACGGTTAGCGGGCGGGTGCTGGATGGCGATGGAAAGCCGGTGCCGGACGCCGTTCTGGAGTTTTGGCAAGCGGATGCTGAAGGGAATTTCGGCGACGGGAAGATCGAAGCGGTGGGGCACGGTGCGGCGACCGGATTTAGTGGGTTTGCGCGCATACCGACGGACGAATCCGGGAAATTCAAATTGCGCACGATTCTGCCAGGTGGCGTTGCCGCGGGCGACGGCGTTGAGGCGCAGGCGCCGCATTTGGGAGTTTTCATTTTTATGCGCGGGTTGCTGAAACCTTTATATACGCGGGTTTATTTTGCGGGCGGACCGGGGAACGAGACGGATCCGGTGCTGGGCTTGGTTCCCGCGGAACGGCGGGGAACTTTGATCGCACGGAAGGGCGCGGCTCGCGAGACTTTTGAGTGGAACGTCTTGCTGCAAGGGCCGAAGGAGACGGTGTTCTTTGCCTGGTAGCGGTGCGGATTAGGATTTCGACGACAGGCGTTCGACGATTTCTTTGGGCAGGGGGCGCGATTTCATGGCGCCGGGTTTGGCGGGGTCGGCGGCGGTCCAGACGCGGGTGATTTGACCATCGGCGACGAGAACTTCGTGTTTGTAGAAATGGTGCTGGACTACGAAACTGCTGCGGCGAAATTCGGCTACGGAAGTTTTGACGAGGAGTTCAGCGCCGAAGGCGGCGGACGTTTTGAATTGAATGCGGACGTCAACGATGGGGACACCGATGATTTTCTGCGCGGGGAAAAGCGTGTGGAAAGGGAATCCGGCGGCGGCGAAGAGGTTGGACGTGCAATCGTCGCACCAGCGCAGATAGTTGGGGAAGAAGACGATGCCGGCGGGATCGCAGTCGCTCCACTGTACGATGATGCGGGTTTGATGTTGGAACATTCTGTGGCGCCCTCTTTTTTTCGGAACATGGCGCGCGGGTGCGGTGCGCGAGAACTTCGGACGGTGTAGAGCCTAATGGCGCTGCGGCGCGGCGTCAAAGGAATTCGGGAAATTTTGAAGACGATGCGGACGCAGGTGGGGATTATCGGCGCGGGGCCGGCGGGATTGGTGCTGTCGCATTTGCTGCACCTGCAGGGCGTCGAGTCGGTGATTCTGGAATCGCACACGCGGAAATACATCGAGGAGCGGGTGCGGGCGGGCGTGTTGGAGCAGGGGACGGTCGATTTGCTGACGGAGATGGGAGTCGGAGCGCGGCTGAAGAAAGAGGGGTTGGTGCATCACGGCGTGCATTTGCGTTTTGGAAGGCGGACGCGGCGGGTTGATTTTGCGGATTTGACGGGCGGGAAGGGCGTGACGATTTACGCGCAGCATGAAGTGATTAAGGATTTGATTGAGGCGCGGCTGGCGAGTGGGGGGCAGATTTTATTTGAAACTGAGGATGTGAGGATTCGCGATTTTAGTGATGATGCGAAGCGCGTACGGCCGCGGATTCAGTTTCGCCAGGCGGGCGCGGAGCAAGAGCTGGAGTGCGATTTCATCGCGGGGTGCGACGGGTATCACGGAATTTGCCGGCCTTCGGTTCCGGATGGCGCGTTAACGCTTTTCGAGCGGGTGTATCCATTTGCGTGGCTGGGGATTTTGGCGGAGGCGGCGCCTTCGATGGAGGAATTGATTTACGCGAACAGTGAGCGCGGGTTTGCGCTGCTGAGCATGCGGTCGGCGCAGATCAGCCGGTTGTACGTGCAATGCGATCCGGAAGAAGACATCGCCAACTGGCCGGACGAAAGAATCTGGAAGGAATTGCAGGCGCGGTTGGCTGCGGACGATGGATGGAAATTGACGGAGGGCCCAGTGATTCAGAAAGGAATTACCGGGATGCGGAGTTTTGTGTGCGAACCGATGCAGTTTGGGAAATTATTTTTGGCGGGGGACGCGGCGCATATTGTGCCGCCGACCGGAGCGAAGGGACTAAATCTGGCGGTGGCGGATGTGCGGATTCTGGCGCGGGCTTTGGAGGCGTTTTATAAACGCGCTGACGCGGCGGGGTTGCGGGAGTATTCCGCGACGTGTTTGCGGCGGGTGTGGAGGGTGCAGCGATTTTCGTGGTGGATGACTTCAATGTTGCACAAATTTCCGGACGAGAATGCGTTCGACCACCGGCGGCAGGTGGCGGAGCTGGATTACATCACGAGTTCGCGCGCGGGGCAGACGACCTTGGCGGAAAATTATGTGGGGTTACCGTTCGATTGAATCGGGCACAACGGCTCAGCGGGTAAGCGCGGGATGAAAATTTCGGCTCGAATCGACAACAAGAAAGGAGCGCACGCGATTTCCTTGCGCAGCGGCGAGAACGAGCATTCGTTGATGGTGGCGCCGAAGGCCGAAGGCTTCGGTTCCAGCGTAAACGGTGGCGAGATGCTTTTTCTGGCGCTGGCCACCTGCTACTGCAACGACATTTACCGCGAAGCGAAGAAGCGAGGCATGGCAGTCGAGCGCGTGGAAGTCGAAGTCAGCGGCGAGTTTGGCGGTGAAGGCGAAGCCGCGAGAAATATCAGTTATCGGGCGGTGGTGGCGGCCAGTGCTCCGCGGGCAGAGATTCTCGAATTGATGCGGCACACCGACTCCGTGGCGGAAATTCAAAATACGCTGCGGAAAGGATTGCCTGTGGTGCTGGCCCAGTGCGAGGCTAGCGAAGCGTAATTCCTTTCGGTGCAGTCCCCGATTATCGTCTATCGGCCACGAATAGTTCCGCAACCGCGAGCATTACAAACACCCCCGCACCAGGATAAAGAACTAAGTCTTGGTTGAATCCGGAAGACGAGTCTCCAGAAAGCATTACGAGAAGCCCAACTGCGAGCAAGGGAACCACAATCATTCCGATCGCCGCGGCGGTAGCGCTTCTACTCAGGCGACTGAACTCTTCCCAGGCCAGCTCATATGCCTCGGGCGTTTGAGATGTAGGCGGCAGAAAGCGTCCCTGAATGCGGAGGATGGAGAATCCTTCAGGCAATGATGGGATTGGATTATGGCGGAGAGGGTGGGATTTGAACCCACGGTCGAGTTTCCCCGACACTCGCTTTCGAGGCGAGCTCTTTCAACCGCTCAGACACCTCTCCGCGGCGTGGTGCTTTGGTAGCTTAACAAAGGCAGCGGGGGCGGACAACATAGGGGATCAAAGCTAAAGATGGCTTCAGGGGCTAAGGCCCACCCGCGATGGAGCGCGAATGTCGTGGCTGAAGCCACGACGCAGAAGGCCGAGGCTGGGGCGTGGAATTTGCAATTGGACTTGACGAAGGCTTGCGCAAAAGGCGCGCAAAAGGAAAAGGCGTCTTTCTTTTGGTTTTCCCGGCCCTTACGGGCCGGGCTAACTTATGTCGCCCCTACGGGGCTGGTTGGTTTGGTGGACGCATGATTGGTTGCGTGGATGGGAAGAATGGTCGCGTGCCAGCGCCGAAGGCACGGAGGTGAAGGTCACCCTTCGCAAGGCCAAGGCCAAGACCAAGGCCAAGGCCAAGGCCAAGGCCCAACAACAAGCACATCAGATTTGGCGCTGGATGCGTGAGCTGGGTAGGATTGTAATGGGTGAGATCGTTCCCTGCGCTCAGGATGACGAGTCGCGATGATGCAGGGATTCGAGGCTGCGCTTCGCGCAGGAGCGAGTCGTGTATTTGAGCTTTGGGAGACGAGTCCGGCGGTTGCTTGCATTGCGTAGGGCTGAGTGCGTTGGCTGAGAATTCGCTAGTCCATTTCGAAGGTGACGTAGAGGTATTTGCTGTCGCGTTCGATTTGGAGGACTACTGGGCCACTGGCGGGGATTTTCTTCAGGGTTTCGCGCAGGGTGTCTAGGGTTTTGATTTTTTTGCCGTTTACCTCGTGAATTACGTCGCCGGGTTGGAGGTCGGCCTCAATGCTGGAGGTGTCTTCGGCCAGGGCGGCTACGATTACGCCGGACGGTTCGCGCAAGTCTTCTAGTTGAGCCGCTAAGTCTTTGTTGATTTCCACGCCGAAAATTCCCAGTTTTGAAATTAAGTCTTTTTGCGGATCGACGAGATCGCCGAGCTGGTCGACGTCGTTTTTTTGTTCGGTTACGGCGATGGTCAGGGTGAGGTGATCGGTGCCGCGCAGAATTTCGGCGGTGACGGTGGAATCGGCGGGGCGGGTGGAGATGATCATTTCGGCGAGTGGGACGCTGCCCATGGCGCGGCCGTTGAGGCTGAGCAGGATGTCCTGAATTTTCAGGCCGGCTTTTTCGGCGGGGCCGTCGGGGGCGACATCGGCGACGAGGACGCCGCGCTGTTTGCTGAGCCCGAGTCCGGTGGCGAGATCGGGAGTGATGTCCTGCAGGACCGCGCCGATGATGCTGCGGTGGACGCGGCCGGATTTGCGAAGTTCGCGGTAGACGAATTCGACGACACTGCTGGGAATGGCGAAGCCGAGGCCCTGGCTGCCGCCGGATTCGGTGAGGATGAAAGTGTTGATGCCGACGAGTTGACCACTGGTATTGATGAGCGGGCCGCCGCTATTGCCGGGATTGATGGGCGCGTCGGTTTGGATGTAGACGGAGGGAACATCGGGATCGGCCTGGCGGGCGACGGCGCTGATGACGCCCATGGAAACGCTATTTTCGAGACCTTCGGGATTGCCGAAGGCGAGAACGAGTTCGCCTTTTTTTAATTTGGTGTAGTCGGCGAAGGGAATGGCGGGGAGATTTTTCTGGTCGATTTTGAGCAGGGCGAGATCGATGGTCGGAGCGATGCCGACGATCTTGGCTTCGATGGGCGGGGAGTGTTCGCCGAGGCCGAGACTGGCGCGGACTTGAGAATCGCTGGCGGTGACGGGAGTGAGCACGACGCGGACGCTTTGCGCGCCTTTGACGACGTGGGCGTTGGTGATGATGTAGCCGTCGGGATCGACGATGACTCCGGAGCCGAGGCTGCGCTGGCGACCGATGACGCCGGCCTGGTCGGGATTTTTTTCGTCGGTGGCGCGATAGCCGGTGACTTGGACCTGGACGATCGAAGGCGTGATGCGGGCGGTTAATTCCTGGAGGGAATCGTTGAATTGGGAGAGGAGGTCTTTGCGGGCGTCTTCGCCGGGTTTTTGAGTCGCGGTGGGCACGGCGGAATCCTGGGCGTGCGCCGGGAATGCGGAGATTAGGATTACGATTCCGAGCAGTAGCGATCGAAAAATTCCAGTCATCAACTTAACGGACCTCAATGCGTTCTCCTCGCTTGATGCATGCACCACGTCAGAAAGGCTCGAACAAGTTTAATCAAATCGGCTGGCTCTGGCGAGACTGTGGTAGAAGTGGCGCAGGCAAAGCGGCACCTATCGGGCTGCGCTAAATCTTCGAAAATTAGAGGGAAACGTGGCGGACGAGCGAGCTGGTGTGAAATTGCAGGTGGGGGATGCAGCGCCGGAGCTGCATTTTTTGGCACGCGATGGCGGCGAGAGGGAGCTTTCGGAAGTGTGGAAGGAGGGGCCGGCGCTGGTTTTGTGGTTGCGTCATCTGGGTTGACCTTTTTGCGTGGAAACGCTCGCGCAGTTGCGCGACAAGCGGCGCGAATTTGCGGAGTTGGGAGTGAAGCTGGCGTGCGTGGTGCAGGGGGACGCGGAGGATGCGGAGGAATTGTGCGGGCCTTACGCGATGGCGGATGTTTGCGTGCCGGATCCTTTGAAAAAAAGTTACAGGGAATTTGGATTGGACCGGACGACCTGGATGGCTTTGGTGCGGCCGACGAAGGAATTGATGCGGCGGAGGAAGGAGACGCAGGCGGCGGGATTTGAGATTAATGTGCGGCGGTCGATGAAGGGGACTTGCGATATTTTGCTTTTGCCGGGGGCGGCTTTGGTGGCGCTGGGTGGGAAGATTTTGTGGACGCATCGCGGGGTGAATCCGGCGGATATGCCTTCGGCGGATGCGTTGTTGGAGATCGGAAGAGCGT
>DASWVE010000055.1:0-3594 GCA_036401315.1 Candidatus Acidiferrales bacterium
CAGGGGTTCATAAATTTCGTATCGTCCTTCTTTGGGCGATTGCCGGAGGCGCGTACCTCGTCTGCCTCTGGTTTCTGCATTCCTCCACCTACATCGCCGATCCTCTTCTAGACACTTATCTGCAGATGGGCGGCAGCCTGATCGCTTTCACCTTCGCCGCCAACGCTCTCGTTCGCTTTCGTGGCACCCACGATCGCATTTCGCTGATTCTCGCCTTCGGATTTGTTCTGGCCGGACTGGTCGAAGCGGGCACCAGCATGACGTTCTATCGCGGAATGTTGGTCACGCCGAGCCCCGGCAACCAAATTTCCGTGGGTTGGCTCGCGGGCCGCACCCTTCTTGGCGTTCTGCTGATTGCCGCCCTCGCCGTCGAAAAACGTCTCCCCATCTCGCGCGACCCGGCCAAGGAAATGGCTGGCGCCACGCTGATCGTAGGCGCCGTCGCGTATCTCACCAGCGTTTTTTATTTCATGCTCCCGCACTCGCCGCGCATTCTTCCCGGATCATTGATCTCGCGTCCGTGGGATCTGTTGCCGGCGGCAATCTATCTGGTCGCGGCGGTGGGTTATGCCCAGCGTCTGCACCGCGAAGGCGCTTATCTCGATCGCGCGCTCTGCGTCGCCGCGATTTTGAACGTTCTTTGCCATCTCACTATGAGCGCGTCGCAGCATCACCTCGACGCCGCCTACGAAACCGCGCACTCGCTGATGGTCATGAGCTACGTCGTCGTCCTCGGCGGCACGCTGCTGGATAACGCTCAACTCTTCGATCAGGTCAGCCGCCTGGCCGCGTCGGATTCACTCACCGGACTCGCCAACCATCGCAAGCTGCTCGAAGTCATGGAAACCGAAATTCAACGTTCCAAACGCACCGGACGCAGCTTCGCCGTTTTGCTTTTCGATTTGGACGGGCTCAAGAAAATCAACGACAAATTCGGCCATCTGGTGGGTAGCCGCGCGATCAAACGCCTCGGCGTCGCCTTGCGCAATAGCAGCCGCACGATCGACACTCCCGCCCGCTTCGGCGGCGACGAGTTCGCTTTGATTCTGCCCGAATCGGGATCGGAAGAAGCAGGCCAGGTCGCCAACCGCATCTGTGACGAATTAAAGACCGATGGCCAGGAACCGGCCATAACCGTCAGCGTCGGCCTCGCGGTTTTTCCGGCCGATGGCACGTCCATCGAAAAACTGCTCGGCGCTGCCGACCGCGGCTTGTACCACATGAAAGGGAAGGGTCAGAAAAAATTTCGTTTCGGCCACATCGCGGCTTGCTTGTAATTTCGAATACGGGGAAAAAGGGGATCCGCAAATGCGATTTGGTTTGAGGACGCCAAAGAAAACCGCGGTCGGTCCGCGCCGGGAATCGCGCATTCCCATGGAAGTCGGCGTGCACATCTCCGGCCACCCGCTGATGCCCGGCACCGAAACCACTTTCACCGAAAATGTCAGCCCGCGCGGCGCACGCGTCTTCACCACTCGGCGCTGGAAGACGGGCGACCGCTTAACCATCGCCACCTTTACCGGCTCTTTCCGCGCCATGGCCCGGGTCGCCTACTGCCAACTGGTCCCCGAAAACGGTTTTGCCGTCGGTGTGGAATTCCTCGAGCCTCAAGGCCAGTGGGTAATCGCCGGCTAGCAGCTCGTCCCGCTTACCCCGCGTGCTATTGAACGAAATTGGTGTCCGGTATCGGCGTAGATCCTTCCGGCAAAGTCCCAAACTGCGATTCGAACCGCGCTACATTTTCTTTCAGTGCCTGCAGCATGCGCTTCGCGTGTGCCGGACTCAGAATAATGCTGGAGACGAGTTTGCCCTGCGGCACGCTGGGAAAAAGATAGATAAAGTTCAGCGTAAATTCCTCGCCGTTGTGGTGAATCACCGCCAGGTTGGCGTACTGCCCGACCAATTCCTTCTCGTCAGCCTTGATTTGCACTTGTTGCTGCTTCTGCTGCGGATTCGTCGGTTCCGTCATGATGGCCCTCCTCAAGAAACTCTAACAACTATAACAAACCGCCGAAACGGGTCCGCATGTTTCGGAATCACCCCGATGTCATCGGAATTGACCTTGGAGCATGTTAAGCGTAGTTTATATCCAGAGTTTAGCAAGGTTAACCCATGGATGATCCGAAGCAGCGCTCCGCGACTTCAATCGAACGCACGGCCCATCCGACCACTGAGTCGGCCGTCACTTCGCCCGCCGCCCCGGAACTCATTCAGCTTCTCACTCACGAAGATGTCGACCGCGCGCGCGACCGCTGGGAAGTCGCACAGGCTCGTTCCAAGAAAAGCACTCGAAAGTTCGGCGGCATCCGGCTGCTATGGCTATTAGTTGGCCCCGGCGTCCTCGTTTTCCTTGGTGAAAACGACGCGCCCAGCATGCTCTCCTACGCCGCCGACGGTTCGCGTTTTGGAATTGGATTCTTTATTCCCTTCGTCGTACTGACCTTTATGATGGGTTTTGTCGTTCAGGAAATGACGGTGCGCCTCGGCGCGGTCACCCACCGCGGCCACGCCGAACTGATCTTCGATCGCTTCGGAAAATTCTGGGGCCTGTTTTCCATGGGCGATTTGATCCTGGGAAATTTCCTGACGCTGATCACCGAATTCATCGGCGTACGCGCGGGACTCGGATTTTTCGGCATTCGCCCGTCGGTCGCCGTCGGCGGCGCGCTGCTCATCGTCGTCGCCGCCATCACCACCGGGCGCTACTGGACTTGGGAACGAATCACGCTGAGCCTCGCCATCTTCAACGGCCTTTTCATTCCCGCCGCAGTTCTCGCGCGCCCCGATTGGCACGCGGTCGGCCACGCGCTCGTCACCTGGATGCCGCTGCCCAGCGGCAGCCGCTACGAAATTCTCGTGCTGATCCTCGCCACCATCGGCGCCACCGTCACTCCCTGGATGCTTTTCTTCCAGCAAAGCGCCGTTGTCGACAAAGGGATGCAGCCGCGCGACATCAATGCCGGTCGCTTCGATACTTTCCTCGGAGCACTGCTCGCCGCCGTATTTGCCATCGCAGCGATCCTGGCCACGGTGCCGCTTTTTCATCATGGCATCAACGCCGCCGATTTTCAGGGCGCGCAGTTCGCCGAAGCCCTCGAACCACTGATCGGCCATGCCGGTGCCGCCCTCTTCGCACTCGGAATCTTCGAAGCCGGAATCGTCGCCGCCATCGCCATCTCCACTTCCTCCGCCTACGCGTTCGGCGAAGTCTTCCAAACCGGCCACAGTTTGAATCGCCCCCTGCGCGAAGCCTGGCCGTTTTACCTGACCCTTTTCGGATCCGCTTCCGCTGCAGCCGCGATTGTACTGATGCCGCGATTTCCCCTCGAATTCGTCGTGCTGACCGTAAACGTCATCGCCGTGCTGGCCATGCCGCCGGCCCTCGCTTTTTTGCTGCTGCTCGTCAACGATCGCGAAGTGATGGGTGAACACGTGAACGGTTTCTGGGCCAATGTCGCCGGAATCGCAGTGACCATTCTCTTGATCATAGCCGGCCTCGGTTTTGGTTTTGCCACCGTATTTCCGCAGTGGCTGGGCGGCTAAGCATTCGGAGCAGCATTTCGAAGAGAGGAGAAGCGGAAGTGGAATCCAACG
>DASWVE010000056.1:0-10950 GCA_036401315.1 Candidatus Acidiferrales bacterium
GGACTTTGGAGATGCCGAGATGGCTGATTCGGAACTGGGCGTTGGCGTGAGCGGGATCAATCTGCCAGGTAGAAGACTGGGCCGACGCGGCGCGGAAAGAACCTTGGGCGAAGAAGACGAGAGCCACAAAAACGATGGCGATGCTGCTGGATTTGAACTGCTTGCGCATGGGTTGCTCCATTTGGGTGGTGGATTGAATGCGAAGTGCCGTTAAGAATGATAGCGCATTTCGGGGCCGCGGTTGGTGGTGCGCGATTTTTACGACGGCTGCGGTTGCGGCGATTTGGCACAAAGGCGTTCGGATGTTATTAATGTAGGGCTCGATTTGATGCGTGATTTTCGGATTACGGGGAGCTAAGAGGCAATTATCCGGGTCGAGCGGGGCTGGCAACCTTTCTGGATATAAGTTGCTCAAACAATGGAACTTTTTTATTTTCTCAAGGAAGTACGAGCGTATTGGTGCGTTTAGAGTCTCGATAGCGAAGCCGCTGCGAATCAAATCAAGGGAGCCTGGTACATGCAAAAGAGAATTTCTGCCTTCGCGCTGGCGATGCTGGCAGTCGCGGGCGTTCTGAATCTTGCGGCCTGCGGAGGCGGGAGCGGCGGGACGGTTACGGTGAAGTCGTTAGCGTTGAGTCCGACGGCGGTCAGCGTGCCGTTAGGGCAGACCAGTGAGTTGACCTTGACAGTGACGTTTACCAATCCTTCGGACGCGGCCAGCACCACGCCGGTGCTTACCTACCTGGTGAATGGAGTGGCGGGCGGGACAGCGGAAACCGGAACGATTGCGGCTTCGGCCGACGATGCGCAGGTGGCGGTGTACCAGGCGCCGACGGTGGCGCCGGGCAGCAACAACAATCAGGTCAATATTACGGCCACGACTCCAGTAACGCCCGGTTCAACGACGAATACGACGATTGTGACGTCGAATACGGCGGTGGTTTCGCTGACGAGCGGAAGCGGGCTGACGGTAAATCCGGCGACGGCGATTGTTCCGGCGGGCGGGACGTTCCAGTTCAACGCGGTATTCAACGATGCAACCGACACGTCGGTGACGTGGAGCGTCGCCGCGTCTGGAACGGCGAATGTGGGAACGATCAATGCCTCGACCGGGCTGTACACGGCGCCGCCATTTCCTCCGCTTGGCGGGACCGTGATGATTTCGGCGACGCAAGACAGCACGACCGCATCCGCAGTAGCGACGATTGTGTATTCGGCGGCGTCGTTGAGCGGACCGTTTTCGTTCTCGTATTCCGGAAACGATAAGACCGGATTTCTGGGTGCAGCGGGTAGCTTCCAAGCGGACGGCGCCGGACATATCGTCAGCGGGGTGCAGGATACGGACAGTTTTTCGACGGGGCCGTCGGCGCAGGTGCCGATTTCCGGAACGTACACCGTGGCGCAAAATGGACGCGGCACGATTGTGCTGAAATCCGGGCAGGGGCAAGGGACGACAAATACTTTGCAGTTTGTTTTGTCGACCAACCAGCACGGATTGCTGACGCGATTCGATCCAAATTTCACGGGTAGCGGAACGCTGGACCAGCAGAATCTGGACGCGCTTTCAAATTCCGACACGGTGGTGACGGGGCCTTATGTGTTTGAAGTGGGAGGTGCGGACACCGGGTTTAATCCCTTGGGAATCGCGGGAAGATTCACGAGTAACGGTTCGGGAGGGATTCCGAACACGGCAGCGGTGGTGGATGTGAACGACAACGGAACGATCAAGTCTTCAGACACGACGCTGGCCGGATCGTATTCATTCGATGCGCTGTTTCCGGGTAGCGGGCGCGGCACGTTGACGCTAACCAGCACTAGCAGCGGCACGATCCAGTACGCGTTCTACGTGGTCGATGGGACGCACCTGCGGCTGGTGGAGGCGGACACGAACGCGTTTCTGGAAGGCGACGCGTACAGTGGCGCGGTGGGGAATTCGTTCTCGGCGGCGACGCTGGCGAATGGGAATTATCCGTTCACCGAAGGCGGCAATTCGCCGACGGGATTGTATACGGCGGGCGGAATTTTCACTGCGGACGGCGCGGGGAATATCAGCGGGGGGATTTTCGACAGCAACAATGCGGGTACCCAGACGGCAACGGGCGGCGTGACGATGGGGACCTGCACGTACACGGTGAACTCGACCACGAGCCGGATCGATTTGCGGCTCCAACTCGCGAGCGGGGCGTGCGGCGCGACGAACGGTCCGATGACGGCAGAATTTGTGGCGTATCCGACGGCTAAGGGACCGGCGCTGCTGCTGGAAGTGGATCCGATTGCGGTGGCGTCGGGAGCGGCGTTCCTACAGACGGCGTCGCCAGCGACATTCACCGGGAACCTGGCATTTAGTTTGTCGGGCCGCGGAATTATTCACAATTCCATTTCGTCGATTCAGGGAGACGTTTCGGGGCAGATTGCAGTCGGCACTTTGGCGGCGACCAGCGGGGCGCTGGATATTAATAAATTCAACGCGGTGTATCTGAACGATCTGGTGAACACGGCGACGACCGCGATTACGGCGCCGACGGCTCCGGGACGAGGAACTGCGGTGATTTCGGGAACCAATCCGAATGTGACATATAACGTGGTGTATTACGTGATCAGTTCGAATGCGGCGGTGGAGTTCAGTTCGGACGCGACGCGGAATATGACTGGGTTCTTGTTGCAGCAGTTCTAGGGCTGGCTGGAATTCGTCGCGCCTGCGGCGCAGTCGTTTCGTGGTCCTAGCTGCGAAAGGCCCCACCCTTCCAGAGACGGGAAGGATGGGCCACCCTTAAGAGCTAACACCTTCGTTGATTTGAAGTTTTGGCGCGCTTCGCTTAGGGCGTCGGGGCTCGGGGTTGACGTGTCAAAGGCGGCGGCAAGCCGCCGCACTCCAAGGTGTGCTGGGCGTTTGGAGTTTGGTGGACGCTTCGTGATTCTTGGGTGGAGTGGGCGGCGCGCTGAGCGCCGTCATCGTTCGCATCGTGGTAATGAGTCTTCAACCCTCCTGCATTCATCTAACGCTTCATGTCTACTGAAAATCGAAACGGAAGCGGGCCGGGGTATCCCTTGTCGGTGCTGGATATTTCGCCGGTGCCTTCGGGATCGTCGAGTTCGGACGCGTTGCGGAATACTTTGGACCTGGCCACGCTGACGGATCAGCTTGGGTTTTCGCGTTATTGGCTGGCGGAACATCACAACACGGCGCTGATCGCCAGCACTTCGCCGGAGGTGATGATCGGGCATGTGGCGAATGTGACGCGACGGATGCGCGTGGGGTCGGGCGGAATCATGCTGCCGAATCATGCGCCGCTGAAGGTGGCGGAGACTTTTCGAGTTTTAGAGGCGCTGCATCCGGGACGGGTGGATTTGGGTCTGGGGCGCGCGCCGGGAACGGATCCGCTGACGGCGCTGGCGTTGCGGCGATCGCGCGAAGCGGTGTATGCCGACGATTTTCCGGCGCAGCTGGCGGAATTGTTGGCGTTCTTTGACGATGATTTTCCGGCGAACCATCCGTATTCGAAGGTGAAGGCCATGCCGGAGGATGCGCAGACGCCGGAAATCTGGCTGCTGGGGTCTAGCGATTTTAGCGCGCAACTGGCGGCTTCGGCGGGATTAGGTTTTGCGTTCGCCCATCATATTCAGCCGGAGCCGGCGATTCGGGCGCTGCGGTTTTATCGGGATAATTTCAAGCCGTCGCGGCATTTGGCGGAGCCGCGATCGTTAATTGCGGTCTCGGCGATTTGCGCGGAGACGGAGGAGCAGGCGCGGGAGTTGGCGGGGCCGGTGGAATTGATGATGCTGCGATTTCGGCAGGGTGGAAGGATGGGGAAGTTGCCATCGGTAGAGGAGGCGCGGGCGTACCCGTACAGCGACGAGGAAAAGTTGGCGGTACGTGAAGGGCGGCAGCGGTTGACGGTGGGGTCGCCGGCTGTCGTGCGGGAGCGATTGACGACTTTGGCTGCGCAGGGCGCGGCGGATGAAATCATGGTGACTACGATTACGCACAGTCACGCCGATCGGCGAAGGTCTTATGAGCTGCTGGCGGAAGCGTTTGGGATTTCGGCGGGCGAGTCTGCGGTGAACGCGGCGCGGGCACGGGTCGCCGAATAGCGCTTCCGGCGGCTGGGCACGGATAAGATCGAAGAGAGGTCCTTCGTCGCGGAGTGCGCTCCTCTGGATGACGGCCAAAGGCGGGTGGTGCCGGGGCGCGAATTGGCGGCAGAGCCGGAGAGGTAGTGCCGGGGCTGCGAATTGGCGGCAGAGCCGGAGGGTTTGGTGGCTTGGCAAGGCGTCAAAAGCGGTGGCAGAGCCACCGCACTCCAAAAGTTCTTGGCGGCGAGGTCGTTTCACCGAGGGCGGGATGTCGAGGTGCTGAGTTTAAACCCGCATCGTTTGCTGGGAAACGCAAAGAGTGCGGCACCCGGAAAGGCGGAGCTGCGCCGTTCAGGATTTTGGGGGCGACGGCCGGGTTTCGATTTCGATTCGCTCGGGGGAGTGTGATTTAATTACAGGCATGGAACAGGCGGAAATTCAATCCGGGCCAGTGGTGGGCGCGATTATTGTGGTGAGCGGGTTGGCGGTGTCGTTTTTGCTGTGGCTGCTGTACGTGCATCATGCATCGGCGGATTTTGCGGGGAAGTGGATGTTCTTGCCGGCGCTGAATGCGGTGTTGAACGGGTCGGCGGCGGTGGCGTTGTGCGTCGGGTTCTATTTTATTCAGCGGCGGAGGATTGCGGCGCACCGCGCGAGCATGACGACGGCGTTTGTATTTTCGTCTTTATTTCTGGTGAGCTACATCGCGAATCATGCGATGCATGGGGATACGATTTTCCCGGGGCATAGCGGGATGCGAAATTTGTATCTTTCGATTCTGGCCAGCCATGTGATTCTTTCGATTGTGGCTTTGCCGATGGTGCTGACGACTTTCTTTTTTTCACTGACGGGGCGGTTTGCGATGCACCGGAAGATTGCGCGGTTTACTTTTCCGATTTGGCTGTATGTATCGGTGACGGGCGTGGTGGTGTTCTTGTTTTTGAAGGCATACGCGTATTGAAGCTGGAGTGAGCGCGATGGCAACGGCGAAGAAGGTGGCGAGCAAGATACCGGCGGAGAAGCTGGAGTTGTACGAGAAGTTGATCGCAGCAAATCCGAAGATCAAGGGGGCGGTGCATCCTTATACTTCGGAGAATGGGCACATGTTTTCTTATTTGGATCAGAGTGGAGTGATGGGACTGCGTTTGCCGGAAGTTGAGCTAGCGGCTTTTTTGAAGAAATATAAGACGACTTTGTTTGAGTCGTATGGAGTGGTGAAGAAGGACTGGGCCGCCGTGCCGGATCGATTGCTTGAGAACACGAAGGAACTGCAGAAATACCTCGACATCAGCCACGCTTACGTCAAAACTTTAAAACCCAAATAAGTTTTCGCGCCGGCCGAACCATTGTTCGGCGGAGCTGTGCGCGGGTAGAATGCCGCTGCGATGCAACTATGGTTTGCACACGATAGCGGGGTGACGCTGCGGGAGCAGCTGGTCACGCAGATTATTCTGGGAATTCTGAGCGAGGATCTGGCGGCGGGGCAGCGGTTGCCCAGCACGCGGGAACTGGCGCGGCGGTTTCATCTGCATCCCAATACAGTCAGCGGCGGATACCGGCAACTGGAGCGCGAGCAGTGGGTGGCGTTCCGGCACGGCAGCGGGGTTTACGTGCGCGAGACCAAGCCGGAGGGGGCGCAAGGGGCGACATTCGCGCTGGACCGGCTGGTGGCAAATCTCTTTCGCGAGACGCGGCGCCTGGAGATTCCGTTGGCCATGGTGCGGTCGAGGTTGCGGCATTGGTTCAACGCGCGGCTGCCGGATCATTTTCTGGTGATCGAGCCGGACGAAGAGTTGCGGAAAATCCTGACATTTGAGCTGCGGCAGGCGGTGCGGCTGCCGGTGGAGAGTTGCGGCCTGAGCGATTCTAAACTCCCGAGGAAAATGGCAGGGGCGATCCCGATTTCGCTGGCCGGGAAGGAAAAATTGGTGCGACGAGTGGTTCCGGAAGGCGTGGAGCTGCTGATGCTGCAGGTGCGGTCGGTGCCGTCGTCATTGGCGGAATGGCTGCCGGCGCCGCCGGGAGTTTTGCTGGGCGTAGCGTCGCGCTGGCCGGGATTTTTGAAAATGGCGCGGACGATGCTGGCGGCCGCGGGATTTGAGCCGGAAAGTTTGATATTTCGCGATGCGCGGAAGGCGAATTGGCGGCGCGGGTTGAAAGAGGCGAAGGCGGTGGTGTGCGATCTGGCGACGGCGGTAGAATTGCCGAAGACGCGGCTGGTGGTGCCGTTTCCGCTGGTGGCGCGGGCGTCGCTGGTGGAATTGAAGGGGTACGAAGAATTTGTTGGCGGGCCGGTGGTTTCTTCCTCGAAGTGAATCCTCGGCGGTTCCCACCTGCTGACTGTGACAGTTCGAAAAGTGTCACATTGCTTGCTCTAGACAAAACTCCGCACAGCTAGACTCGCTGGCAAAGTCCAGGGAGTGCTTATGCGCCGATGGATTGTGGCTTTGATGATCTTGCCGCTACTTGTGCCGCCCGAGCTGCCGGCGAGAAATACCGCGGACTTTGCACTACTCGCGATCCCGTTGCTCTTGATGCCGCCCGTACCTCGTCTACAGTCCGTCAGCACTCGGGTGAATCCGGCGGCGAACTCGACGCGGAAGGAATTGGAACAACTGCAAGAGAAATATGGGTTGGCGCTCGAGTTCGTGGACGAGCGCGGCCGCATTAGCCTTCTGATTTTTAGAAAGCGAGGCTTCGTCGCGCGCTCGAAGGAAGCTATCGGAAGTAGCGGCCGCGTGACCCGAGACGGGAACTACGCCGCGTTATGGGCCGGGTTGGAACCGCATTCACTGGCAATCGTGGGTCTCGACGGGAATGCGTTGAAAAAATATTCTGGGAATCGCGCGTATCCGATGTGTTGGTCCTACGATGGTTTTGGGTTGATGTTGCAAACACCGGAACTTCGACTTCAAGCTATGGATGTGGCTTCAGGAGACATCCGAACGCTTCCGATCGAAGGATCTCCGGACCAACAACTGATCACCTCGCAGTGCGGTTCGCCTGATGGGAAGCAAATCGTTTATCGGTCAAACGATGGATATGTCTCCGTTTACGATTTTGCGACGGGCAGCTCTGCGAATCTGGTGAAAGGCGCGAACCCGACGTGGTCACCGGATGGGGATTGGATAGGCTATCGGGACGGAGAGACTTATTACGCAATTCGGCCGTCGGGGAAGGATCGAAAAAAATTGTTTCACAAGACGCGCGCCATTTCCGGTTTGTGGTGGTCGCCGGATTCGAGGTTTGTGGCTTACATTCACGAAGATTTGATTTCGTTATTAGGGTACAGCCGAGTGATGGTGCGCCGGTTGGCCGATGGGTCGGAAGAGTGGGTCGCGCAGGGAGTCGGCGCCGGGGACAGCTTGCAGTGGGTTCAGAACCCTGAGCTTGTTTTGTGGTTGGAGGATGCGCTGAAAAAACATTGGTTCGATTAACTCCGAAGAATGCGCTAACAAGTTTTCACGCTCACTATAGATTGGTGTCTTTGGTTTCGCGGATGGCGAGGATGCCGAGGAGGGTGAGGAGGGCTGCGGCGGCTAAGTAGTAGCCGACGAATTGGAGGCCGTAGGTTTTGGCTAGGTAGGTGGCGATGTAGGGGGCTAGGCTGGCGCCGAAGATGCCGGCGAAATTGAAGGTTAGGGATGTGCCGGTGTAGCGGACGGCGGTGGGGAAAAGTTCGGAGAGGACTGTGCCTAGCGGGCCGTAGGTTAGGCCCATTAGGGTCATGCCGAGAATCATCATGGTGGTGGCGCCGGCGGTTCCGGCGGTGAAGAGGGGGGCGAGGATCAGGCCGAAGGCGGCGATGGCGGCGGTGACCCAGAGCAGGGTGCGGCGGCGGCCGTGTTCGGCGAGTAGCGCGCTGAGGGGAATGAAGGCAGCGAAGAAGAGGATGCCGAGGAGTTGGATGAGCAGGAATTTGTCGCGAGTGTAATGCAGCGCGGTGGTGGCCCAGGAGAGGGCGAAAACGGTCATGAGGTAGAAGAGGACGAAGGTGGCGAGCGACGAGAGGATGCCGATGACGAGCGGCAGCGGGAATTTGCGGAAGACGTCGAACATGGGAACCTTGACGCGTTCCTGACGGCTGAGGGCTTCGCGGAAGACGGGCGTTTCGGTGATGGTCAGGCGGACGTAGAGGCCGATGAGCACCAGCGCGGCGCTGGCTAGAAATGGAATGCGCCAGCCGAAGGCGAAGAATTGGTCGTTGGTGAGTTGCTTCGAAAGAATCAGAAACACGCCGCCGGAAAAAAGAAAACCTACCGGGGCTCCGAGCTGCGGAAACATTCCATACCAGGCGCGTTTACCTGGCGGAGCATTTTCGATGGCGAGTAGAACCGCGCCACCCCATTCGCCCCCTAGCCCCAAACCTTGACCGAAGCGGCAGAGCGCGAGCAGCAGCGGCGCGGTGACGCCGATTTTCGCGTAGGTGGGGAGCAGGCCGATGGCGACGGTGGAAATTCCCATGGTGAGGAGCGCGGCGACGAGGGTGGCTTTGCGTCCGACGCGATCGCCGAAATGGCCGAAGAGCGCGGAGCCAAACGGGCGGGCGATGAAAGCGATGGCGAAAGTGGCGAGCGAGGCAAGTGTGGCGGAGGCGGGGTCTTCTTTAGGGAAGAAGAGGCGGGGAAAAACCAGGACGGCGGCCGTGGCGTAGATGTAGAAATCGAAGAATTCGATAGTGGTGCCGATCAGGCTGGCGAAAAGCACCTGAGCGGGGCGGTTGATCGGGCCGGTGGTGGTGGAGGCGGTCAAGATTTCGGGGACAGCTTACCTTAAGAAGGGCATGAGTTGAATGAGGAGTTACGGTAGTAGCAGTACTGAAAATATTTTTTTACGGCGCGTGATATTTGAGGGATAACTATCACCCTTAATTGATGCAGCTGCGGGGATGTGCCCGCGGAGAATCACCGGGCCCAGGTTGCGGCCATCATGGAACGGTCAAGCGGAGCGTAAATGAAAGCATCGGGGAAGAGATTGTCGAAAGGCGGGATGTTTTTCCAGGTTCTGGCGGTGGTCCTTGGATGTGCGGCGCTTTCCGCGTGCTGCAACAAGAGTCTGTCGGCCGCAAAATTTTGCGTATTTATCGGGATTAACGACCCCTCGCATCCGTTTTTTGCCAGACCGGTGCCGCTGGCCAAGGCCACAGGACGGAACGCCGCGGGATTCCGACCGCGTCCGGCCACCGGGCAGCCAGCCGTCCCGGAACTCGCGCCTTTTTTTGGAAACCTTTCGACGGTGGCGCTGCCGCCGCTGGCGACACAGCAGGGAATGGTTCTTTCCGGCTTGCAGCGCCAAAGCGATTGTTCACTCTCGCTGATTCAGGCGGCGTATAGCTTGAACGGGCAGGGTGTTCCGGTCCTAACACCGTTAGCGCCAACACCGCACTATGAAAAAGTCCTGGCTACCAATGCATTCCTGAACACGACTCCCGACCGGTTTCCTAATGGCTGCGTGGATCCTACGCTGGGAACGACCTCTAATATTTGGCAGTTTCTAGGCCAGGGAAAAAGCGGACAAACGCTGATGGCGACGGTGGGGGCAACCGGGATACTTACGGGGTCAGTGAATCCGGATGGAAGTTATGCAACGCAGCCTTCGCAAATGACGGACGTTCCCCCGCTGACGATCACCAGTGCAGACCTAAACAAGGATGGGAATACGGACATCGTATCGGTGAACTCGGACGGACTGCATGGATCGATCACGGTTTTCCTGGGGAAGGACGACGGAACGTATCAGCCAGGGGTGAATCTGGCCTTGCCGAACGAGGAATCGACGTACGCGGTCATCGACGACCTGAATAATGACGGCAACCTGGATATCGTGGTGCTTTCCGGGAGTAGTTTTTCAATTTTTCTGGGAAAAGGGGACGGAACCTTCCAACCGGTGCAGAATGTGTCTCCGGCGGGCAGTAATCCCTTCTTCATGATTGGCTTTATCACCGCGGATGTAAACGGCGACGGCAAAAAAGACATCGTGGATGCGGATGGAGAGATTTTTCTGGGCGCCGGCGATGGCGTGACCTACACGCTGGCTCCGACGAGGGGGTTTCCTCTATTTACCGGATCGAGCGCCGCCGCCCCTACGATTGTTTCGGCGGATTTTAACAATGACAAGAAATTAGACGTGGCGATCGACGACGGGTCGACGATCCATATTTTTCTGGGGAATGGCGACGGTACGTTCAAGACGGGGCCGGCTTACGCCACGATTGGAGATCTTGGTTTCATCCTGGCCGTGGATCTGGATGGCGACGGCAATACGGATATTTGGTCGGGATTCGCGGGAAAAGGCCTGTACGGAGACGATATCGATTCGAGCGACGCTTACGCGCTGATGGGAAATGGAGACGGAACATTTCAAGGTGCGCCGAATTTGCCGGTGAAGTATGCCCAGACGAATCTGGCGGACCTGAATGGGGACGGGCGCCCGGATTTAGTGAACTTTACGACGAATTCGAGCAATCAATCGGTGCTGAATACTTACCTGACGCAAGCCAACGGGATCCCGAGACTCGACCAGCAGCTGGTTTTGCCCGCTGGGGGCGGGAACGCGGCGGTGCTGGGCAAGTTTGTGGGAAGCACGAACTACGACGCGTTCTGGGTGGCAACGACGCCGATTGGGCCGACGCTCAATCTGTCGGTAGGGAACGGGGATGGAAGTTTTGGACTGCCGACGACGATCACGGCGCCGAGTCTGGTGCCCTCGGGAATCGATAATGGAGAAGACATCACCGGGGTGCTGACGGCGGATATTAACCACGACGGGAAAGCCGATCTGATTTACACGTTTTTCGACATCGACGGCAGCGGCACGGGAATGTATTACGAGGGGATTGCGGTGCAGCTGGGCAATGGGGATGGAACATTTCAGGCT
>DASWVE010000057.1:0-33314 GCA_036401315.1 Candidatus Acidiferrales bacterium
GATACAAAGGCTCGCTGAACCCAATCCCTCCCGGGTACGCATCATACAAATACAAATTAGGTTCAAAAAATTCCTTCATCTCCGCCGGGTCCGCCATCGCCGTGCTGAATTCCTGCCAATCACTCTGCACGCCCGGAGTAGGAGGTCTCTCGCCCACCGCCGTCCCCAAATCCCGCCGGTCGCACATCAGCAGCAAAGTCGCCATCGATTCCAGTGCGTACAGCAACCCAAAAATCCCCGACTGCCGGTCCGATAGCGCATAAGGCAATTCCGTCAGCAGCGGCCGCTCCAAGGTGATCCAGAACGCCGTCGTATGCATTTCGTTTTCCGGCAATTCCAGTTTTCCCGCGCCGATATTCTCATTCGTAAAAAACTTGATCTTCTTGAATCCCACCACCTGCGAACGAACCAGCACATCCCCATGCACCCGCGCTGCCGGGCCCGCGATCCGCGCTTCTTCCGCCACCTCCAGCACCCGTACCTGCGTATACCGAATCGCGTCCGTGTAGTAGTCCACGTTCACCGATTTCACATACGCCTTGCGCTGCTCGAAATCCAATTTCTCCACGTGGTACTGCTGCCCCTGATGAATGTAAATCGCCTTAGGATGCACCGTTGTCAACGCCGAAGAAAAATCGCACTCCCCAATCACTTCCGGCTCGCCATCCTCCAGCGATTCCGGGTGCCCGGTCGTATCAATAATGATGAAATTGTCCGACGTCACCGACCGCAAACTCACCGTATCCGCCGGATACGCCTCCTGCACCCAGTGCCAGTTACCCCCGCTGGAATGCAGGAACCCCGCCTCCGCCATGCCCTCGCAAAGCTCCGGCAGTGGAACGCTCCCGATTTTTTCATCGGGAGCCAGCGGCAGCTCAAATGCCGCGCACTTCAAATGGTTCACCAGAATTTCCAGATTGTCCGGCTGCACATAAGCGTGCTCCGGCGACCTCCCGAAAAAATAATCCGGATGCTGCACCATAAATTGATCCAGCGGCGCCGAAGACGCCACCATCACCGCGCACGAAGTCCCGTTCCGCCGCCCCGCCCGGCCGGCGCGCTGCCAAGTCGAAGCGATCGATCCCGCATATCCAGCCATCACGCTCGCGTCGAGCGATCCAATGTCGATGCCCAATTCCAGGGCGTTGGTCGTCACCACTCCGCGCACCCGCCCTTCCCGCAGCCCGCGCTCGATCTCCCGCCGCTCTCCCGGCAAATATCCGCCGCGATATCCGCGAATCGGCTCCGCCTCGCCCGGCTGCGGACGGTTGGCCTGCTGCAAGTACGTCAGCAGCACCTCGGTATGCAGCCGGCTGTTCGCAAAAACAATCGTCTGCAATTTTCGGCTCAATAATTCCTTGGCCACCCGCGTGGTCTCGTTCAGATAACTCCGCCGGATTCCCAAATTCCGGTTCACCATCGGCGGATTGTAAAAAACAAAAAGCTTCTCCGCCGCCGGAGCCCCATTCTCCTCGACCACTTCCACTTTCTCTTCGATCAGCTGCTCCGCCAGCTCTCCCGGATTCGCAATCGTCGCCGAACAGCCAATGAATTGCGGCTTCGATCCGTAAAACGCCGCGATCCTCCGCAGCCGCCGCAGCACATTCGTCAAATGACTCCCAAAAACTCCGCGATACGTATGCAGCTCGTCGATCACGATATACCGCAAATTCTCGAATGCCCGCGTCCACTTGGTGTGGTGCGGCAAAATTCCAGTGTGCAGCATGTCCGGATTCGTCAGGATCACATGCCCGCGCTCGCGTATCGCCTTCCGCGCGTCGCTCGGCGTATCCCCGTCATACGTAAAAACTCCAAAACAATCGTCCAGCCGCGTCGCCAGGTCGTGCAACTCCGTCAATTGGTCCTGCGCCAGCGCCTTGGTCGGAAACAGATACAGCGCCCGCGTATCCGCGTTCTCCAAAATTGCGTTCAGAATCGGCAGGTTGTAGCACAGCGTTTTCCCCGAAGCCGTCGGCGTCACGACCACGAAATTCTTTCCCGCCCGCGCCATCTCCGCGGCCGCAGCCTGATGCGAATACAGCTGCTCGATCTTCTTCGCCCGGTAAGCCGCCGCCAATTCCGGCCGCACCCACGCAGGCAGGTCGCGATACACCGCGTCCCGGGCAGGGAAGTGCTTCACCGCCGTCAGCACCTCATCCGCACGATAACGAGCAGTCAAGGCCACCAAGGCGTCCTGCACCGTATCCAGCGTCGCGCTGCCCCGCACCGCCAAGCCCGTCTTCGCAGCAGCCGCCATTTTTTCTCTCTTCATCCCGGAGGAACCAGTCAATCCCGTTTCCGTCGCCGCCATAATCCACCAGCCTCCAAAATGGACAAAGCTCCCGCCCATCCCGGCAGTTCGCCTTTTGTTCGCTGAGGCTAACACGCCGCGCCAAACCCGGCAATCCTAATCGAACGAAACTTTGCTCTGTTCCAGGAATCGAATAAACTGACGCAGCTCTACTAGGAGTCACCGTGCGCAATCTTCTGCAAAACAAATTTCTCAGCCGTCTCGTCGTAATCGCCTTGGCCGCGCCTCTCGCGCTGGTCCTGGGCTGCAATTCTGTAAACGCTACCAACTCCAATTCGCCGGCCGCCATCGCCGGCACTCCAGCCGTCCCCGCACCCGCCGTAGACGATTCCCTCGCCGCGAAAAAAGGCGAAGACACCCTCGTCCTCGCCGGAGGCTGCTTCTGGGGCATCCAGGCCGTTTTCAAGCACGTGAAAGGCGTCACCAGCTCCACCTCCGGCTACTCCGGAGGCTCGCAAGACACCGCCCAATACGAAACCGTCAGCACCGGCGAAACCGGCCACGCCGAATCCGTCAAAGTCGTCTTCGACCCGTCCCAGGTCACTTACGGTCAGCTCCTCCGCATCTTCTTCGCGATCCACGATCCCACCGAATTGAATTACCAGGGGCCGGACCACGGCACGCAGTATCGCTCCGTGATTTTTTATCAGAACGCCGACCAGCAGAAAATCGCCGACGCCTACATTAAGCAGCTTGACGCCGCCAAAGTCTTCAACGTCCCCATCGTCACCCAGGTCGCGCCCTTCAAAGCCTTCTACACCGCCGAGGCCTATCATCAGGACTACGCCGCCAATCACCCGCACGACCCCTACATCATGATTTGCGATCTACCCAAACTCGGCGTCCTGAAGAAAGACTTCCCGGATTTCTACAAGGAATAGTCACCAAAGGTGACTCCCCTTGCTTGACACATCATCCTGAACCCCGCTATACACAATGTATGGCTCATGACTTCCTGATTTTCGAATTTGGCAACGACGAAGACACCGCCCAACAAGCTCGCCGCAAAGTCGAAGCCTGGGTCCAGGGCGGCCGCCTCGGCAAGAAAATAATCCTCAAGTACGAACGCGAAGACGCGCAATCCGAAGAAAGCGCCAATGGCGACGATGCCAAATTGGCCGCCTCCAAAAAGAAATCCTCGAAGGCCGCCGAAGCCGCCAACGGAAACGTCCGCGTCCTAATCCGCCTCGATTTCTCCGGCCACGAAAAGCTCTCCCACCAGCGCTGGCTCGACCGAATTCCCACCGAAGAACCCTTCAAATCCAAAAAAGCGAAAATCGTTCGCCACAGCGACCCGCACTTCGCCGAAACCTCCGAACTCTTCGACGCCCTCACCTAAGCCTCCACGCGCAAAATCCGCCGCAACCATTTTTGGCGTGCACCCAACGATTCGCCTATAATGGATTCAGCATTGCGAAGCGTTCCAGCGATTTTCTGAGGGCGAGAGAGAGCCGATGGCCACGCAGACCAAAATTAAGCCTGCCAAATTCGATGCCTCGCGCTACCACGGCCTCGACCGCGAAGCCCTCATCCGCATCTATCGCGCGATGTTTCTCTCCCGCCGTCTCGACGACCGCGAAATTCAACTCAAGCGCCAAAATAAAATTTTCTTCCAAATCAGCGGGGCCGGCCACGAAGCCGTCCTAGCCGCCGCCGGCTTAGTTCTTCGCCCCAAATACGACTGGTTCTTTCCACACTACCGCGACCGCGCTTTGATGCTCATGATGGGCGTCACTCCCTACGAAATGCTCCTCCAGGGAGTCGGCGCGAAAGACGATCCCGCCTCAGGCGGCCGCCAGATGCCTTCCCATTGGGGCCATCGCGATTTCAATATTTTCACCCGCTCCTCGCCCACCGGCACTCAATTCCTTCCCGCCATCGGCGCAGCCGAAGCCGGCGCCTATTACGAAAAATTTCCGAAGGCCGCCGAACAAGCTCGCAAATCTCCACTCGGCGGCCAGACCGCCTTCCATCGCGACGAACTTGTCTACGTTTCCAGCGGCGAAGGCACCACCAGTCAGGGCGAATTTTTCGAATCCCTGAACACCGCCAGCAACAAGAAGCTGCCCGTCCTCTATCTCATCGAAGACAACGGCTACGCCATTTCCGTACCGGTAGAAGTCCAGACCGCCGGTGGCAGCATCTCGAAATTAGTCCAGGCCTACCCGCACTTTTACATCGAAGAATGCGACGGCACCGACCCGCTCGCCAGCTACGCCGCCCTCACCCGCGCCGCCGCGCATTGCCGCGAACGCAAAGGCCCGGCTCTGGTTCACGCGCATGTCACGCGTCCCTACTCGCACTCGCTCTCTGACGACGAAAAACTTTATCGCTGCGAGGAAGAGCGCTCGTCCGAAGCCCAGCGCGACCCGCTTCCGAAATTCGCCGTGTTCCTCGTTCGCGAAGGCATCCTCGAAGAATCCGAACTCGAAGCTCTCGAAGCCGACGTCGACCGTGAAATTATCGAAGCCACCGACAAAGCCCTCGTCGCCGAAGCGCCGTCGCCCGAATCCATTTACGATTGGGTCTACTCGCCGGACATAAATCCTTCCGCGAAAGAATTCGACGTTCAGCCCAAAAAGCACGGCAACCCGAAAACCATGGTCGAAATGGTTTCGGCCACGCTTCTCGACGAAATGCAGCACGACCAGCGCATCGTGGTCTTCGGCGAAGACGTCGCCGACTGCAGCCGCGAAGAACATCTCGCTACCGTGAAAGGGAAGGGCGGCGTCTTCAAAGCCACCGCCGGCCTCCAGCGCAAATTCGGCTCGGCCCGCGTCTTCAATTCGCCGCTCGCCGAAGCCAACATCATCGGCCGCTCCATCGGCATGGCCGCCCGCGGCTTGAAACCTGTTCCCGAAATTCAGTTCTTCGATTACATCTGGCCGGCCATGATGCAGCTCCGCAACGAACTCGCCACCATTCGCTGGCGCTCCGCCGGCCATTTCAAAGCTCCGGTCGTCATTCGCGTCGCGATCGGCGGCTACCTCACCGGCGGCGCCATCTACCACAGCCAGTGCGGCGAAGTCGTCTTCACCCACATTCCGGGCTTGCGTGTAGTCATGCCCTCCACCGCGCTCGATGTCTGCGGCTTGCTTCGCACCGCCATTCGCTCCGACGATCCCGTGCTCTTCCTCGAGCACAAACATCTCTACCGCCAGCCCTACAATCGCTCCGAATATCCCGGGCCCGATTTCACCATTCCTTTCGGCAAAGCCAATGTCGTCCGCGAAGGCACCGACGTCAGCATCATCACCTACGGCGCCGTCGTCCACCGCGCCGAAGTCGCCGCCGCCGAACTCGCCCGCAACGGCGTCTCCGCCGAAGTTCTCGATCTGCGCACGCTGAGCCCCTACGATTGGGACGCCATCGTCGCCACCGTGCAAAAAACCAATCGCGTCATCGTCGCCTACGAAGACACTCGCTCCTGGGGCTACGGTGCCGAAATCGCTGCCCGCATCGCCGACGAACTTTTCTACGACCTCGATGGCCCGGTGCGCCGCGTAGCTGCCACCGATACCTTCTGCGCCTATCAGCCCAAGCTCGAAGACGCCATCCTGCCCCAAACCGACGACATTGTCAGAGCTGTCCGCGACCTAGTCGCGTTCTAAAAGGCCTAGTTGTAGATCGAAACCTTTTGGGGCTTCGGTTCGTATAGTTAGTTGACAGGGAATTGGTCGTACTATGTGCAGGAGGAAATCATGACCTGTAACAAATGTCAGCGCGACATCACCGAATACTCCAATTTCTGCTACTACTGCGGAGCGCGCCAAGCCGCCGCTCCAGTAACTGGCGCCCCCTACGTTCACAAGCGCCTGACCCGCAGCGCCACCGACACCAAAATTGCCGGCGTCTGCGGCGGCCTAGCCGATTACATGGATGTCGATTCCACCATCCTGCGCCTCATCGTGGTTCTCATCACCTTTTTCACCGGTTTCGTCTTCGGCATCGTAGCCTACCTCGTCGCCTGGCTAGTCATCCCCGTAGCCATTCCAGCCGAGGCAGTCTCGCCAGACGCCCACGCGAGCCACAGCTCAACCCAAACCGCCTAAAACGCACAGCGCGCCGTTCCGCGCCTTTCCGGGTGCCGCACTCTTCGCCGCCTCTGCGAAGGGTGCGGGTTTAGACTTCCCACCTTCTCAGCCTGATCCCTTTGCGCCGCTTCGGTTCTCGTTGTCATCCCGACAGAGGCTCGGCCGCCTCTGCCGCGCCGACGAGGGACCTCTCTTCGATTCCAATCCACCAAGCCTCACGTTTCCGGCTCTGCCGCCAATTAACGTCTCACGCCCAAACCGCAGTTGGCCGTCATCCAGAGGAGCGCCTTCCGCGACGAAGGACCTCTCCTCGATTCCCAATCCCCTCGAAATTTTGCCTCACTCCCGCCCTTTCCCCTTAGCCTTCCTAGGCCCCGCCCCCCGCCGTGCCGCAAACACCACCTGATCCAAAGAAATCATCCCCGCCCCCAACGCCGCCAAAGCAAACGCCCCCACCGCACATGCCAAAGGAAACTGATAATTTTCCACCGCCCTCGGATTCGAAAAAATCCCATGCACCTTCACCAAAGCCACCGCCATCTCCGCCGCGATCAACAATCCCGCAATCCGCGTAAACAATCCCACGATCAGCATCAACCCGCCAAAAAACTCAAACACTCCGGCGATATACGCGAAATAAAATGGAAATCCCATGTGCTCCATCCCCTGCATCGTCTCCCGCGTGTGCGTGAACAATTTCGGGTACCCATGAAATACGAAAATCACGCCCAACCCGACGCGCAGGAGCAACAGCGCCAGCGGCTTCAGCTTCTCCAGTCCTTCCATCGCATCCCCCAGACTCGAAATCCCAATTAAGTTTTCAAAAGGATTGTATCAGACGCAAAAAACCGCAAAATCCCCACGCGGATGGAACCGCCGCCCCAACCCGACCTACCGCCCCGTGACGACTGTTGTAGAATTCTTCTTCGCCGTGCGCACCATTGAATCCATGAAAACGTCTCGCCCCAAAATTTTACCCGGAGCCCGGCCGTGATTCGCAAAGTTGCTCTAGGCTCCGCGCTCCTCATGGTCGTCGTAGTCGGCTTCTACCTCCGCTTCCACCATTCCACTCCGCCCCTCGAAATTGCCTACGCCGGCAACAAACAAGTCACCCTCTGGAGCACTTCCGCCCAAGTCCGCGAACCCATCGGCACGCTCACCTTCGGCGATCGTCTCGACGTCCTGCAGCGTTTTCAGGAACAAGTAAAAGTTCGCACGACCAAAGGCCAGGTCGGCTGGATCTACGAACGCGACCTGCTCTCCGCCGATTCCTGGCAGCTGCTCAAAGACCTCGAAACCCGTTCCGCCACCATGGCCGTCGAAGCCCGCGGCCACACCCGCGTCCTCAGCAATCTCCATTTCGGCCCCGGCCGCGATACGCCCCGCGTCCGCCAACTCAATAAAGACGTCCCGCTCGAGCTGCTCACCCGCCAGCCCGCCGAAATCAATCCGTCACCATCCAGCGCCAACTCAAACCAAAATTCCGAAGCTGACGCCGCCGGAGCCGCCCCCGAATCCAAAAAAGAAGACTGGTGGCTGGTCCGCGCTCACACTGCCGATCAAGGCGTCCTCGCCGGCTGGCTGCTCAACCGCTTCATCGATCTCGACGTTCCCGCGCCGCTGCCCGATTACGCCAGCTCCGCCAACACGCGCATCGTCGCCTGGGACGTCCTCAACAACGCCGTTGATCCTTCCGGCGCGCGCAAACCGCAATACCTACTCCTCGGCAACCACGGCCCCGAAGGCCAACCTTGCGATTTCACTTCCATGCGCGCCTACACCTGGAGCGTTAAGCATCAAAGCTACGAAACCGCTTTCGTCGAAAGCAACATCTGCGGAAAACTTCCCGTCGAATTCGTGCACTCCACCACCGCCGCCGGCGACGTGACCTTTTCTTTCGAAGATCTCTCCGCTGGTGCGCCCGAGAAACGCGAGTACCTGATGCGTCAGACCATCATCCGCCGCCTCCGCGCACCCGGCGAAGCCCCCCCGCACCACCGCAAGAGTTAATCACCGCGCA
Organism: Candidatus Acidiferrales bacterium; assembly: GCA_036401315.1. GTDB lineage: Bacteria > Acidobacteriota > Terriglobia > Acidiferrales > UBA7541 > Palsa-295. The sequence goes on from DASWVE010000057.1 coordinate 8,366, forward strand.
CCACCGCCTTCAATCGCCGCTCGGCCAACTCTCCGCCTGAGTTAAATTTGTATCCATGCGGACTCCCCGGCCCTCGCTCGTCGTTCTCCGCGTTCTCGTGTGCGCACTCGCGCTTACCGGCTGTTCCGGCACTGTTTCCGAAGCCCAAAAATCCGCATCCGCCAGCGCCAACGCTCCTTCGCTCCAGTACCTCGCCCAATGGGGCGTCAAAGGCGACGGTCCGGGCCAGCTCAATCAACCCTCCGGAATCGCGGTCAACAGCCTCGGCGACGTTTTCCTCGCCGATTCGGGCAGCGCCTTCATTTCGAAATTCGCCTACGAAGGCAAGCCGCTCCTTTCCTTCCAGGAAGACGGCATGAATCACCCGCAATCCATCACTCTCGATTCCGGCGGCGCCATCTACGTCACCGATTCCGCCCGCAACAGCGTCTTCATCATTCTTCCCAATGGAGATCGTTACCGCGAAATCCGTTTACGCTCGCGCTCCGCGGCTGCTAATTCTCTCAGCGTTGCCGTCACCTCCGACGGTCTGATCCACATCCTCGATCCCGCCGCCGGGAAAATTTTCACCTACACCTCGCGCCTGCGTCTGGTCCAAACCTCCGAGCCCCGTGAAACCGTTCACGGCACCGGCCGCTTCGGCCCCCTCGTCCGCGGCAACGACGACAATCTTTACCTCGGCACGCCCTCCGGCGGCATCATGAAACTCTCGCACGACGGCCGCCTCCTCACCGAACTCGTCGCCAGCAACGGCGCCCAATGGAATCCCAACACCGGCTTCGCCGTCGCCAACAACAGTGTCTTCGTCATGGACGCCAACGGCCTCACCCTCCACATCGCCACCACCGACGGCACTCCAAAACTCGACGCCGACCTGGCCCCGCAACTAGGCCAAGGCAATCGCCGCCCCCCAGCCATCGCCGTAAGCCCCCGCAACGAACTTCTGATTTTAGACGCCGACGAATCCCGCGTCCTCCGCTATCACCTCGCCTTCTGATTTTTCCTTTTCCCACACATCACCAAGGTCAGCGCGCATATTCCTCCTTTTGCAACCAACAAAAATACGTGTCATCCCGAATCCCGTTCACGGGTGAGGGATCTGCTTTTTTCGCGGAAACGCCATCAAACATTCGCGAAGAAAATCGTACAATCGAGTCTCGGTTCGTACCGAACACGGATTCATCCATAGCGCCACAAACGCTCCGGAAGGGCGGGACTTCACTCCCGTCATATCCGCACCTAGCACCGCGGGGCTTTAGCCCCTGAAGCCATCTTTGCCTTCGTCGCGTCGACGAGCCTCGCCAACGCGCGACGAAAATCAAAACGGAGAAACAAAAATGCCCCTCTTCCTCACCGAATCCGACGTGAAATCCATCCTCACCATGCCCCTTACCCTCGAAGCCGTAGAAAATTCCTTCCTCCGCCTAGCCACCGGCGAAGCCATCCTCCATCCCCGCGCCCGCCTGCATCTCCCCGGCAAAAGCTTCCTGCACTACATGGCCGCCGCCGATTCCACCAGCGGCTACATGGGCCTCAAAATCTACACCAGCGCCAAAGCAGGCCTCCGCTTCCTCATCCTTCTTTTCAGCGTCGAATCCGGCGAACTCCTCGCCCAAATCGAAGCCGACTATGTCGGCCAGATGCGCACCGGAGCCGCCAGCGGCTTCGCCACCCGCCTCCTCGCCCGCGCCGACGCCAAAACCATAGGCATCATCGGCACCGGCCTGCAAGCTCGCACCCAACTCGAAGCCATCACGCAAGTCCGCCAAATCGAAAGCATCAAAGTCTTCGGCCGCGATCAGCAACGCCGCGAAAAATTCGCGGCGGACATGTCCGCGAAACTCAGCGTTCCAGTCACCGCCGTCGCCACCGCCGAAGAAGCCGTCCGCGACCAGGACATCGTAGTCACCTCGACCACGGCGACGAATCCGGTGGTAGAAGGCCGTTGGCTGACCGCTGGTAGCCACCTCAACGCCATCGGCGCCAATTTCCCCCAGAAACGAGAACTCGACGCCGAAACCATCCGCCGCTGCGACGTCATCGTCGCCGACTCTCGCGAGCAATCCAAAATCGAATCCGGCGACCTCATCCAAATGTACGCCGATGACCACCGCCGTTGGACCGCCGTCATCGATCTCGCCGATATCGCCTCCGGCAAAATTCCGGGACGCACCAAGGACGATCAAATCACGCTATTCAAATCGAATGGAATTGCGACCGAAGACATCGTCGTAGCCGGAAAAATTTACGAGCTGGCCAAAGAACGCGGGGCAGGGAAGAACATCAATATGTGGGAAGGTTCCACTGGGAAAAACTCAGCGCGCGCAGCGGATGCCCGCGCGCTTTAAGCTTTCGGCTGGCTGCGAATCTTGCCCAAATGTTTGAACAACGCGTCGCGCAAGCGCGTCCGCGTTTCTTCCGGCAAAGGCGCCGGCTCCGAATTGCAATAAATCTGCACCGTATGTTTCGTCGTGTCCACCACGATCCGGCAGTCTTCGCACCCTTCCAGATGGTGTTCGATCGAAGTCTTCAGCGGCTGGTCCAGAGCGTCGTCAAGGTAGTTGGAAAGCTCCCTGATGATGTTCTTGCAATTCACGAATTTTCACTCCGTTTGAAATACCGGTTCAGTTTCTGCCGTAATTTCAATCGCGCTCGCAGCAGCCGCGATTTCACCGCCGGAATCGAAAGGCCCAGCGCCTCCGCCGTCTCTTCCGTCGATAATTCTTCGATGTCCCGCAGCTGGAAAACGATTCGGAAAGGTGGCTCCAGCTCCGCAATCGTCGTGTTCAAAATATCGCCCAGTTCGCTCTGCTCGTAACGGTCCTCGGGCGATGGTCCCCAGTCTTCCACCTCGCGCGGAATCGTATCCTCGCCCGTATCCACGTCTTCATCCAAAGACACCTGATTAGGCCGCCGCTTGCGCAGCTTCATCAGCGCCTGGTTCACCGCAATGCGCACCAGCCAAGTGTAAAATCTCGAATTGCCTTGGAATTCGTTCAGATGCTGGTAGGACTTCAGGAACGCTTCCTGCATCACGTCTTCTGCGTCTTCTTTGTTCTGCGTGATGTTCTGCGCCAGCCGGAAAATTTTCCGCTCGTAGCGCCCCACCAGCGTCTCAAACGCGGTGATGTCGCCGCCCTTCGCCGCCGCGACCAGCGCGCCTTCGTCGTCCTTCACCACCGTAGATGGCAAAGGTGTGCGCGGCTCCGGATTGACCTTCGATGAACTCATATTTGGAGTCTTCAAGGTTAGCACATCTAACCGCGTAATTGCGGAAGCCGCCCTTCCTTCAGAACGCGAGTAAGACGCGACGCGCGCCGCCCACAACGCGCACGATCTTGTTGCCACGAATCGCGCCGCCCCCAGCCTACCTTGGAGTGCGGCGGCTTGCCGCCGCCTTTGACCCACGCACCCCAGCTCCCAAACGACCTAGCGCGAAGCGCCCCAAAAAATTGCGCCGCCTCACCCCACCGTGCGCCGAAGGCGGAAAGATCGCTAAGCTTTGTACCTCGGCGGGAATCACACGCCTCGAATATTCGGCGGCCCCATGTTTCACTTCCGCGGCTTGCTAAGCCGCTCTTCCAGCACCACGGTAACGGTATCGCCCACCTCTTTCCCGATGGCTTCGCGAATATCCGCCTTCACCGGCAACATCTGCGTGCCATTGCCCATAGCCATAAACGAAGTCTCAAACGCATGCCCGTCGATCTTCCCCCGCACCTTCACCGCGCCATGAGTCCCAAAAAATTTAGCCGCCCCCGGCCAGACCACATAAGTCCACCCACCCTTGTTGCTGCTCTTCTGCAATTTAGCTTTGAACATTTTATTTAGCATGAAGAAATCACTCCTTCACTTCGTCGCCGCGCGTCCGACGAAATTCGCCCGTCAGCTGACGTCGTCCAGAAACGTCGACGACGGCACAAAAAATAACCCACCCGTCACCGGATGGCTGAAATCCAGCAACCGGTCGTAATTTCCCGGAGGATTGCCGACAAACATGTTCTCCAGCATCTTTTCCGTGATCCGCGGCGTCCGGCAATACCCAATAAAATAAGTCCCAAATTCCCCGTAACCCGGCCGCCCAAACGGCATGTTGTCTCGCAGTATTGCCTGCTCTTTTCCATTTTCCTCAATCGAAGTCAGCACGGTATGCGCGTAAGGCGCCTTCTCCGAATCTTTCTGCTCGATGTCCGAAAGTTTCTTCCGCCCAATAATCTTCTCCTGCATCTCCACCGGCAAAGCGTTCCAACCTTGCATGTCGTGCAAATACTTCTGCACGATCACATAGCTCCCGCCCTTGAACGCCGGATCCTCGTCGCCGACAATGGCCGCGTCCCGCGCCTCATCTCCTCGCGGGTTTTCCGTCCCATCCACAAATCCCATCAGGTCGCGATCATCAAAATAACGAAACGCCTGCGTCTCGTCCGCCACCGTAACCGCGTCGCCCAGGCTCTCCATGATCTGCGCGGCCAGTTCAAAACACAGGTCATGCCGTTTCGCTCGAATGTGAAACAAAATATCGCCCGGTGTCGAAACCGCATGCCGTCCGCCCGCTCGAATCTCCCGAAACGGATGCAGCTCCGCCGGCCGCGGCGACCCAAAAATCTTATCCCACGCCTCCGACCCAAATCCCGCCACGCAGGTCAGCCCCGCCTCCACATTCCGAAACTCCACCGCCCGCACCAGCCCCGAAAGGCCCGCGCAAAAATCGCGCAGCTCCGCTCGGTAATCCTTTTCCGTGCGGATGCTCACTACCAGAAAAATTGCCGCCCGCGTCAGCGGCCCCGCCACCGGCTGCGGCAGCACAATCTCGTTCAATTCTTTCGGCGTATCCATTTTCTGATCCAACTCCCAGCGTCAAAAGTGAAAGCATAATATAAGTCCCCACACGTCAGATTGTGGCAGGCAAAATATCGTGAATCCGCGCCGATTCGTGCCGCTTACAGAAACCCTCCAACCCTGCGACCTTGCGGATTACCCGAATGCTGGCAGATAATCTCTCAGACACGGGCACGCCGCCGCTTCCCAGCCCCCAATGACCGCTCAGCGCATCGTCGAATCGCCATACGGCCCCGCGTCGGTGTCTAACTAAAAAAAGGACGGAATGCGCACACTCCCGGATTATCTTCGCAAAGGCATGAAAATGATTCTGATCGGCTCGAACCCGGGCGATCGCGCCGCGCGCGTCGGTCACTATTACGCCGGGCGCGGCAACCAGTTCTGGCCCATCATGTACGAATCCGGAGTCATTCCCGAACCGCTCAGCTACGAAGACGACCGCCGCATCCTCGAATTTGGCATCGGCATGACCGATCTCGTCAAACGCCCCACCCGCACCCCCGAAGAAATCGAACGCCAGGAATTCGCCGAAGGCCGCGTCCTGCTCGCCCAGAAGCTCGAAGAATTGCGTCCCCGCGTCGTCGCCTTTAATGGGAAAATGGTCTATGAGAAGTTTACGGGCCGCACCTGCAAGCTCGGCTTGCAGAAAGAAAAGCTCTACGGCGCGGCCGTCTTCGTGCTGCCGACCACCGCAGGCCTGAAAGGCGGCAGCGAGCTCGCCGTAAAAAAACGCTACTTCAAGAAACTCGGCGTGCTGCTGAAGAGTCTAAAAGACTGAACCAACGATGTTGAACGCCTAACAAAAGTTCGGGAGTCGCCATGGGTGCCACGCAACAGCCTTCGCCAGAAAAGCAGCCGCAAGAATCACCGGCGCAAGATAAAAAGCAGTTGGTCCTCACCGAACGTGCCGGCCCGATTCTCACCATCCGCCTAAATCGTCCCGAAAAACTGAACGCCCTCACTCAGGAGATGGGCGACCAGCTCGTCCACGCCCTTCTATCCGCCTCCGAAGACAAAGAGATCCACGTCATCGTCCTCACTGGAGCCGGTCGCGCTTTCTGCGCCGGAGGCGACATCGAATTCCTGCGCGACGCCCGCAACCGCAAAGCCACCGCCGAAGTCGAAAAGCTGGTCTCCAGCGGAAAAGAAATCGCCAAAGCCATCGCCAACATGCCCAAGCTCGTGATCGCGGCCGTCAACGGTCCCGCTGCCGGCGGCGGCATGAACCTCGCCCTTTGCGCCGACCTGCGCATCTGCTCCGACCAGGCCAAATTCTGCGAGAGCTTTTCCCAGATCGGTTTGTTCCCCGATTACGGCGGCACCTACTTCCTGCCGCGCATCGTCGGCCCCACCAAAGCCGCCGAACTTTTCTACACCGCGCAACTGCTCTCGCCCGATGACGCGCTAAAACTCAACATCGTCAGCCGCGTCATCCCCCAAGCCGACTTCGAAGCCGAAACCAAAAAGTTCGCCGAATCGATGGCCGCCGCAGCCGGCGTCCCTCTGCGCGCCATCAAGCACCGCCTGCTCACCGAAGATCGCGACGCCCTCGAAGCCGCGCTCAACGAAGAAGTTCGCATGCAAACCTACGCCTTCGAATCCGAGGATTGCCTCGAAGGCCTCAACGCCTTCTTCGAAAAACGCAAACCGAATTTCAAAGGCCACTAGAAGTTTTCAGGCTTCAGACCCGGAGGACGCGTTAGCCTGAACAATCAACGACGTGCTAGCAGCCATCGCTCTGGAAGGGCGGGACTTCAGTCACGTCAAAAACCAGCAACGGAGCGCGGGGCTTCAGCCCCTGAAGCCATCTTCCCGGCTCGGCCGTGCCGAAAGTCCGGGACACGCAGGCGTTTTAACTTCTGAGGTTGGGTGCAGCGTGTTTACGCCATTTGCGCGATGGATAAAAATCACGCCTTTTCCGCCACTGCGGACTTTGGATCCTAATGACCGACGACTTGATGGCCAATATCGAGATCACTCCGCGCGAAACCAAAGACGCGCTCGCCCACGACGATAAAATTCTTTTCCTCGACTGCCGTGAGCAATGGGAGTACGACACCGCGCATCTCCCCGGCTCGGTCCTGATTCCCATGCGCGAAATTCCCGGTAACCTCCAGCGCATCGAAAATTCCGAGCAGGTCATCGTCTTCTGCCATCACGGCATGCGCAGTCTCGACGTCGCCGCCTGGCTCCGCTCCCAAGGCGTCGAGTCCGCACGCTCCATGGCCGGAGGCATCGACCGCTGGTCCACCGAAATCGATCCCAGCGTTCCGAGATATTAGTCACGTAACGAAAGGGAATTGAGAAGCAGAAGAGCAATCGGAGAAACCGCACATGCCTAAAAAGAAAACTCCAAAAGCCGCGGCGAGGAAAGCACCGAAGCGCCCCACTAAACCAAAATCCGCCGCACGATCCAAATCCCGCGGCCCCGTCGACTTCTGGCAGAAACCCAACTGCACCTCCTGCCGCAACGCCCGAGCCTACCTGGAAACCTGTGGCTTCGATCTCCGACTCCGTGACATCGGCAAGGACCGCCTAAAGCCCGCAGAAATCGAAACCCTCATCGGCGACCAGGACCACACCAAATTCCTAAACACCCGCAACGAGCTCTACCGCACCCGCAAAATGAAGCAAAATCCGCCAACGCGCGCCGAAACCATAAAACTAATCGCCGCCGAACCTAACCTGATCCGCCGTCCCATCATCATGGCCCAAGGAAAACTAATCCTCGGCTTCGATCAACCGAGCATCGACACCCTGTGAAACGCACCGACGCCATAACTACAACCACCTGTAGCGGCCGGCTTTAGCCGGGCAAAGGTGTAAGACCAACCCAACCCAGCCCAAACCAAATCGGCAAAATCGAAAAATCGTTCACCACCATCCATGCAAATAAAAACCATCGCCATAATCGGCGCCGGCCCCACCGGACGCGCCATCGCTTATCTCTCCATCCTCGCCGGATACCAAACCATTCTCGAAGCCGTCTCCCAGGAATTTCTAGACGACGCCGTAACCGAAATCCGCGACTACCTCAAAAACGCAGTGGCCACCGGCTCAATTACGCCGCAACAAGAAACCCAGGCGCGGGCCAATCTCGAAACCTCCCGCTCCGTCGAAGACGTCTGCCGCGCCGCCGACCTCCTCATCGAATCCGCCCAGGAAGAACTCGAAGTCAAACTGGAAATTTTCACCCTCTTCGATAAATTCGCCAAACCCGCCGCCATCCTGGCCACCAGCTCGCAGACAATTCCCATCACCGACTTAGCCGAAATCACCTTCCGGGGCGAAAACTGCGTAGCCTTGCGCTTCGAAAATCCACTCTCGCCGTCAGGTCGATTGGAAATAATTCAAACCAAGCAAACCTCGGAAGAAACTGTCACCGCCAGTATCGAAGTAGGGAAGCGAATGGGCAGGAAAATCTTAATAACAAGAAGCTAGCTGGAATCCCTTCAAAAATTAATTCCCGGGCGCGGGATCGTGCTTCTTCAAAACTGGCTTGTTCGTATCTTCCGCCGGAGCACTAGCTGCGGGCGCCGGAGCCGCTGGCGTCGCCGTCCCTGTAGCCCCGCTAGCCGTCGCCGGAGCCGCCTGCGAATCATCTCCCGTATACGGTTTCTGGATGTACCGCGCCACTTCGCCCTGCGCTCCCGCCGTATCGTCGCCCAGATGCTGCGCCAAACTGTATTCGTTGATCGCGCGTTCACGCTGTCCCAGCAAATCGTAAATCTTCCCGATATAAATGTGGCTCCAGACATCCGTCCACTTTGGATCTAGATCCCCGCCCAGCGCTGCGCGGAACGCATTCGCCGCCGCCTGATAATTTTTCTGGTAGAACATCGCCTCCGCCAGCCGGAAATGCGCCAGCGAATTGCTCGGCTGCATGTCCAAAGCCTTCTGGTATTCTTGAATCGCTTCGTAGTATTTGCCCAGTTCCGCGTCGCCTTCGCCGCGCGCGATCAAGGCGTGCACCCGCAGCCGCGGGCTCGATTTCAGCAGATTATTATTCGGATCGATCACCACCCCGTTCGGCTTCGGCCGCCCGAACGTATCGATCTCAAATGCTTGCGTAGTCCCGGTCACCAGGATTTTCTTCACCTCCGGATTTCCTTCCGTATCGATCCGGATTTCCACCGGCATGCGGAACGTATCCAGGTCCTGATGAATCTTTCCCACCACTTTGAATCCCTTGCGCGTCCGGTACACGATGTATTCCAGCTTGAATTCCGGCACGCCCGTCGAATTCAGCCATTGCGAGAAAAACGAAACCAGATTCACCGGCGGCTGCCCTTTCACCGGCGCCGGAATCTTCGTCATCGCCATTTTTTCGAAATCATTCAGGTTTGTAGTCTTGCCTTCATACTTTTTGAAAAATTCCCGCAGCAGCGCCGTAAAATTGTCGTCGCCCAGTTGCGTCCGCAGCATGTGAAACACCAGCGCGCCCTTGTCCGCCACAATCGACCGGTACTCGTTCGAAAATGTCTGCAACCGCGCCGCCTGCGAAACCGGCGCTGTATCCTCGTACATCAGCGCGCCCACCGCGAAATCCTCCAGTGCTTTGTGCAGCCCGGCCGCGCCGTCAGCCTGTTCCGCGTACATCGCTTCCGCGTACCGCGACAATCCATCCGTCAGCCAGGTGTCCGAGGCAGTCTGCGGCAGCACCCGGTCGCCCCACCATTGTTCCGCCGCCAGTTGCGAGAGCAGCCGCTCGTTCACCCGCTGCGTCCATTGCCGCGCGCTGATCATTAATAATCCCGGCCCGGCATAACCCGCCACCGTGCCGTCCGGAATCTGCACGATCGTCATCGGATCGTATTCCTGCACGTTCAACGGCCCGAACGCTTCCGAAAAATAAGTGAAAATGTGCGAAAGGGAAGTCGCATACGCATTCGCCGTATTGGCCTGCACCGGCGGCGTGAACACCGAAACATTAAATCCTTCCGCCTGCACCGGAGTCAGCTGCAGCGCCCCGGCCACGAAACTTCCCACCGGAGCCGGATGGTCGCAGTGAAATACATACGTCGCCTGGCCCTGCGCGTTACGCCCGATCCCCGGCATATTGGTCGGCGGATCCGCTTTCCCGGTCCCCACCACCGCAAAACTGTCCGGCACTGTAATTTTGAACGTCCCCGTGTACCGGTTCGTCGGGTAACTCGTCAGCGGAAACCACCGCGCCGGCAGCAGCAAATACGCCGACAGCTTGTCCACCGACGCGAACCGCACGCCCTTCGTCGGGCTATCGTCCTCGCTCGAAATCGGCCCGGTATAATTGAAAATCAGCGTCGCTTTCTGCCCCGGAGCCACTGCCTCCGGCAATCCGATCGTCAGCCGCATCGGGTCCAGGTTGTCGCGCTCGAATTCCAGCGCCTTGCCTCCCGGCACATTCACCTGATTCACCTTCAAGTCTTGGTGCAGCTGCACCACCACCGTGCGCGACGCCTGCTGCGCCGTGAATTCCACCTTCGCCAGTCCCGAAATCGTCTGGTCGTCGGGATGTAGCAGCACTTCCACTTCATAATTCGTCGCCCGGAAGGGATATTCCCGCGAAGACTGCGCGCGCACTGGCGCGAATATACCCGCCGCCAAACACACCACCGCCGCGAACATCGACAACAACGCGATTCGGCTGCGGCCTGGGAAGGGTATGAATTTCGACAAGGAGAATTACCTCACTGGCGTACGGCTGGCGCTACTACCTCTGATACAGATTCCTTGCAGACAGTTGCCCCGCAAAAGGTTACAACATCCCCGCAAAAATGTCCGCAGCCCGCTCGATCGCGCCGCCCGGCCCCAGCTTCGCCCGCACTTCCGCGAGGCCCGCCTTTATTTCCTCGCGGTCGGCCGCCGATTCCAGAATTCGCCGCGCCTCGATCTCCACCGCCTCCGGAGTGAACGCGTTCTGAATCAGCTCCGGCACCACCCGCCGCCCGCCGATCAGATTCACCATCGCGATGTACGGCGTCCGGATCAGCCGCTTCATGATCACTGCCGTGGTCCGCTTCACCCGGTAGATCACCACCATTGGCGTTCCCAGCAGCGCCGCTTCCACCGTCGCCGTTCCGCTGGCTACAATCGCGCAATCCGCGGCGGCCAGCGCCTCGTACGTTTCGCCTCGCACCCGCGTAATCTTCACATTCGGTCGCGCGTGCTGCGCGAAAAATTCATCACTCAATCCGTGCGCCGCAGCATGTACAAATTGCGGCCCGCCCGGCTTTGCCAGCCGCTCGCATGCCGCCGCCACCCGCGGATAATTCTGCACGATTTCGTTCGGCCGGCTCCCCGGCAGAATCGTCACGATCTGCCGCCCCGCATCCAAACCATGTCGGGTCGCGAATTCCGCGCGGCTCATCGTCGACCGCACCGTATCCACCAGCGGATGCCCCACAAAATCCACCGGCACTCCCGCCTCGCGGTAAATCGGCTCCTCGAACGGAAAAATCACCACCATCCGGTTCACCAGCCGCTTCACCACCTTCACCCGCCCCGGCCTCCAGGCCCACACCTGCGGCCCGATGAAATATCCCACCGGCACGTGAATCTGCTTCATCCGCCGCGCCACGCCCAGATGCGTTCCCGGCGAATCCACCAGCACCGCCAGCTTTGCGTTCCGCGCCTTCGCCTCGCGCTTCAACCGGTTCTGCACTCCGATGACCGTGGGAATTTTATGCAGCACCTCGGTAATTCCCACCACCGCCACTTCGTGATAATCCGCCACCAGCTCGACCCCCGCTTCCTTCATCCGCGGCCCGCCCATCCCGAAAATCGGCGCGCCGGTCCGCGCGCGCAGCGCCGTCGCCAGCTGCGCCGCATACATGTCGCTCGAAGCTTCGCCCGCCGAAAGCAGAATCGGCCGTTCACTCATCGGCGCACTTTACTTTCGGCGTCAGCCGAAAACCAGTTTGAATTGTCGGGGAAATATTTTCGGTGCTGAATGCGTGCAGCCGCTTCACAGCGCGCGCGCCGCGGCTCAATCATTCGCGGACATTGGTTGCGAAAATCCGGCGTGTCCCGCGCCGGGCAGGGCGTTCTCGAATTCCTGCTCTTTGTATTGCAGCTGATACAGCCGGTAATAAATCCCGCGAAGCGCCAGCAATTCCTGATGCGACCCCTGCTCCCGCAGTTTGCCCTTGTGAAATACCAGAATCCGGTTCGCATGCTGAATCGTACTCAGCCGGTGCGCGATCACCACCGCCGTTCGTCCTTTCAGCAGCCGGTCCAGCGCCTCGCGAATCATCAATTCCGTCTTGGTGTCGACGCTCGACGTCGCCTCATCCAAAATCAAAAATTTCGGATCATGAGCCAAGGCTCGCGCGAAACTCACCAGCTGCCGCTGTCCCACCGACAAGGTCGCTCCGCGCTCTGTCACCGGCGTATCCACGCCCCTCGCCTGCGAAGCCAAATACGGTCCCAATCCCACTTCGCGCAACGCCGCTTCCGTATCCCCGCGGCTGATCCGCGCCGTCCCCAATTTCACGTTCGATTCGAGTGTCCCGGTAAAGAGGAACGGATCCTGCAGCACAATCCCGAAAAGTCGCCGCAAATCCTGCAATTCGAGCTGCCGTATATCCACGCCGTCCAGCAAAATCTCGCCGCGCTGAATATCGTAAAAACGCAGCAGCAGCTGAATGATCGTCGTCTTTCCCGCGCCAGTGTGCCCCACAATCGCCAGCGTCTGCCCCGGCTCCACGCGGAACGACACATCCCGCAAAATCCAATCCTTCTCTTCCGGAGTCGCCCCGCCGTGATACGCGAACCACACGTTGCGGAATTCGATCTCGCCGCGCGGCGCCGGCAGCGCGTGCACCTTCTCCGGCGAAGTGATCGTGATCGGTTCGTCCAGCAGCCGGAAAATCCGCTCCGAAGCCGCCATCGCGCTCTGTAAAATATTGAATTTTTCGCTCAAGTCCTGAATCGGCCGGAAAAACCGCTGCGCGTAAATCATGAAAGAAATCAAAACGCCAATTTCGAGCGTCCCGGCAATAATTCGCGTGCCCCCGACCCAAGCCAGCAATCCAATCCCAGACATGCTCAGGAATTCCACGCCCGGATAGAAAAACGAAAACGCATCGATCGCATCCTTGTACGCGATCATGTGCGTCTTGTTCAGTTCCTCAAACCGCGCCCGCGACTTTTTCTCCCGGTTGAAAAGCTGCACGATCGCCATGCCGCTCACATGTTCCTGCAGGTAAGCGTTGATCGCCGCAATCGCCGTCCGGATCCGCCGGTTCGCGTCCCGCACCTTATTGCGGAAAATATAAGTCAGCAAAATCATGAACGGCAGCGGTGAAAGCGTCGCAAACGCCAACGGGCGATTCCACTTGATCAGCACAATCGCCAGCGTGATCAGCAGAAAGAAATCGTTCAGCATCGCCACTACGCCCGATGCAAAAAGATCGTTCAACGCGTCCACGTCCGTCGTCGACCGCGTCACCAGCCGCCCAATCGGGCTGCGGTCGAAAAAGCTCATCGGTAGCCGCTGCAAGTGCGAAAAAATCTCGCGCCGCAGGTCGTACATCGTTTTCTGCCCCACCCACTGCATGATGCGCACCTGCACATATTGCAGCGCAAAACTCGCCAGAATCGATCCGGCGTAAGCGAAGGCCACCCAAACCAGCCCGGACAGCGCCAGCTGCCTGGTAAGCTTTCCCTCGAATCCCGGAACAATGTATTTGTCGATGCCGACGTGAAAAAGAAACGGCCCCAAAATTTCCAGCGCCGTAATGCCCAACGTGAACGACAATGCCGCGACCACCTGCAAGCGGTACGGACGCAGGTAAGTCAGCAGCCGGTGCGTCAGCTGCGAATCGTACAGCTTGCCGAGTTTCTCTTCTTCGCGGAAATCGCTCATTCGCGCGCCAACTCTTCTTCCAGCATTTGTTTTTGATTCAAATCGGCGTAATACCCGCCCATGCCAAGCAGTTCTTCGTGCGTCCCGCGCTCGATGATCCGCCCTTCGCGCAGCACGATGATCTGATCCGCGTTCTTCACTGTCGACACCCGGTGCGAAATCAAAATCGCCGTGCGCTGCCGCATCACCTCGCGCAGCCGCCGCAAAATCCTTTCTTCCGTATCCGTATCCACGCTCGAAAGCGCGTCGTCCAGAATCAAAATCTTTGGCTGCCGCAGAATGGCCCGCGCAATCGACGTTCGCTGCTTCTGCCCGCCCGACAGAGTAATCCCGCGCTCGCCCACCATAGTCTGATACGTCGCCGGGAAACTCTGAATCTCGCCCGATAGGCTCGCGATCTCCGCCGCTTCAAAAATTGTCTCTTCCGCCGCGTCCGTCACCCCGAACGCGATGTTTTCCTTCAAGGTGTCGCTGAACAAAAATGTATCCTGCGGCACGAACCCAATCGCCCGCCGCAATTCCGCCAGCGGATATTCCCGAATCGACCGCCCATCCAAAAATAGCGTCCCTGCCGGAGCATCCCACAACCGCGCAATCAAAGCCGCCAGCGTCGATTTCCCGCTGCCCGTCGGCCCCACCACGGCCAGCGTCGATCCCGCCGGAATTTCCAAACTAATATCCCGCAGCACCGGCCCACCGCTCTTCCCATCGCCGTTACCAGCCGTTGGGTAAGTAAACGTCAAATCGCGAAATTCAATCTCGCCGCGAATCGGCGATTCCTGCTCGCTAACCGCCGCCATGGCGCGCGCGCTCGCCGCAGCCGTGGCCGGTGCCACGGTGTCCCGAATCCCCGCCTGCGAATTAATAATGTAATTCAGCCGCCCCATCGAAGCCGCCCCGCGCTGGAAAATATTCGTCACCCAGCCCAGCGCGATCATCGGGAAAACCAGCTGCCCCAAAAACCAGTAAAACGCCCACATCGTCCCGATCGTAAATCGCCGGTCGATCACATCGGTCCCGCCCTTGCCCAGCAAAATCACAAACGTAATTCCGATCAGCGCCGTCAGAAACGGAAAGAACAAACTCCAGGTCGAAATCAGCTTGATGTTCTGGTCCACGTACTCGCGGTTGGCCTTGTCGAACGCCTCGATCTCCGGCTCTTCCTGCGCGTACGCCCGAATCACCCGCACCCCGGTCAAATTTTCCTGCGCCCGCGTCGACAGCGCGCCTAAAGCCGCCTGAATCTGCTCCGACAACCGGTGAATCGTCTCCCCAAAGAACCGCACCGCGAACGCGACCACCGGCACCGGCAGCAATACCCACAAAGTCAAACTCGGCGACAACCGGAACATAAAGAAGATCGCCACCACCATCGTGACAATCGTCGTCGCGCTGTACATGATTCCCGGCCCTAGCACCATGCGCACCGCGTTCAAATCGTTCGTGGCCCGGGACATCAAATCGCCGGTGCGGTTCCGCACATAAAATTCCGGGTCCATCTCCAGAAATCTTCCGAACAAATCGTTTCGCAAATCGAATTCAATCTCGCGCGACACTCCAATCAGAATCCACCGCGACCAGAATGAGAAAAATCCCTTCACCGCCATGATCGCGATCAGGATCAGGCAGTATTTTCCCAGCGCCGTACGGCTCAGCGGCGCGTACAAAGAAAAAAGTGGCGCCATAATGGCCCGGGCCCAGCCCGTCAGCGTCGCCAGCGTTTTTGGCGATCCGGTCAGGCAGTCGGTGATCGCTCCGATCACCAGTTGCGGCAGCGCTCCCACCAGGCCGGTCAGCGTATTCGTCACCAGCCCCAGCGAAGTCATCGCCTTGTACCGCTTCACGTACGGCACCAGCGTCTTCAGCTGGTCCCATCCCGTCGGCTTCTTCACCTTCGCCGCCGTGCCCACCGCTGCGGGTTGTGCGATCGCGCTCATTATCTCAATTGCGATTCCGGCGTTTCCAAAGCCGGCAGCTCGCCCAGAAAATTTGCAAAGGCCCGGTCCATCGATTGGTATCGTTTCGCTTTCGCGTTCCAGCGCACGCCCACCGGCACCGCGTACCCGCCCTTCGGCGCCACCAGTGGAGTGAAATACAAAAGCAATCCCTTCGCGGGGTCCTGCTCGGCCTGCATCCGCCACCCGTTCACCGGAGCCAGCGGGGCTCCGCCCAGAAATCCCTTAGGATTTTCCAGATGCTCGTCGCAGCGCAGAATTTCCTTCCAGCTGTTTCCGTTTTTTTCCAGGATTACCGCGCGCGTAATCACTCCGCCTCGCGCCACGCCCGGCGGCAGCGCCTTCGCTTTATTCACCGCCAGCACCTGCTCCGCGCCAGTCTTGGCCAGGTCGCCAAACAGCATCACGTCCGTCTCGGCTCCCAGCGATTTCTCCGCTGCCTGCTGCACGTCGTTGGGCACCGCCGGAGTCGCTGGATCTGCTGGCGCCGCCGCCCCAGCATTGGTATCTGGTTTCGCTGCGTTTGAATTCGAAGAGGAAGCGGGCGCAGGAGCAGTAGCCGTCCCGCCGCAGGACGCCACGCCGAACACAACGGAAGCCACGATCGCCGCCAGGAAAATTTTCCGAATCGACACGATATCTGAACACCCGAAGAAACCGCTTTGCCGCTCAATTCTACAGTTTCATGCCAGCTTCCGGAAATAATCTCCGCCGCCCGCCGCTTTTGCTCTCTTAGTGTGCCGCCAGAATTTCTTCCAGCCGCGCCTCAAAATTGTCTTCGCCTTCCGACCACAATTTCAGGCGCTCCACCGGCAGCGCGTCTTCGATCTTCCGAACCCACGCAAACAGGCTCTTGATGTTGTCCCGCGTCTTTTCTTGGTACACCTGTAGATTCGCTGGCTTAGCCATGGATTCGAGAAACTGCGCCTCTTCCGCGCTCTGCGCCGGCCGCGCGATCTGCCGGATCCCCAACAACCCACCGTGCCCGGTAAAAAGATGCTCCAATCCGAAATTCAATTCGAAATGCCCATCCTCTTTATAAATTCCCTCGTGGTACAACTCACCCGTGCACAGCATCTCGACCGGTTGCGGCAACTGCTGCCACTTCGCCGGCTCGCCCTCGTACACCCACAAATCCCAGTTCGCCCGCGCCGCATACTGGCTGTCGCGATTCAAATGATCCTTGGCCAGCTCCACCACGCTCGGTGCGTCCAGCGGCATAGCCCGCAAATCCTGCTCGAACACCGGAGACTCCGAAGGCTCCACCGCCCGCACCTCCAGATAAGTAAAACCCGGCCGCGCCGGTGAGAAGGGCACAGTCTCTAGAAATTTTCGAAACTCCTCCAACATCCGCTCTTCCGGAAAATCTTTCAGCCACACACTCAAATAAGCCTGATTAGCCATGACCCAATTATACCGGGTCGCGCAACGCAGCCGAAATCTGCGCTCACCGCCCACGAATCAGCGGCCACCGCCGCCGCGAATCCGCGACCACCGTCACCGCGATCCGCGACAAACCGCCCATCCGCCTCACGTAGCTGTCACCTTTAGGTGGGCCAGCCGCGTAGCCCATGCCTCGCGCTAAACAAGCCCCGCGGCAATGTCGCCCACCCCGTCATCCTGAGAAGCGGAGCGCCGAAGGATCTCATCCATGCTGCCGCGCCAGGCACTCCACGACGAACCGGTTTCGTTAGGGCAATGCCTCAGCCGTGCCGAACAAGCCGCAAAAACCAAGCGGCTTCAGCCGCCGAGGGAATCACCCCCGCGTCCCCAAAATTAACGAATAGGAGAAAAACCAGGAAGGAAAAGCCTTACTTCTTATGCATCGTGGAAGTCGGCGGCAACTCATCATCCGCATCTTCCGCGCCCATCTCATCCGAAATTCCCAACAATCGCGACTTCAACGTATCGCCCATCCCCGCCAAAACTTCCGCGCAAGTATCCCGCAACCGCTTCTCCGCCGCCTTCGCGATCGTATCCAAAACCGTCTGCGAATGTTGCCCCAGCGTCGTCGCCGCACCCAGCAGCCACTGATTCGAAGTATTTTCCAGCCGCGCCTTGTACGCCTCGATCGATTCGTCCGTCGATTTCTGCAAGCGCTGCATCCACTCTTTCTTTTCCGACTCGCGCTTCGCGTCCCACTGTTCCATCATCGGAATCAGCTGCGATTGCAGATGCACGCTGGCCTGTTCCACGCTTTCCATCATCCGCGTGTCCAGATGCTTCTGGTATTCCGTCAGCGAACCTTCGCGGTTGAATTCCATATCCGACCGCGCCTTCTCCAGCGCTTCCCGCGACGCCCGCTCGAACCGCGTCAGCGACTCCGTCGTGACCTTGTGCACCTGGTCGCTGAAGCTCGCCGTGGCCATCTGCGCGTTTTCCGCCATCTTCTCGCGCTCGCGTGTCGAAATCTCTTTCGCCGCGTCGTCGATCTGCGCGCTGCTGTGCTCCACATACGTCCGGCCGTAATGATCCAGTTCCGCCGCCAGCAGGCTCGATACTTCCGCCGCCCGGTCGCGCAGCGCCGTGCTCGATTGCTCCACCACCTTCTCGAGCGTCGACTGCATCGTGGTCTGCGCTTTCTTCTGGTACCAGTCCGAAGCCTTCAGCAGCGCGTCGTACGTCGCGTGCTGCGTTTCCGTCGCTCGTTGCTGGAATTCCTCTTCGATCTTCGCCACCACCGCGCGGCTCGCTTGCTCGATCTCGCCCGGAACTTTCGCCGCCTCGCCGCGCAAACGCTCGATCGTCTGCTGCACCACTTCTTCCGAAGTTTGCTGCGCGCTCTCCCGGATCGTGTCCTGCAGCTGATCCGTCCGGTCGGTCGCGACCTTGATCTGCTCCAGCACTTCGTTCTGCAGTTGCGCCACGGACATCGACGTCTGCTCGATCTGCTCGCGCACCCGCGCCTGCATCTGCTCCACCTGCTCGGACGCCTGCGCGATCTGACCCTGCACCGTCTGCTGCACGCCCGCCAGTTGCTCGGACGATTGCCGAATTTGTTCCTGAATGCTCGCCTGCGTGCGCCCGGCCTGTTCTTCGGCAAATTTCAACTGCGCCATCGCCTGCTGCACTTGATCCAGTCGCGGATTCAGTTTCTGTTCCAGCTCGACCGAAACCCGCTCCAGCACCTTCTGCGTCGCCTGCTCCAGCGCCGGCTCGATCTGCTGCGCGCGTTCCGCGATTACCTGGTCCGCCACGCGCCCCAGTTCGTCCTTCTGGTTCGCCACCAGCTGGTCCAGGTCGCGCTTGGTCTGGGTCAGCAGCGATTGCGAAGCCTCATGCAGTTGCGCCTTCGATTGCTCCGCCCGGTCGCGCTCGACCTGCAAACCCGAACCCAGCGATTCGATCGTCGCCGCCGCGCCCGCGATCACTTCGCTCAGCGACGCCCGCAAAAATTCCGCTTTGGCCGCCGCGTCCTGCTCGGCCTTGCTCATCACCGACCGCGAAGTTTCTTCCAGCGCATCCCGCAGCGCCTGCGCCCGGTTCCGCGCTTCCTGCTCCGCGCGCGTCACCGACTCCTGCGTCACATCGTGCAGCCGCGTCCCTAGTTTCTGCGCCGCGCCGTTTAAAGCTTGATCGAATTCCGCCGAAAATCTTTCGGAGACTGCCGTCGCGTCCGCATTGGCTTGATCGATCGCCCGCCCGCGGATCGACTGCGACTTCTCCTCCAAACTCTTCTGCCACTGGTCCAGATGGTTCTGCGCCGCTTCCGGCGAAGATAAAATCTCCAGCGACGGCGTCGATGCCGCGCGATCCCGCAGCGCGCGCTCCACCGCCTCGTCCACTGACAATTTCAAATTGTGCGCCGCCGCCTGTTGCGCAGCCATGCTCGCCGCTTGCTGCGCGGCTTGGTCCACCACCGAACTCACCGCCGAATTCACCGCGTTGCGTACTTTCTCGTCCAGCTGCGATGCCGAAGTCTCATTCGACCGTCGCGCCTCGTCCACCAGCGCCGACGTCCGCTCCGTCGCCTGCTGCACCACCCGGTGCAGCGCCGAATCCGAAACCCGCTGCATCGAAGCTTCAATCGCTTTTTCCACCGCCGCATTCAGTTGCGAATCGAGCTGCTTCCGCGCGGCCAGCACCTGTTCGGTCACCGCCGCTTCCGCGCCGGTCCGCAAAGTCTGGTCCAGTTGCTCCTTGGCCTGCGCCACCAGGTGCGACATCTGCTTGGCCATGATGGCCTGCGAGTCCGTCACCGTCTGCGGCATCACGTGAATTTTGTTATTAGGCGGAGGAGGTGCCGCAACCGCGGGAGTCGTGGGCGTTGCCGCAGACCCGGAAGAAGACACGGACGAAGGCCCGGACGAAACCGGCGCGCTCGTCATCGGCGGCGGAACCGGAATCGAAGCTTTCGGCGGCGCCGGCACCGCTGAAGGCGGCACCAGTAGGGAGGCCGGCCGCATGGGCGTCGACGGAGCACTGCTAAAAGGCATTGTCACGGGAGTCGCCGCCGGAGTCGGTGAAGATGTATTACCGGCGTCCGCAATCACCGGACCTGCTGCCGCCGTCTCCAACCGAATATCCGGAGACGCTGGAGGCATCGGTGGTGGCGGCATCGGCGGCAAAGGCTGCGGCGATACCGAAGCTTCCGGACCCACCGCGCTCGCTATTTCAAAATGATTCGCCGGGTCGGCCGAATAGTCCACTGGCAGCGTATCCGCCGCCCAATCCTCAGGAGGAAACGCGATGCCCCAGGCATTCCCCGGCACCTCGAATTCCAGTCCAATCTGAAAAAGTTCGCGCACCGTCCGCGGCCGCTGCACCCACACCACTCGCCCTTCGGTCGATTTCGGCTTGCTGCCCGCTTCCGGCTGCGGGATATCCAATTTCACGATCGAATTTTTGGGGACGTAATGCTTCGACTGATATTTGCAGCCATGGCAATTCACCATGACCGTCGTGGTCCGCTCTTTGAACGGCTGCCCAAGCGCATCCGTCCCCGATACCGTGATCGGTATGGCCTGCACAATGCGTGTGCTTCGGCGCTTCTGTGTCCCAGGTTCGTTGGACGGCAAAGACTCAGTCACCATTCCTCCACAGAGCCGATTTCTAAGGGTAGCATCCCCCCACGCCCCCAGCCGATAGCAACCACGCAGTGTGCGAAACGGTTACGCTGCCCCAACGGCCAGTCCCGCCCACCATCTCCGCACGGCCCGCACGGGCCTTCCTCAAACCGTCCGGCTCTGCCGCCACCTGCCGCGTCACCGCCCAGACCGCCCTTGGCCGTCATCCAGAGGAGCGAAGCGACGAAGGACCTCTCTTCGATTGCAAACTTCTTGCCACAATCCCAAACCGCCCCTACCGTATCCCCTACCATTTCTGTGATATTTCTCACCAACATTTCGCTAAAATACCCACGCCGTTAAATTTCATTCACACTCATCCAAGACCAGGTCCCCCGCATGCGCAAATGGCTCTACGCAGCAGCCGCAATCGTAATCATCCTAGCCATCGCCCTGGCCGCCTTAGCCCCCCTAATCCGCACCCAAATCCGCGCCCGCACCGAGGCCTACCTCCGCGCCCGCTTCCAAAGCGACGTCCAGTTCACGAATTTCGATATCCACCTCTACCCGCGCCCGCGCATCACCATCGACAACCTTGCCCTCCGCCTAAAAGGCCGCACCGACGTCCCACCCCTAATCCAAATCCAACACGTCAATTTCGCCGCCAGCCTTCCCGATCTCCTCCGCCATCGCTACACCATCCAAAAAGTCCAGCTCGACGGCCTCCAAATCCACATTCCACCAAAAGGCAGCGGCGACCGCCCCAAAATCAGCGGCACTGATGTCGACCTAGCTAAAAAATACCCAGTCCTAATCGAAGAAATTCACGTCACCAACGGCATGATCTCCATCCTGCGCGACGATCCCAAAAAGCCCTCGCGCGATTTCCCCCTTCAATCCGTCGTAGTCAAAAATTTCAGCTTCGACGATCCCGCCACCTTTCACGCCCAGCTCACCAACCCCGTCCCGCTAGGAGAGATCGATTGCGCCGGCTCTTTCGGCCCGTGGGACGCCGACGAACCCCGCCACACGCCCGTCGACGCCAAATTCACCTTCAACCACGCCGACATGGGCACCATCAAAGGCCTTGAAGGAAAACTCCAGTCCTCCGGAAAATTCAGCGGCCCCCTCGATTTCCTGAATGTCGAAGGCACCACCGACACGCCCGACTTCATGCTGCGTATCAGCGGCCATCCCGTCGACCTCCACACCGATTACACCGCGATCGTCGACGGCACCAACGGCAACGTCATCCTCAAGCCTGTCATCGCCCACTTTCTCCACACCACGCTCGTGGTCAATGGCGAAGTCGCCGACCTCACTCCCGAAAAAGGCCGCACCATCGCCCTCGATGTCGTCTCCACCAGCGCCCGCATCGAAGACCTGCTCTACCTCACCGTGAAATACGACAAGCCCATCATGAACGGCGACACCACCATCACCGCCAAACTCGAAATCGGCGAAGGTCAGCGCGACATCATCCAGCGCATGACCGTCGACGGCCAATTCGGCGTCGCCAGCGCCCACTTCACTAGCCCCAGCGTCCAGGAAAAAATCGACTCCTTCAGCCGTCGCGGCCAGGGCCGCCCCGAAGACGCCGCAATCGAAAACGTCGTCTCCGGCCTCGCTGGAAAATTTCGCATGGCCCAGGGTTCGATCGATTTCTCCAGCTTAACCTTCAAAGTCACCGGCGCCGACGTCCAACTCGCCGGCACCTACGGCCTCGATCAGGGCCAACTCGACTTCCACGGCAAACTTCACCTCGACGCCAAACTTAGCCAAACCACCACCGGCACAAAATCCTTCCTCCTAAAAGCCGTCGACCCCTTTTTCCGCGGCAAAAACGGCGGCTCCGAAGTCCCCATAAAAATCACCGGCACCAAAGACCACCCCGCCTACGGCCTAGACTTCCACCACAAAGAAGCCAGCGCCGCCAACAACAAGTAGTTCTCGCGATTAGACGCGAAGCGCGCAGCCCACTCCGGAGCTGTGTCGCGGAGCGTCAGCAAATCCGAAACCGCCCAGCCCATTTTGGAGTGCGGTGGCTCTGCCACCACTTTGCGGATCCCCGCGTAATCGCCCGAGTCACGGCTCCGCTGCCGCTTTACGAATCGCGGCGTTATCGACCAAGCCTCCGGCTCTGCCTCCGAATGCCGCGTAGGCACACCCCCGCCGTTGGCCGTCATCCAGAGGAGCGCCTTTCGCGACGAAGGACCTCTCTTCGATCTCAACCGCACCCAAGCTTTTGCAGTCGTGAAAACTTCAGGAGGGAACCCAACGAGGAAACGCCAACCACAAGAAAATCAAAATCTACAAATCTCTCCGACCCTCCATCGCCTTACTCATCGTCACTTCATCCGCATATTCCAAATCCGACCCCACCGGAATCCCCATCGCGATCCGCGTAACATGCACTCCCAAAGGCTTAATCAGCTTCGACAAATAAACCGCCGTAGCCTCACCCTCCGCCGTAGGATTCGTCGCCACAATAATTTCTTCCGTCCCGCCGCCCTTCAACCGCTCAATCAGACTCTTGATCCGCAACTGGTCCGGCCCAATCCCCTGCAAAGGCGAAAGCGCCCCGCCCAACACGTGATACAACCCGTCAAACATCCGCGTCTTTTCCACCGCCTGAATATTCGTGGCCTCTTCCACCACGCAAATAATCTTCTTGTTCCGCGAATGGCTCGAGCAAAACAAACAAGGGTCGGTATCCGTGATGTTATTGCACACCGAACACTCCCTCACCTTTTCCTTCGCGTCTCGAATCGCATCCGACAGCGCAAACGCCTGCTCCGGATCGACGCGCAGCAAATAGAACGCCAGCCGCTGCGCCGTCTTCTGCCCAATTCCGGGCAGTCGTTTCAATTCATCGATCAGCTTGGTAACGGAAGGGGCGAAATCAGGCATGGAACTCCAGTTGAATTAGTCAGTGCGAGAAGGAAATCAAAAACCGAAACTTGCGGATTCCTGCTGCTGCTCTTCGTTTTCCGTGGTCCGGCTTAAAACAATCCCGGAATCTTCAATCCCGCCACGCCCGGCATCCCGCCCGAAAGTTCTTTCACTTGCTTCGAAAGCTCTTCGTCCACCCGGCGCGCGGCTTCGTTCACGGCGCCCTGAATCAAATCCTGCAGCATTTCCTGATCTTTGCCCTTGAACACGTCGGGCTCGATGCGCACTTCGGTCAGTTGCTTTTGGCCGTTCATCTTCACCGTCACCATTCCAGCGCCGGCCGAGGCTTCCACCGCTACTTCCTCGATCTGCTTCTCCAGCTTTTCCTGCACCTGCCGGAATTGCGACAGCATCTGTTGCAGTGCTTTCACTTCCATAGGTCAGTTACCGCCCGGGCGCTTGACGTTTGAAATCTGGCCGCCAAATTTTTCAAGCATGGCCCTAACGATCGGATCTTGTTCGAACCGCGCCTTCAATTCCGAATTCGGAGCCGCCGGCGCTGTCCGACTTGCATCCAGTTTAACACAGACCCGCAGCGCCTGACCCAGCACTTGCTGCAGCGCCGTGCGCAATCGCTCCATCGGATCTTTCGCCTGCAGCATTTCCGATAACGACCGGCTGTCCGGATGAAAAAATAATCGCAGCTCGCCGTTCGCCGTTTCCCATCCCGTCACTTCGTCCAACATCGACAATAAAAATTTGCTCCCCGTCAGCGCCGCGCGAATTTGCGCGATTTGTTCCGCGCTCAAAACATTCGCCCCGCCGCTTGCCGCTGGCGCCGCGACCGGCACAGCCGCCGCTTCCGCCACGGTCACTGCGTTGCTCCCGCGATTCACCACCGGCGCAACTGTCGTCGCGGCCGGCGCCGCTTTCATCTCGATCGGCGCCGCCACCGCTGCCGAAGAGGGAACTGCCGACCGCGGTTCGACCACGAATTTCGGAGCAGTGCTCGTAGCCGCAGACGTCGTCACGACCGGTGTCGGCACGCTCGTCGTTATTGTCGACGCTTTTGGTTCAATCTTGAACGCCGGCACCGGCGCCATCTTCACCGCCGCGCCCGAAGAACTCACCGCCTGCGTCGTCTCCGCCGCACCGCGCGCGCTCGTCGGCAAGGTCTTCGCCAAAGGATTCGTCGACCCGCCGCCCGCCGCCGGCCGCGCCGGAGCCGCGCCCGAATCCCGCAAATTTGCCAGCACTTCTTCGAGCGGCGCCAGCCGCTTCGCATTGATCATCTTCAACAATCCAAGTTCCAAATGCAGCCGCGGATCGGGAGCCCGCCGCAATTCCGCATCCGTCGTCATCAGCGTATTGAAAAACCGCGTCAGATCCTCTTCCGTGAATCGCGCGGC
>DASWVE010000058.1:0-40460 GCA_036401315.1 Candidatus Acidiferrales bacterium
ACACAGGCCCAACCATAAGCCGTCGCATCACCCGAACACATACTTCGGATCGTACTCCACGCCATGCTTCTTCAACAACGCAATCAACTCCTCGTCGAAGCTCATTCGCTTATGATGTGCTTCCTGATTCCTAATGTACCGAACCACAGCTGGCACCAACGATGCGCTGACGCTGAACGCCGCATAATCTTGCTGCCACGCGAACTTGTTCCCAGCCCACTTCGATGAATTTGATTTAATCAGATTAATTCCTTCGGCGACCGTCCAGTTGGCAGGCAATTGAATCAGCAGGTGGACATGGTTGTCCGATCCACCCACAACGTGTACGAATATTGCGTCCGCCTTACAGATTCCGGCGATGTATGACCACATGCGCGGCTGCAATTCTTTCGAGATGAGCTGGTGCCGGTCTTTGGTACTAAACACGATGTGCAGAATATTTTGCGCGTATGAGTGAGCCATGTGCCGCACCTACGGCGCTGAATTCAAAAGATCTCCAGGGGTGGTATATCACGTTCCCAGCCCTGGCGGGCTGGGCTAACTTCTGTCGCACCTACGGTGCTTAGATCTCGCTTGGACGCCAAGTTTTTCGCGGAGGTCTTACCCACCAAGAAACAACCGACCAAAAAAGCTACTCGTATCGCAGCGCTACCATCGGATCCACGCGCATCGCCCGACGCGCCGGAAAATAACACGCCGCCGCGGCCACGCCGATCAGCAACGCCGCCACGCCCACGAACGTCGCCGGATCGTATGCGCTCACCGAGTACAACAAACTCGCCATCACCCGCCCGAGCGCCAGCGCCGCCACCACGCCGACGGCCACGCCCGTCAGCGCCAGCAAAACTCCTTGCCCCAGCACCATGCGCATCAAATCTCCGCGCTGCGCGCCCAGTGCCGCGCGAATTCCAATCTCATGCGTGCGCTGCGCCACCGAATACGAAATCACGCCGTAAATTCCCACGCCCGCCAGAATCAGCGCCAGCGCGCTGAATAATCCCAGCAGCGCTAGCGTCATCCGCCGCGAAGCCACTGATTTGCGCACGCGCTCATTCATCGTCGCGATGTCGTAAAGCGGCTGGTCCTTGTCGACGCTGGCCACCACGCCGCGCAGCGCAGTCGTCAACGACGCCGGATCGACCGCCGAACGCATCAAAATGTTTAAGCTGCCTTCCGGAAACTGCTGGAAGGGAAGATAAACCTCCAACCGTGCCGGATTCGCCAAGCCATACATTTTCGTGTCGCCCACCACACCCACGATCGTGATCCACTTCGTTTTTTCAGAATCCCCAGCCGTGCCCGGATGTCCAAACGTAATCCGCTGGCCTACCGGATTGGATTTCGCAAAATATTGCCGCGCCAGCAGGGAATTGATGAGACACACCGGCGGCGCCTTTTCATTGTCCGCCGTGGTGAAGTTGCGCCCGCGCATCAGCGGAATCCCCAAAGTCTCCGTAAACCCCGGGCTGATTTTATGCTCGTCCGGATGCGGATAATCGCCGGACTTGAGTGTCGCCATTCCCTCGATCGTGATGTCGCTGCGGCTGTGCGAATTGAAGAGCGGCGTGGACGTGCCGATGCCCGCATCTTCCACGCCCGGAATCGCGCGCACGCCATCCAGAATTCGCTGCGCGAAATTGGCCCGCGCCGTATCGCCAGGATATTGCCGCACGGACATATCCACCGACGCGCTCAGCACCTGCTCGCTGCGAAATCCCGGGCTCACCGCCATCAGCCGGTACAAACTTTTCATCATCAGTCCGGCGCCGGCCAGCAGCACCAGCGCTAGCGAAATTTCCAGCACCGCAAAAGCGCCGCGCAATTTATTTTGCGCCGCGCTCGCGCTGGAAGTTTTCGCGCCTTCCTTCAATCCCGTTTGGAAATCCGGCTGGCTGGCCTGCACCACCGGAGCCATGCCAAAAACAAATGCTGCCAGAATCACCACGCCGCCGGCGAAGAGCAGCACCGCGCCATTGAGTCCCACCGTCGCGCCGCCCAACATATCCGCCGGAATGAATTTCGACATCGCGTGAATGCCGCCATACGCCAGCGCGACGCCCAGAATCCCCCCGGCGAGCGCCAGAATAAAACTTTCCGCCAGCATCTGCCGCATGATGCGCCCGCGGCTCGCGCCAAAAGCGTAGCGCAGCGCAATCTCCCGCCCGCGCGAGGCGCTGCGCACCAGAAAAAGATTGGCGACGTTCGCGCACGCGATCAGCAGCACGAACAGCACCGCGCCAAACAGCACCAGCAGCGCCGGCCGCGCGTCGCCCACGAATTCATCGCGCATGGTCGTCACTTTCACGCCAAACTTGTCGTTACTTTCCGGATATTGCTGCGCCAAACGCTCGCCGATGCCGTTCATCTCCGCCGTCGCCTGCGCGAAACTCGCGCCCGGCGCCAGCCTCGCCACCACTGCCGAATCGCCGCGTTCGCCGCGGCCCACGGCCGCGTTCGGGCTGTCCTGCAGCCACACGCCGATCGGTTCCAGGAAATCGGTGGTGTCCAACGCGCGAAAATTTGCGGGCAGCACGCCCACAATCGTAAAACTGCGCCCGTCGAGCGAAATGCTTTTGCCGATCGCGCCCGGATCGCCGCCCAGATGCGATTGCCACAGCTCGTTGCTCAAAATCAAAACCGGCGCAGCGCCGTTTTTTTCTTCGTCGGCCGTGAAATCGCGGCCCAAAATCGGCCGCACGCCCAGGACCGCAAGAAACGCGGGAGACACCGCGTAGCCACCAACGCTTTCCGGCTGCGAAACGCCGGAAAGATTGAATCCGGTCTGGGTGAAATACGCCGTCTCCGAAAAAGCGCGGCTTTGCGCGCGCCAGTCCGCAAAATTCGGATACGCGACCCCCACGGTCCCCACTTTCGGCGTGGTTTCCCACATCACCACCAACCGCGCCGCGTCGCGGTAGGGCAGCGGCCGCAGCATAACGGCATACACCACCGAAAAAATGGCGGTGTTCGCGCCGATGCCCAAGGCCAAAGTCAAAACTGCAATCGCCGTGAATCCCGGCGATTTCCGCAGCGAGCGCGCGCAGTAGCGCACGTCCTGCATAAATTGTTCCAGCCACACCAGCGTCCACACCTTGCGCGTGTCTTCGCGCACCTGCTCCACGTTCCCGAATTTCTTCATCGCCGCGTGCCGCGCCGCCTCCGGAGCCATCCCGCGCGCGATGTTGTCCTGCGTTTCGGTTTCAATGTGCGCGCGGATGTCTTCATCCAGATCACGCATCATCTTTTCCCGCCGCGTCACGATTTGCCTTCCTGCTGCGCCGGTTTCAAAATCCGCGCGATCGCGCCCGCTAGCGTGTTCCATTTGCCGGTCTCGACCACCAGCTGCTTACGCCCCTTCGGCGTCAGCCGATAGAATTTCGCCCACCGGTTATTTTCCGACACGCCCGACTCCACCGCGATCCATCCGCGCTTGATCAGCCGGTGCAACGCCGGATACAGCGACCCCTGCTCCACCTGCAGCACGTGGTCCGACGAAAACCCGATCGCCTTGGCGATCGCGTGCCCATGCGCCGCCCCCAGCAAAAGCGTGCGCAAAATCAAAAGATCCAAAGTCCCCTGCAGCAATTCGATGCGTTCTTTCTCTTTGGTAGACATTCTAGGGGTAGCCTACCGACACTCCGGTAGAATGTCAAGGGGAAGAGGGTATTCTTTCAGCGCCACCTCGCGCCCCAGCCGCGTATCCTTCGCGCGATACACCTCGCCCATCCCGCCCGCGCCAATGGACGCCACAATTTCGTAAGGTCCAAGTTTTGTTCCGGGAGTAAGCATCATGGTTGCGCCTTTACTTCAATCCCTTCACCACCAAGAGCTGCGACAACGTGCGCGCGAATCCATAGGCGTAGGATTTTCCGTCGCGGGTCATGGCCACGTTGAAAATCGTGGTCACGCCCGCCGGATCCAGCGGTATCAACTTCAAAACCGCGGTCCGTTGCCCGCTGGTCAAATTCACCTGATAAATCGTCGTCGGCAATTTGAAATCGCGCACGTAGATCGAGCGCCCGTCCGGGCCGCACTGCACGAACTTTTCCTTGGCCACCACGCCCGGCACGCGCCTTGCCGGTCCGCCGCCCAGCGGAAATTCCGTGACGAAGCCCTCGGCATCGTTGCCGATCGCATTCTGCCCGTCGTCGGAAATTCCATCCGTCAGCACGCCTTCCGGAGTAATCGGCGCCGGTGTTCCGCCGGCAATATCGACGGCATATGCCCGCGGTGCGTGCGCCGCTTGCGCCCCGTTCAGCCAGATCCGTTTGCCGTCGGGAAAAAATCCCAAATTATTTTCGATCAGCCGCTCGATCCCGGGCACCGCGACGCTGGTCGGTTCACCCTCCGAAAGAGGGATGACCCATATTTTTAGCGGATTCGCCTCGGTAAACGCCGTCGCCCATTTTCCGTCCGCCGAAAACCGTCCGCCCAGCCCGCTGCCCAGCCGCACCACCGGAGACCCATCCATCGCGCGCGTGCCCACCCAAAACGGGTTGGTGGCGACCGCTGGCGCATCTTCCTCGGCCAGCAGTATTTGTTTTCCATCCCGCGAAATATCTCCCAGGACCGTGACGTCCAGCCAGGAAAGATCGCGCTCGCGCTCCATTCCCGCGGTGCGGCCCACCACCGGCAGCCGGTGATTGCGCGCATCAATCAACACGCGGCCGTCCGCCGCGATGTCTTTCAACTCGATCAGCGCCGGCAACTCCAACACCAGGCGGTCGTGCTTGGCTAGGTCCACGGCCCGCAGGTTGTCCCAACTCGCATTGGCGCCGCCGTACCACACTTCTTTTCCCGAAGGCGCCCAGGCCAATCCGCGGGTGTCGTCCCAGAACGGCGTCAGCACTTCGCGTTTTCCATTCAGATCGATCAGCGAAACGGTACCGGCCGTGTCCGGAAACGTGGTGTGATCCAGGATCGCGATGGTCTTGCCGTCCGGCGAAAATCGCGGGTTGCTGATCCACCCGGAGGTCTCGTACAAGACTTTTCCGATGGGATATTCCAGACGGTCCAGCCCGTTCACGACGTGCACCACCGCCAATTGTTCGTCCGGGCTCCAGGTCGCGTCGCGCACGCTTTCCAGCACCGCGCGCGGCGCGCCGCCCGAAAGCGGCATCCGCGCCAGCGTCACCGGCCGCCGGTCGAGCGCGCTGACGTGCAGCAGCAGGGCCAGTTCGTTCGATTTCGAAACGCCCACCACGCGAGTATCGTCCGTTCCCATCGGCTGCGCCTGCGGAGTGTCGGCGCGCCACTGGTACAGGCGAAGGGAGCCGCCTTCCCAGACCGCGTCGAAAATGATGGTCTGGCCGTCCGCGGTAAAACGCGCCGCACCCACGCTGCCGGAGCTGAAGGTGATGCGCTCGAACGTCGCCGGAACCGGCATGGGCCTTTGGCGCCACAAAAACCACATCGCTAACGCGCCGGCCAGCAGCACGCCCGACGCGACCAGCGCGATTGCGCGCATGTTTTTGAATGCCGCTGCTTGCTGTTGTGAATTTGCGGTTGCAGCAGCGGCCGCTGCCGTCGCCGCGTTTCCTGCGGTGGTCCGGCCGCTCGTGGAAGAAATATCCGACAAGCTCGCAATGTTAAACGCCACGTCCCGTGCCGACTGAAACCGCTCCGCCGGATTTTTCTCCAGGCAATGGTGCACGATGCGGTCGAGCGCCGGCGGCATCTGCCGCACCGCCTCCATTAGCGGCGGCGGTTCTTCTTTCAGGATCGCACTCATCACTTCGACCGAGCTATTGCCGGTGAACGCGCGCTTGCCGCTCAACATTTCGTAGAAAATCGCGCCGAAGCTGAAAATATCCGACCGCTGGTCCGCCACCTGCCCGCGCACCTGCTCCGGAGACATGTAGCCCACGGTTCCCAACACCACGCCGGGTTGCGTCGCCGACGTCCTCGTCATCGTGTCCGCCGGATCTTTCCCCTCCGTGCCGGTCAGCTTGGCCAAACCAAAATCCAGAATCTTCACGTGCCCGTCGCGCGTGACGAAAATATTGTCCGGCTTCAAATCGCGATGCACGATCCCTTTGTCGTGCGCCGCCGCCAGCCCCTTCGCAATCTGCTCCGCATACTCCGTCGACTTGCGCACCGCAAGCGCCCCGCCCGCGAGGCGCTCGCGCAAGGATTCGCCATCCAGAAATTCCATCACCAGGTATTGCGAGCCATTCACTTCGCCCACGTCGTGAATCGCCAAAATGTTGGGATGATTCAGCGCTGCCACCGCTTGGGCCTCGGCGGTAAATCGCCGCAGCCGTTCCGGATCGAGCGCAAAGGCCGACGGCAGTATCTTGACCGCGACCTCGCGCCCCAGTCGCGCGTCCTTCGCGCGATACACCTCGCCCATCCCGCCCGCACCGATAGGCGCTAAAATTTCATAAGGTCCAAGTTTTGTTCCAGCAGAAAGTGGCATGGTCGCGGGGATTATAGCGAGAATTGCGAAAGCGCGCCTACCGCATCTGCGCCTGCACCACCGCCAGCGTAGCCAGCACCGCCAGCGTCACTACATCGAAGATCACATGCAAAGTATTCGGCCGCAATCCGTTGCGCTCCGGCAAAAACGCATGCGTCTTCCCGTACAAAGCCTGTTCCCGCGCCGCGCGCTTACCACCCATCCCAAAAAAGTAGGGAATCCACCACGCATACAACGACCCGCAACACGCCAGCAAATAAAAAATCCACAAATACCAAACCAGCCATTCCGGAAATCCGCGCGAGAAATACCGGAAGCTGCAAAAAAGCCCGAACGCCGCGGGAACGAGATTCGACAACGTAGTGAAGAAGAGTTTTGAGCCAGGGAATTCGGCACGCACCGCGGGCAAATCGTTCAGCGACCCCAACGGAATCCAATTGTGCAGCCCAACGAACGACACCACAAAAATCTGCAAGGCAATCAATATCGCAGTCGCCGGCTCGGGCATCATCAGCCGGAAGTATAGCTGTACTTGGCGCTGGCTCGAAACTTCCAGTGCCCGCCGCCCCGGCCGCGAAGCTGCCCACAAAAATCCTAACCCATGCTATTTTTTAAAGGGAAGGGAACCGCCGGAACTTCGCACTCATGCCCAAAAAACGCGCGACCAATTTCGACACCGTCCGAAAAATCGGCCTGACTCTGCCGGACGTGGAAGAAAGCACCACCTTCGGCCAGCCCGCGCTAAAAGTCCGCGGCAAACTCCTGGCTTGCCTGCCCTCGCACAAATCCGCCGAACCCGAGTCGCTCGTGGTGCGCGTCGACTTCGACGATCGCGCCGAACTCCTCGCCGCCGCCCCCGAAATTTACTACGCCCCCGACCACTACGTCGGCTACAGCGCCGTCCTCGTTCGCCTGAACCAAGTCACGCCCGAAATTCTCCGCGACCTGCTAGGCATGGCCCACAAATTCGTCACCGGCAAACCCGCCCCACGCAAGCCCCAACGCCGCGCCCGAAATTCCTAATCGCCGTCACGGCAACGCGCCCGCAGTTCAGCATGACCTCGAAGCAAAGCAGCGAAGCGGCGAAGCCCGCCACCTAGCTTCGCCGCGGAGCCTCCCCAACAATCCCTTCGCCCAGCCCATTTTGGGGTGCGGTCCCGCTGAGCGGGACCGCACCCTTCGACCCGACGCCCGCCCAGCCCAACTGATCCAGCGCAAAGCGCCGGCTCGATCTTCGCGTCACTGAAAAACCGTCGTCATCCTGAGGAGCGCTTTTTGCGACGAAGGATCTCATCCATGCTCCAGCGTCAGAATCATTACGACGAAGCCTCGCCCACGTGCCAATTCACGGAAGTTCCTGCCAGAGCGAATGCCAAAAAAAATGCACGGAGCGATTTCGATTACAACCGCTCCGTGCATTCCCCCCAAAACGTGCTGCTCGAATTTACTGTTGCGGCGGCTTCGAACCGTCCGTCGCGCAACCACCCTTGCCCTTGCACGAATTCTTGCCCTTGCAACCGTTGTCGCTGGATTTGCAACCGCCATTTCCTTTGCAGGAATTGTGGCCTTTGCAGGAGTGCTTGTCCTTCACCTTGTCGGCGTTCTGATCCTGCGACTGTTCCTGCGCGAACATTCCCGAATGCGTCCCGGTCAGCAGATTCGAAGCCTGCACGGTCGCGGTCGCACCGGCCAGCAATCCCGCCAGCGCTGCGGCTGCGGTCAAAACTTTTCGGCTCTTAGTCATGGTCTGTATTAGCTCCTCTTTTGATTTTCTAAATTGCGATTTGTAAAACTGCACTGCGCTGCGGCTTGCACCGCAACGCGAATTAAAATTGCTTCGCTGCGCGGCCCATGCCCAATCAAGACCGAAACTGGTCCGCTCCCCAGGCACCCGGAGAAAAGCTGGAAAGCGAACCAATTTCAATCTCACGCGTATGATTCCGCGCTCGCGCGAAGGTTTCAAAACGCGCGTCAAATTGAGCGTTAATTTATTGTTACGCTGGAAGAATTAGCAAAGTTCTAAGGTGAGGAAACTACCGGAACAGAAGCGCTCCCAAAAAACCGCTCGATTACTTACCCGAAAATTCTACTTCCACAATTTCGACCGACTCTTTCGCTGCCGGTTCATAACGCCACTGCTTTACCGCGGTGTTCGCCGCTTCGGTCAGCAACGGGCTGCCGCCCAGAACTCGGGTGCTGATCACCCGGCCTTCAGCCGAAATCGTCGCCGAGATTTTCACTTTACCGGTGACGTTCACTTGCCGCGCCAGTACCGGATAGTCCGGAGCGATCTTGGTCCGCACTTTGCGCGTGCTGGAGTTGTTGCTGGAACTTGCGCTAGAGCTGCTGGCGCTCGATCCGCTGTTACCATTCGATCCCGCCACAAATCCCGCGCCTGCGCCGGAATTCGATCCGCTCCCCGAATTCGCGCCGCCGCCCGACTGCGCGAACGCCGCCGAAGCCCCGCCCAAAATCACCGCCGCAACCAAACACCCGAATTTAAGTTGGAATGACATTCGCACGCGTCTCGAAGGGAAATCCCCCGAATAGCCCATCGCAACCTGCTTGCCATTCCACGCCGCCAAGCCAGAAAAATCACTCACAGAACCAAGGACTTACGCAGCGATAGTCTCACCTCGGAAGGGGTTTCGTCTCAAATCCACTCCCGGTCCTGAGACCCGTCTCAAATTTGCGACTCGCGGTGCACGGCCCAGGAGCTTCCGGCTCTGCCGCGCGCTATTCGTGCGGCGCCTAAACCGCTTTTGGCCGTCATCCAGAGGAGCGCTTTTCGCGACGAAGGATCTCTCTTCGATGTGAACTTCTTGCCCGGCCAACCAATCGCCACCACAGCTCCAGCGTAGTGGGCGGGGCAGGCGCGACCGACTAGCCAATCCGTCGCGTTACTTATGCCGAATCTCGTCCGGCGACCGTTTCAAATCCAGCGGCGTCACCTCCAAAGTCCACGTCACCGGCACCGTCGCCGGCGGGTAGCAAACTTTGTCGTCGCACGCCTGATATTTCAATTCGCCTTCGATCTTGATCTTTCGATCCGACGCCAGCACCAAATGAAATGCCTCCCGCGTTTTCGAAACATCCACCGTAACGTCCTGCGTCACGCGGAATTTCCCTTCGAACACCGGGACGTGCTCCTGGATCGCCGGCAGATACAAAGTCTTCGGCGTCGGGTAAACGGCCGGCTCGAAATCGATCCCGCCCGCATCTTTCAGCACCAGCGCGACCGGCTTATAGCCCTGGACGCCCGGCGCGTACACATGCACTCCCGGAGCCAGCTCGATTTCCGCCACTAAACTCACCCGCGCGCCGGCGATCACCTGCTGATCCGATTGTCCGAGCGTCAATTTCAAATGCGGCGCATCGACGCTCGCGGAAACTTCCTCGCCCAGCTCCGGGAAGAGTCTCCCCATCACGTTGTTCGCGGTGTAGCGGTCGGTATCTTTCACCTCGAAATATTTTTCGCGAATCACGCCGCTGGAATCGATGTAGAAAAATCCCGGATGCGCCATTCCCTTGTTGATCCCCGTCGCTTCGGCGTTCAACACGCCGAATTGCCGCAGGATTTTCCCGTCGGGATCGCCGACCAGCGGGAATTCAATCCCGTGCCGCGCGGCGAATTCCTTCAAGATCGCGGGGCTGTCGTAGCTCACCGCCACCAGCTTCACGCCTTGCTGCTCGAATTTCGTTTTGGAATTTTGCAGCTGGACCAGCTGCGCCTTGCAGAAGGGTCACCAGTCGGCGGAACGGAAAAATAAAATGATCGTCCCGTGCGCGCCGCGCAATGTCTCATTCGATACTTCGTGGCCAAATTGATCCACGCCCGCAAAATCCGGCGCGCGCTGGCCCACTGCCAATCCCGCCGCCGGAGCTGGAGCCGCGGCAGCAGCGGCGCTCTTACCCGCCTTTTCGTTCTGCGCCTTGGTCACCGCCGGAAAAAAAGAAAGAAACAGCACCACGAGAGACGTAGCGAAAAGACGCGAAGCGCGCCGCCCGCATTTCACCTCGATCGCGAAGCGTCCGCGATCAAAGCCTGCCCAGCCCATTTTGGAGTGCGGCGGCTTGCCGCCGCTTTCGACCCGCGGCCCACCTCGCCCAAACGATCCGGCTCCGCCGCCAACCTCAGCAGCGCCACCCAACCGTTTTTGGCCGTCATCCAGAGGAGCGCTTTTCGCGACGAAGGACCTCTCTTCAATTTTCGCGACCCCGCAATCCCGTCCGCCACCACCAACGAACTTCAATTCGACAGCCGCGCCGAGCCTGCGCCCAAAATCGCTCCCGACGAAGGATCCTGCACCAACGCCACCACCCGATAGCTCGACCCACCATTCCGCGCAAATTTCACGCTAACTTCCTTCGCAAAAGTTTGCCCCTGCCCAATGGTCGCCGCCTGCGACATCTCCCGCACCACCGCCACATGCTTCAGCGTCCGCCCGGAGTTTTCTCCGCGCGAGACGCTCGACGTATCGCTTTCATCCTCGACCACCACCAGCAGCGCCGCATCCGTGGGAGCCGCGCCCGTCTCCACTCGCAGCGTCACGCCGCCGCCGTCAAACCGCGCCCCCGAAAGCGTCACCGGAATTTTCTCTGCGCGCGCCGCGCTCTCGATCGCCCGAATCGCCGCGCTTTCGCTGCTGCCCACAAATTGAATCCGCCCATCGACCACCATCTGCGGCGTGTACACGCTGCCCAAACCAAAATGCCCCGAGTAATCATTCTGCCGCTCGCTGTACGCGTGCGAAGAAAAGGGATCGCGCCAGCCGATATCGTTCCAATAATCCACGTGCTCGCTCAACGCGATCACCTGCGCGCCGGCCACCGGCTGCGTACGGTCCAGCTTTTCCAGCACCGCATCCGCCGGCGGGCAATCCGAGCAGCCTTCCGACGTAAACAATTCCACTACCACCGGCGTTCGCGCTTCGTTATCAGTCAGCTTCACCGCACGCGGATGCGCGCCCATGACGCTGTCCGTCGGCGCACCATTCGCGCTCGCGTGCGTCGCGCCGCTCATCATTCCACTCGGGCCACTTGGGCCACCCCCACTGCCGCGCGCGCCCAAAATCGGCCACGCAAAAGCCGCCACCAGAATCACCGACAAAATTCCCATGCCGATCAGCCAAACTCGAACCATCTCGCACCGCCTTATCATCACCATGAATCCGGGTCACTTGTTCTGATGACCCATTCCCCCGAAAGTTCCAAACCTTCACCGTTGCCACAGTAGCACCAGCAAGTTCTTGCATCTGTAGCGGCCAGCTTTAGCTGGGCCAGTTGCCGTTGATATTGCCTTTGCGGGTGGCCCATCCTTCCCGCTTCTGGAAGGGTGGGGCCTTTCGCCGCCCCTCCGCCAACGCATCCGTTAAATCATCGCCTTGCCGTCGCACGACCCATGAAACCTTCGCACCGCTCAAGAATCCAATCTGCAGACGGGATTTACGCGTATCCTTATATATATGGTTTCTCCCGTCCCCCAAGAGGCCACAAATGCTTTCATTAGATAAACATAACGAAGAATCCTCCAGCTCCCTGGGCCGCCGCGCTTTCCTGCTCGCCATCGGAGCCGGCATCGTCGCATTCTTCTTCTCGAAAGTGCACAACCACGACCAGCAAGTCGAAGCCGCCAACAACGCCGTCCCCCCAGGCCCTCCAAAAATGGTCAAAATTATTGAATTCACGGATGCCGGCGTGCGCAAAGGCGAAGTGACCGTTCCCATGATCGTCAAATCCACCGCCGAATGGCAGAAGCAGCTCTCGCCCGACTCGTTCGAAATCACTCGCGAAGCCGGCACCGAGCGCCCCTACACCAACGAAAATCCCAACAATCATCAGCCGGGCGTTTTCCGCTGCATTTGCTGCGACACCGCGCTGTATAACGCCGACACCAAATTCGAATCCGGCACCGGCTGGCCCAGTTTCTGGCAACCCATCGCCAAAGAAAATGTTCTCGAGACCACCGACCACACCTTCGGCATGTCCCGCACCGCGGTAAGCTGCCGCCGCTGCGACGCGCACCTCGGCCACGTCTTCGACGACGGCCCCCAACCCACCGGCCTGCGCTACTGCATGAACGCCGTAGCCATGAAATTCGCCAAAGCCACAGCGTAAACGTGCCTTCGCTTTTGCCTGCGTAGCGTCCACCTTTAGGTGGGCCATTTGACGTGGCCGTTGAAGTCGCCTTTCCGGGTGCCGCACTCTTCGTGTTTCCCAGCGAAGGGTGCGGGTTTAGAGCCTCGCGCGCAGCGCCTCCACAATCTCCACCCCACCAAAAATCCGCCGTCATTCTGAGCGTAGCGAAGAATCTCATCCAGTCCAGTGTCGCCCAGCCCATCACGTCGAACGCCGCTTCGTCGTGCAAGCCTAAACGCGGCAGCATGGATGAGATCCTTCGTCGCGAAAAACGCTCCTCAGGATGACGAGCCAGTGCAAACCCCACCCCAAAAACCAAGACCCCCACGGAACAAATCCCCCCACCCCCGCGTACAATCCTCCGGAGGCCGACGACCCCAAAATGAAAGACATCCGCTACGCGCTGCGCCAATTCGCCCGCGCTCCCATCTTCACCATCACCGCGGTCTTGACTCTCGCTCTCGGCATCGGCGCCACCACCGCTATCTTTACTCTCGTTCACGCCGTCCTGCTCAATTCGCTACCCGTCGCCAAGCCCAGCGAGCTCGTCCGCGTCGGCGATCAGGAAAATTGCTGCGTGAACGGCGGACTGCAGGACGATTGGTCGCTCTTCTCCTACGATAAATACAAAACGTTTCGCGACAATACTCCCGGGTTCGTCGAACTTGCCGCCATGCAGTCCGGCTCCGACCTCAACGGCGTCCGGCGCGCCGGCTCCAACAATCCTGCCGAATCGCAGCGCACCGAATACGTCTCCGGAAATTATTTCCTGATGTTTGGCATCGGCCCCTACGCCGGACGCATGATGACTCCGGCGGACGACGCCAAAGGCGCTGCGCCCGTCGCCGTCATCAGCTATCGCACCTGGCAAAATAAATATGGCTCGGACCATTCCATCGTCGGCTCCAGTTTTCTTTTCAACGGCCAGCCCTTCACCATCATCGGCATCGCTCCGCCCGGTTTTTTCGGCGACCGCCTGCAGAATCCGCCCGCGTTCTGGCTGCCCATCAATCAGGAGCCGTTGATCGAAGGTGCTGCCAGCATCGTCGATTTTCCGCAGCAGGATTGGCTGGACGTGATCGGCCGCGCCGCGCCCGGCGCCGACCGCAAACAGATCGAAGCGCACCTGCAGGTCGAACTGAAGCAATGGCTGCTCAGCCCCATCGCCAAACTGCAGCCCGGCGAAATCGCCGCAGTCGACAAACAAACTCTGCATCTTTCAGCCGGCGGCGCCGGAGTCCAGCAGCTCCGCGATCAATATCAATCCGGCTTGCGTTTGCTGATGTGGATTTCCGCGCTGGTCCTGATCATCGCCTGCGCCAACGTCGCCAACTTGATGCTGGTCCGCGCCACCACCCGCAAATTGCAAACGTCGATTCGCGCCGCGCTCGGCGCTCCCCCCGCGCGCCAGATTCGCCAGGTGCTAACGGAAAGCGTGGTCCTCGCCGTAATGGGCGGCGCCGCTGGTGTCGCGCTCGCCTACATCGGCACCAAAGCGATCTTGCGCCTCGCGTTCCAGGACACCTACGTCGCGATTCACGCTTCGCCGTCGCTCGCCGTGCTCGCGTTCACTTTCGCCGTCGCGCTGCTCACCGGAATTTTGTTCGGCGTCGCGCCCGCGTGGATTACCGCGAAAGCCGCTCCCGCCGATGCGCTGCGCGGCGCCGGACGCGGCAACACCGGCCACGCCGGTTGGGCCCAAAAATCCCTGGTCATCGCCCAAGCCGCGCTCTCGCTGGTCCTGCTTTCCGCCGCGGGATTGTTGACGCAAAGTCTGCGCAACATGCATGCCCAGTCTTTCGGCTTCGAAACTCCCAACCGTTACATCGTGCACGTCGACCCGCAAATGGCCGGATACAAACCGGAGCAACTCCTCGCGCTCTATCGCCAGTTGCACGATTCGCTCTCCGCCATTCCCGGCGTCGCGCAGGTCAGCTTTTCGATGTACAGCCCAATGGAAGGCGACAACTGGGGGGAAACCGTTTACATCGACGGGCAGCCCGCGCCGCCGCCCGATTCCAATCAGAACAACGCCTCGTGGGTGCGCGTCAGCCCCGGATATTTTGAAACGCTCGGCACTAAGACCGTCGAAGGCCGCTCGATCAACGAAAGCGATTCGCCCACCTCGCAGCACGTCGCCGTGGTCAACCGCACCTTCGAGAAAAAATTCTTCAAAGGCGAATCCGCCATCGGCAAACACTTCGGCGACATCGCCATGAAATACGCCGCCAATTTCGAAATTGTCGGCGTCACCGAAGACACCATGTACCGCGACCCGACCGACAAAATTGCGGCCATGTATTTTCTGCCTTCCGATCAATTTACGATCTACGACGACCCCCGCTTCGTCACCTTCGAAAACCGCTCGCACTATTTGAACGCCATCGAAATTCGCACCATGGGAAAAGTGCCCGGCCTCGAAGCCCAGGTCCGCCACACGCTTTCCGACATTAACCAGGACCTCGCCGTGATCGATTTCCAACCCTTCGCCAAGCAGGTCGACGACAATTTCAACCAGCAATTGATGATCGCGAAACTCACCTCGCTCTTCGGCTTCGTCGCGCTGATCCTCGCCTCCATCGGCCTCTACGGCGTTACCGCCTATTCCGTAGAACGCCGCACCAACGAAATCGGCATCCGCATGGCGTTGGGCGCGGGAAAATTAAATATCCTCCAACTAGTCCTCCGCGGCGCGCTAATACAAATGGCCATCGCGTTAGCGATAGGCATACCGGTAACAATCGCCGCAGGCAGAGCGATGTCCGCCCAACTTTTCGGCGTCAAGCCCTACGACCCCCGCATCCTGATCGCAACAGCAGCGGCGTTAGCCACAGCCGCCTTCCTGGCAGCAGTAATCCCAGCCAGACGCGCCGCCACCCTGGACCCAACAATCGCCCTCCGCACCGACTGAAATCTCGGAGCCGATTTTGACGCGTGGCCCACAGAACTAAAACGATCGAGCGCAAAGCGCCGCTACAACTTCTGGCACTATCACCCATCCGTCGTCATTCTGAGCGCAGCGAAGAATCTCATCCAGTACTGAGTCGCGCAGGCCACTGCGTCAAGCTTGGCCTCGTCGCGGCTGCCTTTCCGGGTGCCGCACTCTTCGCGTTCCTCAGCGAAGGGTGCGGGTTTAGATCATCCTGCTCTGTCGCGAGTTTTCACCTCATCGCCAACCCGTACTTGGCCGTTATCTAGAGGAGCGCCTTCCGCGACGAAGGACCTCTCTTCGACTCCAACTTCTTGCCCGGCACACAGCCACACCCCCAAAACCACCCAGCCAAACTTGCAAGGCAACCTTGCAAGTTCCCCTACCATACGCTACACTAACCCCATGCCGCGCCCAACTCTAGACTCGAGCGTCCTCGACTTCACCCACACCATCGGCTCGCTGATCCGACGCATCCGCGCCGCAGCCGCCACGCACGAACTCTCGCTAACCGAATCGAGCGTCCTCGGCCGCCTAGCCAAAGACGGTCCCGCCACCACCGCCGAACTCGCCCGCGCCGAAAGCATGAAACCCCAATCCATGGGCACGACTATCGCCGCCCTCGAAGAGATGGGCCTGGTCCACCGCAAGCCGCATCCCACCGACGGCCGCCAGCAAAATATCGCCATCACCGCCAAAGGCGCGCAAATTCGCGCCAGCGTCCGCGCCGCCAAACACAAATGGTTAGCCGAAGCTATCGCCGAACTCGGCCCGCGCGATCGCGAAACTCTATTCGAAGCCGGAAAAATTCTAAGCCGTCTGGTAGGGAAGTAAACGAAGACAGCAATCTTACGGAGGAAAAAATAAATGCCGCTAACCGAACTCGATCCAATAGCCGCCCTAATCATCATCGATCTGCAAAAGGGAATCGTCGCCATGCCGCTGCTGCATCCCGCCGCCGAAATCGTCGGCCACACCGCCGATCTCGCCCGCGCTTTCCGCCAGCGCGGCTGGCCGGTCGCGCTCGTCAACGTCACCGGAATGGCTCCCGGCCGCACGGATACGCCACGCCCCGATGCTTCCGCCTTCCCCAAAAATTGGGCTGAACTCGTCCCCGAGCTCGACCCGCAGCCGCAAGACATTCTCATCAGCAAGCAGCGCGTCGGCGCGTTTCACGGCACCGCGCTCGATGCCGAACTCCGCCGCCGCGGCGTCACGCAAATCTTCCTCGCCGGAGTCGCCACCACCGGCGGCGTTGAATCCACTGGACGCAGCGCGTCCGACCTCGGCTATCACGTCGTCTTCGTTTCCGACGCCATGACCGACCGCACCGAAGACGCGCATCGCCACAGCGTCGAAAAATTCTTCCCCCGCATCGGCCAGGTCGAGACCACCGCGAATGTGCTGAAGCTCATCAGCCAGGGGAAAGCGGCCGCGCAGTGAGCGCACCCGGCGGCGCATCATCGTCGAGCGCTTCACCCAGCGCGAGGCCTCCCGGCGCCGCGCCTTCCCGGCTGCCGTTCGCGCACGCCTGGCGCGCGCTGCGTCATCGCAATTTCAAATTGTTTTTCTTCGGCCAAAGTATTTCGGTCATCGGCACCTGGATGACGCGCCTGGCCACCAGCTGGCTGGTCTACCGCCTCACCCATTCCGCGCTGTGGCTCGGCGTCGTCAGCTTTGCCGGATATATCGCCGCCTCCGCGCTCGCGCCTTTCGCCGGAGTGTGGGTCGAACGCATCAATCGCCGCAAACTGCTCGTCGTCACCCAAGCCGCCGGAGCCGTGCAATCGCTAGCGCTCGCCGCGCTAACTCTCGCGCACCTCATCACGCTACCGGAAATCATCGCGCTCGCTGCGCTGCAAGGGCTGATCAATGCTTTCGACATGCCCGGCCGCCAGTCGTTCCTCATCCAAATGGTCGAAGACCGCGCCGACCTCAGCAACGCCATCGCGATTAATTCTTCCATGGCCAACGGCGCGCGCCTGGTCGGCCCCGCCATCGCCGGTCTCGTCATCGGCGCCTTCGGCGAAGGCTGGTGCTTCCTGCTCGACGGCCTCAGCTACTTCGCCGTCATCGCTTCGCTCCTCGCCATGCGCATCCAGCCCATGAATATTCCGCGCAAAGCCAGCACCATGTTCGAACAGATGCGCGAAGGTTTTGCTTACGTGCACGGCTTTCGTCCCATCCGCACCGTGCTGCTGCTCTTCACGCTGATCAGCCTGATGGGCTATTCCTACTCCGTCCTGCTCCCGCTCTTCGCCGGACAAATTCTCGGCGGCGGCGCCTACACCCTGGGCTGGCTCACCGGAGCCACCGGCATCGGCGCGGTCACTTCCGCGTTTTCGCTGGCGATTCGCAAATCCGTAGTGGGCCTTACGCGCATGGTCCAAATCGCGTCCGCCATGTTAGGCACTGCGCTGATCCTTTTCGGTTTCTCGCACGTCCTCTGGCTTTCGCTCATATTGATGGCCTTCGTCGGCTTCGGCCTGATGCAATGCGCCGCCGCGAGTAACACCATCATCCAATCCCTGGTCGCCGAAGATAAACGCGCCCGCGTGATGAGCTACTACACCACGGCCTTCGTCGGCGCTGCCCCCTTCGGCAGCCTGCTAGCCGGTGCCCTCGCCCACAAAATCGGCGCACCCCACACCGTAATGGTCACCGGCTCCTTCTGCATCGTCGGCTCAGTCCTCTTCACGATAGACCTACCCAAAGTTCACGCAGTCATGCTCCCCGCCTACCAACAACTAGGCATCCTCCCCGAAACCGCACCGTAAAAAATCCAAGATGCGAAGCGCGCCGCCCGCGCCACGTCGCTGCCATCGCCAAGACGCGCCACACCCCGCAGCCTATGTAGGGGCGGGTCTCAGACCCGCCCGCCGTTGTCTCTGTCGTTGCCCTTGCCTTTTCGGGTGCCGCACTCTTCGCGTTTTGCTTCATAGCGAAGGGTGCGGGTTTAGATCCACGAGAATCCGAGTCGTGCCCCGGCTCTGCCGCAAGTTTTCACCTCATCGCCAACCCGTACTTGGCCGTCATCCAGAGGAGCGCTCTTCGCGACGAAGGACCTCTCTTCGATTCCAACTTCTTGCCCAGCCTCCCCCCGCGATTCCCCCGATTTTCTTTTCGCACAATCCATGCCATCCTCTTCGCGTATCCATAAAAAAAGTAACCTGAGGCAATCATGACCAACGAAACCACATCCACCCCACTCCCGCCCGACGATCCCACTCGCAATCTCGCGCACACCAATTCCGAAACCGCCGAACACCTCGGCATCGTCGGCGAC
The DNA here is from genome assembly GCA_036401315.1 of Candidatus Acidiferrales bacterium. Lineage (GTDB taxonomy): Bacteria > Acidobacteriota > Terriglobia > Acidiferrales > UBA7541 > Palsa-295. The sequence goes on from DASWVE010000058.1 coordinate 18,772, forward strand.
ACCTACACCATCCTCCTCTCCGGTTCCGACACCGCCGGCCGCTACACCCTGATCGACATGTACGTCCCCCAAGGGGGCGGCCCCGGCCCGCACCGCCACGACTTCGAAGAAACCTTCACGCTCCTCGAAGGAGAATTAGACGTAACCTTCCGCGGCGCCAAACAAAAAATCCGCGCCGGCGAAACCATCCACATCCCCGCCAACGCCCCACACCAATTCCACAACTCGTCGCCCACCCCAGCGCGAATGTTCTGCATCTGCGCCCCAGCCGGCCAGGAAGAATTCTTCCGCCAACTCGGCGTAATAGTTTCGACCCGCACCACGCCCCCACCAAAACTAGACGAAGCCGCCATGACCGCCTTCAAACAAAAAGCCGCCGCGATCGCCCCAAAGTTCCGCACCGAATTCGTAAAGTAACCGCAACCGCCGCGACGACGAAAAAGCGCACCTCGCGCCGGCCCGTGTAGGGGCGGGTCTTAGACCCGCCCGCTTCTGCAGTTGTTTTTGCCGTTTCGGTTCACGTTGTCATCCCGACAGAGGCGCGGCCGTTTTCGCCGCGCCGACGAGGGATCTCTCTTCGATCCAGACTTCTTGCCCAGCCCGCAGCTGGCCGGTCCCCACGAATTCAACACCCCGTTGAAAATCTCACCGCCCGCCGACACTTCCGCCCGTCTAACGCGCCAAAATCCCCCCTAGACCCTGGCCCCGCGCGTGCTATATCTTCTTCGCGAAGCCGGAACACAGTTCCAGCCTCGATGAACCTGCAGTTCAAACCGCTTCACGGGAGGCGTCAGATGGCGACAGGAAAACGCAAAAAAGCCACAATCACTACCAGCACTAAGAAGAAACTGCACAAAGGCAAGAAGCTGGAGGACAGCAAGGCGCCGTTGGTCTTCCGGTTCGGACTCGCCGCCGTAAAAACGTAAACCGATCTCGGCCGCCGTGTTCCGGCCGAGTTCGTCCAACCACATTTACGAACCATGCCGAATCGCCAACGCAGACGTCCTCAGCAAACGCCTGCAACTCGCACCAGGCGCGCCGTCGAACCCGCGCCCAATCGCTCTTCTTCTTCGGCTCCGACGCTAGCCGCCAGCGAAAGTCCCTTTCGCCTCGAAGTCCGCCGCTCGCACGTCCATCGTTGGGGAGTCTTCGCGCTCGAATCCATTCCCGCCAATCACAAGGTCATCGAATACAAAGGCGCGCGCATCAGCATGCGCGAGGCCACGCGCGAATTTAGAAAAACCTGGGCCCCCGGCAAAATTCTCCGCGTCTCCCTCTTCCTTCTCGACAAAATCTGGCTCATCGATGGTGACGATCACGGCAACGGCGCGGTAATCATCAATCACAGTTGCGACCCGAATCTCCACGTCCGCCGCCTGCGCGGCCACATCCTCTATTTCAGCCGCCGCAAAATCCGCCAAGGCGAAGAACTCCTGATCGACTACCGTTTTCCCGCCGCCAGCACCCGCACCCCCTGCCACTGCGGCGCCAAAAATTGCCGCGGCGTAATCAACGAACTCGCACCCCAGCCAGCCGTGAAAACCACCAAAAACAAAACCCGAAAATCCTCGCGCCCCGCAAAAAAATAACCGGGGCCCCGCGAAGCGCACCGCCCCCAAGCCCAAGCACCGCGAAGCCTCTACAAAACGCCACAATCCCAGCCCACCTTGGAGTGCGGTGGCTTGCCACCGCTTTTGACCAGACCCCCGCGCCACCCAAACGACCCCGCGCGAAGCGCGCCACCAACTCAACACCGTTGCCGTTGTGCGCATTCCGCAATCACGCGCCTTTCGTCAGCACCACATGCATCGCCAAATCCGTCGCCGCATGTTCCGTGCACTTGTATCCGAGCTTCGCCAAATCGATCCCGGCCAGCAGCGCCTCTCCTTCGCCGAGGACCGCCGGCGCAACCGCCAAATGCATTTCATCGATCAATCCAGCCTTCAAATATTCCCGAATCGTCGCGGCACCTCCGCCGATGCGCACGTCCTGCCCCTTCGCCGCCTCGAGCGCTCGCGCAAGTGCCGCCTGAATTCCTTCCGTGACAAAATAAAATGTAGTCCCGCCCTGCATCTCGAGCGGCTCCCGCGCGTGATGCGTCAAAACAAAAACCGGCACATGATACGGCGGGGTATCGCCCCACCAACCCTTCCATGAATCGTCCCAGGGCCCGCGCACCGGACCAAACATGTTCCGCCCCAAAATCCACGCGCCCACGTTGCGAAATCCGCGCTGCGCAAAACTGTCATCGACGCCCGTCGACCCGCCCTCCTTGCCGCGCATCTTGGCAAAGGTCTGCGTCGCCAGCGCCCATTGATGCAGCGCCATTCCGCCCACGCCCATCGGATTCGACAATTCCTGCCGCGGCCCCGCCCCAAATCCATCCACCGAAATCCCAAAACTCGCCACTCGTACCTTGCTCATCGCCCATTGTCCTCGTCCGAACTGTCTTTACCTTCACGCAAAATGATAGCGCAAAACTCCCCCTCGCGACTTTTCTGCGCGCGAGTTATGATTCAGCGCACCCAAGCCGCACCGCATCACATCCGCACCGGAGGAATTCCATGCTTCCACTCGAATGTCTACCGAATCGCCGCACCATCCTGAAGAGCGGAGCCGCACTCGCCGCCGGCCTCTCGACATTTAGCGCCGCCGCCATCATCGGCGCCGCCACGGTGGCCGCGCCATCTGCCGCTGCCGCGGTCGATGACACCTGGGTCGTCGGCCCGCGTCCCGGCTTCACTCCCGAAGTCGGCACGCTCACTTCGATGCTCGCCTTCACCCGCGACCAAGTCGTCCACAACGTGCAGGGCCTCTCCATGGCCGATCTCGATTGGCTCCTCGACGCCAAGGCCAACACCATCGGCGCGCTGCTGCTGCATCTCGCCGCCACCGAAACCTATTATGCCGCGACCACTTTCGGCGGCGCCAAGTGGGACGCCATGCCCGCCGACCTCAAGAAAAAGTGGGACGTGCCCATGAATCTCGATCAACCCGCGCGCGACCAGATCAAAGGCCACCCGCTCGATTATTATCTCGACGCGCTGCACGCCAGCCGCGAAGCCACCCTGGCCCAATTCCGCAAAGTCGACGACAAGTGGCTGACCATCGTCGAAACCGATGGCAAATTTTCCGTCAACAATTACGGCAAATGGTTCCACGTAGCCGAACACGAATCCAACCACGACGGCCAAATCAAATTCCTAAAGAGCCGCGTCCCCGGCGCCAAACCCGCGAAGGAATAAAACCCGCGGAAGAAGAAAAAAAGAAGAAAACAGGCAGGGAACTGCAACTTCGCCGCGCCCAGCCTCGTCTTTGAGGGTGGCCCATCCTTCCCGCTGTTGGAAGGGTGGGGCTTTTGCAGTCGCCGTCGCCGTTGTTTTTGAAGTTGCTTTTCCGGGTGCCGCATCCTTCGCGTTTCTCAGCGAAGGTGCGGGTTTTGTCTGCTACATTCGCGTCTTCTCACCGCGAAAGTGCGGAAGACGCGACGCGCGCAGCCCGCGCCTAAACAAAAATCGCGGAGCGTCCGCGATTGGCACCACGCCCAACCCATTTTGGAGTGCGGTGGCTCTGCCACCGCTTTTGACCCGCGACCCGCGTCACCCAAACAATCCAGCGCGAAGCGTCTTCGCGTTCTCCACTTCACTAAAAGCCCGCCGTCATTCTGAGCGCAGCGAAGAATCTCATCCATGCTCCAGCGCCAGGATCAACACGACGCAGCCGCGCATCTCTCCGCGTTGGATCGCGCATCAGGATATTCACCAGGAAGGAATCACCAAAAAAAACGCCGCGAAAGAATTTCGCGGCGTCACCCCAGCACAGCTTGCGCCCAAAGCCAAAAAAAACGCCGGGGCGGAGAACTCACGCACCCGGCGGGGGTTTTGTAGCCGCGCCCGGCTGGGCGCCGGCGCAACCACCTCGGCCGGCTCACGCCGGCACAAGTTCAAAACGCCGGCGCAACGCCGGCTCCGATCCTACTGCTGACTGTAGCGCACCTGCAGCCCACCGTATTCGAACGTGACGGTTTCCTTCGGCAGCTCATTGCCGCCGCCCGCAATCTTGGTCAGAGGCTTCACCGCTTCCAACGATTTTCCCTTGTGCATCGCTTTCTTCGCCGTCTTCGCTCGCTTCGTAGCTTTCATGGTATCCTCCGTTTTACGATCGCTGCACTTCCAAAAATTAGGCCCGGGCCCGTTTTCCTCCCGGTTCGGTCTACCGTCGAACCGGCACAGTTCCAAATGCAAGTCGCGCACCATTCCCACGCCGCACACGTTCAGCCAGCCGAAGCGCTCCATCCGCGCCACTTACGCCCATCGCCAGCCCGGCAGGGCAGTACCCGCCGCGCCTCGACACGTTGAACTTTTCAACGCGCCATTGAAATTCTCAGCAAACAGCGCGACACACCCCCGGGCCTCGTCCGGCGGCCTGCTCAGCGAGCGAGGGGTAGCCGTTCAGCGGTCCGGGCCGCCTTCGTCAGCGTCAAAGTTAGCTAAGGAGTAGCGGCCGGAGGAGCCGCCGCTGTAGTTGAGCTACCCGTTGTGGTTTTTGGAGGGCTTACCCATTTGCTGATCAGCGGGACCAAATCGACTCCGAGTCCCAGTCGAAAGTAATCGTGATCGCTCGGCCGGATGGGCTGGACCACCACCGTCGGGTCCGTGATCGGAATGGTCGAGGACGCCGCCAGCAACGCCAAAGCCGGCGAATTCCGGTTGCGATTCATGCTGATGTAGGTGGAACCAAAGATTCGGACGGCGCCAGACGTTCCAGGAAGCGGGTAACTCGCCGAAGTCGTGAGTATCGCGCTGCGCAAGTACCCACCCGTAACCGTTTCATCCTGACCGAGGCGCACATCGAACGTGCCCGGGTAAATATTGGCCGCTTTGCATGATGTCGTTGCGTTCTCGGCGGCCTTGTCGATCTTGTGCGTGCAGTCACCGCTGAAAAAATAGGTTCGCAGCCGTAACCCGATAAAGTAGTCGCGATAAAAACGGGAGCGATTCGGCAAAACGAACGCCACATTGCTGTAGGTGTTGGCCGAAGGAGTGCATGGCGGAGTTGACGTAAAGCCGTAGCGCCCGGTCCCGGTTCCGCACAAAGCCGAGGCCAGAATCGGATAGGTCTGGGCGAACGTCTGTGGGCCCCCGCTGAGCGCGTTGGTGGTGAATTGATTCCCTAAATTATTGTTCAGCACGAAAATCGACGCGTTACTCGTGGGATTAATCGGCGTGACGATCCCGCCGCCAATAATTGCCGACAATCCGCCCTTGAACGCGACCGTGGTGCTGGTCGGCACGCGCGGCCCGTGGAACAGAGCGTATTCCGCGCCCGAGTGCACTTCGATCGTTTGCGTGATTTGGCCCAGCGTTTCTCCGCTCAGCCCCGAACTCAGTGAGTTCACCGAGGAAAAACTTTTTAACGTGGAACTGGCCGGCGCCGGCGCGCTGGCGATTCGCGGGTTGAACCAGAGCCAGCATTTGTAGTCCATCTTGAAACCTTCGTCCGATTCGCCGCAAAAACTACGTCCTAAAAACGGAATCGGCAGGCGCGTGTCGAACGAAACGAAATACTGCTGGCTGGGGCCAGTGTTGCTGGCGCCTGCCACGTTAACGCCCACCAGTCCGAGCGTGTACAACGCGAACGTGCTATCCGCGGCCGGCACATCCTTGACCGTGGTGGTGGCCGGCTTTACGCCCGTAAGCGGGGCCGGCTTGACTTGCGTCGCCGTGATTGTTTGGCCCTTGGTCAGCGAGGAAAGATCGAGGGTGAACGCGCCCGTCGTCGCGTCGGTCTCTACGGTTCCTTTCACTGCTTTGTCCAGTTCGATTTTGATCGAGCTCGACTTCATTCCAAACCCGGTGACCGCTTTGTCCGTCGTCTTCACCGGGTTGAGGCAAGTCTGCGTTTGGCCTTCCTCGCTGGAGCACGGCTCGTCCATCTTCGCGTGCGGCTGGAGCTGCCCGCTGAGTGAATTACCATTTGCGTCTCGGAGATCGATCCGATCATATTCAGTCAAAGGTCGAACGGCTATCTCAACGGTCGTATTTTCTGCTACCACAACCGAATTCTGGCAATTTAGAGGGGTCGCTTTGTCGTTCGTGCCCGCAGCTGGCGGAATCGAGCCGTTGCAGATTTGAATCGCCGTTCCGCCGGTCGAATTCCGATTGAACCCAAGAGTTGCATTGGTCAAAGCACCGGTCTTCGCTGTCATGACCGTAACCTTTGTGTCGCCGATGGTCAGCTTACCGATGCACGGAGCAATGGTGTTTTTTTGGCACAGGCCGCCACCGTCGACCAAAAGTCCAGCGCCGTCAAATTTCGTGCCCGCCTTCGTGGCTCTCACCTCTAAACCTGAGCCGAGCGGACTGACGGTGACCGAAAATTTATGGCTGATCACGCGGATTTTTGGATAGAGCGTTTCGTTTACTTTGACGTCCACCCAGCGGACCGTGGCCTGGCCACTCACCGTCGTCGTTCCAGACCCAAGCTGATCCAGGCAGATGGTCTGCGAATTAGTCAGGGGACAAAGGCTCTGGGCGTGCGACGGCGTAGCAAAACAAAACAGCACTGCGGCCGCTGCCACCACAAACTTAGCTGCAAATGCCAAACGCCGCGCATGCGTCGAGCGCGAGCGGGTAATCCGATATGCCAGCTTCAAGTAAGCCTCCGTGTGTTCGGCGCTTCATTTGGATTTCGAACAATCCATGCCAGGGCCCGGGGCCGAAATCAGCTGCACATCCGTAACTTTTGATGGATGAATCTCCAGGAAGCCGTGCTGGTCACCGTCCCAGTGCAGTTCTCCCTCGACGCAAATTTCCTCTCCAGCGACCAGCTTGAAATCCAGTTTTTTCCAGACGCGCCGCACGATTTCGGCGCGAATGTAATGAGTGCCGGTCAAGGTGAGAAATGCCGGGCTTCCGTTGAAATCCTGGAGCGTTAGGTCCACCGTGCGCAAGCCATCCCAGGAAGTTGCAGCTTTCTGGATCGTGCCGATGGCATAAACCCGAAAACCGTACAGTCTCCACCCTTGGATTCCTGCGCATTTGAAAAACTGCGTAGTAAGCGCGGCGCTGCCTTGGTCGAACCAATTAATTTTTCCGTACTCCTCGGCGCGCAGCTTTGGCACCGCCTGCTCCGCATCCGTCAGCGTCGGAGGACTGCTGCACGCCACAAAGCAGGGCTTGGTCCCGAACCAGCACACTGGCGCGGCGCGGGCAATCGACGGCGACACGACGACCACGACTAGTGCGAGCACTTGTAGGATGTTATTCATAGTAGGTACGGTACTAGTGCGGCATATATTACGCATTCACGTAACAGTGTCAATACCAAAACGGGAATATTGCGCGATCGGTCGCCGTGCGGTAAACCTCGACCGCGGAGTGCTGGCTCTCTTGCCGCGGCGGGCCGGTGGGCAGGGAACCGCGAACGCCGGCTCGCAACAGACCAGGTCGGGCTGCAAGTGAGCGCCGCCTATCCACATATCTCGGGGGGAGCCAGTTCCGCAGCGGCGCAGGCCGCCTTTTTTTCGTCGGCCGCTCGCGTAAGCAGCTTATCTTTGCCGAAATTTCCTATGGCGAACAAAAAGCGAAGATGCTATGCTGCGCCGGTCATGAACGATTCCCAAAAATCCACCATCGCTCTTTGCGCCGCTTTCATCGCCGCCCCGCGCATCATGTTCCTCGATCAGGATTCCACGCCCGCGCTCCGCGCCGTCCTCGCCGATTCGGTCTGGAAAGCGGAACTCCTGCTCCAGCACATTGACGCCCGCTGGCCCAATCGCCACGAACCCAAAACCGACGCCACCCCGATCCCGCTAACCCGCACCGCCGCCGCAAGCTGATCGCCCGGCCGCGCACAAGGGCCAAAGACGGTCGCAAAGCGCGACTCGCGCAAGTCGCCAGAGTTGACGACGTTGCCGCAGTGCGTCTACGCGCCGCCGCAACCAAAACGTGTCTACAGAACGCCGCGACGAACACGCGTCTACGCGACGCCGCCACCACACGCGTCCACAGAACGCCGCAACCAAAACGCACCGCCGATCCGCTTCTTCGCGGAACTCAAGTCCTAGCGCCGAACCGTACTTGGCCCTCATCCAGAGGAGCGCTTTTCGCGACGAAGGATCTCTCCTCGCTTTTGCTTTTGCCGTGGCCGTGGCCGTTCGCTTTGGTTCACGTTGTCATCCCGACAGAGGCGCGGACGAATTTCCGCGCCGACGAGGGACCTCTCTTCGCTTTTGCATTTCGCCTTTAGGTTTTGCCGTTGGTTCGAATCAGGAGGGAAGTAATGTCAGAACAAAAAATTGTGAATCAGCACTTCGATGCACTCGCCACCTCCGACACCAGGGAGGCGCCCACGACTTTCGACCTGAAATTCATCGAGTGCGCGCACATCATAAAAATTCCTCTGCGCGTCCATCCCGACCCGCACGCCCCGCGCGCGCCAAAAACGCCACAAGCCCAACGCAGCGCGAACGAATTCCTCTCGCGCCCCGTCCCAGTCCCCGGCGTCTGCCCCACCTGCTACAACACGAAACCCGCCGCTGGCCCGCATGCCAGCGCTGCCGCCGCAACCGCCGCCGCACCCGCAACGCCCTACAAAGGAATTCACCCCGCGGCCCTCTGGCGCCAACCCAAAGCCCCCGCGCTGAATCAGCCAGACCCGCAACCGGAACTCGAATCAGCCGTCCCGCCGCCCTAGGTCTTGCGCGACTGCGCGTGCACCCAGGCCATGCGCGCTTCCAGATTTTCGGCGCCAAAAGCGAGCGAGCCCATCACGATCGTTTCTGCTCCGGCTTTGCGCAAGAGTGGCACGGTGTGCTCGCGGATGCCGCCGTCGGCGGCCAGCAGGATTCGCTGCGCGGTGGCAGCGCGTTGCGATAACAGCAGCCTCGCCTCGCGCAGTCGCGACTCGGCCTGCTCGTCCAAGCCTTTACCCTTCACGCCGATCTGCGTGCCGAGCAGAGTTACAAAACGTATGCGATCAAGATACGGCGCGACGGCGGCAACTGGCGTATGCAGTTGCATCACCAGCCCGGCGGTCACGCCCAGGCGCTGAATCTGCGCCAACGCATCATCGACTCCCGAATTCTCGACGTGTACGCTGATGCAATCGCTTCCAGCCTCCGCAAACTGTTCGATCTGCGCCGCCAGAATATCGTCGGTCACCATGAGATGAACGTGCAGCGGCTTAGAAGTAAGCTTGCGAACCGCCGCTACCAAATCCGGAAAGAAAAGCAATGCGGGAGAGAAGTGCCCATCGGCAACATCGATGTGATAAATGTCCACGAAGCGGTCGACCCGTTCGATTTCGCCGGCGAGGCTGCTCAGCTTCGCCGACCACAACGAAAATTCCGCAATCAGCCGATTCGCGGGGAGGCGTTCGATCCAGTCACTGCTGGGACTCATGCAAGCTCCTCCAGAAATGACGACAGCGCCGCGGTGAACTCGTGCCGGAAACGCTCCGCGTCGTCGGCCTTGGCCGTAATCTGCACGAACTTCGCGCCGGGAATTTCCGCCGCAAGCTCCTGCGCCATCGCCAGCGGATGAATTACGTCGCGCGCATGACCGATCACCAGTGTCGGCACGCGAATCGCGTGCAAGTCATCGCGGCTCACTCCCGGCCCGTCCGCCGAGATTCGGCACAGCAGCTCGCCGGTGACGTCATGCGGCGTACGCGAAAAAAATCCCTGCAATGACGCCAGATTCGAGGGAGCCTCAACGGCCAGCGTGCGCGCCAGCGGCAAGCGATCGAACGCGCGCCGACCCTCCTCCGGCCCGCGATCACGCAGCAACTCCCCGGCCACCAGATTCGGGAGCATGTTCGCGGGCGCCGCCTCGGCAATCCACGCCGGACGCGCCAAAATCAAACCGCGCACCAGATTCGGATGCAGCACGGCGAGCCGCAGCGCAATCGCGGCGCCCATCGAAATTCCTCCGACCACCACCGGCGCCAGATTTTCCGCCGCGATAAATGAAACCAGGTCATCGGTAAAAGAGGCGATGGAAAAATTGCGTGGATCGCCGGCATCGGAACGTCCGTGCCCGCGGCACTCCAAAGTCACGCATTTCCAGCGATCGCCCTCCGGAAAAACCTCGGCCGTTTGCAGCGCATCCCCGCACAACCCATGCTGAAACAAAACCGGCGCACCGTCGCCGCTTTCTCCAATCGAGAAATTCAATCCAGCATGCCGGTAGGTTCGAAACTTCAACGATCCACCACTTCCGCAGCAATCATTTTTCGCTTCAGAAAATTCGCCACGTCCTCCGCTTCCGCCGCGGCCAGACCGTGCGTGATCAGCGACCCATCAAATCCAACCCGCTTCAGCGCCCGCAAATAATAGTCGTAATCTAAAACTCCCGCCCCAGCCGCAGCGAATCGTCCGTCGCTGAGGCGGTCCTTGGCGTGAGCCAACGCGATCGACCCGCCCAGCAATTCGAGCGCATCTTCGATCAGTGCGCGTTGCTCTTCCGCAGACGCCACATCAAAAAGATTCGCCGGATCAAACACGATCCGAATCCGCGCATCGCCAAAAGTATCCAGCAGCTTCTTGCCTCGCGCCGCCGAGCTCACCACATTCGCCAGCTCCGGCTCAACTCCGAGCAGCACATCTTCCCGCTCCGCAATCGCAATCAGCAGCCGAAATTCCGCGCACATCTCATCCCAAGCTGCCGGCGTGTCATTCCCCGGATCATATTTCCACTGATCCACTGGATCGCAACTCCCGGTACACAACGTCAGCAAATTCGTCCCCATCCCGCGCGCCGCGCCGGCAATCGCCGCAAAACTCGCCCGCCCCCGAGCGCGTTCCGCCGCGTCCGGATGAACCATGTTGTAAGTTGCCGACACCGCGGAAAGCGTGACGCCCGTCGCCACCGACGCTGCGCGAACCGCCGCCACAACCTCCGCCGAAATTGTCACCGGCAGGGAACTCAACCCCGAACAAGCCAGGTTGTACTGCACCGTCGAATATCCCCCATTGCACGCGGCCGCCAGCACCACCGCCGGCGTCTTCCCCTCAAACGTCTTCGCAAAAATTCCCAGCCGCATCAAACGTTTCCAGTCGCCGACGCCAGCGTCACCGGCTTTCCCGTCGCCGCCGAACGCATCACCGCCACCATCCCGCGCACTGATTCCACTCCATCATCAATATTCGCGCCCGTCATCGGCGCGCCATTCAAAATCACATCAGCAAAAGCCTCCAACTGCCGCCGGTAAAAATGTCCGTCCGCGCCCAGCACGCGAGTCGTCTCGCCCGTAGCCTCGTGAAAAATATCCACGTCGCTGGTCTTGTACAGCCACGGGTTCGGAGTCTTCGCCGTCACCGACCCATTCTCGCCGTAAATCTGAAACCCTTCGTGCCAGTCCATGCGCACCGGCACGGTCAAATCCAGATGCCCCAGCGCGCCACTCGCAAACGCCACATCGACGAACCAACAAAAAGCGCCAAACCTTTTCAGCAAACGCGCTTCAACTTCCACCAGAGGCCCCGCCAAAAATCGCGCCGTATCCAGCAGATGGCTGCCATGCGCCAGCATGTAATACCGCGCCAGGTCGGCCTTCGGATCCGTGGCCGGCTTTCGCACGTTCGCGCTGCGCACCATGTGCGGCTGCACCGCGTCGGTCACTTCGTAACGATGCGTCGAATCGCAGTACCACGCCTTCAGCGCCAGCATCTCGCCCATCTCGCGCTCGATGAAATGCCGCGCGCTCTGCAAGCCCGCGTCGAACCGCTTCATGTGCCCGACCTGCAAGATCTTCCCGGACTTGCGCACCGCGTGCCGCAGCTCTTCCACTTCCTCCACCGAAACGCCCAGCGGTTTCTCGCACAGCACATGCTTGCCGGCGCTCACCGCCGCAATCGCCATCTGCACGTGAAACGTGTCCGTCACCGCCACCACCACTGCGTCGAGTTCCGGATCCGCCAGCATCCGCTCGTAGTCGCGGAAGGTCTTGCGTGGCGCCCAAGTGCACGCCATGCGCTCGAGCAAATCCTCAGCCACGTCGCAGATCGCGTATAGCTCGGTGTTGCGCGCCTTGGTCGCGCTCTCGAAGTGCGCGGCCTGCGCGATCGGCCCGCAGCCGAGCACGCCGACTTTCAGCAGACGTTCTTGTTTTGCTGGCATGCACACTCCTGGTCGTTTATCTCGCGCAATCTCGCGCAACCTCGCGCATCTCGCTCGGCGTCGCAACGCCGCAACGCAGCTTGGTCAACGCACCGCGCACGCTGCGCGCGCGATTGTATCTTCGCGCTGAAAAATATTATAGTCGCTTTGATTTGAGGAGGCTGGCGGGAATGGCGAGCGGAAATTGGCCCCAGGGAGTTCGCATCGATCCAGTCACCGGTGCGCTCGCGCCGGAGACCGGCCACTACACCAAGCGGCTCAGCGAGCTGCGCCACATATTTCACGACGCCCCGGCGCTCGAACGCGCCGTCGCCCAGCAAGCCGACCCCGTCGTCTACGACGTCGCCGAATATCGCCAACCCGATAGCGATCTGTACTTCGGCACCACCACAATTTTCCCCGGCACCGTCGGCGACGAATACTACATGACCCGCGGCCACTTCCACGAACGCCCCGACGCCGCCGAAATTTATTCAGCGCTCCACGGCACCGGCGTCCTGCTGCTCGAATCGCGCACCGGCGAAAATAAAATCGTAGAAATGACTCCGGGCGTCACCGCCTTCATTCCTCCGGAGTGGGCCCATCGCACCATGAATGTCGGCCGCGATAATTTTGTTTTCCTCTGGGCCTGCAGCCCCACCGCCGGCCACGACTACAGCCAAATCCTGAAAAAAGGCATGCGCCAGCTGCTTCTGCAGCGCGATGGCCGCCCCGAACTCGTCCCCAATCCGAATTGGTCGTAAGGTTTTGACTTCGATGCCCGCCATGCGGCGCTAAAACGTTGGATGAAATTAAGTTGCGATTAGAACGGGTGTCGGTGTTGATACGGCGCGGGTTAGGTGCGTTTCTAATAATCCATTTTGCGATTAGAAAATCGGAAAATGGAAATTCGAAAATGGAAAATGGGGTGACGCGGACCGGCAAGAGCGCAACATGACGGCGATCGCCGATCCCGCTCGGCGGGGTGGCCGCTACAGGTGGTTGGACGACACGAGGAGGCGCGTTGGGTCGGGCTGCGCCAGTGGGGAAGGCTGGTTGGGGGGGATTTTGGGCTGGCAAAGGAAAATGCCATAAAAATTGTCGATTAGAAAAAGTGAAGTGGTTTGTTGTGCGGGAGTTGCGGCGAAATCTAATCGCACATATGTCGATTAAAAATTTCATAGGTGGTAATGAAAAATGGGATTTGTGCGGGGCACGACCCGCGAAGATGGCCGCGTCAGGTGGTGCGGAGCAGGGGAGTAGCGTCCGGCCGCGAGCGGCGGGGTGTTTGGAGGGCGTGCGGGGTGCGGGCGACGCCGGTCGTTGGCGCCGCGCTGCCGCTTGCATGTTGTGTGGGCGTTGAGCCATGCGGCTCCGTCGAGGCCACCCGAAAGTGCCCTCGACTCACGCTAACATAGGCGGGAATTGTTTACTATTCGTAGAATTACTCAGTGGAGTTACCCGTGGTTAGGGTGGGGCATCAAGTAACGGTGGTCTCGCCGGACTCCGCGGGATCGATCGATATGGTTGATTTATTTTTCTTCTTCGCGCTCCCAGAATCGGCCTAGCTTGGCTGCGGCGATGAAATCCTTTACGCTGGATTTGGCGCTTAGGTCCAGGATTCCGTTTTCTGGGGTTACGGCTACTTTCTTCGTCAACGCCGGGATGCCAGAAAATGCGACAGCTTTGCAATGGCGGCGGGCATCGGTGAGGAACGCTTGGGCGTTGGGGTCGGCTGCCAGTTTTTTGTCGCCGTCGGGGCCGGCGAGGATCGCTACCGCATCGAAGAGGACCGACGGGGACGCGCGGAGCGCCATTTGTGATGGATGCAATTTACCGGTCGCGTCCATTTCGCCCTGAATTTTGGCGGTGATCACGGCGGCTTTCGCGCCGGCGGTTTCGATCTGGGTGACTAGGTCGCGCCTGAGTCTGTCGTCGAATCCGGCCGCTAAGAGCAGCCCAACTTTGCGGCCTTCGAGAGTCGGCTTCGTTTTTCCGTAGAGACGCAGCGCCGGGCTGGGCTTCAGGTCCACCGGCGTTTTCGCGGGCGTGATTTTTTCGGCCTTTCCATTTGCGCCGAGATTGTCCGCCACAGTGTCCGCGAGTTTGCGATCGATCAGTTGTAAGTGCCCGAGCATGCGCAGGCGGATTGCTTCGGTTTCCAGTTTGCCCAGCTCGAAAGTCAAGGCGTTGGCCAGATGCCGTTGTTCCGGGGGCGTGATTGATTTGTAGAACAGGCGCGCCTGCGAATAGTGATCGTTGAACGATTCGGAACGGACGCGAACCGTGGCGCCCGCTACAGGGCGCGCAGAAGTGTGAAAGCCGCGATCCATCGATTCGCGCGGCGCTTCCCTATCGAGCGAATTCGGTTCGTAGCTCACCCGGCCCTTTTGCAGGCTCATCTGGTGAATGCCGTCGCGCTGCAAGTTGTGGAACGGGCATTTCGGAGCATTCACCGGCAGCTGGTGGAAATTCGGGCCACCCAGCCGGCTGAGCTGCGTATCCAGGTACGAAAAAAGCCGTCCTTGCAGTAAAGGATCTTCGGAGAAATCCAGGCCGGGCACCAGGTGGCTGGGGCAGAACGCGACCTGCTCGGTCTCCGCGAAAAAATTGTCCGGATTGCGGTCCAGCACCATTTTCCCGACCATTTGGAGCGGCACGAACTCTTCGGGGATTATTTTCGTCGCGTCGAGCACGTCGAACTCGAATTTATCCGCCGTCTTCTGATCGAAAATTTGCAGGCCCAACTCCCACTCGGGGAAATCGCCACCGTCGATCGCTTCCCACAAATCTTTGCGGTGAAAATCGGAGTCGGCGCCGTTGATTTTCACGGCCTCATCCCACAGGACGGAACTGTTACCCAGTTTCGGGCGCCAGTGCCACTTGACGAAGTGCGCGTCTCCCGCGTCGTTGATCAAGCGGAAAGTGTGGATACCGAAACCCTCCATCATGCGCAGGGAGCGCGGGATGGCGCGGTCCGACATGACCCACATGACCATGTGCATCGATTCCGGCATCAGCGAAATAAAATCCCAGAAGGTGTCGTGGGCGGAGGCGGCCTGCGGAAATCCGCGGTCCGGCTCAATTTTTACCGAATGGATCAGGTCTGGGAATTTAATCGCGTCTTGAATGAAGAACACGGGGATATTGTTGCCGACGAGGTCGAAATTGCCTGCGCTGGTATAGAACTTCACCGCGAAGCCGCGCACATCGCGCGCCAGATCGGCCGAGCCGCGTTCGCCAGCCACCGTAGAAAAACGGGCAAAGACCGGCGTCTTTATTTTGGAATCGTTCAGGAAAGCGGCCTTGGTATATTTTTTCAGCGATCCGTAGGATTGAAAATAACCATGCGCCGCCGAGCCGCGAGCATGCACGATGCGCTCGGGAGTGCGTTCATGATCGAAATGCGTGATCTTTTCTCGAACGATGAAATCTTCCAGCAAGGTGGGGCCGCGCTGGCCAGCCTTCAGCGAATTTTGATTGTCGGCAATTGGCAGACCCTGATTGGTCGTGATGGAGAGCTGCGATGGAGCGGCCTGCTGGTGCGTCTCTCCGCCCTTGGTCTTTATGGTTGCAACCGAACCCGAGCTAGACTTCCTGGTGACCTTATCGCGTTTCATCAATGAATTCCTTTTACGTAGAATGATTTGAGAACCGGATTATCAGGTTTGCGTTTCGCAACGCCGTCGCATGGTTAAAGAAGGACGCGCACCGGCCGGGAGCTCGCACGCGTCGCCTCTTCGGGGTTTCACACAACGGCCTCGAGCATCTCGCGCAGCACGGCGCCGTTCTATAGGTGGGAACCTGTATTTTTATTAAGACTCGCCGTAGAGTGACAAACGTTTGACGGGGTAGCTTACAGAGCGGGCAAAAGTGATACGCCCTTTAGATTTTTCTACGTAGTGAAGAATTCCCGGTGATCCCAATTTCGGCTCGTTGGACGGGGATTCGCAAACGAACGGAGTCGGGGGAAATGCCGGGGAATAAATATCAGCTGCCTGGGTTTAACAAATCGCCGTATCTACTGATTTTTAACCACTTAGAAGCATTTAAATATCCCTGCGATCGGAACAATAACAATTTTACCTTCTAACAAGAAAATTTTGGCTCGGACCCTAGTTATTTAATTCATTCCAAGTGCGTTAAATAAGATCTGCACCGTTTCAACCGCTGCCATCGTCTTGGCCTCTTCAAAATTCGAAGTTCCCGACATCGACTGGAACCCTGAACGTTGCATTCAATTACTCTGTTACGCGTAAACCGATTTGGACTTTAGTTCCAAGCGCACCATGCCTCCAATACGCGGACAGTTCAGGCTCGGAAAGGTGTAAGCGACAAGTCACACTCTTTTCGGTCGCTTGAACAGCCGTGACAGTCGCATCAAACTTTTTATCGACAAAATTGCCAGAATCCGGGCACCCAGTGTGCGTGTCAGCGGAAATTCCCAGCAGGGAATCGTCGGCGACGATCCGCCCGTGCTCCAGCGTGATGGCGCGTTCGCCCAGCGCGCGCACTTCGCGGTCGTCGTGCGTGACGTACACAATCGGAATGCGGTGCGCCGCATTCCAGGCCCGCAAGTCATCAACGATCAGCGCCTTCGTTTTCACGTCCAAAGAAGACAGCGGCTCGTCCAGCAGCAGCACGGAGGGTTCGGTCACCAGCGCGCGCGCCAGCGCCACGCGCTGTTGTTCGCCGCCGGAAATTTCGCTGGGCAGGCGATCGCCCAAATGCCCGATGCGGAACGAAGCCATCACCGCATTCACGCGCTCGCCACGTTCCGACGCGTCCAGCTTTTTCAATCCGTATCCTACATTTTCGCGGACGCTCAAATGCGGAAACAGCGCCAGATGCTGGAACACGAAAGCCACTTTACGGTGCCGCGGCTCCAGATTCACGCCGCGCGCGGAATCAAACATCACCTGCGGCCCTACCGCGATCGTGCCGTTCTCCATTGGGGCCAGCCCCGCGATGCAACGCAGCAACGTAGTTTTCCCCGCGCCCGAATGGCCGCGCAGAATGGTCACGCCCGGCTGCACCATAAAATTCGTTTCCAAAGAAAAAGTGGTCTTGCCCGCGACGCCGTAGCGGTGCGCCACGCGAATTTCCAGCGCGTGCCCCGCGCCGTTTGGCGCGTCGGCCTCCGCGCGCGTGCGGCTCGCCGGCCAGGCCCAACCCAGCCGGAACCAATCCGCGAAAACGCTTAGCTGTCCCATTTTGTCGCCCTCCCCAATGGCGCGAGCACGTCCGACACGCCGGTGAAGCGATTCAAATTCATGGAAACTCCCACTGCCATCACCGCGAGAAAGACCAGGCAAAATGCAATCGGCAGCGCCCCGGCCAGTCCCTCGGATTCAAACTTTACCCACAAAAATACCGGCAGCGTGTGCGGGTTGTAAGCCATCACCAGCGTCGCGCCAAATTCGCCCAGCGCGCGAATCCACGCCAGCGTAATTCCAATCGCGATGCCCGGCCAGGCCAGCGGCAGCGAGACGCGGGTAAAAACTTGCCACGCCGAATCGCCCAGCGTTCCGGCGGCCGCTTCCAGCTCGCGGTCGACGCCTGAAAAACTCGCCAGCGACGAAGCCACCACGAACGGCGCGGCTACGAAAATCTGCACCAGCACCACGCCGACCAGGTTGTTGGTCAACGCCACGTTGTGGGCATCGAACGGATGCCCGATCGGCCCGTACGGTCCAAACAGTCGCAGCAGCAAAATCCCGCCCGCCAGATCCGGCACCACCATCGGCAGAAATACCAGGCCGATCCACAGCCGCTTCAACGGCAATTCCGCGCGCGCCAGCAAATATCCCAGCGGCACGCCGAACAATGTCATGGCCGTAATCGCAATGGCCGAAGACAGCAGCGAAACTTTCACCGCCTGCAAAGCTTCCGGCTGCCGCAACGCCGCAAACGCATCGACCCAGTTGCTTCCCGCCAGCAAATTGCCGATGGGCAGCACCAGATCGAGCAGCAACACCGCGCCTAGCACGCCGAAGAGCAGCACCAGGCCGTTTGTTTTGCGGTTCATCGTCATCATCATCATGGATGAAACGCCCCGTCGATAAATCCGCGCAATTCCGGCGGCACCAGCCCGGCGTCGCCGCCCACTTGATGCGCCACGTTGCTGAACCCGAAATCCTTAAGCAGCGCGTCCGACGACAACACAAATTTCACGAAGGCCAGCGCCGCCGCCTCGTGCCGCACCGTCGTTGGAATCGTAATGGTGAAAAGAATCGGCGCACCCACCACATGCTCGCCGCCCGGCGTGTCGTAGGTTTGCGTGGCGTAGCTCGCTGCGAATTTTGGGTCGCCCAAATTAATTTCCGGCGGCAGCGTGATGAACGGCATCTTGTGCGCCAGCGCTTCATGCTTATAAAAAATCGCGGCGTCGAATTCGCCCGATTCCAGCCGCGCCAGCAGCACAATTTCCGGGAAAACTTCGGCCGGATTCCGCGGCTCGCCCAGCAGCGCCGGAATATCCGGGCGTTTATAAAATTTCCCGGCCAGGTTGAACATGAAAATCGTGCGGTAGCCCTTGGGATCGATGGTCGGGTCGCCGCGCCCGAAGCGGAACCCTGGCGTCTCCAGCAATTCGTACCAGGTCATTTTCCCGCTGCGCACGTCGTCGAACTTCGCCGCGAATTTGCTGGCCGGATTCACGCCCAGCACCAGTTGCGAGCCGCCGACCAGCAGGTACCAGTTCACCAAATTGCCATTAGCGGGCCCCATCAAAACTTTGGCGTTCACTGCCGGATCCGCGCTGATGTAGACGTCGGGGAAGCGCAGCTTGTCGCGAATCATCCGCGCGCCGCCCAGCGAGCCTTGCGCTTCGCCTTCATACGCGATGCCGGTCGTCTTGATGAAGGCCGGACCGACGCCGTTTTCCATCACGCCTGCCAGCGAGCCCGCGTACAAAACCGAAACGCTTTCTGCAGAATTTGCCGAGCGCGGGAGCAGCACCGCGACCGCAATCAAAACCAGCGCCGCCAGCGTCCGCAGAGCGCGCGCTGAACGCAAGAGTTGCGTCGCGTCGCGGCCTTCGCGCCGTGTCGTCGTCTGCTTCAAGGTTTGCTTCGAGAATTTTCGCATCACCAAGTTGCGTCGGCCCCCGCCGGCAATTTCACGGTAAAAAAGTGAAACAACACGCGCAGGGAGCCGGACGCCCTCCGGCCCCCACGCGCTTTGCTGTGCGGAGACCCGCGAATTTCTTCGCGAGCCTCCGCGGGGGGAAACCTAGTTCTTGGTGATGGTGATCGGAGTCCCGTCGAACTTCGTGAATTGGAAGTACGGGTTCGACTCCGGGTAGGTGTTGATCACGTCCTGCAGCAGGTCGATGGCCGACTGTTCGCCCAGCAGCAGCGATTGGTAGTAATCACTGCGCCAGTGCACGCCCGCCACATCGCGCGCGATGCCGACATTCGACGCCATCTTGTTCAGTTCGCCGCCCACCGTGATCGAGCCCACATCGGACCCGGTGTAAGGCAGCAAGCTGTAGCCGTCCGGCGAGTACATCGGCGTGATGTTGTTCCCGACCAGCGTTTGCGTGTCGTCGAAGAACGCCTTCAACACCGTTACGGACGCGCCGCCTACGGTCGCGTGTCCCGAGCCGTACGACGGATGCGTCGGCGAGCCTTCGGGGAACGCCATCGGCAGGTAGTAGCTCCCGTTCTTCGAGAACACCGTCTGCATGGCTTGCGAGTTGAGCACCTGGCCGTTGATTCCGTACGACGCTTTGCCGGTCAGCGTGTTCTGCAGCCAGCCGCCGTATTCTTCCGGACGCAGCGTGCGGTGGACGTAATATTTCTGGTACCACACCGTGCGCAACGCGCGCAGCGCCGCGTCGGCCATCAACGCGGTGATATGCGGTCCGCCAAACTGCGCGAACGCAGTTTCTTGCGGCGTCTTGGTGGCGCTGTAGGGCGACCCGGGGTTGGCGGGGAAGTTCGCCGCCAGCAAAGCGACGGCCGCGAAATAATAATGTTGGTAGAGTTCGTCGATGTGCACCAGCGCGCAGGTGCTGCGTCCGTCGTGCAGATACAGCGGGTTCGGCAGGATCTGGCTGTTGCCGAAGTCGAAGAAAATGCTGCGAGCCTGGGAAGGAACGGTGACCTGGCCGTTCTGCACCTGCAGGAAATTCTGCGCGTCGGTGTTGTAATCCAGGTTCGGCGCGTAGGTAAAATACTGCTGCGCCGGTGCTCCCAAATTATTGTCGACCGCAAAGTTTCCCAAGCCGAACGTGGTGGGCAGCAGGAAGAGCTGCGAGATGTACGGTCCGACGGTATCGCCAACGGAGTTGCCGCGGAACAGCGTCTGCGCGGTGACTTGGTTGCCGCTCTTGGGTCCTTTGAAGATCGACAATTTATTCAGGTCGGCGATCGCCGCTGAGGTCAGCGGCTCCTGCCCGTATTGCGCGAAGGGCACGTCGCGGCATAGCGCGTGCCAGTACACTTCCACCGCTTCGCCCGCGCGTTCGGCGCTGCCGAACGTCGGTGCCGGAGGAATGGCCAGCGCGGCGGTGTCCGAACCGTCGAGGTTTACGGTCAACCCGGCCTGCGGGCTGGCGTACGGCGCCGTTCCGCCCAGGGTGATCGCTTCGAAGTCCGCTTCGCGGCCGGTGGTGCAGGCCTTCAAGAATGTTTTGTACGCCTGCGGATTTACCTGGCCCAGGCTATCGTGCGGCAGGTTCTTGGTGAAGTTTCCGATGTAGTAGTCGTTGGCGTAGACCGATTCATCCGTGTTGGGGATCTGCGCCGGAAGCGGCTTGGCGAATTCCGTCAGCGCTGCTTTTTCGCGCACGGCCAGCACGAAGGCTCTTCGTGCTTGCCCGCCTACCGGGAATTGGCCGGTGGAAAGGCTGGCTGCGGTCGATGACGATGATGCCGCCGACGCAGTTGACCCGGTCACCATCTGTTCAAAGGGCACGCCCGCCGCGGCTACTGCTGCGCCGCCCGCCAATGCGCCCATCTTGCCGAAAAATGACCGGC
This sequence comes from Candidatus Acidiferrales bacterium, assembly GCA_036401315.1. Classification (GTDB taxonomy): domain Bacteria; phylum Acidobacteriota; class Terriglobia; order Acidiferrales; family UBA7541; genus Palsa-295. The sequence goes on from DASWVE010000058.1 coordinate 39,857, forward strand.
GCGAGGTCCCCTTCTTGGGTTCCTGGCCAGCCACCGCCGCTTCATTGGAAATGGTCCCGGGAATAGCCGTCTCGTTTTTAGTTACACTTGTGCCGGCAACATTTGCTTCGCTCATAGGACTCCTCGCTTTTGGTGTGGCTGACGTTTTTCGCTGCTGCTTCGGTTAAGACGATTGAGGTTCGGTCGGCTGGAACGAACCAGGGAATAAAATCTGCGGGTGGAATATCACGCCTGAGTCGTTCGATACTAGCTGTACCGCAGTACAGTCGTAGTACAGGGCGAAATAATTCACGCGCAATTTTGGGCCGTAATGCGGCGGAGACTAGCACTAAATTTCGTTCGAAGCAAAATATTTTCGCGCGAATAATTTGGGCTCTTCGAACCGTCTTCGCCTGTTAATCGTGTTGAAGCGGAAACAGATTTCGCCGCCGGTCCGCGCTCGGCCGTTTCGTTTCGCCGGATTAAGGGGGTTGGCTCGAAAAGAAAATTAGGGTGAGAGGAGAGCGGTGGTCGAATCCGATTTGCGGCTATTGGTATGAAAACGAGGCGCGGGAGTCAGGGGACGCCGCGCCGTGGGGACAACGTCTTCAACCAGACTCTCGTC